>JAJQHQ010000105.1 GCA_021199655.1 Lachnospiraceae bacterium | reverse complement strand
ATTGACCTTGGAATAGCGGCAATGCCGGTGGTAGACAGTACAGGCCTTCAGCTTTCACCATATTCCGGTGTTCAGGGCATACACGTATTACAGTATGCAGCAGAGAACAAGACAGATGCAGTAAAAGAACTTCTGACTGCACTTCTCGAACCGGAGATTGGCACATCATTGGCTTTGGCAAGCGGGTGTGCCCCTGCAAATTCGGTTTGTTATGAGGATTCTGCTGTGGCAGAGGATGAGCTGGTTCAGGCTATGCGGACAACTGCGGAAATTGCAATACCCATGCCGAATATTCCGGAAATGGATGTGATGTGGACGGTTGTGAGCAACCTTCTTACGGATGTGAATCTTTCCGGAAAAGACATCGACAGCAGTTTTGATTCGGCACTTTCTCAGGCAAATGAACTGATTGAAGCAATGAAGTAAAGCGAGGTGACGGAGATTATGAAACGTAAAAAGAAGGATATGCTGTTTTCGTATGCATGGTCTGCGCCGTCCCTGATTCTGATTGCGCTGATGGTAGTTTTTCCAATTTTATACACAGGTTATATTTCGCTCACTAATATGAACGTGTATCATTGGTTTGACTTCTCCATAATTGGACTGGGCAATTATGCAAGGGCGTTGTTTGTGCTGGATTCCGGTTTTATGACGGCTCTTTTGGCGACAATACTCTGGACAATTGTTAATATGGTGATACAGCTGGTTGTTGCTTTCATTCTGGCATCACTTTTGAATACGCCAAAACTCAGACTTCGGAAGCTTTATAAGACGATTCTGATGGTTCCATGGGCGCTGCCGGGTTATGTTTCCATTTTGATATGGAAGACCGGTATGTTTAATACGCAGTTTGGTCTTTTGAACCAGTGGATGGAAAAGCTGGGCTATGACCCTGTCCGATGGCTGGGAAGTGATGTTTCGGCATTTATCTGTTGTACTGTAGTGAATCTCTGGCTGGCTTTGCCTTTTATGATTATGATAATAGACGGCGCACTTCAGTCAATCGACCGCAGCTATTATGAGAGTGTAACGCTGGATGGCGCAACATGGCTGCAGCGCACATTTTATATTACGATTCCTACTATTCGGCCAATGATAGCACCGGCAGTTATCATCACTGTCTTTACGACATTTAAACAATTTGACGTTGTATATCTTCTGACACAGCAGGCAGGAGCAAAGACCGGTTCGAACTTCCATACGATTTTGACCTATGCTTATGAGAACGCTTTTATTACCAATAATTATGGATATAGCTCCGCAATTTCCATTATCATTTTTCTGCTATTGATTCTCTTTTCAGCGAAATTTCAGATTCAGGAGGTGGATGAATGAGCCAGAAAAAAATAAAAGAAGGAATGAAGCTGATCCTTTTGAATCTGTTTTTTATTGTGATATGCCTTGTTACAATGGTTCCTGTGTTTTATACATTAAGTGTTTCATTTAATGGACAGAATTCCCTGCTTACATCTCAGTTTTCTTTTATACCAAAGGATTTTACTCTTGATAATTACAGAGAGGTATTGTTTGGCGAGGACATCATACGCTGGTTTGGAAATACGGTTTTTCTGGCCTTTACAACGGTTGCCCTGTCGTTGCTTGTAGCAATCCCGGCAGCATATTGTTTTTCCAGAAAACGGTTTCCAGGAAGAAAACCAATTCTGCGGGGACTGGTTTTATTAAATTCTTTTCCTTCTATTCTGTCCATGTTTGCTTTATATCGTTTGCTTCGCCCGATGGGACTGATCAACAACCGCGTGGGGCTGATTCTGATTTATACTGGAACGATGGCAGTGTTCAGTCTGTGGAACATGAAAGGATATTTTGACTCTATTCCTGTGGAAATTGAGGAAGCGGCAAAGATTGATGGGGCAAATGCTATTCAGGTGGTGTGCCGGATTGTAATGCCGCTGGCACGGCCGAGTATTATTGTTACTGCATTGATGGTGTTAATTTATGTTTGGAATGAATACATTTATTCGACGACCTTTATGACTGGAGAAGTAAACTACACTTTGGCAGCGGGGTTGTATGCGCTTCAGGCAACAGAGATGCAGGGAAGCTGGCCGGTCTTTTCTGCAGCTGCTATTGTTGTGTCACTTCCGGTATTGATTATTTTCTTTGCCTGCCAGAAATATATGACATCAGGACTGACTGCGGGAGGGGTAAAAGGATGAAACTGGATGCGATACTGCATATTCCTATGTCTGAATATGCGTATGGACTGGATGAAAAGCATATTGTGTACAAGCTCCGTTGTGCGAGGGGAGATCTGAAAAAGGTTATACTTAATTATGGAGATACGGCCTGCCGTGTTACGCCGATTATTTTTACGGCTGTTACAATGGAGAAAATAGCCAGTGATGAATATCATGATTATTGGCAGGCAATCGTCGATAGTCCGTACAACCGGGTTTATTATTATTTTAAAATGGACGATGGCGAACAGACTGTGCTTTATTATGGAGATGTATTTACAGATCATCTGGTAGATGACCGCTCGCAGTATTTCAAGCTTCCTTTTAACCACCGTGCAAATCTGGCTAAAGTGCCGGAATGGGCAGGAAATGCGGTCGTATACAATATTTTCCCGGATAGCTTTGCGACATCACACGCATATATTTCAGAGCAAGCTGTTTCCATAAAATATGGGGAAAAAACTGTAACGGGAAAGCGCGGAGGAACGCTTAACGGAATAACGGAAAACATAGACTATCTGTTAAGTCTTGGTATCACCTGCGTTTATCTGAATCCGATTTTTGCGGCAGGAGAATACCATAAATATGACCTTTTGGATTATTATCATGTTGACCCATGCTTTGGCGGTGATGAAGCATTTCGGGAAATGATTCATGTTTTACATAGCAATGGAATTAAGGTGATTATTGATGGTGTTTTTAATCATTGCGGATGGAATTTCTTTGCATTTGATGATGTGATCCGCTATCAGGAAGAATCCAGATATTGTGACTGGTTTTATCACCTTGAATTTCCGGTGACCCGGCCGGAGAGTGCAGATATATATCCTTCTTATGCCTGCTTTGCCTATGAACGTATGATGCCAAAATTAAATACGGAAAATCCCGAAGTGAGAGAATATTTCTGCAAGGTTGGACAGTATTGGGTAAAAGAATTTGGCATTGATGGGTGGAGACTGGATGTTGCCAGTGAAATAGATGATGGATTTTGGAGAGCCTTTCGTAAATCGGTAAAATCAGTCAATCCGGATGCAATCCTGATTGGTGAGGTCTGGGAGAGTGCTGGCCACTGGCTGCAGGGGGATATTTTTGATTCCACTATGAATTATGATTTCAGAAAGCATTGCAACCTTTTTTTTGCAGAGGGCAGTATTGATGCTTTCCAGTTTTCTGGCAGGGTTACAAATATGCTTATGCGTTACCGTGTGCAGATGACACAGGTTCAGATGAACTTGTTGGACAGCCATGATGTCGGGCGATTTTTATCTCTGTGCAAAGGAAATCTGAAAAGATATCGCCTGGCGATCTTATTTTTGATGACATTCGTTGGAATGCCGACAGTTTTTTATGGGGATGAACAGGGAATCGAGGGAGAAACAGAAGATGAATATCGAAGCTCGATGCCATGGGAATCCGAAAATGAAACACTTCTTCAATTCTTTCAAAGGGCAATTGCGATGCGCAGGGAATTGAGTGCTCTTCGTGAGGGGGATTTTCATACCTGTCGAGCACAAAAGGGGGAGCATCTATTTGCGTTTACACGTACAGATGAGGGACAAAAGGTTACGGTATATTTGAATGCCGGCGAACAGGAAGCGGAGTTTGATATAAAGGAATGTGGGGAGAAGAAATGTTATTGGAGTGAGAATCTGTTCGAAAGACGTCTGGGAGGATTTGGATTTGCGATTTTTGTTGACGGATAATTGTTTGAAGATTATTATGAAATCAGGATAAAAATTATCTGAAAGCGATTATCCGGGAAGAAGGTGCGCGGATGGGCGTGACAATTCGGGATGTGGCGAGGGAAGC
>JAJQHQ010000081.1 GCA_021199655.1 Lachnospiraceae bacterium | reverse complement strand
AAATGGGGTCTCAAAAAGCCGCGTTTTATGCGGCGTTGAGATTCCGAGAGTCTATATATTAAAAAGAGGAGGAAATGAGCGATGGATGAATTTAAGGATTTTTCGGAGGCGCCAACACCGGTACTGACGTTCGGTACGCCTGTGGAGGAAGCGGCATCTGTGCCGGTCGCGCAGGAGACAGCAATGCCTGCCGCGAAGGAAGCGGAGCAGATCCCGGTGGATCCTCAGCTGACGGAGGAATCACTGACTCCGGAAGAGCGGAAGATGGTGGATGATTTCAGCAAACAGATTGATCTGCATGATTCCAACGGTATTCTGCAGTATGGAGCTGGCACGCAGAAGAAAATGGCTGATTTTTCAGAGAACGCGCTGAAGAATGTGCGCACGAAAGATCTCGGTGAAGTCGGCGATATGATCACAAATCTGGTGACAGAGCTGAAAAGCTTTGACACAGATGAGGAAAAGGGCTTTCTGGGTATCTTCAAAAAGAACGGCAATAAGATTGCCGCGATGAAGACAAAGTATGACAAGGCTGAGGTCAACGTGGAGAAAATCTGCACGGTACTGGAAGACCATCAGGTGCAGCTGATGAAAGATGTGGCGCTGCTGGACAAGATGTATAATCTGAACCTTTCCTACTTTAAAGAACTGTCCATGTACATTCTGGCCGGGAAAAAACGTCTGGAGGAAGTGCGGGCCACGGAAGTAAAAGACGCGTTTGACAAGGCGCAGAGAAGCAACCTTCCGGAGGACGCGCAGGCGGCGAAAGATCTGCAGGATCTCTGCGACCGGTTTGAGAAGAAGCTTCACGATCTGGAACTGACCCGTATGATCGCGATTCAGACCGGACCGCAGATCCGTCTGGTGCAGTCCAGCGATACGATGATGATTGAAAAAATCCAGTCGACGGTGGTCAATACGATTCCGCTCTGGAAGAGCCAGATGGTGATCGCACTCGGTGTGGAACATGCGAACCAGGCGGCGCAGGCGCAGAAAGAAGTCACGGATATGACAAACGCGCTCTTAAAGAAGAATGCGGAAAAGCTGAAGGTGGCGACCGTAGAGAGCGCAAAGGCTTCAGAGCGCGGCATTGTGGATCTGGAGACCCTGAAGAATACAAACGCGACGCTCATCTCGACTTTGGATGAGGTGATTAAGATTCAGGAGGACGGACGGCAGAAACGCCGCGAGGCTGAGAATGAACTGAACCGCATGGAGCAGGAGCTCAAGAACAAGTTATTGGAAGTGAGCAACTAAGGCGAAGAACGAAAGCAAGAACGAAAACGAGATCTAAAGCGGAGAACGTATGGAAATTTATACATTTTCACAGTGGGTACTTTTTTTCTACATTTACTGTTTTCTGGGCTGGGTATTTGAGTCTGTCTATGTATCAATTTCTGAAAAACACTGGGTGAACCGGGGGTTTTTAAAAGGCCCCCTTCTCCCCATCTATGGATTTGGCGCACTTTGCGTACTGGTAGTTACAATTCCTTTCAGGGATAATCTGCCATTGATGTGCCTTGCGGGCATGGGTTCAGCCACTGTTCTGGAGTATGTGACCGGTGCTGTCATGGAAAAACTGTTTCATGTGCGGTATTGGGACTACACAGGCAGACTTTTGAGCGTAAACGGCCATATCTGTCTGGCGTCTGTGCTCTGCTGGGCGGTGATGACGATCCTGGTAGTGGACGTGCTGCAGGTCCAACTGGAAAAAGTCGTGCTTGCGGTCAATGAGCAGATCGTTACGGTCATCGTTTTTGCGGTGACGCCGTTTGTCACGGGCGATCTTGTGACCTCGTTCCGCGCAGCCATCCGTCTCAAAGACGTGCTGGTTTATCTGGAGCATGCCGAGGAGGAACTGGCGCAGCTTGCCGAGCGGCGGCGTGAGCTGGAGATGGCACTCGCCGAGCGGCGTCATGAGATGGATACGTTGTTTGAAAAACGGCGGAGTGAGATGGAGACGTTGTTTGAAGCGCGACGGAGTGAGATGGAGACGTCGTTCGAAGAGCGGCGAAACGAGATTGAGAAAGCACTCGAAGAGCGGCGCCATGAACTGGGAATGTCACTGGAAGAGCGAAAGATTGACCTTGAAAAATATCTGCGGGAGAATGGCGGACACGGAATCACGCCGGTAAAGGGAATGGCTGATCATATTGCGGCGGTACAGGAGCTGACAGATAAGCTGTCCACGCTGCAGGAAAAGGCAGGCCGTCTGTCGGCGGAGAGCGAGCTTTTGCAGAAGCTGAACGGCAAATCCATCCGAGGACTGCTTAAAAGAAATCCAAAAGCGGTTTCTTACAGCCACAGGGATGCTTTTGCCAGCCTGAAGAAACGTATGATAAGAAAGACTGATGAGACGAAAGAGGAGCAGGCTTCTGATGAGTCGTCCGCAGACTGAACAGGCCGGAAGCGGGATGAGAATTGCGGCTGCCCGGAACAGCAGGTTCTGGATATTCGCTGTCGTTTCTATCTGACATGCCGTGAAATCCGGGAATCTTAGAAGGGCAGGAAATATATGCGGGAAACTGAGGAATTTATAAGCGGATTCTGTAAAAGACAAAATCAGACCAGGACGGTCTTCTGTGAATTTGAGGTGTCAGATGATGGGAGCAGGAGACTGCTTTCCTGGGACTGTGATTTTGGAAAATGCGAGCACAGCCGCGACTGTCAGTTAATGAAAGAAGCAAAGGAGATCGTGTGACATTTGATGAATTTGAAACCGCCGCGTATGAGATCGCGGACACATTTCCGGAAGACTTTTACCGGGAACTTAACGGAGGGATCATCGTGAAGGAACGGGCGCTTTTGCATCCCGCGGATCTTCACGGAGATCTTTTTGTGTTGGGAGAATATCACCGGGATCATTATCTGGGGCGCTTCATCGTAGTATATTACGGATCGTTTCTACGCTGCTACGGTCCTTTTACATCGCCGGCACCGCAATGCGTGAGAGAAGGAAGTATGCCGGGGCAGCAAAACACGCACATGGAAACGGAAAAGCCACGGGAACAGCGGGCAGGGCGGACGGGAATGAGCGACGAAGCCGTTCGGGGAAAGCTGCGGAAGGTACTGCTTCATGAGTTTCGCCACCATCTGGAATCGCTGGCCGGAGAGCGCGACCTGGAAATCGAGGATGCGATAAATATCTCCCGCTACGCGCAGCGGGCGCGCCAGGCAAATCTTTAAAAGAAAGTCTTGACGGATAAGGCCTGTGGGACTAGAATAAGTAAGGTTAATTTTTGGACGGACATTTGTGCGCGGTACAAAGACATCCAAAGACCAAATACAACACTGGAAACGTATTATCGTTATGACCAGGGAGGAGGACATTATGAAACCGTATAAATGCATGAGCCGCGAGGAGCTTCTGGCAGAGCGGGCGGCTGTGGAGACCAGATATAATGAAATGAAGGCGAAAGACCTGAAGCTGGATATGTCAAGAGGAAAGCCTTCGAAGGCTCAGCTCGATCTTTCCAATGGCATGATGGATGTATTGAGCAGCACGGCGGATCTGACCTGCTCATCCGGCGTGGACTGCAGGAACTACGGCGTGATGGACGGAATTCCGGAGGCACGGCAGCTGCTGGCGGATATGTCAGAGGTGCCGGAAAAGGATATCCTGATTTACGGAAATTCCAGCCTGAATGTCATGTTTGATACAGTGGCGCGGGCAATGTCGATGGGTGTCTGCGGGCATACGCCCTGGGGCCTGCTGGAGAAAGTGAAATTTCTCTGTCCGGTGCCCGGCTATGACCGGCATTTCGGTATTACGGAATTTTTTGGAATTGAGATGATCAACGTTCCCCTGTTACCGACAGGCCCGGATATGGATCTGGTCGAGCAGTTGGTAGCGAATGACCCGCTGATCAAGGGAATCTGGTGTGTGCCGAAGTATTCGAATCCGACCGGCGTTTCCTATTCGGATGAGACGGTGCTCCGCTTCGCGAACCTGAAGCCGGCGGCGAAGGACTTCCGCATTTTCTGGGATAATGCGTATTCCATCCATCATCTTTATGACGACGATCAGGATGTGATCCTGGAGCTTCTGACAGAAGCGACGAAGGTCGGCAATGAAGATCTGGTATATAAGTTTATTTCTACCTCAAAAGTGTCATTCCCGGGTTCCGGCATCGCGGCATTCGCGGCGTCAGAGGCGAACCTTGCGGATGCGCGGCGCGCGTTGTTCTATCAGACGATCGGTCATGATAAGCTCAACCAGCTGCGGCATGTGCGTTTCTTTAAGGACATGGACGGCGTTCACGAACACATGAGAAAGCACGCGGCTATTCTGCGTCCGAAGTTTGAGGCGGTTGAAAGTGGTCTGGAGCGTGAACTGGGTGGTCTGGAGATCGGTACCTGGACAAAGCCGAAGGGAGGCTATTTCATCTCCTTTGATTCTCTTGAAGGCTGCGCGAAGAAGATCGTTGCAAAGGCAAAAGAGGCGGGTGTGACGATGACCGGTGCCGGCGCGACGTATCCGTATGGAAAAGATCCGAAAGACAGCAATATCCGCATTGCGCCTTCGTTCCCGACAGAAGAGGAGCTGGCGCTGGCGACAGAGATTTTTGTCCTCAGCGTGAAGCTTGTCAGTCTGGATAAAATGCTGCAGGAAAATGTATAAATTTCAAAACAGTTCTGTACCTTCACAGCTGCAAAATTTCTTTTACTGTGGTTTTTCTGTTACTATTCACGGCGAGCCTGACACCTGCTGTCAGGCTGCGCCAGAACACGTTTCGGAAGTGTGATTTCGCCCCATGCATCGAAGATGCATTTAAAATGGGGCGAAATCGTTACATTCACAGCGTAGCTGTGAATAGTAACGTTTTACCGGCTGCTTCCACGGAATGCACCAATTTTTTCTTGCTATGACTGTAAGAATGGGTTATAATCACAAATAAGTTGTGCCCCGAGATGTCAGGGGCGTGCGTAAGAAGGCTGAAGCCGGAGAAGAGGATTCAGAGACGAGATTCAGAGACGAAAATCCGGGGATGAATCTGAAGATCATGGCTGCTTACGGATATGCCATGGGAGACCGGCAGTATGGGATCGCCCGGGGACAGTCAGAACAGGAGGAACGGAACAGGGATGAAACGCTGTATTGTATGTGGCAATATAGGAAGCGATGGAGATACGGTCTGCAGTGTATGCGGGAATCCGTTTGTGGAAATGGAAGATGCTCCGGTAGAAGAGGCTCCGGAAGACTCACTGGAGGAGATGGAAGAACAGCTCAAAGAGATGTGGGCAAAGGTGCAGGGAGAAGGTTCTTCCTCCGTGCAGAAAGGAACAGCGGAGCCGGAGCTGACAGTGATCACAGAGGAGGCACCTGTGTCAGGGGCTGAAGAAGCACCAGAAGCGGCTGCGCGTGACTCGGTGGACGTGGAGACACTGATGAAAGCCGCCGCAGAAAAAACAGCGGAAGCTGACAGGCTGCCCGAGGAAGCCGAGCCGTCGGAGAACCCTCAGGAAGCTGAGCCGTCGGAGAAGCCAGAGGAAGCTGAGTCGTCAGAAAAGCCCGAGGAAGCCGGAGCTTCGGAGAAGCCTCAGGAAGCACAGACCGCGGGAATGGCGCAGGAAGCAGAACTCTCACAAAAGCCTCAGGGATCTGAGCCCGTGGGAACAGCGCAGGAAGCGAAAGAAGAGGAAATCCAGACAGCAAAACGGGCTGCTGCCCATCGGAAAAAAGGCGGCCCTCAGATATACGGACAGGAGTCTATGGCAGAATACAGCGGAGCACAGGGCGTGATCCGCAGAGATGTACAGGGCGGACATACGACGGCTGAAAGAGGAACCGGAGCCGGGACGGCATCCGGCAGATCCGCTTCAAGACCGCCGAGGAGACCCGCATCGACACCGATGAAAGAGACTGTGCCTGTACAGTCAGCAGAAGCATCTTCGCAGGGAAACACCCCGGCGAATGTGCAGAGCAACCTTAAGAACGGAACAAAGCCGGCGGCACAGCCGCAGAGAATGGGGGTTCCGCCGTATCCGCAGCCTGCACAGGCAGGGCAGGGAAACGGACAGCATGGCGGCAAGCATTCCGGCACGGCAAGGCGTATCATGGAGGCTGCGCAGGATGCCATTGCGTCACCGCTTCTGATCCTGATCACGCTGCTGCAGACGGCATACTTTGTGAGTTCTGTGGCCGCTATATTTTTACGGCAGCTGAATTATGAGCAGGCGGTGAAGCTGCTGGCTCTGCTTCCGCTTCCGTCACAGATCAGCGGATATACCTCGCTGCTGCAGGCGGCGATGGCGCAGCTTGACAGTGGTGCGCTGATCCTGAATCTGGTGATCCGCATACCGGATCTTCTGTTCTGCATCGCGCTGTGGGCGTTGTGCATTACCGTGCGCAGTGCCGGAGATAAGATGTCGGGCGCCGGGTTCCTGTTTATGAAGATAGCGGTCATACTGAACATGATCGCAGCCTGCGCGGTGCTTCTGGTGGTGCTGGTCGTGTTTGTGACATTTGTGATTGCCGCATGGAACACGGGGACGACGAGCCTGATCACACTTGCAGTGGTGCTGTTGGTTCTGGCGATCATTGTAACCATGGCGGTTCTTATGTATTTCTTCTGCTATCTGTCTACGATAAAGACCGTTCGGAAGAACGCTGTGAACGGCGAACGCTATGGAAGTGTATCGGTATATGTTGCAGTGGTTAAAATGATAGTTGCATTGACCGCTATTATCAGCCTTCTTTCCGGAATCGTCAATTCGGAGATCACCGGCATTATTACCGGCGTTGGCCAGCTTGGATTTATGATCCTGTTTGGCATCTGGATCCTGAAGTACAGGAGCACGCTTAGTGAGTATGCGGACTGAACACGATGCTGAAAGCAGGATGCGGGGTCTGTTTACCATAGTAACTTATTTTATTATAACAGTTCAGAACAGTCTGCTGTTTTGAAGCGTTACACCATTTTTCCATACATATATGGAGGAGGAGATATTATGAAAAGAACACAGATTGCGGCAGGGATGGCCGCGGCAATGGCACTTTCCATGGTAATAGGCACTGTCGGTATGGCAGAAGAGAGAACGACTTTTACCGTCGGCTTCGATGCGGAATATCCGCCCTATGGTTATATGGACGATGATGGAGAATATACCGGATTTGACCTGGAACTGGCACAGGCGGTCTGCGATCTGGAAGGCTGGGAGCTCGTTAAGACTCCGATCGACTGGGATTCCAAGGATCTGGAGCTGGAGTCCGGCTCGATCGATTGTATCTGGAGCGGTTTTACGATCAACGGACGTGAGGATGATTACACATGGTCCTATCCGTACGTGGACAACAGCCAGGTGATCGTGGTATCCGAAGAATCCGGTATCACAAGCCTTGCGGATCTGGAAGGCAAGATCGTGGGTGTACAGGCTGCTTCCGCTGCGCTGGAGCTGCTGAGTGAGGACGGAGATCAGGCAGATCTGGCGGCAACCTTCGGCAGTCTGCTGGAGTTCGCGGATTACAACACGGCATTCGTAGAGCTGCAGGCCGGAAGTGTTGACGCGGTAGCGATGGACATCGGCGTAGCGCAGTATCAGATTAAGGAAAAAGAAGGCTATATCATTCTGGATGAAGAGCTGAACTCTGAACAGTACGGCATCGGTTTCCGTCTGGACGACGAAGAGCTTCGCGACACGGTAAATGAGGCTCTGCTGGCGCTGGTTGAGGACGGCACCGTGGCTGAGCTAGCTGAAAAATATGAGCTCGGCGATATGGTTTGCTTAGGTGATGGCATCCTTGAAGAGGGTGAGACTGAGGTCGAGACCGAGGCTGTGACCGAGTAAGATTGAGCGTGTATCAGGAGATGAGGGCATCTTGCGAAGACGGGATGCCCTTTCTTTCAAATTTATTTTCGCAGGTACATCGATATGAAATTTTCAGTAATGCTGGAACAGCTGAGCAGCGGTATGCTGAAGTCCATGGGGATTTTTGCGCTGACTCTTGTTTTTTCTTTGCCTCTCGGGCTGCTGATCTCGTTTGGCAGAATGTCCAAAAATGCCATTTTGCGTACGATCACAAAAGCCTATATCTCTGTGATGCGCGGAACGCCGCTGATGCTGCAGCTTCTGGTGGTTTATTTCGGTCCGTACTATCTGTTTGGCATGAAAATTGGCGGCGGATACCGCTTTATGGCCATCATTATCGGATTTTCACTGAACTATGCGGCCTATTTTGCCGAGATTTACCGTGCCGGGATCGAGTCCATGCCTGCCGGACAGTATGAGGCAGCGCAGGTACTGGGCTATGGAAAAACACAATGCTTTATCAAGATTATTTTTCCTCAGGTGATCAAAAGGATCCTGCCGTCTGTCACAAATGAGGTCATCACGCTGGTTAAGGATACCTCATTAAGCTTTTCTCTGGCTTATGCGGAAATGTTTACGATCGCCAAGCAGATCGCCGCATCGCAGACGACATTTATGCCATTTGTGGTGGCTGCCGTTTTTTACTATGTATTCAACCTTGTTGTGGCGGTTGTGATGGAACGGATCGAGAAAATGCTGGATTATTATCAGTAAAGGAGCGGCCATGAAACTGCTGGAAATGAACCATATCAAAAAACAGTTCGACGGATTGGAAGTCATCCACGATATTTCTCTTTCCGTAAGTGAGGGGGAGATTTTATCCATTATAGGCCCGTCGGGATCGGGCAAGTCCACTTTGCTGCGGTGCGCGACCATGCTGGAGCAGATCGACGGAGGAGAGATCCTCTATATGGGGGAAAAGGCTGCCTGGGTCGATGCGGACGGCAGGCGGAATTTTCCGAAAGGTGCCAGACTGAAACAGATCCACTCGTATTTCGGGCTGGTGTTCCAGAATTTCAATCTTTTCCCGCATTTTTCAGTGATGAAGAATATCACGGATGCGCCGATCAGCATTCAGAAGCGTCCGAAGGAGGAGGTTTACAAAGAGGCGGAAGAACTTTTGCGGAAGATGGGGCTTTCGGATAAAGCGGATGCCTATCCCTGCCAGCTTTCCGGCGGCCAGTGCCAGCGTGTTGCGATTGCCCGGGCGCTTGCTCTGAACCCGAAGATCCTCTTTTTTGACGAACCGACCTCCGCACTTGACCCGGAGCTGACCGGGGAAGTATTGAAAGTCATCAAATCGCTGGCAGACCTGAAGATGACGATGGTGATCGTCACTCATGAGATGTCTTTTGCCCGTGATATCTCCGACCGTGTGCTTTTTATGGACAAGGGCGTGGTGGCTCTCGAAGGCAGGCCGGATGAGGTGTTTGAGGCTGACCATGTCCGTATCCGGGAATTCCTCGGGAAGTTTGGACGGTAGATGCCTGAGGCTATGTATTTTTTGATTTGTAACGTATTTGGGTTACTATTCACGGCGAGCCTGACACTTGCTGTCAGGCTGCGCCAGAACACGTTTCGGATGTGTGATCGGGAAGCCTGGAAAAACAGAGGTCAGAGGGGCTTGCAAACCGTCATAATTTGGTGTAGTATAACAGGGCAGCGCGAATGAACCGCTGCCTTTTGTCGTATGAAAAGAATTGTTATTGTGAACAACAAATAATATGTAGCTTTTTTGTAACGATCCTGCATATGTATAGAGCAACGTATACAGCAGGTGCGGGCTCTGCACAGAATTGCGGCAGCATTTTGAAGAAAGAAGGATGAACATGATTAAGGTTGACATTATCTCAGGATTTCTCGGCGCGGGCAAGACGACGCTGATCAAGAAGCTGATTGCGGAGGTGTTCGCGGGTAAGAAGATCGTACTGATCGAGAATGAGTTTGGTGAGATCGGCATTGACGGCGGATTTCTGAAGGATGCGGGCATCAATATCACAGAAATGAATTCCGGATGTATCTGCTGCTCGCTGGTAGGAGACTTTGGGAAGGCGCTGAAAGAAGTTGCGGAGCAGTTTTCCCCGGACCGCATCATCATCGAGCCGTCCGGCGTCGGCAAGCTGTCCGATGTGCGCAAAGCAGTGGAGGATGCCGCAGAAGAAGCAGGGCTCCAGCTGAACGCTCTGACAACTGTAGCGGATGCCACGAAGATTAAAATGTATATGAAGAACTTCGGCGAGTTCTACAACAATCAGATCGAGAGCGCTGCGACCGTAATCTTAAGCCGCACACAGAAGCTCTCTGAGGAAAAACAGCTGGCAGCGGCCGCGATGATCCGTGAGAAGAATCCGAATGCCACGATCATTACCACTCCGTGGGACGAGCTGACCGGAGAGCAGATTCTCGGTGCGATGGAGGAAACGGATGTACTTGCGCAGATGCTTCTGGAGGAGACCAGAGAGCATCATCACGATGAGGACGAAGATGAGTGCTGCTGCCACGGAGATCATGACCACGATCATGAGGAGCACGAGCATCATCATGACCACGATCATGAGGAGCACGAGCATCATCATGACCACGATCATGAGGAGCACGAGCATCACCATGACCACGATCATGAGGGACACGAGCATCACCACGACCATGATGAAGATGAGTGCTGCTGCCACGATCACGAGCACCATCACGACCATGAAGGGCATCATCATCACCATCATCACGCAGACGACGTCTTTACTTCCTGGGGGAAAGAGACTCCGCGCAAGTATACAAAAGAGGAAGTGGAAGAAATCCTCAAGGCGCTCAGTGATGAGGAAACCTATGGGACTGTGCTTCGCGCGAAAGGAATGCTTCCGGCAGCGGACGGTACCTGGATTCACTTCGATTTCGTGCCGGAGGAGTATGAGATCCGCACAGGCGCAGCAGACTATACCGGCCGTTTCTGCGTGATCGGAGCAAAGCTGAACGAGACGAAGCTGGAAGAGCTGTTTCATCTGGCGTGACTGATCAGAGAATCAGCTTGTGTGCCGGAAAGCAGGAAGCAGCTGTTGTGAGTGAGCAGGACAGCTGTGGGAACAGATATGAGATAGTAAGAAAAGAGTGACAGGATATGCGGCAGATACCGATTTATTTGATAACAGGATTTTTGGAAGCAGGCAAGACAACTTTTCTGCAGGACGTGCTGGATGGCGGTGATTTTGCTGACGGTCAGAGAGGTCTTCTGATCCTCTGCGAGGAAGGCGAGACTGAGTACGATGAAAAGGCACTCGCAGGGATGAATATTTCCGTGATCACCGTGGACGAGCAGGAGGATTTCAATGTGGACTTTTTGCGCAACTGTGTGAAGCATTATCGCCCGAAGCGGATCTTTATCGAAATGAATGGCATGTGGGACTGCAAGTGGCTGTATGGGAACGAGCTCCCGATTGATATGGCGATCGCACAGGTGATCACCATAATCGATGGAAGTACGTTTTCCGTTTATCTCAATAACATGAGAAGCATTTTGAGCAATCTGTTCCAGTTTACGGAGATGGCGATTTTCAACCGCTGTACAACTGACATGGATCTGCTGTCGTTCCGCCGTACCGTGCGCGGCCTGAATCCGCGCGCAATGGTCTATTTCGAGGACGCGGACGGCAACCCCATCGATCCGGGCAAGGACGTGCCTCCATTTGATTTTAACGCGGATGTGATACAGGTGAGCGACATGGATTACGGCCTCTGGTATCTGGACGCGTTTGAATCGAAGGACCGCTACAACGGCAAAAAGGTTCGTTTCCGTGCAAAGATCATGAAGTCGAGGCGGCTGCCGTCGAACACCTTCATTCCGGGACGTAATGTTATGACCTGCTGCGCTGAGGATATCCGGTTTGTCGGGTATCTGTGCAAGGCGGATTTTGCAGGACTGCTAAAGCCGCGGCAGTGGGTCTGGCTGACTGCTGAGATCCGTTATGAATATCAGAAAGAATACCGTGAGGAAGGCCCGGTGCTGTATGCGACGAGCTATGAGCTGACCGGCGAGCCGGAAGAGGATACGGTGTATTTTAACTAAGTAATTATGTGATGCACCTGTATGCGCCGAATGGCAGATAAATGAGCGGTAAGAGGGGCGCTGCAGAGAACTATGGGATGCGGCTTGTGGGTAACTGTGAAGGATATTGAACGGTTACGCTTGTGGAAATGGAAAGCAGTGCGGCAGCATGGGAATGCAGGAACGGGGAATTCATGAGACGACAGGGTAGCCTTGATGAAATATCGGATGGCCGGCTTTACAGCCGCCATGATATGGTGCGGATCGGCTGCGGCGGATGCCGCGGGTGCTCCGCCTGCTGCCATGGGATGGGTACCTCCGCGATACTGGACCCGTTTGATGTGCACCGTCTTATCCAGGGAACCGGGCTGTCCGCTGAAGCTTTGTTTGCTGACAAGCTGGAATTGAATGTTGTGGACGGCATTATTTTACCGAATCTGCGTATGAGTGGAAGAGAAAAAGCCTGCGGTTTTTTGAATTCCGAGGGCCGCTGCAGTATCCACCCTTACCGGCCGGGCGTCTGCCGTCTGTTTCCGCTTGGACGGTATTATATAAAAAAGGGCGAGATATCATGCCGCACAGCTCAACATCCGGATGATTCGTCCGGAACGCAGTGCATGCGAAAGCCTCATACGCCCAGCGTGGCAAATTATAACGAAACGGGCGAAGCGGTTTCTTTTTCTTATTTTGTGCAGACGCAGGAGTGTCCCGCGCCGAACAAGACAAAGGTGCGTATAGAGAAATGGCTCGATCAGCCGGAGCTGACCGGATACGAAGCCTATATCCTGCAGTGGCACAATTTTCTGGAACGGGCGGAAACCCTTGTAAAAAGCACGACAGATGAGGAAGAGATTAAGAACATCAATCTGTATATATTGAAGCTCTTCTTTTTAAAGCCATATGATCCGCAGCAAAATTTTTACGCACAGTTTGAAGAACGAATGACCGCGGCGCGGGAAGTGCTGGATGCTTAAATGCATCCGGTATCCCGCGCCGCAGCTGCGAACAGGCATTATTTTTTCAGATAAATGGCAAATTCGGTCAGAATATCAGATACAACCGTTTTTTCAGAATCAGAAAGCCGACCGACCTTCCGGTCTAATTGCGCCGATGCAGATTCCGCATCTTTATCAGTGCCGGGAGCAACAGTTCCCCAGAACAGGTAATCCAGTGATAAATGAAGTTCTGAAGAAATCCGTTCGAGCGTCTCTAATGACATGGTTTTTCTGCCCTGCTCTATTTCGTAAATGTAATGTGGTGATACATTTACCATCTCAGCCAACTGTTCCTGTGTCAGTTTTTCACTTCTTCGAGCCTGCTTAATCCGACTGCCGATTTCCATTAAGTCCATAAGTATTCTCCGGTAACTGTTCAGTACCTTCACAGCAAGTGCGGGGTACTGTCCTGAATAGTTACACACTCCTTACTTTTTAGCTATAAAATATAGCTTTCAGGTAGAAAAATACACTTGCGGACAGCTATAAAAATGAATGAAAATGTTGCTGACGGCTATAATTCCCGCCGGAATATTCATATTTTAGCCAGGCCGGTAACGGACAGGGGCTTTTTATGGTTTACGACAGCGTCTCTTTCACTTCCAGCAGCAGCGAGATATTGGCTGTCTCGTAGACATTCAGCACGTTGGTGTCAAAATTCTCCGGCTCGACTGTGCCGACATACCAGGACTTGGAATTAAAGTATTCCTGAACACTGTCCTTGTTGAACTTGCGGCCGTGGCGCGCATAGATCTCGTTGATGGCCATCTGGAGTTCGTCGGCGGTGAGACCCGCGAGGTCGCCTGTCGTAAGGTATGCGGTCGAGCTCTGCTCGAGAATATATTCACTGTCAGTCGAATCGGCTGTGTCGCTGTCAAAATCGTGTGTGTCGAGATATTCGACCATGAGGTTGATATTGGCGGATTCGTAGACGTTCATCACGTTGATGTCAAAATCCTCTGCCTCAATGGTGCCGCTGTACCAGGACTTTGCGTCAAAGTAAGCCTGTACGTCTTCCTTGACGAATTTGCGGTGGTGGCGCGCATAGATCTCATTGATCGCCATCTGCACCTCATCGGCGGTCAGACCCGCGAGGTCGTCCTCCGTCAGGTACGTGGTCGCGCTGTCAGTAAAGATATACTCTGTGTCAACTGTGAGAATGGTGTCAATGGTCAGTGTGATATTGGCCTTGACCCAGTCGATGTCGTCGGCGAGAGAGAAATACTCGTTATAAATATCGGTGTCTTCTGTGTAAGCCTGCACATCCGTAGGGAACTCAGCATAATAGGTGCCCTCGGTAGTCTTTCCGATCACCATGTAGCTGGGCAGATCGACGTAATCCTCTTCTGTCGTAAAGCAGATGGTAAACAGGTGTCCGCCGTTGTCAAATCCAAGCTCTTCCGTCAGCGCGCTGCGTGAGGCGATGTGGTAGAAGCTGACGTAATCGGTGGAAATGTTCATCTGTACTTTGCCGCCCCAGTCCGAGGGCAGTACGACCTGTATTTCCGGAAAGTCGATGCAGATGTTGTTGTTCTCATCGCGGGAGGTAGTGGCTTCCCAACGTGAGGTATCCGCCAGCGCCGTCAGAGAAAAAGCGGCTGTCAGGCAAAGACAAAGAAGCGTCAGCAGGGTACGTGTAAAAAGATTCTTTTTCATAGTGGTTCCTTCCTTTCTCTCTAAAATCCGGATAACTGCGCAGTACCTTCACAGCTACAGATCCGATCTGCGTTTGCAGCGGCGAGAAGAATACGTATCCGCCGCCGTTTACCTGTAACGGTATTTTAACATGGTCGGATCACAAAAAAATGAAAGCTTTCTTATTTCTTTTCACTGTTTTTCGTAAGGCTTTAAGCGGACTCCTTTGCCTTTACCTCGAACTTGTAGCCCACGCCCCAGACAGTCTTGATCGCCCAGTATTTGTTTGCCTTGAATTTTTCCCGGAGACGTTTGATATGGACATCCACGGTGCGGGTATCGCCCACGTAGTCGAAGCCCCAGAGCCGGTCGAGCAGCTGTTCTCTTGAAAACACCTGATTGGGCGAGGAAGCCAGAAAATAGAGCAGCTCCAGCTCTTTTGGCGGAAGATCTACGTTTTCCCCCTGATAGAGAACGGAATAATTGGTGAGACTGATGATCAGATCCGGGTATTTGACGTATTCCCCGAATTCGATATCCGCCGGCTGCTTCTCTTCGGCGGGATGGTAACGGCGCAGGACTGCCCGGATGCGGGCGAGAAGTTCGCGCGCGTCGTAGGGTTTTGCCATATAGTCGTCAGCGCCCAGATCCAGTCCCTGGACACGGTCTCCTATATCATAAGCGGAGGAGAGCAGTATGACAGGAACTTCTGTGGCAAGGCGCAGATCCTGAAGAATCTGAAAATGTTTTCTGTCAGGGAAAACTGGATCAAGAAGAACGAGGTCGGGAGCCTCCGTGAGACATTCCGGCAGAATCCGGTCCGCCTCCGCTACGATCCGGCTGTCATATAAAGCCTGCGTCAGGTAGAACGCGGTCAGCTGCGAGGAAGCGTCGTCGCGGTCCGCAATCAGGATTTTTGGCTGTTGCTCTGTCATATTATTCAATCAATCACCTTCTATTTTAATTCCACGATCGTTACGCCCGCATCGCCCTCGCCGAATTCTCCTAAGCGGAAGGAGGCAACATAGCTCTGACGGCGCAGATACTGATGGACGGCTTTGCGGAGAACACCGCTTCCCTTACCGTGCACGATCCGCACCGGGGAGAGATGGGCGAGTACCGCGTCATCCATATATTTGTCCAGCTCCGTGATGGCCTCGTCGGAGGTTTTTCCGATCAGGTTGATCTCAGAGCGGATATCATAGCTCTTGGTGTTGCGGAAGCCTGAGCTGCTGTTTCCGCTGCCGGATGTACTGTGCCCGCCAGAACGGCTGCCGCCTCCGCGCTGGCCGGAGCGATTACTTCCCCCGCTTTTCATCGGGCTGCCTGAACCATTTCGCCCGGAAAATGAGGTCAGCGGCTCGTCGTCGAGCTTCTCCAGATCTTTTATGTTCACCTGGGAGCGAAGAATGCCCATCTGGACAAACAGGTTCCCCTTTGCGTCCGGCAGTGTGCTGACGGTGCCGGTAAGGTTGAGACTTAAGACCTTTACGCTGTCGCCAATCCGCAGATCCTTTCCGGAAAGCTCCTTTTTGGGTTTCCGATCGGGACGGACGCCAAGATGAGAGTCGTTGTCGGATATTTTTCCGCGCAGCTTCGAGCGCTCCTGTTCCATCTTGTTTAAGGAGCCGGACTCTTTGCCGAGCTTATTGAATTTGCGGATGGTCTCATCCGCATACTCTTTCGCGTCGCGCAGGATGTCGCGCGCTTCCTCGCGCGCTTTCTGCAAAATTGCGTCCCGGCTCTCGTCCAGACGTTCCTCCTTGCGGGAAAGGTTTTGTTTCAGACTCTCGATTTCCTGCTTGCAGCGGATGATCTCTGCCTCTTCCCGTTCGATGGTCGAACGGCTTTTTTCCAGATTGGCGATCACATCTTCGAAATCCTCCTGCTGCTGCGTGAGGTGTTCTTTAGCGTCGCTGATAATATAGTCCGGAAGGCCGAGCTTTTCAGAGATCGCGAAGGCGTTGCTTTTGCCGGGGACGCCGATCAGGAGCCGGTAGGTCGGCCGCAGCGTCTCAACATCAAATTCACAGCAGCCATTTTCCACGCCGGGAGTCGAGAGAGCATAAATTTTCAATTCACTGTAATGTGTCGTCGCGATCGTGCGAACTCCGCGATCGTGCAGGTTGGAAAGGATCGCGATCGCCAGTGCGGCGCCTTCGGTCGGGTCAGTGCCTGCGCCGAGCTCGTCAAAAAGAACCAGAGAACGTTCGCCGGCATAATAATCTTCTTCGTCCATCGCTTTCAAAAAAGATACAATATTGGTCATATGCGAGGAGAATGTGCTCAGGTTCTGCTCAATGCTCTGTTCGTCGCCGATGTCGGCGTATACCTCGGAAAAGACAGACAGTTCCGAGTGGTCAAGTGCCGGAATATGAAGTCCCGCCTGGCCAAGCAGTGTGAACAGGCCCACCGTTTTCAGAGAGACCGTCTTACCGCCGGTATTCGGACCGGAGATGACCAGTAAAGTAAAATCATCACCCAGGCGGATATCCACCGGCACGACTTTTTTCGGGTCAAGCAGGGGATGACGGCCTTTTTTGATATGGATGCGTCCTTCCGTATTGAAAACCGGCTCCGTACCCTTATAAGAAAGAGAGAGCTGAGCGCGCGCGAAGATAAAATCCAGCTCGGTCAGAAGCAGGACATTGTAATTTAATGCCTCCGTGTGTGCGCTTACCTCGGCGCTCAAAGCTGCAAGCACCTTTTCAATTTCCTGTTCCTCGCGGGCTTCCAGCTCGCGCAGGTCGTTGTTCAGCTTCACGACTGACATTGGCTCCACGAAAAGGGTGGAACCGCTGGAGGACTGATCGTGGATCATGCCTGGTACCTGGCTGCGGTATTCTGCTTTCACGGGGATGCAGCTCCGCCCGTTCCGCTGCGTGATAACGGCATCCTGCAGATACGTGCGGGATGAGCCGTTCAGGAAAGAGGTGAGCTGCGTACGGATGCGTTCGTTTACCTGCTTCATCTGCCGGCGCACCTGCCGCAGTCCGGAGCTCGCGTCGTCGCTGATCTCATCCTCAGAAAGGATGCAGCGGCGGATCTCAGCGGAGACAGAAGTGAGCGGCTGCAGATCCGAGAACATCTGAGAGAGAGAATCCTCACTCTCACTGCCGCCGGATTTCCTGGCTTCATTTTCAGCCGCGCCGGATTGAACTGCGCTTTTTTCGCCGGCGCTGGCCTGTCTGCTATTGTATCCGGATGCGGTGCTGCGGCACGACGGCACAGGAATGTCGCTTCTTCGGCCATCCGCCGCTTCTTTGGCCCAGTTTTTCACACGCGCGGCTGTTTCCATTACTGTGCAGACGCGCAGAAGTTCTTCTATATTTAAAGAACTGCCGATCTCCAGTCTTCTCAAGGAACCGCGGATGTCACTGAGACCGGAAAAGGATACACGCCCCTTGCGCAGGATACGGCTGACCGCATCCGTCGTCTCCTGCTGCATCCGCAGGATCTCTGACAGGTCATCGGAGGGGATGAGCGCGAGACAGCGTTCCTTTCCCGGCTGTGATCCGGCGAATCCGGCCAGCCTCTGAATGATCTTATGATACTCCAGTACTTTCAGTGCTTTTTCATTCATAAAAGAGAAATCTCCATTTTATTTCGATCAGTGCTGTTTGGAACAGCAGACCGCAGACCGCCCTTGCAGGCTATATGCCGCTTACGCGTCATATGTCTGCGGCTGATGGGCGTTCCGCCCATCCCAAAATGAAAATACAGCTCTTAGCGGATAAATCCGCACGACCTGTTTTTTCATTTTGATGCTGTTCAGAACTGTTTAACATTTTAACGCATCGTGTCCGATTTGAAAAGAGAGATTTCAACCGTTTGCGGTTTTCCATTGTTGACAAAGCGGGGAAACTGCTTATAATAAATTCGAGAACCCGTCAGGGTACGGGCGCGGCTGCGCCACAATCATATTTCATTTAAAGGAGAATAAGAATTATGCTGGAGAAATTATTTGACATCATCGCGGAGCAGCTCAATGTAGAGAAGGAAGAACTGAGCGCGGCGACCAGTTTTAAAGATGATCTGGGAGCGGATTCTCTGGATCTGTTCGAGCTTGTAATGGCACTGGAAGAGGAGTATGACATCGAGATTCCGAGTGAGGATCTGGAGCAGATGACAACGATTCAGTCCGTAGCGGACTACCTGAAGACAAAGGGGATTGAAGATTAATGAAGACAGCAATTACAGAATTACTGGGAATTCAGGTACCGATCCTTCAGGGCGGCATGGCCTGGGTGGCTGAGGATTCCCTTGCTTCCGCTGTATCGAATGCGGGCGGACTCGGTATCATCGGAGCGGGTAACGCTCCGGCGGATGTTGTGCGTGCGCAGATCCGCAGGGCAAAGGAAAAGACCGACAAGCCGTTTGGCGTAAACGTCATGCTGCTGAGCCCCTTTGCAGCAGAGGTTGCGCAGGTGGTCGCGGAGGAGAAGGTTGCGGTGGTAACGACCGGCGCGGGCAATCCGGGTACCTATATGGAGATGTGGAAGGGCGCCGGGATCAAGGTCATTCCGGTAGTCGCTTCGGTGGCGCTTGCGAAGATGATGCAGCGTGCCGGCGCTGATGCGGTCATCGCGGAAGGCTGTGAGTCAGGCGGACACATCGGCGAGAGCACGACGATGACGCTGGTGCCGCAGGTAGTGGACGGTGTCACGATTCCGGTCATAGCGGCCGGCGGCATCGGCGACGGCAGAGGCCTGGCAGCGGCGATGATGCTCGGCGCGGAAGGCGTGCAGATGGGGACCCGTTTTCTGGTGGCGGAGGAATGCGTGATTCATCCGAACTATAAGAAGCAGGTGCTCAAGGCGAAGGACATCGATACGGTCGTGACCGGGCGTTCGGTAGGGCATCCGGCCCGTCAGATCCGCAATCAGATGACGCGCAAATATCTGGAGATGGAAAAAGAGGGCTGCACGTTTGATGAGCTGGAGACACTGACTGTCGGTTCCCTGCGCAAGGCAGTGCAGGAGGGCGATACGACCGGCGGTTCCATGATGTCTGGGCAGATTGCGGGCATGGTGAAAAAAGAGCAGACCTGCAAGGAGATGATCGATGAGATCATGGCGCAGGCGGAAGCGCTCCTTGGCCGTTAGGAGAGATTTACATGGGAAAAATAGCTTTTGTTTTCCCGGGACAGGGGGCGCAGCGCGTCGGCATGGCCCGGGAGTTTTATGATTCATGTGCCGCCAGCCGCGAGGTGTTTGAGACAGCCTCGAATGCGGCAGGATATTCACTGGAGGAGATCTGCTTTTCAGAGACGCTGCCCGATGAAAGCGGCGCGGCAGTGCCGAACACAAAGATCAATCAGACCCGCTATACGCAGCCGACGCTGCTTACCGCATCGCTCGCGATCCTGGCGGCGGTGCGCGAGGCAGGAATTCGGGCGGACATGGCTGCCGGTCTAAGCCTTGGCGAATACTGTGCGCTCACGGCAGCCGGATCGTTTTCCGTCTCGGATGCGGTTAGGATCGTCTGCCAGCGTGGTATCTATATGGAAGAAGCTGTGCCGACCGGCGGCGCGATGACCGCAATCCTGAGCCGGAAGCCGATTCCGATTGAAGAGATTTGTGCAGCGACCGAAGGACAGGTCAGCGTGGCGAATTACAATTGCCCGGGACAGCAGGTGATCTCCGGCGAAAAGGACGCGGTAGACCGCGCCGCCGCAAAGCTGCTGGAAGCGGGTGCATCGCGGGCTGTTCCGCTGGTGGTAAGCGGACCGTTCCATTCTCCGATGCTCCGCGGTGCCGGTGAAAAGCTTGCCGTATTGCTTGCGGATCAGAAGATTCAGGCACCGGGGCTTTTGGTTGTGTCCAATGTGACCGGAGAATTTGTCAGTGATCCGGAAGAAATCCGTACGCTGCTCGGCCGACAGGTGTGTTCTTCTGTGCGCTGGCAGCAGGGCGTGGAGCACATGATTGAGGCGGGAGCCGATACGTTTATTGAGATTGGTCCGGGCACGACGCTTACGAATTTCATGAGGAAGATCAACCGCGGCGTGCGGGCACTGCATGTGGAGACACCGGAGGATCTGCAGGTGCTGCGGGAGACGCTGTAATCTGTTTCCTTCCGGGAGATATGAGAATCCGGCTGTTGGAATTGTTCAGGAAAATAAGCGTAAGAATGAAAGTGCCGGTCGATCATGTAAAAAAAGTGCGGGCACATATCAGAAAGGTATATGAAGTATGCTGGAAAATAAAATCGCGCTCGTCACGGGCGCGGGCAGAGGAATCGGACGCGCGGTCGCGCTGACGCTCGCCGGATATGGCGCGGATATAGCGGTGAATTACTGCGGCTCTGAGGCAAAAGCGCTTGAGACAGCGGAAGAGATCCGCGCACTTGGAAGACGCGCGATCCTCGTGCAGGCGGATGTGTCGGTGCAGGCGGACTGTGAGCGGATGTTCAAAGAGGTGACTGAACAGCTCGGCACACCGGATATTCTGGTTAATAACGCAGGAATCACCCGCGACAATCTGGCGCTCCGCATGAGCGAAGAGGATTTTGATAAAGTTATTAATACGAATCTGAAAGGAACATTTTTCTGTATGAAGCTGGCGGCTAAGCAGATGCTTCGCAAGCGTTATGGCAGGATCATCAGTCTCTCTTCGATCGTGGGGCTTCACGGCAATGCCGGGCAGCTCAATTACAGCGCAGCGAAAGCCGGCGTAGTCGGCATGACAAAAAGTCTTGCGAAAGAACTGGCAAGCCGTGGTATTACGGTCAATGCGGTGGCTCCCGGGTATATTGATACCGATATGACAGCGGCGCTGAATGATGCGCAGAAGGATGCAATCAGATCACAGATTCCGCTTGGCAGAATCGGGCAGCCGCAGGACATCGCGGAGACAGTGGCATTCCTGGCGTCAGATAAAGCGGCTTATATCACCGGTCAGGTGATTTCCGTGGACGGCGGCATGGGGATATGATAATACAAGGGACAAAAGATCAGGAATGGAGCGCTTGCGTTCCTATTCATGATCTTTGGGACCGCAAAAACATGAGGAAGTAGCCGATTTGGCTAAAGGAATTATGGAATCTTCCCGAACCTTAGTAGTTCGGGAAGCATCGCAGCATAAAATGCTGCTCAAATCGAGCGGATTCCGAATGTTTTTAGAATTTCGGGAGTGCGTCAGCACGGAGAAATCCGTAGTATTATCATAATGTAAAGAATCATAAGAATTACAAGGGCACAAACACAGCAGAAAGGATTTTACATGAGACGAGTCGTAGTGACAGGCATGGGCGTGATCTCCCCGATCGGCAATTCGGCGGATGCTTACTGGGAAGGCCTGAAAAATAAAAAGATAGGGATCGCACCGATCACACTCTTTGACACAGAAGGGTACAAGGCGACGCTGGCGGCCGAAGTAAAGGATTTCGACCCGCGTCTTACCATGGACGCAAAAGAGGCAAGACGGATGGAGCGATTCTGCCAGTTTGCGGTAGCCGCGACCGCGGAGGCGCTTGCCGACGCGGGCATTGAGGATCTGACCGAAGAGGAAAGCTGGAGGATGGGTGTTTCCATCGGCAGCGGGGTCGGGAGCCTTCAGGCCTTTGAACGGTCACACACAAGACTGACAGAGAAAGGTCCCGGCAGGGTAGAAACTCTGTTTGTCCCGCTGCTTATTTCCAATATGGCCGCCGGGAATGTCGGGATCCATTTTGGACTGAAGGGGAAAAATATTAACGTCGTGACAGCCTGCGCGACCGGCACGCATTCCATTGGTGAGGCATACCGTTCCATTCAGGTCGGCGATGCGGATGTGATGTTGGCCGGTGGTACGGAGGCGGCGATCTGCCCATCGGGCGTTGCGGGATTTTCCGCTCTGACCGCGCTGAGTAAGGAGACTGATCCGCTGCGGGCGTCTCTGCCGTTTGATAAGAACAGAAGCGGCTTCGTCATGGGCGAGGGCGCGGGTGTGCTGGTGCTGGAAGAGCTTTCTCATGCACTCGCGCGCGGGGCAAAGATCTATGCGGAGGTGGCCGGATACGGCGCGACAAGTGATGCATACCATATCACCTCCCCGGTGGAGACCGGTGAGGGTGCTGCCCGCGCGATGAAGTTGGCGATGGACGAAGCACAGCTGGCTCCGGAAGAGATTCAGTATGTCAATGCGCATGGTACCGCGACACATCTCAATGATCTTTGTGAGACCCGCGCGATCAAGACCGCGTTCGGCGAGGCGGCATACCAGCTGAATATCAGCTCTACCAAATCCATGATCGGCCATTGCCTCGGGGCGGCGGGCGGTTTGGAGGCTGTGGCCTGCGTCAAAACGCTCACGGAGAATTATATCCACGCGACCGCAGGCTTTACCGAAGCGGAAGAAGAGATGGATCTCAACTACACGCCGGAGGGCGTCAGTCGTGAAGTGACGGCCTGCATCAGTAATTCTCTGGGATTTGGCGGTCACAATGCGACACTGCTGTTTAAAAAGTATGCAGATTGAAGATGTTTTTTAACGCGCAGCCTGACAGAGAGGGTCGGGCTGCGCGTTTGAGCTTTTATTATGCGCACGGCCGCCGCGAAAGGAAGTTAGTGGCTTTGCTGCCCGCAGGTCTGCGCTGCCGCTTCGGTCGCTGCGTAAGGAATTTTTCCGGCGATTGCCGGATGCTGTTATGAACTGTTGCAAGATAAGGAGAAAATTATGTTGGATACAAAACAGATCATGGAAATTTTACCCCACCGCTCCCCGTTTCTGCTCGTGGACCGGATTGATGAACTGGAACCGGGTGTTCGTGTGGTCGGACATAAGTCTGTGACTTACAATGAGCCGTTTTTCGCCGGGCATTTTCCGCAGGAGCCGGTCATGCCGGGCGTGCTGATCTGCGAGGCACTTGCGCAGGCGGGCGCGGTGGCGATCCTGTCGCTGGACAAATACAAAGGGAAGCTGGTGCTCTTTGGCGGCATCAATAAAGCACGTTTCCGCCAGAAGGTCGTGCCGGGCGATGTCCTGCGTCTGGAGATGGAAGTCGTCAAGGTCAAAGGACCGGTCGGCGTCGGCAAAGCGACCGCCTATGTAGAGCGCAGTGTGAAGCAGGATCCGGAAGCCAACGGCGGTATTGAGTATCGGGTGGAGAGCAAGGTCTGCACCGAGGCGGAATTGACGTTTGTGATTCAATAATCGTATCTGTTCAGTGCCTTCACAGCCTGAATAGTTACCAATAATCTTATTTCCGGGAGAACAGAAAATGGACATTACAGCATTCTGGCGGGACATTATCGGAATAAAGGACTCGTGGCTTCTGGGAGAACTGACCCGGTATTCCAGTGTCCGGTCATTAAAGAAAAATGATATCGTAATCCGGGAAAATGAACCTCTTACAGAAATCCCTCTCCTGATGTCAGGCGTTGTCAAAAGCTATTGTCTGGACACGGAAGGAAAAGAAAAAATTATCTGTCTTGTATATCAGCCGGGAGCTCCGGTTACGTCTATCTACAGCCTGGACGGAGATATTTCCTCCATTGGAACGATAGCTGTGGTGTGCGACGCATCGCTTCTGTACATACCTGTCAGAGTGCTGAAGCATCTGATTGAAAATAATCGTGAAGCGGCTCAGGTTTATGAGAATATACTTTCCGGCTCGCTCAAAGAAGTTGTGGAGCGGGATCGTGTGCTTGCTTCCTGTACCGTGCGGCAGCGGTATGAGTGGTTCGTCCGGTATTATCCCGGCCTGGAAAAGCTGGTCAGCAAAAAAGATATCGCGTCATTTTTGAATATGTCTTCGGAAAGTCTCAGCCGGGGCATAAGGGCGAAATGAAAAATTATAAAAACTTGATTTATGTCAAGGCAAAAAAATGGATGCTGTGCTATTATCACAAATAGCGCAGCATTTTCTTATTGGAAATAATAAGAAAAGCCTTTCTGTGACTGCAGGATGAAAGGAGAGCACGAATGAAGGAGAAGGCATTGCGATTGCTTTTGGAAGGGAGACACCGCTTTAGAAAGTGTGGGAACGGACGAAGAGCCAGGTGTGAGTGATGAAGAACTATTGTGAACGACAAAAGTCGTTTCCTGTAAATGGGAATTCGAAGACAGCTTCAGGGCAGACCACCCCTGAGGCTGTCTTTCATTTTATACGAAATTTCACCCCAATAAATAAAAACTGATTCGTGAGGGCGCACAGATTTTGTTATTATTTGGCCGAATAAAAAGCGTCCTGAAAACGGCCGGATGAATTTTGCGCAAATATATTTCGAAATTGAACGTAAAAATCATCATATTGCAGATGGAAAAACATCAGCTTTTTTGATAAACTTCCACCGCAAAGAAAAAGGGTACTGTTCAGTACCTTCACAGTTACAGAAAAAGTTCAGAGATTGTTAAAAGAATTTTTAGAATAAAAACGCATTTTATTCGAAACCAGATCATAAAATAGGTAAAAAGCGGAAAAAATACGGCAGCAGTTCGAAACCGCTGCGGAACTAATGAAACTTAAGAGACCTGTGAAATTTATTAATATTTCAGAGTGATCTGTGTAACGGAACATACATACGGAACAGCTATCGCCCGAGAATGAATGTGAGATATGACAGGAGACCAGCTATGAAAAGTCAAGCATAAATTAGCAAAAAATTCTTTTTGGGTA
>JAJQHQ010000019.1 GCA_021199655.1 Lachnospiraceae bacterium | reverse complement strand
CCCTTTTTCCGACTTACCGCATCGCTTCCAGAAAGGGCTGCGTAAAAGCGGCACATGTTTCGTAAATTCTCGTGTGCGGTGAATCCCAATCCACCGCACACGTCGCTAAAAACTTTTCAGTTCGTTACTTTTATTATTCAACTACCGGTTCCTCATAATAAACTTCCGCATTTTCTGCATCCGTTACAATGACCCAAACATCCACACCCGTGTCAACAGACAAATCTGACGTTTGGACAGCGCCCTCATTTCCATTAATAATTACAGAATTAATCCATCCGGGGACTTCAATTGCATACCAGCCATCTTCTTCCGTCATCGCTTCTCCTGGCCAGGATGTAAAAGCGTTCGTTCCATCCGGTGCAGACCAGGCCCAACAGCATGGTGATTCCCAATCTTCCGGAACCTGAGCATAAACCGTAATATTTTCTACATCCTTCTCCGGATCTTCATAGGCTAATTCGTATGTCAGATCCTTATAAACCGTAATCCACAGTTCCTGTCCCTCAATTGTAATATCTTCCGTCTGAACAGAACCTTCATTGCCGTTAATAATCAAAGAATTAACCCAGGTTGGTGCCTTTGCTGTAAACCAGCCGTCTTCGCCTTCTTCCATGCTCTCGCCTGGCCACGCTTCAAAAGCATTTGTGCCGTCCGGAGCCGACCACGCCCACATATTTACCGTTTCCCATGAAAGTGGAACATATGCATGAACAATAAATGTCTCCACGTACTCTGGGATTTCAGCGGAATTCTGTACCTCATAGAAAGCTTCCGCGGAAGCATCTTCCGCTACACTGATCCAGACTGCCGTACCAGCTTCAACAACGAGACCTTCTGTCTGTACAGGCGTATCTGTATCATTATTAGCGCTGATGATAATGTTCTGAACATAATCCGGTACATACGTGTAATACCAGCCTTCCTCCAGCAATTCCATTTCTTCCCCTGGCCATGACTCAAATGCATTTGTTCCATCATCCGCCCAGGCCCATACACAAGGGGATGCCCAGTCATCCGGAACCTGTACAACAACAGAAACCATCTCTGCTGATTCCGTTTCTTCGACCGTTTCTGCCGCCTCAGTTAATTCTTCCGTTTCTTCTGCAAGTACGGTTGCAGACATAGCAGAAACTCCAAACAACAAGGCCGTTAAAACTGCAGTAATCTTTTTCATTTCGTACCTCCTCGTAATATTTTTATTTTATAACCGTTCAGTGCCTTCGCGGTTACTTTGTTTTCATAATAATCAGGAGCCCATCCACTGTCAAGGTCGATTTGGGGAACTGTTTTCCTTGTCATTTTGTCAAATATGTCAAGATTATTTCTACTATTTTGTGCAATATTTCTATCATTTTTCGAGGTTTGATCGAAAAATATGTCGTTCAAATGTTCTGCAATTTTTGTTTTTACGAAACCAGTTTCTTTATTTCTACACCATATCCAGGACTCAAAAGCACTCTGAAAACGGGGTTCGGCCGTCACAAAGCATGTGGTAATAAAAAAAGCAATCAATTATCACCAAATGGCTGGTTTTTGATTGCTTTCTGCAGCAATATCGATTAAATTCCAATCAATCTGTCTATCTTCATTTAAGTAATCCTTTTTCAATCCATCCCTTCCCACAGTCAAAAAACACGTCATGTCATGTTTCAATTATTCCAGTGTCTCCAATTCTTTTATACTCTCTATAAAATGCTGTTCGACAAGGGACAGCTGCTCATCCTGCTTCTTCTGATACTTTGCATATTCCTCATGGGCTCTCTGGATTGCCTGCTGATGAGTGACAAGTCCCTTTGTAGATAATATATCCCTCCGTGTCATTTTCAGATAATCATCAATCGTTTCCAGCCAGTCTTTCATATACATGGGTTCATGCTCCAAAGCACGAACTTCTGCAATATCCAGATACACCGTCACGATTTTATTCAACGCATCCAGTTCCGACTGTGTCAGATAGTTCTTGGCGATCTCAGTATCTTCACGTCTAATCTGCTTCCCTGACCAGGAGGTCAGCCCCATATTTTCCTTATCTGCATCCGCTCGTTCATACACAATTTCTGCCGCCGTGTGCTTATGCGCTGCCCAATGCATTTTGTTCTGCACCTGCTTAAAGAATAAGATAGAAGACTCTGCCTTTGGGTCATAATCAATGCTGGTAGCATAAATCTCCAGAACCTTGCGCCAAAAAACCTTTTCAGAAGAACGAATGTCACGTATGCGGGCCAGCAACTCATCAAAGTAATTGCCCCCGCCCAATCGCTTCAAGCGATCATCGTCCAGCGCAAATCCTTTTTTCATATACTCTTTCAGGATACCACTCGCCCATATGCGGAATTGTGTCCCTCGCAGGGATTTCACCCGATAACCGACAGAAATTATAACATCGAGATTATAATACTCAACTTGATAGGTTTTACCATCAGTTGCAGTTGTTGCAAATTTTGCAACAACTGCCGGTTTGAAAAGCTCACCCTCACTAAAAATATTTTTTATATGCCGGGATATGGTTGATTTATCGCGCTGAAACAATTCCGCCATCTGGTCAATAGAAAGCCATACCGTATCCTCATCAAAAGTAGCCTCTATCCTAGTCAAACCATCTTCCGTTGTATACATGATAATATTGGATTGGCTCATTGCCCGCTTGCCTCCTTGTGAATGTTTTCCGTTTGAATGTAATAGGCCAGCAGCCGGATCACGTACTCTGGTGCGTGTCTGTTGCCCAATTCCCAGTCTGTGACTGTTCTATAAGGTATTTGAAAACATTCGCAAAATTCCTTTCGGTTCATACCTGTACTTTCCCGCAACTCCCTGATACTATTTTTTAATTCCATGTCGTTTCCTCCATAAAATCAGCTACGAAACCTGCTGACGGCGGCGTTCCCTGTATGCTAAAACAAAATATGCGTTGTGTATCTATCCTAGCATATGCCGGATAAATACGCAACGCATAAATTCAAAAAATCAGTATTTCCACTGTCCATCCTCTAATCTGTAAGAGGCTCCGGATCATACAGACCATACTGTGCCTCAATTCTTCCTCTTAGCACCACGACCAGCTCATAATCATAATGCCAGTGATATGCGGAGCTTCGAATCCCGTATATGCTCACCTTTGCATTCGTATTTGTCAAATGCCGGATATTTTATACTGTCCTGAATTATAGATTGGGCTCATGAATATCCCCCTGCCTTAAAAGCCACGATTTCTCGAACACTTTCCTGCACCCTCGACCGGGTATGACTCAAGTGTCTGTCTAAATTAATAATATTTATCATTGTAGCACAGAACCCCGGCTTTGAAAATATTTTCGGGCTTTTCTTCAGGATATCCATCTATGGAGACCGGCATAAACTCTTTGCAGTGAAAAAATACAAATACTTGTTGAAATAGAAAAAACTTAGTGGTAAATTGGTAGCAGGAGGCAAAAAGGCCGGTACGCTCGTCCTGCCGCGGCGGGACGCCCGGATTTGCCGTTTGCCGAAATACATATACTAAATACCTACGGAGGCGAAACCTATGGATTTGTTTGAGACACTTACCGAGACACTGAAAAAGAGCCCGAAGAAGATCGTATTTACCGAGGGCACGGACGCGCGTATTCTGTCCGCAACGGACCGTCTGGTAAAGGGCGGCGATTTCCTGCAGCCGGTACTGGTCGGCAATGTCGATGAGGTAAAGGCAGCGGCTGAAAAAGGCGGCTTCTGCATCGACGGAGTCACGATCCTTGATCCCCTGACTTATGAAGGCATGGAAGAAATGGTAGCGAAGATGGTCGAGCTGCGCAAGGGCAAGATGACCGAGGAGCAGTGCCGCGAGAGCCTGAAGAAGGGCAACTATTTCGGCACCATGCTGGTGAAGATGGGCGTGGCGGACGCACTTCTTGGCGGCGCTACCTATTCGACCGCGGATACAGTACGTCCGGCACTGCAGCTGATCAAGACCAAACCTGGCAACAAGAGCGTCAGCTCCAGCTTTATCCTGATCCGTGAAAAGGACGGCAAGGAAGAGCGCATCGCGATGGGCGACTGCGCGATCCAGATTGCGCCGGATGAGGATGCGCTGGTAGAGACCGCTGTAGAGACGGCCAAGACCGCTTCCTATTTCGGAATCGACCCGAAGGTAGCGATGCTGAGCTTCTCGACGAAGGGCTCCGGCAAGGGTGATGATGTGACAAAGGTAGCGAACGCGACAGCGAAGATCAAAGCAGCGTATCCGGATATGAAGGTAGACGGTGAGATACAGTTTGACGCAGCCGTTTCTCCTGAGGTTGGCCAGCTGAAGTTCCCGGGCTCTCCGGTAGCCGGTCAGGCGAATACGTTCATCTTCCCGGAGATCCAGTCAGGCAACATCGGCTACAAGATTGCGCAGAGACTGGGCGGCTTCGACGCATACGGCCCGATCCTTCAGGGTCTGAACGCACCGATCAACGATCTGTCCCGCGGCTGCAACGCAGACGAGGTGTACAAGATGGCGCTGATCACAGCGGTAATGGCTTAGTATGCCATAATATGCCATAAGGGGAACCGGCCCTGCCGGTGGATTCCTTATGGCTCCAGTAATGTAATCTATACTTTGAAAAAAGCAGCCACATGACCTGTGACTGCTTTTCATATTTTTCATGCATAACCTATTTTCGCTGAAAATCTTCTGCTTTCTCCGACCACTTTCCGGCATTGCGTTTAAGAGTCATTAGTTCCTGTCACATCCCCAGATACTGCGCACTGGAGCGCTCCAGCGCCGCTTTCGCTGTCTTTACGTTCTCCAGATCCTGATCGGTCATCCTGTCCAGGCGGAATTTTGAAAGAGCCTTCTGCAGTGCGTTGATGTCGTTCTTGATCTGTTTGGATGCGGTCTTGTCCAGCTCTTTCTTGCGCTCCTTGTAAGCCTGATTTGCTTTGGCCAGCAGGCTCTGCGCCTCGTTCGTGATCTCGATGGCTTCACGCCGCTGCACATCCTGTCCGGCGTATTCCTGCGCGTCCCGCATCGCCTGCTGGATCTCGGCATCAGACATACGGTCGTCCGCCGTGATGGTGATGGACTGCTCTTTCTGTGTATCGAGGTCTTTCGCGGAGACTTTCAGAATGCCGTTCGCGTCAATATCGAAGGTCACTTCAATCTGCGGAACACCGGCCGGTGCGCGGCGGATACCCTTCAAGCGGAATTTGCCGATGGATTTGTTGTCCCGCGCCATCGTGCGCTCACCCTGCAGGACGTTGATCTCTACATCGCGCTGATAAGCGGCCGCGGTCGAGAACACGCGCGAATAGCGGGTCGGCACGGTTGTGTTGCGCTCTACCAGCCGTGTTGCGACGCCGCCCACTGTCTCGATGGAAAGACTTAAGGGAGTGACATCCATCAGCAGCAGATCCATCCCGGTGTCCGCCGCCATCAGGGAATTGCCCTGCAGCGTGCTGCCAAGGATGGCCGCACCCTGTGCCACGCACTCATCCGGGTTGATGTTCTTGGACGGCTCTTTGCCGGTCAGCTGGAATACCTTCTGCTGGACAGCCGGAATCCTGGTCGAGCCGCCGACCAGCAGGACTCTCCCCAGCTGTGCCGCTGTGATTCCCGCGTCCGAAAGCGCAGTCTGTACCGGGATCTCCGTGCGGCGCACCAGATCATCCGTCAGCTCATTGAATTTATTTCTTGTCAGGGTACGCTCCAGATGGACCGGCTCGCCCTTGATCTGTGTCAGATAAGGAAGCACAATATTTGTGCTGTCTGCGGTAGAAAGCTCCTTTTTCGCCTGCTCCGCCGCCTCTTTGATCCGCTGCATCGCCGCGAAATCACGGGAAACGTCCATGTGGTACTCAGCCTTAAACTCTGAAACCAGCCAGCCGCTGATGCGCTCGTCAAAGTCGTCGCCGCCCAGATGATTGTCTCCGGAAGTAGAAAGCGCTTCGATCAGTCCCTCTCCTATCTCGATGATCGAGACATCAAACGTGCCGCCGCCAAGGTCATAGACCATAACCTTCTGCGCATCGCCGTGATCCAGTCCATAGGAAAGAGCCGCGCTCGTCGGCTCGTTGATGATACGCTTCACATCCAGTCCGGCGATACGTCCGGCATCCTTTGTCGCCTGCCGCTGAATATCATTAAAATACGCCGGAACCGTGATGACTGCCTCCGTCACCGGTTCTCCGAGAAAATCCTCGGCGTCTTTTTTCAGCTGCATCAGGATCATCGCGCTGATCGTCTGCGGCTTATATTCTTTCCCATCAATGCGGATATCCCAGTCCGTACCCATATGACGCTTCACCGATGTGATCGTACGCCCCGAATTTGTCACGGCCTGCCGCCGCGCCGCGTCGCCGACCAGACGTTCCCCGTTCTTCGTAAATGCCACCACGCTCGGTGTCGTGCGCCCTCCGGTCGGATTCGGGATAATGACCGGCTGGTCATTTTCCACTACTGAAACACAGCTGTTCGTCGTTCCAAGATCAATGCCTATTACCTTTCCCACGTAAAAGCCTCCTGTTCCCATTCCATTTTTTCTGATTTATCTGCTTTCTGCCGGACTATTTTGCTGTGTCCTCTGCAGACATTTTCATTTCACAGAATCATGTCACAGAGAGTATATCTTTCCAATTTCAGAAAATCAAGCCGTCTGCTTTCGTTTTGTTACATATTCGATGTATATGTTCATTAAATTTTTCTAACCTTTCTGTATGGTTTCTAAACTCAGGTGACAATTCCTGTCGCTTTGACAGATTCTTCGCAGTTCGAACACAAAATGGGCACATATTTTGATTAAGGTAATTAAGAACTTGACCGGTCGTATCAAATTACAGCAGAGTGTATGACCGGAATACCGGAATCGAGCAGGGTGATTTCCCCTGCGCATAGAAAAAGGCGCTAAAAACGGTATAAAAAAAGATACAGCAAAAACAGGGAGGACTTCATTCATGAAAAAAGAAAACAAAAAAATGGCACAGGAAAGGCGCGCAGAAGAGAGACGTCAGAAAGAGAAAAAGGCAAAGATCAAAAAATATCTTTCCATTGGAATCCCCTCTGCTCTGATCGCGATTCTGATCATCGTCATCATAGTCGATGCCGTCAAACCTTTCAGTTCCTCAGATGACACGGAGGAAGCATCCACAGAAAGCGTCACAGAAAGTGCCGAGGCCGCTTACTCGACCGACACCTCACTGACGATTGAGGACGGTGATACCGTGAATATCGACTATGTCGGTTCGATTGACGGCGTAGAATTCTCAGGCGGAAGCACAGACGGAGCCGGCACGGATCTCACGATTGGTTCCGGCACATACATTGATGATTTTGAGGAGCAGCTGATCGGATACCATCCGGGAGATACGGTAGATGTCACAGTGACCTTCCCGGAAGATTACGGAGTGGACGAGCTGAATGGACAGGAAGCCGTATTCGAAGTCACCATCAACGGCATATATGAATCGTAGAAACTGTGAAGGCACTGAACAGTTATGAATCATCGTAACCATTCAGGAAAATAAGAAAGGAGCGCAGCCAATGGCGCAGAACAAGGAAGCAACAAAAGATTGTATTTTTACAGCACTGATACTACTGATGGGGCAAAAAGAATATAAGTATATCACCGTCACTGACATTGCACGAAAAGCAGGCGTGTCCCGCATGACCTATTATCGCACATATTCCTCAAAAGAGGATATTCTGATCCAGCATTTCCGGAAAACCGCCCAGGCAATGATCCCGGAGGATGGGCAGGACATTGAGTCGGCACTCTGCAGCTTTTTCGCCTGGTTTCAGAAAAACAGCGGCCTGACAAAGCTTCTGGAGGACGCCTGCCTGATGGGGCTTCTGGTAGACTGCTTCTCGGTATTCACGGATTATCTGTACTGTACGCTTCATCCGGAAGCCGCAGAGAATTCCGGGCAGGACTATGCCGCTCACTTTCAGACAGGCGGCCTGTTCTCGATACTGACCCACCATCTTGGCTCCGGTGCTGCGGAGAGCCCGGAAGAAATGGCGGCCATTACGTTAAAGATTATGATGTGACCTGTCACACCAAAAAATGAAATTACTTTATCGGGAAAGAAATCGCTGCAGTCTCCGGACTTACTGCAGCGATTTTTATGCGCAATATGGGCACAAAAGTACATTCAGCGTAATTATTCAGGACAGTACTTCGCACTCGCTGCGAAGTACGTATGAAACCGTATATTTAACAGGGAAAGGTACTGAACAGTTACATTCAGCGTTTAAACACAAAAAACTTGCTGAGAATATAATTACCGACAGTGACGATCACCTGTACGAACAGCTTTGCAATCTTATCGTTGATTCCCATACAGGTGACCAGTAAAAACATACACGCCATGTCCATCAGAAGGGTGAGGATCCGGGCCGCATAAAAAGTCAGCATTTCTTTCGCGACATGTCTTGATTTGCTTTCAAAGACAAACCTTCGGTTGGTAACATACGAAAATGTCACTGCCGCCACCCAAGAAATCACGTTCGCGGCCTGCAGCTGAAGAGCAATCTGCGGATCGAGAAAGGTAAGCACACAGGCATAATAGACTGTCAGGCTCACCACTGTGGTCAATACTCCCACAATCAGATAATTGATAATTTCCCTGTACCTTTTGTATAATTTACGCATGGAGCCTTTCCTTTCTGAATCTGTCGGTTTAATCGAGGCATTCTCTTCGTATGCTCTTTCTGCTTTCATTTTCAAAACGCACCATATATAAAGCTGGCTGCATCGTAACCAATCCCGTACACGCCGAAAATCACAATCGTGAACATGGCCGTCAGATAGAGCGCCCATCGAAGCGGCAACGGAAGCCCCGCTATCGTTTTCCGTATGCGGATTCCCTTTTCATGCCAGAAATCGACACAAAACATCAGAATCATCCCAATCAGCACTACATAAAAATATTTACGGTCTACCCCATGTTTGTATAAACTGCCGTCAAAAAATGTCCAGATACGTGACTCGGCAAACAATTGTTTCCAGAGCAGCCGACAGCCCTGCAGCCCTCCTGCCACGGTAAACATCCTGCCGATGACGAAGAGGAAGAACGTCCGGATTGACTGGCATGCCCGATAAAGCGGACGATCCATCTGAATTGCAAAATGCTTCAGAAAGCGGTCTGTCAACGGTTTTACCGCATGTGAAAGCAGGATCAGAGCGAACCAGTAGAGTCCCCACACGATATAGCCATAGCCCGTACCGTGCCAAAGTCCGGTAAAAAGCCACACGAGAAGCAGCGGGAGAAGCTCTTTAAGCAGGGAAGAAAAAAACTTTCCGTACTTTTTTTTCAGTTTCCACGTCCATTGCATATAGGTGGGCGAGATCGCGATTGGCATGTAAATATAATCTTTTGCCCAGGTCCCCAGCGTAATATGCCATCTTCTCCAGAATTCTGCAGCACTCTTCGCAAAGAACGGCTGCCGGAAATTCACGTCCAGTTCGATGCCAATGGCCTGTGAGATCCCGCCGACGATATCCATGCAGCCACTGAAATCCGCATATAACTCAATCGCGCAAAGCACTACTGCCAGAAAGATCTCGGTTCCCGCAAAATTCGACGGTTCCGCGAACACTGTAGATGTAAACAGTGCCAGCCGATCCGCGATTACCAGTTTTTTTATGTAGCCCCACAGCATCAGCTGCAATCCGAAACAGACGCGTTCGTAGTCAAACTTCGGCAGATTTTTAAGCTGTCCTGTCAGCCTGTTGTATTTTCCGATCGGTCCCTGCACGATGTGAGGGAAATAGGTCATAACGGTGAACAAATCGAGAAAGTTGTGCTCCGGCTTTGTTTTCCGCCAGTAGACGTCCAGCAGGTAGCCCGCAGAGGATAATGTATAGTAAGAAATTCCCAAGGGTACGATGATTCCTTTTCCGGCAATCATCTCACGAAAGCTGTCGGTAGTCTGTCCAATACAGAGTTTCCCAGCTTTTACCGCAGCCCATGCCCCGAAGATCAGAAACAGCGCCAGCCAGAGATAGCGTCTGGTTCTCTTTTTATAGCAGTTCAAAAGTCCCATCTGTTCCTTTGGCGTGAGACCTTTTTTCTCAGTTTCAAACCCGGCATAAATGGTTTCCATCCGTCTGCCGGTCATGTATACGATCACACAGGTCGCCAGAATCACGGCAAGTCCGGCCCTGCCGCCTGCCCACACGTAGAAGATAAGGTTCATGAGCAGGATCCAGACCGTTCTTGCCCGGCCGCGCAGCAGATAAAGCACGCCGAGAAAGATCAGTACACCGCCCAGAAAAAAGACCGAGTTATATCCCATTTCGATTCCGTTTATGATATATGCCATGGTGGCAAAAAAATGTTCCAGCATCGTACGTACCTTCAATATCCTGTCATTATCTGTTAATAAGTCTCAGTCTTCCATGCCGTCAGCCGAATCCGTTCCGTCTTGCAGCATCTGTTTTTTTCCCTCGCAGGTCAGATTGTATTGATACAGTCTCTGCTCCGCTTCGGTCAGATCTTCATACTCCACACCGGCCTCCAGATCTGCAGCAAGGCTCTCTTCAAGATTTATGACTTCATTTGTCTCCAGATAAGAAGCGAGAACGCTCTGGTATTCCTCCAGCTGCTCATCCAGAAAAGCATATGCTTCATCGCCACGGTGATCCGTATTTTTGCACACCTCCGAAAGATATTCTCCCAGAAAGGCAGTGAGCTTGGCTGCGCCAAAGTAATTCAGATGCTGACCGTCCTTCGTATCCGTCGCGTTGTTGAAGCTGATCTCATCAAAATATGGCGAATAATTAAAATCCATAAAATCCAGACCATATGTATCGGCAATCTCCTGCACCGCATTGTGCAGGCTCGACGACCAGTTTCCCAGAACCGGCGTCTTGATCAGCACAAGATTAAGATCCTGCTCTTCGCAGAACTCTATCATTTTCATCAGATAGGTCACAGATTCATTTTCCAGATTTGCTGCCGATGCCTCTTCGTTTATCTCATACTCCGGAACAGCGATTTCGGTATAATCATCTGCCTGTTCCGCATACACATCTCCATTCAGACACAGGCCTCTAAGACAGCGTTCCGGTTCCAGACTGTTTTTCGTAAAATCTGTCTCGGTCAGTTCTTCCCAGCGGTCATGGTAAGAAAAAACCGGAATCAGCATGGAGATCATCTCACTGAAATCAGACGCATAATCCTTCACAGCATGAAGTTTGATCGTTGACAGGCGCATCCCGTCCAGTGCCTTTCGGTAAAAGGCATCATCCTGTTTAAACCGGAGTGCAGAGACGTCCAGTACGACCGTCGTCATGGATTCGGAGTGCAGGCGGAAGGCCTCCTCCACCCAGTAATACGAAGCAAGCATCGGCTGCTGCTCACTCGCAAGGTTATATGCACAGATTCCATAGTCCTCATACAATTCCGCAGGTATGATCCCGGTCACCACGACACTGGTTCCCACGAAGACAGTCTCCAGAGTATTCTCCGGTTCCTCATAAAAGCCTTCTGTCCGGTCATAATTACTCCAGCTCGTCCAAATGGGCTGCACAAGCTGATTGATATACACAAAAAGCGCAGCCGCCAGAAACACAAAAATCAGAGTTTTTACAATCCCGGCTGCTTTCTTTGAGAATCCCCGCTCAATCCGAATCCACATACCGAATCACCCCTGTCTTCCTGGCAAGCAGTGTTCCCTGTGCCGCCGCATAACCGAACGCAGCCATTGACCAGACGATGTGCTGTGACGGAACCCCGAATCCATCCAGCATTGCGCGGATCTCCGGCTCATCGCAGATCGTCATCAGAGGATTCAGCCAGACAGACCCGATCCCGTAGGAATGGGCGGCCAGAAACATATTCTCTGCAGCACAGGATGCATCCTGACAACCGTCCGGGTTTCTCCTGTCATTTGAGATCAGAACCAGACAGGATGGATTCTCAAACCCATACATAATGATGTTCTTTTCTTTTGCAACCTTTCCAATGAGTGTTTTCATCGACGCGATGGTCTCTTTATTCTGGATTACGGTAAAACGCCAGGATTGCATATTATGTCCGGTTGGCGCATAATAGCCCGCTTTCAGGATCATATCCAGCTTCTCTTTGGGGATCGGAGTCTCCGTGAATCTTCGCACACTGCGGCGCGTCAAAATAGCCTGTATCACCGGATTCATCAGATCCTGTTCCTTCGGTTTTTCATAAAGTTCCCGAATCGCTTTGCGGTCAATCTTCCCCATCCGGTTTCGCGGAAGCTCGTTCAGCAGGATGTATTTCTGGGGAAGCTTATAGCGTTCCATACGGCCCGCAAGAAATTTCTGCAGTTCCTTCTCTGAGAAGGCCGCATCTGTGGGCACCACAAAAAGTGCCGGAATCTGGCCGAGCACCCCATCCGGATCCGGAACACCAATACACGCGCACTCGCGAATTCCGGTGTATTCGCATGCGATATTTTCCACCTCAATGGGAGCAACCTTTTCGCCGCCGACATTGATGATGTCGTCCGCCCTGCCGAGCATATAGACATATCCATCGTCATCCGTATAGACCAGATCTCCAGTAAGCAGCCAGCCATCCTTCAAGGTCTGCCTGTTCAGCTCTTCTCGATGCCAGTAGCCGCTCATCACCATGTCGCCCCGGATTGCCATGCGTCCCGGATGCTGTTCATCACTTTGAATTGCTTTTCCGGTCTCATCCTGCACCTGTACCTGCACATTTGGCAGCGGTTTTCCCAATGCATAAACATGCTTTGGATGCTGTACCGTTTCCGTCACATTCAGAAAAAGAGCCCCTCCTGTTTCTGAGGATCCCCATGTATTGTATATGACAGTGTCAGGCAGCTGCGCGGTCAGCCGTTTCCTCTGCTCTACCGTGAGACTGCCGGCTCCAGTCTCAATATAGCGGAATCTGCTCATAACCGGTACAAACATATCCTGCATCTGGCTGCGCAAAATTTCCATGGAAGCCGGAACTGCCGCCAGCGCCGTACAATTCCAGGCAGTCTGGTTATTCTCAATCTCTTTGGCAAACGTAAAACCATTCTGAAGCACGACCGTTGCTCCCTGATACAGAACCGCCCGCAGCACACGCAGCGCGAAAGAATGGTTCAGCGGAAGCGGAAGCAACAATCGCTCGTCAGGGCGGATGCCAATGCCTGTGATGGTATTCTGTAAAATATGGATCACTGATCTGTAGGACAGCACCACCCCTTTGGGTTTCCCTGTCGTTCCGGAAGTAAAAAGCATCTCAGCCATATCGTCCGGATCCGGAAGCTCATATTTCGCCGGAGCCGGCAAAGAGTGTGTATCCATGGTATAGATCGTTTTCAGCGAGAAAAGACGGATTGTGTCCTCATATCCCTTCATAGGCTTATCCGTCAGAAAAAGTACACTCTCCGAATCCTCATAAATAGCCGCAGCGTTCTCGGCAGTGCTGTTCTTGTCCGCGAATACAGCCACTGCTCCACAGTACTGAATTCCAAGGTAGATCGCTGCCATCTCTGGCTTTGAGAGAGCCGTAAAGAGAACCCGATCATTCTTTTTGACGCCAAAATCTTCACGAAGCGATGTACCGATGGACTGGGCTTTTCGATAAAGCTCCCGATATGTGAGCACTTCTTTTCGAAACGCAACAGCCGGCTTCTCCGGCTGTGTCTGCGCAAGCTCTCCGATTCTCCGGATTAATGTATCAAACATTTCCTATACCTCTTTTCTCTTTGCTGAACCCTGTCCGGGCTGTTACCTGTATTCCGACATTCTCAGTCTGCCGCAGTTTTTTCAAAAAAAACCAGATACTTCTTCACGATCACATCCCATGAAAAATGCTGCAGCACGTAGCTCCGCCCCTGCTGTCCAAGGAGCTTCGCCTCTTCTTTCCGGTTCACCAGATAGTCGACGCATTTTTCGAACTCAACATAGTTATGAAAATACAGTCCTCCATTGGATTCCTGTGCGAAGTTTTTCGTCACCGGGCAGGCCGCGTTGACCAATACCGGGCGGCCACAAAGCCAGCTTTCCATGATGACCAGAGAAAAACTCTCGTTCTTTGACGGCTGACAAAGCAGTTCCGCCGCCGCATACGCATCATACTTATCCTGTATTTCCACGAATCCCAGATCATGAACCCGATCCGCAATCTGTTGCGGAATATCAATCTCCCCGCCGCCGATGAGTACCAGCTGCAGGTTCGTCTGATTCCTTCTGACATACTCCTGAAAATACTTCAGCAGAGTATCCACGTTTTTCCCAGCGTCTTTTCTCCCGGCATAAAGAAGAAACGGGGCCGTTATCCCATGGTGCTTCCGGAACCGGTCCGAGTCCCCGGAGATATCCGTATCCATGCCAATGCCCATCACAATTTGCTTTACATCATTCAAATCATAATATTTTTGTGCAAGCTCCTGCTCCGGACGGGCATTGTAAATAATACCGGCCACCTTCGAAAATGTCTCACGGAACAGATCCATGTGAAAATAGCTCTCATCGTGGAAACAGGGAATCAGCACCGCCTTGTTCAGATTCATCTTTGCCCCGTAATACGTCGTACCGAACATGTACGGAATAAACACAAACATGGAATACTCTTCGTCATGCTGCCTCATATATTCATAGAGCGCGGTGCTGTTCACCATCTGCTCCAAAAAAGTCTGTTGTTCTCTTCTTGTCACACGCTCATGGTTCATGAGCTTTGCATTTACCTGATCAAAGGCAGCCGTATCTCTTTGATCCGCACGGAAGCGCCGGATCGTCACGCCGTTCTCTACGCAGTCTCCCTGCTCATAATAGTTCTCATTCCAGTCACTGTTGAAGGAGCGCACACAAGTCGTCAGAACTTCGTAATGAAGCCCGCTGCCTTTCAGATGCAGCACCAGATCCCGCAGCTCCGCCTCCGCGCCGCCCTGTATATCCCAGCCAAACCAGGGCGTGACAAAACCGATTTTTTTCATGATTGAGACGGCATTTTTGTCATTTTTTTTACAATTGAAAGCATTCAGGTCATTACTGACCGCCCGGTTTTCTGTGCCTTTTGCTGTAATCTCAGGTTCCGGGCTGTCAGTCTCTTCTACAGACGACATTCCTTCCACGATCGTCTGAAACCGCCTCACAATATCGTTCCACTGATAGTTCTCTTTAATGTAGTTCCCGCCATTTTTACCCATCGCGTCTCGTTCATCGGGATGCTCCAGCAGATAATTTATACAGCCTTCAAATTCATGGTAAGACCGATAATACAGCCCGGCATTGCTTCTTACGCAATGCCCTTTAAGCACCTCACAGTTCCCGTTCACGATTACCGGAACATTAATGGCCATCGCTTCCAGGATCGCGATGGAGAGGCTCTCAAACTGCGACGGCAGGATCAGGCATTTTGCGCCCTTTATGCCGTCAAACTTATCCTCCTCGCTGACGAATCCCAGGCTGATGATATCCGGATGAGACGGGACTTTCAAAACCTCTTTTCCCATAAGAACCAGTTTCAGATTGCTGCGGTTCGTTTTTTTGTACTCGATAAAATACTGAAATAATATATGGCAGCCCTTGGACTCATCGATCCGCCCCACATAGATGATATATTCTCCGGGATGATATTTCTCCAGGAACCGTCCGGAATCCACATCTTTTGGGACATCGATACCCACAGCCATCACGTCATTCGGGATCATCTGATTCCGGAAACGGTTATGGACAAATGTCCTTTCCTCTTCTGTCAGAAATACGATCGCCCTAGGTGCTTGAAAAACTTTTTTATAATAGTTAAAATAGATGTACGGCTCATCGTGAGCCGTAGGAATCAGAATCGCTTTCTTCGGAACTTTCAGGATGCCGACACAGGTAGTATAATAGAGGTATGTGACAAAAACAAATGCATCATACTGATCCTGATTCTGTTCGATATAAGAAATCAGTGCCGGACAATACGGTCCCTGTTCATTGATCCATTCCAGTTCATCACCTGCAGTATGATGTGGATTGGAAAGGAGCTTTTCGTTGACAGCGTTAAAAAATGAAACCGCTCTTTCCCGCTCCACAGGAAATCTTCGAACAGCCACACCTTCAATCTGTTCCTCGTCTTCTTTGTAATAGTTTGCCCATGTCATGTAATCCATTGCTTTTGTCGTAAGAATTTCCACTTTATACATATCGGATAAATGCTCCGCCATAAGCCTCGTATAAAATTCAGAGCCGCCGTTCACTTCCCTGCCGTATCTCTGATTTACAAAAGCAATCCGTTTCATGAAAAACTACCTCCTGCAAATGAACGCTTCCAGATAATCCAGAAACTGTTTCTCGATCTTATCATGTTCAAAATCATGCAGCCGCTGATTCTGGCTTTCCACAACTGACGCCCTAAATTCCGGATGCGTTGTCATATAGTGCATCATTCCGGCTGTTTCCAGATAATTTTTCTCTTTCAGCAGCACTCCGGCACCATTCAGCGTGTCCGGAATCGCCGAACTTTCACAGGCAATCACCGGAACATGAAAATACATGGCTTCGACCAGAGGCACACAAAAGCCCTCATGCTCGCTCATGCACAGGAAAACATCCGCTGTTTTGTAATAAGCCAGTATTTCACTAAATGAAATATGTCCGGTAAAATAAACGCTGTTTTCCAGCTGCAGTTCTTTTGTATAGTTTTTTAACCGGTTATAGTACCGCTCCATTCCATTATAAGAACCGACCAGAAAGAGTCTGGCACGCGGATTATAATGATTCCGGTACATCGCAAAAGCGCGAATGATATCCTCCTGTTTTTTGTTTGGTGCAATCCTGCCCGTAAAAAGAATGTTGACATACCGGTCATCCGAATACTTCTTCATCACCGCTTCATCCGGTTCTTTTTCATAATCCGCAAATGGGATCAGAATCGGCAGAACATCAATCGAACAGGAATATCCGGCTTTTATCAGATCCGATCTGTTATATTCCGAAACGGCAAGGCAATAGTCTGCCTTATCCGCAAGAAAACGCATTCCTTCCTGTCCGGATTTGCACAGGCTCCACATGTCGTAGCTGTATTCCTCGAAATAAGAAAACGGCGTGATATTGTGGTAGATTATAATCTTTCTGCATGGATATTCAGCGACCTTATAATTCATCTGACTGCCAGTAGACAAGTGATAAATAATGATATCCCTGTCGGAAAGAGGCGGCAAAAAATCCGGTTTTAAGGCCATCTCTTCAGGCAGGCGCGGATCAATATTTTCCGCGTAAATCCCCGTATCATAACCGGCTCTTCGAAGCGTATCCGCCAGAGCAATCGCGTCATTACTCACTGCGTCGCCGTACGCAATCGTTGGTAAAAGTTGTATGATTTTCATGATGCTTTCCTCATGTTTTTCTTCTCAGCCATGGTACAGTCCGCCATTATGTCTTTCATGTCATTTTTCCGGTTATTATGCATTATCCTGATTTTTATCCAGATTTTCATTCAAGCTTTTTTCCAGCGCCTGCACTTTATCTGTAAGCAGCGCAATCTCCTGATGGCACCTGTCCAGTTCTTCCTTCTGCTCCCGGATATATCCGGCCAGCTGATTAAACTCACGTGTCACTGAGGCATTAAAACCACTCTGGTCGACCACCACCGGAACCCCCAGAAATGAGGTCAGCTTGCGCACCACCTTTTTCAGAAACCGTGACAGGAATCCCCCTTCCAGATCCCGGTACCAGGCGATATTATAGCTGGTGTTGAGCTCCTGCAGGAGAGCCTGATACTCCGCCTCAGAATACAGGCATCCCGTCTGTTCCGGATTCTCGGTCTCATCAAACGAAGGCAGATCATCAGTATATCCCTTCTGCCGGATCTCCTCACGGATCTCATCCATGATCTTCTCGATATTAATCTCGCTCATCATTCATTCTCCATTTTGCGTAGCTGTTCAGTGCCTTCACAGTGACGAATACCTTTACTTACATATGGCTCCAAATGTCCATGTGACCGGTTCATTTTTGCATGTTTCCTGTACTTCTTCCATCAGCCCGGTACCGACCGCAATGACATACGCGACCCGGAATCCGTTCTGTTCCAGTTCCCGGCTCATACTCTCCACAGTCCAGAACATATCATAAATATTGTAATTCGTCCACCCGGTAACCCTCCTTAAGTTTGTTTCCAATTTGATATTCGGTACGTCAAAAATCAGGATCCCGTCTTCTTTGAGGTTATGGCGGATCTTTTTATAAAGCTCTCTCCTGGCGGCATACTCAAAATGGCGGATATACCGGAATGTCGTTACTACATCAAACTCCCCTTCCAGGGGTTCCTCCAGATAGTCAAGCTTCAGGGTCTCCAGATTCTCCTCATCCGGGAACCGGCGGCGCAGAACGCGCAGCATTTCTTCGGAGGAATCCGCAGCCAGGCAATGGCCGTACTTAATATCTTCCTGAACAATCCGGCCGTCTCCCGGCGCAATATCCAGAATGCGGATCTTTCTGAGGTGATATTTATCCTCCAGTATTGCATCGATGGATTTTCGTTCCAGAAAATCAATGCAGTTTTGCGGATACTGAGTAAAACGGTCATAATTATAATTTTCCGCAATTTCAAACTGCGAATAATACTCCCTGATCTGATCATGGCCTTTCACCAGATATTTTCCGTTTTCTCTCAGGCCATACTCCCATTCCGATAACGTGATGATTGGATCGGGAACATATCCATTGTTCTTTTCATATACATAGCCTAAAAATTTCCTGTCATCCAGTTCCTGCTTCAAAAGCTCCCGCTTATATTCTTCAGTCAGCTTTCCGGCATTCTTATCGACACATCCAAGAGCCTGTTTCAGTTCGCCGGCTTCTGCTTCGCAGACCACCCCCAGCTCATACTTTCCGACCAGATCAGAGGCTCCTGATTTCGCAGTACACACCACCGGCACTCCGGAAAGCATTGCTTCCAGCGCGGAAACGGAACAGGCATGATTGCGGTCGCAGCCGGAATATGGAATGAGCAGGCAGTCGATTTCCTGATAAAACCGTTCCATGTCATAGACGCCATATTCAATCCGGCAATTTGGAGCGGTTTTCAACTGCTCCGGCACCGGCACCTGTGCATCTCTCCATAGGATCAGGAATTCAAATTCCCCTGCCAGCGAGACCAGTTCGCCAAGCACATAAGCGCCCCGGTCTTCCATCTGGTCTTCCGCCATCGGCGAAGAAGCAAAACCCACGGCAAAGCGGCCGGACTTCTGACTGCATTCTCCAACGCCGCCCAAACGCACAGCATTTTTACTGTATTTCTCCGTTTCCACCAGCGGATAAGATACCTCTACATCCCGAAATCCCGCTTCTTCCATGATCCTTTTCGCTTGCTCCGACTGAACGGTATAATGCTGAACTCCCAGATCATTCGAATGCAAAAGGATATCAATATCATGCTGCTTAAGACCCATAAGAGGATTCTGCCCGGAAAGCCGCACGATCATGGGATATTTTAACAGCGTGCCCTGACCGGCACTGGCTATGGCTGCCGTCGCTTCCATGGCGATCACCATGGAAATGGAATTGGCCCGGAAATATTCGCCCATACGATCCTCCGGCAGGTAGATAATATCCGCATCGGTTTCTATCTGTTCCAGCCCGTTTTCAATCGAGATCAGTCTGACTTCCGGGGACAGATGCTTCTTCAAAAGCAGAAAAACCTGCAGGGCATCTTTACGGATTGCTTCATAGCCTCTTTGCCCCTTCAGTCCGCGGCAGACGATCGCCCAGCTTCGCATCCGGTTTCTGGTCAGCGCGTCACTGATACTGCTCTCAAACCCGCTGCCCAGTGTTTCAAAAAGTCCCTGCTTCACACTTTCCGCATGGCCTGCATTCTTGATCCGTAAAATTTCCTCTCTGACTGTTTCATCGTTCGTCACATCGATACAGGTAAGATTCTGATGGCTGCCCCTTTGTGCATATACCATGTTCAGGATATCTTCTGTACCGGCACATGCTTCCCGGCTCTTTTTCTGCAGTTCCACAATTTGGGCATACTGATCCGCGTTCTGCCTGCGCATGGTCTCACACATCTGTTCGCATGCTTCCCGGTTTTCCTGAATCATCTTCCGGTTTGCTGTCAGATTCGCTTCCGAACGCTGCTCTATCCCCTGCTGCACTTCATAAACATACCAGCCGATGGTTTTTGCAATGCCTTTCTTAATCAGTCTTTTTAAAAAAAATTCTTTTTCTTCTCCCATTTTTCGCTAATCCTCAAATTCCCACGTATGGTCCAGACGGGCCACACCGATTTCATTCACAGTGGAATACATCTGAAAACAGCAGCTTTTCTCCGCATAATCCAGCACGGTCATATCATAATTTCTGATGGCCACGTCAATCCAGTATTCTCCCGGTGCAAGATTCAGCTTTTCGATATTACAGCAGAGAGTTCCTTTTTCATGGAACGGAATGTTCTTTATCTGCTCACGCTCCGTATTGGTCCCATAGCAGACAAGTGCGTCGTTGCGGATAAACTTCAGCCCGATCAGAGGGTTGTCCAGTTCGCTTAGATCCGCCCGGTATTCAATACAAAGCCGTACCGGTTCCCCGCACCGAAACCGTGATTTTTCCTGTCCGTCCTGATTGCAGAGACAGACCCGGGTAATCCTGGTAGAGCGGCCGTCCGCCGATCCTTCGGTGTTCTTCTCCGGATTTTTCCCCGCGGTACTCTTGTTGACGGCATTCCCCGTTGTTTCTTTTTTTGAACCGGTTCCCGTAAGCCCGCCCGGCTCGCGGCCTTTTGACTTCTTTTCTCCGGGTTTTACCTGATTGTTTATTCTTCCCATGTAATCCAGGTAATGCTCATCAACCGCGGTCGGCGCGCCCTCCTCCCGGACCAGCCCCTCATGGATCCAGATGCTCCTCTCACAGATCTGCTCAATCTGAGACATGGAGTGGGAAACGATCACGATCGTCGTCCCTTCCGCCTTGATCTCGCGGAGACGGTTGAAGCATTTCGCCTGAAAGTTCACATCGCCTACAGCAAGAATTTCATCAATCAGAAGGATGTCCGCGTCAACATTGATGGCCACCGCAAACGCCAGACGCATATACATCCCCGAGGAGTATGTGCGGACCGGATTGTCGATGAATTCCTCCAGTTCCGAAAACGCGATGATGTCGTCCAGCCTCCGGTCGATCTCTTTTTTGGTGAGACCGAAAATCGAGGCATTGATGTAAATATTCTCACGCCCGCTCATATCCGGGTGAAACCCGGCTCCCAGCTCGATCAGGCTGGAAACCCGTCCGCGCATGGTAATGGTGCCGCCATCCGGATACATGATCTTCGAAAGAAGCTTCAGCGTCGTACTCTTCCCGCATCCATTGTGGCCGATGAGGCCGATTGCCTCCCCTTTTTTCACCTTAAAGCTGACGTCCTTTAAGACTTCCCGGTTCTCATGTTTTCTTCGCCGGCTGGAAGTGACATAATCTTTGATCTCATGTCCCTTGTCCGGATAGATTTTAAAACGCTTCGATATATGCTCGACTTCGATCGCGTAAGTCTCTTCCATCTACAATTCCTCCGCAAAATGCCGTTCCAGCCTTCCGAACAGGAACCAGCCAAACAGCAAAAATACGATACCCAGGCCAAACGCATGCCCCAGCGTGGAAAGTTGCGGTGCCTGATGATAGTATAAAACGTCCCGGTAAGCGGTAATGATCGGCGTCATGGGATTCAGCATAAATATGGGCATGACGCTCTCCGGCACCATATCCACTGAATACATGACCGGAGTCAGAAACTGCCAGGCCATGGAAACAATCCCCAGAATATGCTCCAGGTCACGAAAATAAACGGTCAGCGATGAAGAAATAAAGGCAATGCCGATCGCCAGCAGATATTCTACCAGGATCACCGGTATCAGATAACAGAGAATCGTCACCTTCACGCCCTTCCCCGATATCAGCAGCGCCGCAAATACGATAATAAAAGAAAGCAGCATATTGACCAGCTGGCAGGTCACATGGGAGATGGGCAGCACTTCCCGCGGAAAATAAATCTTTTTGACCATCTCTTTCTGCGCCCAGATACAGCTGGCTCCGCCGGTCAGGGAAGAGCTGAAGAAAATCCAGGGGATCAGCGCCACAAACAGAAACAGATAGTAATCCTCGATCCCCGCCCGCATGATCGTTGAAAATACCATGGTATAGACCAGCAGCTGCAGGAGCGGATTCAAAAAAGTCCATGCAAATCCGAGCACGGAGCCTTTGTATCTGCCGCGCAGATCCCGTTTAATCAGACTGGCTATCATGGTGCGGTAATGATAAATCTCTGAAAATTTTTTCATAAACAGATGATTCTCCTGAATGTATCACATAGTCATGCACATCCGGCTCAGATGTGCCGCCTAAACCAACACGTGCATTATAACCCAATATCCGGCCGTTTACAATAAAAGAATGCGCCAGGCGCATTCTCGCGGAACATTTCCGATCTTACTTCTCCCGGAACGCCCAGAATTTATTGATGATAAAATTCAGCGGCACGCTGATGATCAGATTGAAGATCGGCGCGATAAACTCCGAAATACCCAGGACCTGCACCCAGAGAATCAGCAGAAAGCTGCTTAAAAACAGGCCTGTAAAAGAATACGATATGTATGTCTTCAGCAGAGTACGCCACCAGGAGCGGTGTTTCCCTTCCGTCCTGGTGAATACCAGCCGATTATTCCAGTAGAACGACCATAGCACGCTGAGCACAAACGCAACCACCTGAGAGATCAGATAATCAACCCGCTCAAACAGCTGCGCACGCTGCAGCACAAGCAGAGTCCCGGCGTACAGCACATAGGAAATGACCGTATTGCTCACTCCAACAACGCCAAATTTTCCAAACTGCACGATGGCGTCCACCGTACCCGGCTTTACTTTTATTTTGAAAACCTTCTCCAGAATTTCAAAGAATTTTCGGACAATGTACTCGACAATTTTCATTTTAATATCAATATGCTCCTTTGTACGCAACTGTTCCGTACTTTTACGTCACGAGATGCCCTCCCGAGCAGTTACATATCAGCTAAGCTTTTCAACCAGTTCCGTAATCGCGTCCACAGAATTAAAGTTCTCCGGGATTACCTCATCATAGGGGATTGTGATCCCAAATTCCAGCGACAGGGTCGTGATCATGGATACGATCGTCAGGGAATCCAGGATGCCATCGTCTACCAGAGCATCCTGTGAAAAATCAATATCCGCAAATTCTTCTTCCAGTAACGCTAATACTTTTTCTTTCATTCTTCTTAAGTCCTTTCACTTTTATTGTATGATCATGCAGCTGTAAGCTGCAGGTAACTATTCAAAACAGTCCCTTGTATTCGCTGCGGTCAAAAGCCCGCATAGATAAAAGAACCGGTTGAATATTCGCTCCCATACATACCCAGAATCAAAACCAGAAAAAACGCGGCAAAGTATATCGTCCAGCGCAGTACGATATTCCGGTCGGCAATCTTCTCTCTGAGACAGCATTTTTCCTGCAGAGCATCGACAAGGAGCAGCAGCAGTGCTCCGGCCAGCGCAATATGGAATTCCGTCCGTCCAAGGCCCAGAGAATAAAACGTTTCATCAAAGAATACCCATACGTTACATGCCGAAAAGAGCTGTCGGATGGCAATCCAGGTCCCCTGTAAGGTTCCAGGCACGGTGATCAGTCTTCCCACCATAAACACACAGAATGTGCGGACCATTTGAAATACATGCCAGGAGGCTCCTTCCGTTTTTATATGGAAAAGCTTTGCCATCTTTGCAAACCATGGCGTCAGAAGCTGAGAGCCTGTGATCAGTGTACCATAATAAATCCCCCATAACAAGTAGTTAAAACTGGCATTATGCCACAGTCCCGTCAAAAGCCAGACGACAGCTGTCGGAATCACAAACGAAAAATTTTTGGCGGCCTTTATACCAAATCCTTTTTTTAATTTTTTGCTGATCTTCATCATGGTCGGCGACGTCGCAATCGGCATATACACATAATCTTTAAACCATGTTCCAAGCGTAATATGCCATCTTCTCCAGAATTCCGCCACGCTGCGGCTGAAAAACGGGTGGTTAAAGTTAGGATCCAGATCCACACCCACGATATAGGAGGCACCTGTCACGATATCCATGCAGCCTGAGAAATCCGCATAGATGTGAAACGCGCTGAATATCATCGCAATTAAGATCACAAAGCCCTCATAAGATCCCGGATCTCCCAGCACAGTCGTCACGACCACAGACAGTCTGTCCGCGATCACCATCTTTTTGAAATATCCCCAGATCATGAACTGCAGGCCGTTGCAAAGACGCTGCCACGAAATCTTCTTTGGATTTTCGAACTGAGGCAGCAGTTTATCATACCGTGAGATTGGGCCTTCCACGATCTGCGGAAAATAAATCATGCAAAGAAGAAGTTTTCCGTAGTTTTTTTCCGGTTTTGTTTTCCTCCAGTAGACATCCAGAAGATAACCCACTGACGAAAACGTATAATAGGAAATTCCGAGAGGAACGATTATGGTCAGCAGCAGTTCATCGCCGGTCACGGCTTCCCATAAACCCAGTATTTTAGAATATGTTTTGCATAACACCAGCACTCCGATCATACCTGCGAGGGCAATGACCACCAGACGTTTTGTTTTCTTTTTATATTCTGACAGCAGGGCCATCCGTTCACGTGAAGGAAGTTCTTTTTCTCTGATCTCCTGTTCGTATTTTTCATATTGCCTGCCCATCAGCCGTGCAAAAAGATATACAAAAAGGGAAGATAAGATCACCATCAAAAGCTTTCCGATCCCCGCGTATGCATAGAAAACAATGCTGAATGTCAGAAACACTTTCCACCTGTGCCTGGCTGGGACCAGCAGACTGTATAATACAAAAAAGAGAAAAAACACATAAAACCCAAATGAAATATAAGACATAATCCTTAGCCTCCGTCCGGCTGTCACTGACGCTGCAGCACGAAATCACCCGCCTGTAAAAACGCAGCCACATCAATGCAGTCTCCGGTCTCTTTATCCACCGTGATACACCACAGGCCATTGCCGCTGATCTCACAAACCTTCGTCCCGTTGAGGAGGAGCCCCCCATCCTGTATCTCGATGGAATCCTCTTCCGCCAGAAGATAAGCATCCTCCAGGCCATCCAGAATCTTTTCCGTATCCTCCGTGGCGGAGCTTTCGCAAACATAGATACCGGCACCGTCATCAGAAATCTCTTCTGACAATCCAAACTTTGATAAATAACTCATGACTTCCAGATAATTGTCCGTCTGCTCCCAGCTGCCATTCACCACGAAGATAAGTTTCCGGTCTTTCCTTTCCAGTTCCTTAGCGTAATCCGCTGTCTGCGTAATTTCCTGAAGATAACCATTGGATATGTTCTCAGAAAAAACCTCCCAGCTCTCATAAGCACTGTCGCCTCTGTGATCCGCCAGTTCGTACGTATCTGTCAGTAATTGTCCCAGATACTCTGATATCTTCCGGGCTCCCGAAGTATTCAAATGGGAATCGTCCAGATAAAAATCGGAAGAATCAAATCCTGTCTCTTCATCATAAAGCGCAAAATTGTAAAAGTCTATCCCATATTCATCCGCAATTTCCTGCACCGCGTTCCAGTACGGTTGATAGTATTCCCGGTCCGCTACGGGCGTCTTGCACAGCACAATGGGAATTTCCTCCTGCAGGCATAATTCAATGATTTTTCGAAGCCACAGCTCTTCTTTTTCATAAAGCTCCAGCACATCCGTAATCCCGGACACATCAGACAGCCCGACCGAATCTGTCGTCCCATAGCGGTATCCGGATCCTTTGTTTTCCTTAAGGCCGTCTGACCATACAAAATAGCTGAAATCATTCTCCGTCAGTTCCGTATATCTGCTGTGAAAAACAGGAAGTCCAAAGAAGAGTTCCACCCAGCGTTCCTGCGGCGCCGATACTGTGACCGCCCGCAGCCTGTCCATAGAGAATCGCAGACCTGTTATATTGACCGCCTGCGTCGCATTATCTGAATACTCAAACGTATAGCTTGCGGCCTCCACATCCAGCACGACGACCTCCGGCTGCTGGGATTTCAGCGCTTCTTTGAGGAAATAATAGCTGTTCCAGAACGGCTGGGCGCTTCCCCATAATGCATAAGCGGAAATGCCATAGGAATCCCACAGCCAGGCAGCGTCCAGATTCATCCCCGCATGGCTGGAGCCAAGCAGCAGGACATCGATGCTTTCCTCTTCCTGCTGGTAAAACGACCACAGTTCTGTAACACCATAAGACCCTTTAAATGTGAACACCTTATTGATCAGACCAAACAACAGCAGCCCGATCAGTATAAATGCTGCCGCCTTTCCGGAATACCTGCCCCAGCGTCTTATGCTGATCTCTTTTCGTCTGCGTATCAGAAACATAACGGTCAGAAGCAAAAGACCGGCCAGGGCGATGAAAGGAAGTGCCCTGCCCGCTGCGCGATAAAGGTACGCTAACCCATAAAACACACCGGATATTTCACGGCCATATCCGATCGTTTCACCATCCGGGCTGTAATTCCATTGAATCAGTGCCGGGAGTTCCTGATAATCCCCGGAAAAGATCAAGGTAACTAAATTCCGATTCAGTTTCCGGACAACGTTTTTCAGAGCATCGCCTGTTGCCGTACTCTCTGAAACTTCCCCGGAAAATGTTTCTGAAGGAACACAGTCGGAGGAGCTGAAACAGCAGGATACCAGGCTGGCATTATAGGATACAATTCCGCCGGTCACATCTGCGCTCAGACTGGCATCCGACCAGCAGTTAATTACCGTCCCATCCGTCAGATTATCTCCGATTCCGCCGGCCCGGTCCGTCGCGTCGACCGCCGCTCTGTTATAGCAGTTGATAATCAGGCAGCCATTGCCCCCATGACTGGTGATTCCTCCGCAGCAGGAACCGGATATGCAGCCGCTTTCTATCCCTAAATTCATCACGGTACCCTGAAGCAGACCGAAGAAGCCATTATTGCCTTCCGTAACCGTAACAAGATTCTTTATCACATGACCGCCGCCATTGTACACGTCTCTGAAGTAGTTTTTTTCTCCATAAATACCGATCGGAGTCCATTCAATCCCATCCAGATCGATATCCGCCGTCTGCAGAAAACAGATTCCGGAGAAAGATGTGCCTTCATTTACATCCGATTGAAACTGCAGCAGTTCTTCTTTCGAGGAGATCAGATACGGATCTTCCTTCGTTCCGCTTCCTTCATATGTGTAATCACTGCCTTTGGCGTATACCGGGTTCGCAAACACAAAAGCGGTACACAGACACAGAAGCAGCAAAATATACTTTAATAAAATTTTCTTCATCAAAAGCCCTTTCATTATTTATTTCCGACTATACAGCGAGTACACGCTCTCGCCGTAAGAATACTGTGCGACCAGTTCGTAGTCCAGATAAAACTCCTCATCATCCCCGACAATATCACCAAGATTCGACTCGTTAATCAAAATGCTCTCCGAGTTCAGGACAAATTCTTTTGCGTAAGCCTGCCCTTCTTCGGTCGCAGAGACAAGATCCGGAATATCAGAACCATAATAACCGGAATCCCAGCCCAAAAAACTGTACAGCTCCGAGATGCCGATGCCGATCGCCGGAGTATCTTCCGGTACGCCCTCCCGTACGCTCTCAATAAACGCTGTAAGTTCTTCCATATCTCTGTTCTCCGAGCGCTCCTTTTCCGCAGGAAAATACGCAATGATCGTCTGCAGTGCCAGAAGGCCGAGCAGAACACAGCTCGTCGTACAGACCGCCCTAAGAGCCCCATTCCCAATAAAGTGATTTTTCCAGATATTTTTATGCAGCAGCGAATCCCCCAGATAAGCAAGGAGGATGGAACACACCGGTAATACAATGTAAAGATTCCCATAAACCGCACGATTGATATAATACACCATCTGAACCGCCGCCGCAATCACACACGCAGTCAGATAAAGCTCTTTTTTACTGGTTTTTCCGCTCCTTCCGCACAGAGACGTTGAGATCAGAACGATCGAAACCATGACAAAAAACAGGAGGCATACCAGCATCCATGCCGCAGGCTTTGTTTCAAGGGCAATGTTCAGCTTCCCCACATAGGATGTCCCGACAAACGGATAAAGGAACGCTTTCCCCGTTATAAAGCTGCCGGACACACACAGATCATAAAGACCGACACTGAAAAAAGCAGCAGCCGGCACCGCCGGTATCATCAGCACAGCTAAAAGGATTTTCTTTATCGTCTCTTTGGAAAAAACGGATCCGTTCTGAAGACTCCTTACCACACAGCTTCCCACATACGCCGTCAGACACGCGATTCCGGTTTCCATATTCCAGATCACGGACAATACCAGCAAAACAAATCCCGCGATCTGCCATTTTGCCTGCAGCCTGTCATTTTTATGCATCCAGACGCAATAAGCCAGAACGAATGCCACAAAAACAATCCGATGCGGAATCAGCTGGTAATAAATATGGGACGTCAGGGCGACGTAAAGGTTCACGATCAGAACCCCTCCGGCCAGCCGCAGCCACATGGTTTCGACCAGATTTTCCAGTACGTAAAACAGGCAGAGGATGGACACGGACGCCAGCAGCGCCAGAAACACCGCGCACGCTTTAAAGTCTCCTCCCAGAAGCTTCACAAACGGAGCCGCTATCAGACCATAGAATCCGTAAACACCGGTATTGGCCTCCGTATAAGGTTGCAATTGGAGTACGCGGTAAATGGAATGAAAATACGCATCCGAATGATACAGATTATAATATTTAGAAAAGCAGTCCGGCTGATAAAGCGCATATCCCCCTGCCAGACTCAGAAACAGATACATCGGATAAAGTGTGATCTTTTTTTTCCTGCCGCCGGAAATACGGCCGTAAAAATCAGGAAGCTGTTTTCTGATCTGCATTCCAAGAAGGACTCCAAATCCGAGAACAAGGCATTCCATCATCCGGCTGCCATGCCATGGCATATAGTAGCTGCCCGCATCGTACATAGCAGGCTCGTACAAAAAAACAGCACCCACAGCGGCCAGTAAAAGAAAGGAAAGAATGATCTCCAGAAAATACTCCCTTCCTGCGCGATCCCTGTTTTTTTCAAGCAGCAAACGGATCCCCCGGATACGAAAGACACAGCGATCCAGGAGAAAAAAAAAGCAGTACAAATATTGCTGCAGACAGCACCACAGCGGAGCAATAATACAGCAGATCATAACTCGCGAGATCACCGATTCTGCTTTTTATGATATCGGTATGCTGCCATAAGAGCATATAAAGAATTTCAACCCCGATCATCAGGATTGCTGACAATAAACTGCAAATTCTTCTTTCTACACGCGATTCCATGAATGCCTTTCCTGTCCTTCCTTTAACCCGTTTTTAGCCAGATCTGTAATGCTCCATATCAGGAAAATAAGTATGGCTATATGAAAAACACTGCTTCTCGCATTGCTCACATTATACGTATAAAGCAGCGGAAGCGGCAATGTCATGGTCATCATGACCAGAAACGGAATGCTGTTTTCGCGTGTGAATTCCTTTTCCTCTCCCAGAAACAGCATCAGCGGTATCAGCGCCATGCAGAAAAAATAACTTCCCTGATCCTGAAACAGCATTGCAAAGGTTATGGCCAATGCGCTCATCCACGTTTTTTTCAGAAACAGGGATGAGATCAGGAAAAATACCGCAACGACAATACCTGCAATACCAAATGAGCTGTCAGCGAGACTGCTTCCAAAGATCATGTCGATCAGATGCGCGCCATCAGCAAAGGCATTTGAGATACCGATCCCCAGCCATGGTTCTTCCAGACTGTTCGTATGATTTATTAAAATAGTCAGCCACATGGGTATCGCCTCAAGCCCTTCCCGGAACGCAAAACACGGAAGGATAAATGCGGCTATGCCATACAGGACCGTGCGGATGGCGGCAGAAAAATCTTTTTCCTTCAGGATCAGCACTCCCAGCAGGCAGGGATATACTTTCAATCCCGCGGCGGCCGCCAGAGAGATCAGTGCCAGTTCTTTCAGGATTTTATTGTCTGAACGATAAAACGAAACAAAAAGCAGGGAAAATCCGGCGGCAAGGATCACAATATTTCCCCGCTCCAGCGCCTGAAGAACTCCATAGCTTAAAACAAAGCCAAGCGCGCAGGCTCCCGCGCTGCGGATTCCCTTTTTCCGCAGATATCGGCTGACCAGAATCGCCAGCATAAAAGTGACAAGGATCACGAAGAAAAGAAACATCATAAAGCAGCTTTGATACGTCCGCAGATCATAAGCTGTCTGCCGCATATTCACAGACTCTGTGAAATCATACGTCCAGTTTTCCGTTACGCTTTCCGGTATGAATGCATAGATAAACAGAAAAAACAGGTTGGCCAGCGGCGGGTATAAGGTCTCGAATATTTTATACGGCCATCTGCCTCTTACATACTCGATGCTGTGAAAGAAATCCATTCCCGTGTCAATCGTCGAGTAAAACCAGAAATGCTCCATGGCGTTTCCTCGCGTAAACAGGAAAACTGCCGCCAGCGCAAACAGGCTTATGAGCATCAGCAGCATAAAAGCAAACGAGGGCTTTTTCCATAAATACTCATACCGCCTGAAAAAAGCCGGTTGTTTTGAAAAAACATGTTTTTTTGAAGCTTCCTGACCTGTCTTCATGAAAATTTTTCATCCCCCAGTTCGGTATAATAGAATTCGAGTAGCTGTGAAGGTACTGAACAATTACGGATCCGAATGCCTTATCCTGCCCTGTAAACTCTATTGGAATACCGGATGCCCGTCTTCCCCTTTTTTCCAGTAGACCAGAGTGATCGGATCCTGATCTTCCGCCTCTGCTTCTGTATTTTCTGTTTCATCACCGGCATTCCCTTTATTTACATTGTCTGCATATTCATTTATGATATTAAGCAGTGCGTCTGAGTCTAATGTCTCATCACTGCAGTACGTAATCCTTTCATCGTACTTATCCATCGAATAAAAGCCGCAGTTCAGGTCGCTTTCCTCTACAAATACGTTTGAAACCTCCAGCACAGTATTACTCGATATGATATTTGCAGCGTATGTTCCGGTTATCTCACCGGCGCAAAAGCAGTTTTCTATCACACCGGCAAAATTATCCGCAATGCCTCCGGCCCTGTTTCCGGAAACAGCCAGATCCGTATAGCAGTTGACAATTTTTGCGTTTTCTCCATAAGAGTGGCTGGTGATCCCCCCCTGCACAGTTACCATTGATCAGGCCGCCCTCAAGGCCCAGATTATAGACTTCTCCTGCCAACGCTCCGAACAGGCCTCCATTGCTTCCCGAATCATCAAAGGTCATATTTCGGATCACATGACCCGCGCCATCGTAGGTGCCGTAAAAATATGCGCCGGAACCATATTCGCCGATGGGCACCCAGTCATAACCTTCCAGATCGATATCCGCGGTCTGCCTGATATAACTGCCTTCAAAGCTTCTTCCCTCATTTACCATCCTGGCAAACAGCATCAGCTGGTCTGCCGTCTCGATCAGATACGGGTCTTCATACGTGCCGCTGCCGCCGGCAAACACTTCCGTCGTGCTTCCGGCTTCGTATCCATCTTCTTCCAGTATCCACACCTGTATCACATTGCTGTTTGCTTCATAGCGGCCATAAAAGGTATAGTCATATTCGTACACCAGATTATATAAAAACTCCCGCATTTCTCTGGTCCCGGAGACTTCTCCATTCCGAAAGGCACTCTCATGGGAATCATAAGTCTCTTCCGTCGTATTATACAGAATGATCGCCTTCGGCAGATTTTCTTTCAGATATTCGATATCTTCCTCTATGGATTCGTCAGTGGAAACATCAAACCACTGCACTTTGGTCGTCGTACCCGGATCCGTTCTGTCGCATAAGCTATAGAATATGGGAATCTGAGGAAAACAGAAAATGGCGTCATCCTCTTCCGTATGATTTACGATGGCATCATAGATTCCCTCATATACCTCTTTTGTTTCCGCAGACAGCCCGATCCCTTCCAGAAGAGGAATATCCGACACAGCCGTGTTGGACCAGAAATCAGATTCATCCATGCCCCACCAGTAATACGTATTGATCATTTTCTTATCCGCGCATTGCAGAACAAGAAAAAGACAGGCAATGGACACAGCCCCCTTTACTATTTTTTCTGCCTTATTGTTTCCCTGCGCATCCGTTCCGCCGGCAAGAAGCGTAAAGAGCAAAGTAACCAGAAGCGCGACCCCTAAGGATGACTGTCCTTCCGCCAGACCGCCTGAAGTCCCGCATCCGAATGCGATCGCGAAATAAGAACCGGCCACAACAAAATACAGCATATACTTCTTAAGCAATGCGCTTCCCCTGATCATGTCAGCTATTCCGCATACTCCCCAAAAAACAAACAGGGGAAACACAATAAGAAACAAAAGATATGGGCTTGGATAGTGTTCAAAAGAGACCGCATATGCAAAGGATTTCTGGAACGCAAGCAGCAGGATCAGCGCACCGGCAGCCAGAAAAAAGGCAATACCGTACAGGCTGTCCAAATGGCCGCCGATCGCCTGATCTTTTCTTTTTTCATTGCGAAACAGCAGCAGGCAAATGACACAGAGACCAATGACAGCAAAAGGCAACGCCCTTATGAAAGAGGCGCTGTTATTCACAATCCAGCCGAACAGGATCTTTGCCATCCCGCCTTTGGTGCTGACCGCGCCCGCGCCCGTAGACTGCAGATAAGCAGATAAAGCCCCATGAGAGAACAAAAAGGCATAGATGATTCCCGTCAGAACAGCGATCGGCGCCAGAAACAGCAGAAGAGCTTTTCCTGTCTCTTTTATCCCTTTTTTCATATAGAGACCGACATAGATCAGCAGGATAAAGGCGTACGCCAGAAAAACAAGCCCCATGTTCTGTTTCACATTGATAAACAGGCCGGTAAACAGACCGCACAGCAGAAGATCCCGGGTACAGCTTTCCGCTCTTTCGGCTGTTTTTACCGTTTTTACAAGGAACAATACCGAGAGAATGGCAAAAATATCCATCATCCGGATATAATCATAAAAGATCTGCACCACTTCCGACTGCAGATAAAAAACCGCTGTTGCGGCCGCAATGAAAGCAACACAGTATTTATTTCTTGTCTCCAGAATATTGCAGATCAGAATATAGAGCAGTGCCGAAATGATACAGAAAAACAGCACGCCAAGCACGCGAAGCACAATGATCTTATAGCCGAAAATCCTCGTTACCAGCGCTATAAAATAAATATATACCGGGGAAAACAGATACTCAAAGTCCCGGTATGGCATCAGTCCGTCGTTGATGCACTGCGCATAATAAGTATACCATCCCTCCGCAAACGGCATGGTCTGATTATACAGGATTCCGGCATACAGACCGGGTATGATAACAGAAAAAATCAGAAAAATCAAAAACACAGGGTCTGTACCCATGTTCTTTTTCTTCCGCAGGTATCTTTCCTTCCGCATTCTTCTTCTCCTGACATTCAGACAGTTCCTGAATGGTTTCTGGTATTAAGTATTATCGTCGTCGCCCTCAAAATTGTAACTGTTCAGAACAGCAGGCCACAGACCGCCTTCTTCGAAGGCTATATGCCGCCTGCGCGTCATATGTCTGAGGCTTGATGGGCGTTCCGCCCATCCCGAAATGAAAATACAGCCTTTTGCAGGTAAACCTGCACGGTCTGTCTTTTCATTTCGATGCTGTTCTGAACTGTTACTCAAAATTGATTCTCTCTTCTTCTATCACCAGAGGCCTGTTCATCACTCTCTGGTTGATATTCATGACATATTCTCCCAGAAATCCGATAAAGATCAGCTCAATGCCGGACAGGAAAAACAGTCCTATGACCAGCGGCGCCATGCCGGCTGAAAAGTCGTTCCAGTGCAGAAGCTTCTGAACAAAATATACGATTCCGACTACAAAACTGAAAAACGCACAGATATATCCCACAAAGCTTGCCAGCCGCAGTCCGACCTTCGTGTAAGAAGTGAAGCTCAACATGGCGGCATCATACAGGGAATAAAAATTGTTGTGTGTTTTCCCCGCTCTCCGTTTCGGCTGCTCGTATTCGATTTCCTTTCGTTTATAGCCAAATTCCGCAACCACCCCACGGATAAACGGAATCGGATCCTCCAGATCGCGAAGCAGCTGGATAAAGTCTTTATCATACAGTCCAAAACCGGTGAAGTGCTCGATCATATCCACGGACGACATATTTTTGATCAGCTTATAATATACGGTTCTCAAAAAATAAATAAAACGATTTTCCTTGCTGGACGTCTTAATCCCGCTGACGATCTTATAGCCTTTTTCCCATTCATGAACAAACACCGGGATCAGTTCCACCGGATCCTGAAAATCACAGCACAGAGAGATCGTACAGTCTCCCGTCGTCTGGCAAAGTCCATAGTAGGGGGAATTAAACTGTCCAAAATTTCTGGCGTTCAGGATTGCCCTGATCTTTTTGTTCTGACTGCAGATAGCCCGAAGCAGATCTCTGGTCTTATCCGTAGAGCAGTTGTCGATAAACAGGATTTCATAATCATATTCCGGCAGTTCTTTATTTAAAATATCTACGACCGCTTCGCTGATGGGAACCACATTTTCTTCCTCATTATAGCAGGGGATCATCACAGATATCTTTTTCTTCTCTTTACTCATTTTCCCGACTCCTGATCCAGTCTATTGTCTCTTTTATTCCTGTCGCAAAATCCGTATGTGCTTCAAAGCCTGTATCTTCCTTAAGAGCAGTGATATCCGCTTCCAGATGCATCACCTGAAGCTTACCATAAGGGATCTCTCCCAGCCCCAGTGGCAGAGCCGGATCGATCGTATCCCGGATCTTGCCAATATACTCTTTTAAGGGACGCGCTTCGCCGCTTCCAAGCGGATACACCGCACCGTCCCTGCCCGATACAGCCATTCGGTAAAAAGCATCTGCCGCGTCCGCCGAATACAGATAATCCCATATCTGTTCTCCCGCTGTCAGAGCAGGTTTTTCCCCTCTCAAAAGAGTCTTCGTCAAAAATGAGGTCATCGTTGACGGGTGCTCATGCGGACCATATACCGACAATACCCGCGGCCAGACATGTGCAACCTGAAGTTTCCCGGCTTCCACACGGCTCATCTGTCCCGCACACAGCTTGGCCATGCCATATCCATTTTCAGGATTGCAGGGGGTATCCGCGCGAAGCGGACCATTTACCCGGCCATACTCCGCCTGACTCCCGGCTCCGATAAATACCTGACAGCCCAGCCTCGCGGCACACTGCACAGCATACAGCGTGTACTGTATATTTTCCGTCTGAGCGATCATATCATTCCGGCCTTCCCCGATCGTATGGGCCCATGCCAGATGAAAGAAAGCCTGCACTCTGACAGGAATCCGGTCAGGCAGTGTCAGAATGTCCTTTGCATCACAATAGACGATATCCAAATGCTCGTCTTCGGGCAGGTCAGCTGCCCGTGCACTCCCCGGCCGGCAGACGGCCCATACATGAATGCCTTCCGACAGCAGTTTTTTGCATAAGGCAGTTCCAATCGCTCCGGTAGGTCCTGTCACTACCGCATTTCTGATCGTTCTGTGTATCATACTCTGTTTCACCTGTATATTGTCCCCGGTTTCCATAATTTACTCCTCCGGTACCAGCGGAATAAACATGTTCTTTTCGAGTTCCTCTTTTGGCAGGAACGGAGCAAGGTCTTCAAGCGGCGGGCTGACAAGCGTTCCGTCCTCCAGACGTTTCGTGCTGCTCTTCGGCTCCCATACCTGCTTTGTGTCCGTAAAGATCTCGCAGAATACCGGTCCGTCCGCGATCAGCACCTGATCTACGACTTCCTTCATTTCGGCATTGCTGGATGCGCTGTAATAAGGATACCCAAACGCTTCCGCAATCTTCCGGAATTCCGGGAAGGAAAGGTCGCCTGACTCCGGCCCGATCCCCACCTTCGTATGCTCTCCGAACAGATTGGTCTGCGTTATACGGATGGAATGATACCCGTTGTTGTTAATCAGAAACAGCTTGATGGGAAGCCGGTTGGTCAGCACGGTCTGCAGCTCCTGCAGGTTCATCATAATGCTGCCGTCTCCCTCCAGGCAGATTGTTGTTCTCCTGCCGCCGCCGATGCAGGTGCCGATCGCGGCCGGAAGGCCATACCCCATGCTGGCGATCGCACTGTTGTTGGCCATACGGCTTCCTTTCTGGATCACATAAGCCTGATTGCCTACCACGCAGCAGGCTCCGTTCGATACCGCTGTAAGGCTGTTTTCCGGAAGCCGGCTGGAAAGGTAGCGCACAAATGCATAGACATTTGCTGTTGTCCCGTTCTCTTCCCACTGACGCGGCTGCACTACAGGATATTCCCGCTTCCAGCGCTGACAGGTCGCAAGCCAGTCAGAAGCTGTGCTGACCGGTGTCTGCAGGATCCTGGAATTCAGCTTTGTCAGAAAATCCTTCGCATCTGCCCAGATGGGCATATCCACATGCAGCGTGGGCTTTTTCATCTCTGCCTGGTCAATATCGACCATGATCACTTCCGCGGCGCGTGCCCATGTCTTCCAGTTATATCCGACCTGCCGGATGGAGATCCGCGTACCGACCGCGAGGATCAGATCCGCGTTCTGGATCGCCCAGTTGCCCGGCCGGTCACCCATGTTTCCGGCACGGCCGCAGTACAATGGGTTCTCATCCTCAATCAGATCCGCCGCGTTCCAGTAGGTGACGACCGGTATCTGCAGCCTGTCCGCCGCTTCGCGGAAGGCTTCGTACCCTCCGGAAAGCCGGATTCCATATCCCGCATGGAAGACCGGTCGCTTTGCGTTCTTTATCTTTTCCAGAACGGCATCGATCGTCTCATCAGAGACCTTCGGCGGAAGAAGCGCGTCATCCTCTGCCGGATCATAGCCTTCCAGTTCATCCGTTTCAATGTAGCCGCCCTGGTAATTCACCGGAATATCGATCCAGACCGGCCCCGGTCTGCCCGTCGTGGCAAGATGCCAGCCCTTTTCGAGCGCATACCGGATCTGCGTGGGATCCTCGATCATGGTCGCGTATTTTGTCATCGGTTCCACCGATTTTACGATATCATACTCCTGATCCCCCATCGCCCGCAGCGGTGTCCCTGTAAACTGCAGCGCATATCTGGCTGTCGTATCATAGCGCACCTGCCCGCTGATAATGAACATCGGGATCGAGTCCAGCCATCCGCCGACTACACCAGTCAGTGCATTCGTTCCGCCCGGTCCTGTCGTCACACAGACAGCCGCAATCCTGTTGTCAAGGCGCGCATAGGCTTCCGCAGCGATCGCGCAGGCCTGTTCGTGATGATTATACGTCACATGCAGGCCTTCTTTGTGCCCCAGTGCGTCATTTAAATGCATGGCGCCTCCGCCGACCACGCTGAAACAGTCGGTCACGCCATGCTCCACCAGAAAATCCGCCACATAGTCCGCTAATCTCTGTTTCATCCAGTCATCTCCTTCTTACTGTTTTGTAACTGTTTCAATACTGTTCCGTACCATCACAGTTACCTGTTTCTCCGGCAATCTGTCGCCTCAAGTATCACCTTTGCCATATAGTCGATCATTTCATCTGTCATCCCCGGGTAGACGCCCACCCAGAACGTGTTGTTCATGATAAATTCCGTCGCATCCAGACTTCCCGCCACACGATACGCGTCCGTGCCTCGAATCTGATCGAAACAGGGATGTTTGATCAGGTTCCCGGAAAACAAAAGTCTCGTCTGTACATTGTGCTCTTCGATATACCGGGTCACTTTGTTGCGATCCAGACCGCTCTCTTCCCTCACACTGATCAGAAAACCAAACCATGACGGGCGGCTGTGATCCGCCGGCTCGGGCAGGATCAGCTTATCCTGCGCGCCTTCCAGAGCCGCATACAGCCTGTCCCAGTTGTGCCGGCGGCGCTCGATAAAGGACGGGAATTTCTTCAGCTGCTCGCAGCCAATCGCCGCCTGCAGATCGGTCACCTTTAAATTATATCCAAAATGACTGTAGACATATTTATGATCATAGCCCTGCGGAAGCTCCCCGTGCTGCCCATCGAACCGGTGCCCGCAGAAATTGTCTCTTCCGGATGGGCAGATACAGTCGCGTCCCCAGTCGCGGTAGGATAGGATCAGCTTATGAAGCAGAGGATTATCCGTATAGACGCATCCGCCTTCCCCCATCGTCATATGGTGCGGCGGATAGAAGCTGCTGGTCCCGATATCGCCCCAGGTGCCGGTGTATTTCGTCTCACCGTTGATCGTATACTGTGTGCCGAGTGCGTCGCAGTTGTCCTCCACCAGCCAGAGATCATGCGCATCGCAGAATGCCTTTACCTGCTGAAGATCAAACGGATTGCCGAGCGTATGCGCGATCATGACGGCTTTCGTCTTTTCTGAGAGAGCAGCCTCCAGTTTTGTGACGTCAATGTTGTACTGCGGAACGGTCACATCCACAAAGACCGGCACCGCGCCGTAGTTCAGGATCGGCGTCACAGTGGTGGGAAACCCACAGGCGACGGTAATGATCTCATCTCCCCGCCGGATCTGCCGCTCCCCAAGCTCCGGCGCCGTCAGCGCCATAAACGCGATCAGATTCGCAGAGGAACCGCTGTTGACCAGATGCGCATACCGCACACCGATCCACTTCGCAAAATCTTTTTCAAACTGATCCGCAAAGCGGCCCGTCGTCAGCCAGAAGTCCAGCGTCGCGTCCGTCAGCGCGCACATTTCTTTTTCGTCATACACTCTTGAGGCATAGGAGATGCGGTCTCCCTCGTGAAAATCGTTTTTCTTTTCTTTGAACTGATGGTAATATTCCGTTACCAGGCTTTTAATTTCTTCCCGTGCCTCTGTCTCATTTTCCCAGTGGTTCATGATAGGTCTGTTCCTTTCTGTTTCTTTTGCTGCTGTTCAGGACTGTTTAACAAAGCGGTATACACTCATCGCCCCGTATAGATTCTCATATTCGAGTACTTCCGCTGCTTCATATCCTTCTTCCAGAATGCGGTCCACCGCGGCCTGCTCATCCACGCGCGCCGCAACTACCAGATAAAATTCCTCTTCTAATTCCAATGAGCCGATATCTGCCGCACAGAGATCTTCCGTTTTTATACTTTCCTGTGAAAGTAATATACTGTCCTCATCCTCGCCGTCATAGGTCATTTTTCCTAATCGGGAGTTCCAGTAAATGGGATACTGCTCCCCGCTAAGATGCATCTCATATGTGATCAGATCCAGAATGTAAAACTGATCCTCTTTATCAGGCTCAATCTCCGTCATTGCTTCCCGGATCAGGCTGTTATAATAGCTGTACTCAATATTATAAGCATAAATATCCCCTACAGCTGTATATTCACTATAATCAGCTCCCAGATTCATCCCTGAACGGGAATCCTGATCAAGAGCCAGACGATACAATGTCTTCTTTCCGGTATCAATTCCCGAACCATGCACCAGGATGACCGGATCGATCGTCCAGTACGTCTGTATCAGCAGCAGGACGGCCAGAACCCCCATCACAGCTGCCGGCAGAGGAGTCTGCTTTCCCGCAGATACTGCAGCGCCGTCCAAACGCGCAGCGTTTCTCTCATTGACGGCGCAACCTGCCGCCGACCGTAAGGGAGGGGGCGCTTCCACCGCATGGCCGGCAGTTGCTGCCTGATGCCCGAGAAATGATACCACAATCGGAATCAGAATGCAATATACCGAATTCAGGATCGCCGTATATCGGGGACATTCCGCATTGCCATTATACAAAAGCAGCATCAGAATAACAAAAACAGTTCCTGCCAGTAACCCGCAGACAAGCTGTGTGCCTTCCTGATCGATCGTCTGATGGCGTCCCGGAGGGCATATCAGCCACAGAATCCCCGCAGCGATGATGATCAGCAGGAAAAGCCACCGAAATCCAAATACAAATGCCTGCACCAGAGTATTTCCTGCGGAAACCAGTGTTTTTGCCGAAGCCATTGCCGAGATCACATAGGCTCCCTCGAAGTGCTGTATAGTCAGCCAGTCGCCGAACAGATAGGCGCCCAGATAGAGAAATCCCGGGACCATCCAGATGATACATCTGGGCCAGCTCCACCATCCGGCCATACGTCTGAGCCAGGATCCGGTATATCGTCTGAGCGCTTCATACACAGAAGCTGCCACAAGAAACAACACGTAAAAGATACCCCCGGTTATCTTGGTGAAGCAAAGCAAATAGCCGCAAAACGCAATCATCAGATTGTTCTTTCGTCTGTAGCTGTATAACAGCCAGATTACATAACAGGAAAGGTACGTATCAAAATTAAGATACGTAAACATTCCTAACTGATAGGGACAAAAAATCAAAATGGCGCCCGACAGAGCCGCAAGCACAGGAGAGCAGTCACTTATGGATTCTTTTAAGAGACGGTACATGACCACGATCGTAATTTCCGTTATGATAATATTTGACACATATACGCCTGTCATCTGTCCCGGCAGCAGAAACTCAAGCGGAGCGATCAGCAAAGCACTTCCCTGCGCCCATTTCCAGCATACAAAAGCGCCGATATAGCTGAACAGATCCAGGCGAAATAATTTCACTCCTCTCACCAGGCTTCCATAATATAGAGAGGCATCATAGAGAGGCGTAATGCCAAATTGCCGCAGCTCCAGAATCAATGTCAGCAGCATCACTGCAGACAATGTAATGAGGCCGGTCCTGTTTCCGCGGCCAATGCGGATATTCCTCCGACCGTGAGTACGAACATATCCTGTAAACAACAGGAGCGATGCTGCAAAAACAACATGGATCTGTATAACAAAACACAGATTACCAAAACATAATGACCCTTTTGCGGTTCCAAACGCGGCACAGTCAACAAATACGGAAAGGATCGCCGAAATGATCAGAACCGCAGAAATCTGCTGATGATATCGATCTTCAAACCTCTTAATACCGGTTTTTTTCATTAATATCAGAATGGAAATGATAAAAACAAGCAGCAGGACCGGAAGCAGATACAGATTCATCCAGTCAAACAGCAGGAGATACAGCTGCCCTTCCCCGAATTGTAGAATGCCTTCCTCTGTCAGTTCCCACTGCATCAGGCGGACGCCAAACCGGTTTGCAAACAGTTCCTGAGTCAATGCAGTGCGTATGTTCTGCCGGAGGACAAATCCTTTATCCTGCAGATCCTCTGCCGTGATCACACCTGATGTAGCGCTGGTATATGCATCCGGCATGACCTGCGCTGCCGTTGTACGGCATCCATAGACCTTCGTGTCCAGACTGGAAGAAAGAATACCGCCGGTATTGTCTTCCCAGTCCCCGGCATCTTCATATAATGTGATCGTAACATCGCTGATACAATTCGCTATGGTTGCCTCTGAAAAGTAATCTGCAATTCCGCCAACACGGTATCCGGTTATGGAACCACTGACAAAGCAGTTCAAAATAGCAGCGGTACGTTCCTCACCTTTGCCTGCAGCCATTGCGGCGATTGCTCCGCAATAAGCCCCTTCCATATCGACCGCTTCCAGTCTGAGATTGGCTACCACACCGCCCAGCTGCCCAAAAAGCCCTTTGCTGTCCTGTTCCGAATCCATATGGTATTTGGTTCTCAGGCCCGTAATGGCATGTCCCGCACCGTCGTATATGCCGTAAAAGTAATTCCCGCTCCCGCAGATACCAACAGGAATCCAGTCGTCACTTTCTATTGCAATATCCGCTGTCTGCTGAAAATAAATACCGGAAAACTCATTCCCTGTATTTACCAGATAGCGGAACATACACAGATCCGACCAGGATTGAATCAGATAAGGCTCCGCTTCTGTCCCTTCTCCCTCAAAGGCCGTTTCCGCATTTACCGATACCTGTGCAGAAGTGTTTTCTGAAAAAACCAGCTCATTTTCATCTTCGTCCCATTCCCATGGGATCAGCATATCAATATCAATTTCCTCAGGCAAATAAAAAAGACCTGCATCAAAAATCCGGCTGTCACCCGACTGATCCGATTCCGAACCGGTCCCGCGGGCGGCAATGATCGTTCCCAGAAAGGAATCCGCGTAATCATCCGTGATGCCGAAACAGTCAATCAGTATTCCATCATAAGAAGCCGGTCCTGATGCCGTCCCGGATAAGCTCTCTATATTCGCGCTGTACCAGCAGTTAATGATCGTTCCACCGCTGAAGTTGTCAGCGATCCCGCCGGCCCGCCGGCCCTTAACATCCGCTTTATTATAGCAGTTGATAATATAAGGAGAAGCACCTGACACAGCATGGCTTGCAATGGAGCCGCAGTAAGTGCCTTCAATCTCACCGCTTTCGATTCCCAGATTCAGGACAATGCCTGCCAGCTGTCCAAACAGCCCCGGCTTACTGGATGACTCATTCTCTCCCGGATCGATTGGCTCGACAATTGTAAGATTTTCCAGATAGTGTCCTCCGCCGTCATAGACACCATAAAAGTAATGGCCGCTCCCATAAATCCCGATCGGAACCCAATCCATACCGCCGAGATCAAGATTCCCGGTCTGGTAAAAATAACAGTCCTGAAACTCTTCTCCTTCATTCACCAGATCCCGAAATTCGCACAGTTCTTCCACACTTTGAATCAGATAAGGGGAATCCTTTGAGCCATCTCCCGAAAACGGAAACTCTGTATCTTCAGCACGGACCTTCATTATACTCATAGAGACTGTAAATAATACAATACAAAATATTAAAAAAGCAGTCTTTGTATGTGTATTATTTTTCAGATGCCCTGCTTTCATATAGTTCTCCTCAAACGGAACCGTTTAAAAACACCATTTTAATCATACCGTTGCCCCAGTCCGCGTAAATTCCCTGATCTGTGTTTCCATACAGGCCGGTACATCCTGACCCGCGTAATATACCTTTGCCCATTCAACCGTCTTCGCAACTGCCTCTTCGACATGCCAACGCGGCTTCCAGCCGAACACATGCTTTACTTTCGAGCAGTCCAGCTTCAGAAAATTAGCCTCATGAGGGCCGTTGTCACACTGGTTGATCCAGGTCTGACCCTCACCCCATTTTTCACAGAAGAGGTCGACCAGCTGTCCGGTCGTCACGCAGTCGCAGTCGTCCGGACCAACATTATAAAAGCCCGCCTTTGTTCTGTCCTCATATTGTTCTTTCACGATCGTCAGATAGACGGTCAGCGGCTCCAGCACATGCTGATAAGGCCGTGTCGAATGAGGATTCCGTACAACGATATCCTCTTTCCGGCCTGCTGCCCGGATGCAATCCGGAAGAATCCGGTCGTTGGCGAAATCGCCCCCGCCGATCACATTACCCGCGCGCGCGGTAGAGACAGCCACTTCCATCTTTTCAAAAAACGAATGAATATAGCTGTGCGTCACCAGCTCCGAGCAGGACTTGCTGTTGGAGTAGGGATCGTAGCCGTCCAGCGGTTCGTTTTCCCGGTAGCCCCACGCCCACTCTTTGTTCTCGTAGACTTTGTCGGTCGTGACATTCAAAAAAGACTTCACGCATGGATTCAACCGGACACACTCACAGACATTCACTGTCCCCATGACATTCGTCTCATACGTATAGACCGGCTCCTTATAAGAATCCCGGACGATCGGCTGCGCTGCCAGATGAAGCACTATCTCCGGCTGTACTTCCTGAAATACCGCTTTCAGATGCTCCAGATCGCGGATATCGCCGATAATGGACCGGATACACGGCTGTACACCGCTGATATCAAACAGATTCGGCTCGGTCGGCGGCTTAAGCGCATAGCCGGTCACTTCCGCTCCCGCCATCAGCAGCATTTTGCAAAGCCATGTTCCTTTAAATCCGGTGTGCCCGGTCACCAGAACTTTTTTTCCTTTATACCAGTCAAACTCGTTCATTTGTCCCATACCATCCAGGGTGCCTTCCCCGCAGCGATCATCTCTTCCAGCTGTTCTTTTTCTCTCTGCGTGTCCATGCACTGCCAGAAGCCATTGTGCTTATAAGCCGCCAACTGCCCATCCTGCACCAGCCGCTCCAGAGGCTCTTTCTCAAAAACAGCGTCGTCGCCGTCATCAATATAGTCAAAAATCTCCGGCTGAAGCACCATATAGCCTGCATTGATCCGGGAACCGTCCGCCATCGACTTTTCGCGGAATGCACGCACAGTCAGATCTTCCCGGTCAATATCCAGCACGCCAAACCGCTGACCGATATGGACGGCGGTCAGAGTCGCTATCTTTCCATGGCTTTTGTGAAACTCCAGAAGCTTACGAATGTCAATATCACAGACACCATCTCCATAAGTCAGAAAAAAAGGCTCGTCCTTCACATATTTCTGAATCCGTTTGATCCGTCCGCCGGTCTGCGTGTACAGTCCAGTGTCCACGATCGTCACTTTCCATGGTTCAGAGACATTGTTATGCACCTGCATTTTCCCATTGGATGTAAAATCGAACGTCACATCGCTGTTGTGAAGGTGATAATTCGCGAACCATTCTTTGATCACATGCTGTTTATAGCCGGCGCAGATGATAAATTCATTAAATCCGTAGTAAGAATATTCTTTCATGATATGCCAGAGAATCGGTTTCCCGCCGATCTCGACCATTGGCTTCGGACGCAGATGGCTCTCCTCACTGATCCGTGTTCCGAAGCCGCCCGCAAGCATTACGACTTTCATATGGCCTCCTGCTTTTGTATCTTATTGTTATATTTTGTATTTCAGATAGTCTGCAGAATTGATGTCAGATAAAATCGTAAGTAATTTTCCACAGCAAACTATGTTCTATATTATCATAATTCATGTGGGGTTGCAACCCTAAATGTCTCTCCTCCGCTCGCCATACCGTGTACACCTGTCACAATCTCCCATTCCTGCGCCAAAACAATTGAGGCAGATATCCTCTTTCTTTATTTTGTTCTCTTCTTTTGGGAAGACAGCTGATTCAGCTGTTTTAACTGTTTTAACTGTTTTATCTGTTTTGCCCGATTTAGCCGGATGAACCGGCTGAACAATCTCACATTTATGCGTCCTTCGCTGCCCCTGATTTTCCATAAATTCTCTGTTTCTCCTCCTGCTGCCTTTATTCTTCCCGCCATGCACCATATGCGGAACCTGCTCGTTCGTAACTCTTCAGTACCTTAAATATTATCATCTTGCTTCGTCAGCCATTCCATGCGTTTCCGATTGATTTCCTCCCGGCATTTCCACCCCAGTCCGCGTATTTTAGACATATCCTCTTCCGTAAGCTCAAGAACGTCACGAAACGTGTTTTTCCCGGCACGTTTCAGACAGTTGCCGGTTCGATTTGAAAAACCCATGGCATCAATCCCCAGTGAATAAATGTCTTCGGCTTTTATGTCGCTTTTTATATCGTTTTCCTGCCGCCCGGCTCGGTCTGTTTTTGCAATATGACTATTCAACCAGGAGTAAACAGTAGCTTTGTATGTATCCAGATCCGACTGAAGAACTTTCTGTCTGGCCTGATATTGAATGGATCCTTCCATCAGCCAGGTTTTTAAAGGCGGGTGCTGCAATTTGCAAAGAGCATTATTCTGAATTACCTTAACCCGAGGGGCTGTAATGCCAAGTTCACATCCTGTTTTTTCCAATGTTAACGGAATGCCGTATTTGTCGCAAAACCCGTATCGTAAACGGAGGACCTTCTGCTCCTGCTCGTTTAATTGCCCGATCACATCAAAAACCGTCTGACGGAAGTCCAATGGAAGCTCTGCATCGCATATCGCATCCATCCCGAAAACATCCAGATAAAGCTGTTCAAACCCATCCGGTTCCAGGACAACAGTTTCTTCCAGCCGCAAAGGCGGCCCTTCTGTCCGGCAGGCTGAAAACGCTTTTGAAATCAACAATTTTTTTATATTTATATGATACAAACCCCTTTTTTTACAGGCTCCCGCAAACGAATCCGCATTCAGCAGGACATCTGTCAGTGCGAATTTTATAGAATCCAGGATGTCAATAGCGTCACGTAAAGCTGCATCATCCAGCCGCGTACGTTTCGCCTTTGCATTATTATTTCTGCCTTCTGTTGTGTATTCCTGATCTTCATCGTTTGACACATTCATCTGGGTTTTCAGCTTCCGTTTCTTGTTACACAAACAGGTGATTTTGTTCATAAAACAAGGCATAGCAGATGATACACTATCGTGCATTCCGTATCTGTTTTGCCGGGCCGACGCCTCTTATTTCTTTTTGGGATGACAGAATGTTTAATTTGAAAATGTCAATGGTTTTTATTGACATTTTCAAATAGGCAGTGTATGATCCCCCGCATAGGGGGATCTGATTTTTTTGATTTTTTTGATTTTTTTGATTTTTTGATATTTTTTTGCTATTTGTCTGATAATTTTCATTGACCGAATCAGCCGTGTGCATATTTCATTTATGGCGGAATCGAGTGGGCGGCGGCTTGTCGACTCCTGCTTGCCCGCGCGGGGCGCGTGTGGCGCTTATCCCGTCCGAAGGACGAGGATGCCACGCGGCGAGCGCAGGCCACAGAACTCCTTACATGCCCCTGCGCGTAAAAAAAGCTCCCGGTACACAAATGTATATCGGAAGCTTTTTTCAGGGATCTTTTTTACAACCCCATTTTTATACTACATAAATAAATATAAATTTTCTCGCCGCAGCTTTTATGCTACAAGTTCTTTCGCTCTCTGTGCGCAGGACGCAGCGTCTTCCGTGTAAGCGTCCGCACCAATCTCATCCGCAAACTCCTGCGTAATCGGAGCGCCGCCGACCATGACCTTGATCTCCGAGCGGAACGGCTGGGTGTTCAGAAGCGCCACCGCATCCTTAAGAGCCGGCATTGTCGTGGTCAGAAGAGCGGAGCAGCAGACAATCTTTGTCCCCGGATTCTGCTCGACAGCTTCAACGAATTTCTCCTTCGGCACATCTACGCCCAGATCAATAACTTCGAATCCGGCAGACTCGAGCATCATGGCGACAAGGTTCTTGCCGATATCATGCAGATCACCCGCTACTGTGCCGATAACCACCTTTCCGGCCGCGCCCGCTACGCCGGTCGCAAGATGCGGCTTCAATACTTCTACGCCCTTCTTCATGGCTCTCGCCGCTACCAGCATCTCCGGCACAAAGATTTCTCCATCCTTGAACTTCGCGCCGACTTCATCCATCGCCGCGATCATGCCGTCGTTCAGCAGCGCGGTGGGATCGCATCCATCATCCAGAGCTTCCTGTACCGTTGCAGCGATCAGCTTCGCTTTTCCTTTTACTACGAGATCATATACTTCCTGAATTCCTGCCATATCTGTTACCTCCATTTTTTTGAATTATTTGAATTATTTTTAAATCCTGAATTATTTATTAAATCACTTCTTCGGTCCAAAGATTCCTTCTCTGTACGCACCGATGTACTCCATGCAGTAGTCATCCAGTCCGAGAAGCGCTTCTGTCGCATAGATTACACCCATCATATCCCGGTTCGTCGGGTCAAGGATAGCACTGTCCAGTCCTGCCTTCATCGCAAGAACCGTGAAACCTAAGTTGACCATCTTTCTGACCGGAAGGTTGAAAGAAATGTTGCTGACCGCTGCCGTGATATGGATGCTCGGGCAGCGCTCCCTTACAGTTGAGATAACTTCTTCATTCAGCGCGATACCGTCCTCCGAAGTGCAGAGCATCTCGACCAGCGGGTCGATATGCATCTGAGACTGCTTGATTCCATACTCGCTGGCTTTCTCCAGAATATGATCAAAGACTCGCAGACGATCCGCTGCACTCTTCGGAATACCCTTATCATCTGACAACAAGCAGATCACCTGCCATTTGGTGCCGGCAATCAGCGGGAAAAGCTTGTCGATCTTGTCTCCCTCTCCGGATACGGAATTCACCAGTCCCGGCTTATTCACATACGGAATGACCTGCGCCAGAACGTTCGCACTCGGGCTGTCCACCGAGATCGGAAGGTCGGTTGCTTCCTGAATGCAGTCGATCATCCATTTCAGCGTCTCCACCTCTTCTGCCTCCGGCACGGATGCGCAGCAGTCAATAAATGTCGCGCCGGCATCAGCCTGTATTTTTGCTCTGTTTTTGATAAAATCCGCATCCCGTCTGGCAATGGCGTCCGCCACGACCGGAATGGAACCATTGATTTTTTCACCAATGATAATCATGCACTTACCTCCTTGTTTTATAACTGCCCGGTGTCTTCACAGCTGCCGCTTCGTACAATCTGTTCAGTATGTTCAGTACCTTCGCAGCTGTCGCTTCGTACAATCTGTTCAGCACCTTCGCAATTACTGTTTCGTTCATTCTGCACAGGTTGCCGAACGGTCAGTTCTTTGTCTCTGTGCAATTTGTCCATGCCATAAATTTACCATATCTTTATCTGGTTCTCCATCCACAAAACTGTTGATATTTTTTCTGTTTTCCTGCGATTTGTAGGAAAAGGTTTCACGGAAGCGAAATCTGTATCCCGAACTCTTCCAGAAGTCCCTGCTCCAACTGTTCTTTCTGATGATAGACGGTCTTCGTAATCTCACCATTCTCAGAGATCGTCAGCTCCATATCCATCAGGGATTTCCACCCGTTCGGCATATAGAGATACAGCACCCTTTTCTGTGTGAACAGGACAGCCGGGTTTTTCGCACAGTAAAAATTCAGCGGTTCGAAATCAACAGGGCGGCACGGATGATCTTCGAACTGCAGGACCGCCTTCCATTCCCCGTGATAGTCTTTCTCAATCTTATATTCTGTGAACCCATGCCGGGCAGTACTGCGTTCCGAAGCTTCGATCCGTGCGGCATAACATTCCGGCGTCTCCGGCTGCACATCCGATTGTTCCGGGAGTCCTGCCTGCGTGACGCGAAATTGCTCACCGCAGATTGTCTGCGACTCCGGTGTCAGCCTCAGCAGACCTTTTGGTCCCGGACCGCCGTATCCCACATCGCAGTAATAGTGCTTTCCGTCACACTGCGCAATGATCCCCATATGGGTTGTCGGCGGAAGCACCGTTCGGTTCCACATCACCCGCACCGCCACCGGATGAACCTCGTATCCAAGTGATTCCAGAAGCGCCAGAAGCAGGCGATTCAGTTCGAAACAGTATCCGCCCCGCCGTCCTGTGATGATCTTTTCAAAAAGCGAGTCCGGGTCAAGGGCCGGAACCTTATGAAAATCACAGACATCCAGATTCTCAAACGGAATCTTCTCCAGATGGGCACGGATGATGGCATTCAGCTGCTCCTCTCCGACTGTAGTGTCGGTCTGTGTCAGCCCAAGCCTTTTAAAATACATTCTCTGTTTTTCCTGTTCCATGCACACTCCTCCTTATCTGCCCGGCACCGGTCGTAAACGGCATGCCCGGCCGTGCGCATCTGCAAAAAAGGCTGCCGCATACGCGGCAGCCTCTGCAATACAGATCATCATCCGATCCCATATACCTCTTTGTTGTATCTGTCGATCTCATCGTTGATGATCGGATCTACATGTTTAAACAGGGTGCCGGGGCCGCCATAGGTGATGCAGGGGATAAAATGTCCATTCGGAGCATATTCCTCAAGCGCACGTCTGGTCTCCCTGCGGATCTCTTCCTCAGTGGAATCCACGCGGTCTACGATTGACGCGTCGATGCCGCCCATCAGCGTCATCTTGCCGTTTACCTGTTTCTGGATCTTCGGAATGTCGTTCTCCGGAAGTGCTCCCTGCCAGATGTCGATGCCGAGCTCCACCATATCGTCCACGATCGGCTCCAGATAAGAGTCCGCGTGATGCATAACCAGCACGCCGTGGTCGTTCATGTATTTATACATTCTGACATACTGCGGCTTGATGAATTCACGCCAGGTATCCGGGCTGATAAACAGAGCTCTCTTTGATCCCCAGTCGTCATGGGAGATTATCACGTCCGGATGAAGGAAGTCCACCGACATCTTCATAAACTGGAAACGATACTCTCCGATCGCATCGATCAGCTCATGCATGGCTTCCGGCTCCAGCAGGAAGTTCATCAGCATATCCTCAAATCCCATCAGGAAATGCAGTCTCTCAAAAAGTCCGGTGGGCAGGTATCCCATCAACACCTTCCCCTCCGCGCGGTATTCTTCCGCCTGTTTGATAAACGGCTCCCACAGGGCCGGATCCGAGCACTCCGATACGATATCCGGGATCTTCAGATATTTTTGCCATTCCGTAATATCCGGAATTACTTTGTTATCTGCCGTCACATGGGGCATCGCCGCGATCTGGTTTTCCGGCCACAGAACTTCTGTCCCGAATTTGTCTTTGGACGGAGCCATGCCCGGATACCGTTTTCCTCTGATATAGAGAAGAATCGGGTTAGAATTGAGGAATGCCAGATTTTCATACTGCTTCATGATTCTGTCAGGATGTCCGTCCGGTTTTACTGTCTCAAAAAAGTTTTCTTTTGCTGATAACATGATCATAGTCTCCTTATTTTTTATAACTGTTTCGCGGTATCAGCCGCACAGCATTTCTGCAATAACAACTGCTTATAATAATCGGGCAGCATAAATACTGCGTCTTTTTTCTGTAAATCTGTTCATCCTTATGACCGGGCCGCGATCTCCGCCGCGTACTTATCTACCTTATCCTTTGTCAGCCGGAAGCCGAACAGCAGGCACAGCACCGCAACGATCAGTGCGATTGCCGGGATTACCATGAAGCCGATGCTGATGGCACGCTTCAGCTGCTCTGACGCCTGTGAAGCATCAATGTCCGAGCTGAAAGAGCCCATGGCCAGGCAGGCCGAAATGATAATGCCGCGGGTCATGATGCTGACCTTCAGCGGCACATTCTGAAGCCCGCTGATCCAGCCTGCAGCGTTTTTCCCGGTCTTCCACTCGCTGTAGACGATCGTGTCGCCAAACAGTGCCGGCATACAGGAGTAGGTAATACCATAGCCAAACATCGCAACGCTCATCAGGACGATAACCAGAGTGATGTTATTATAGAACAGGAACGATACGATGAGCAGGGCCGCCTGGATCGCCATAACGCCGATCGATGTGGTTCTCGTGGTAAACTTATTGCTCAGCGTCTTGCTCAGGTACGCGCCGATGACGCAGAAAATATTGGTGACCAGAATGTAGGTGGACAGCATGCCGCCGTTGCCCGCCACATAAGTGAAGTAATAAGTGGCGATGCCCATCAGGACGAAGTTAAACATAAACATCGCCAGATCCGCGATCAGAAGGGCGATGAGCGGAGGCGTCTGGAAAAGGGCGCGGACAAGATCCATGCCGCTCGTTTTATCCTTCGCGGCCGCCTTTTTCTTTGCGGCATCCGCGGAGGCATTCTGAGGTTCTATATCTTCATAGCCGTCAAACATTTTGAAATGCGCATAATACAGGATCGCCATGACACATCCAAATGCGAACGCGGCGCCGCCGTACTGGTTCACTTCCCCGATCAGTCCCGCCATGATGCTGGCTACCGCCGGGCCGGCATAGGAAAAGATGACCTTCGACAGGTTCGCCCAGGCGCCTCTGGTGGCTGCCAGCTGTGAACGGTCTTCCGGCGTTTTACCGGCGACAGAAATCATGGAGACGTTGGCTACGTAAGGGATATTCCAGGCGATATGGCTGGCGATAGCCGCAATGATAATGACGGCCGCCGAAAGTACCCCGTCCCCGACCTTGATAAACTGAAACGCATACAGAAACGGCACCAGCCAGGGCAGGACGACGAGCCAGGAACGGTAGCGCCCCCACTTCATCGGCTTCACGCTGTTGATGATCGCGCCGTAAATCCAGGAAAGCAGCGCATCTACCGTGCTGGAGACCGTTGTGATAAAGGTCACCATCGGCAGACTGAACTGTGCCAGATTCGTCAGGAAATAGCTGAAATAATAGCTCTCGATATTGGACATCAGGGTGAAACCGCAGTCACCGACGCCGTAAAACATTTTCAGCGCTTTGCTGAGTTCCTTTTTCTTGGGTTTTTCTTGTTTTGTACTCATGAAAGATACCCTCCTTCCCCCGGGTTCAGCAGATGGCTACGCCATATTTTTCCATATTGTACCGGTTGATCTCATCAATGATGATGGTTTCCACTTCAGGATAGATGGTTCCGGGACCTCCGTAGGTCATGCACGGCATAAACCCTTTCAGATCACCGTATTCCGTGCAGGCTCTGCGTGTCTCTTTGCGGATCTCTTCCTCCGTAGCATCTGCCCGGTCGATCACCGAGTCGATCCCGCCCATCAGAAGCATCCGGTCGCCGACTTTTTCGGATATCGCTTTGATATTGTTTGTCGGCAGCACACCCTGCCAGATATCAACGCCGATCTCTGCCATGTCTTCCACGATCGGCTCCATATAAGAATCCCCGTGATGCATGACAATAACGCCGTTGGCGTGCAGATAATCATACAGTTTGCGGAATGGCTCTTTGAAAAACTCACGCCAGACTTCCGGCGACATGAACATACTGTTTTTGGAACCCCAGTCATCGTGGGAACAGATGCAGTCCGGATGCAGATGCTCTACGATCAGCTTCATGTAAGTGAGACGGTATTCGCAGATCACATCGATCAGCTCGTGCATGGCCTCCGGCTCCAGCAGGAAATTCATGAGCGTATCCTCAAATGTCATCAGCATATGCAGCTGTTCGAAAATACCCGTCCCCATGACGGTCATGGTCAGATATTTCTCGTGGTCGATGGCTTTCTCAGCCGCGATCGCGTCCTCCCAGCCTTCCTGGCATTTTCCTTCCAGATCCGGTACTTTTACATACTTTTGCCACTCCGAGATATCCTGAATGACCTGATTCTCCGGCGTCACGTAAGGCACGGCCGCAGGCGCGTCCTCCGGAAACAGGATCAGCGTCCCCCACTGGTCATGGGACGTTGTCCCACGGATACGGTTTCCTCTCACAAGCTTAAAAACAGGATCTCCCGGAATGCCGCGGAACATCGTAAACGAATTGCAGAGACACTCCGGTTTCCCATCCTTTTTCAGTGTCTCCAGCAGATTTTGCTTCGGTGTCAGCACAAAAAACTCCTCCTTTCATGATTTGATTTCTTTTTGTTTCCTACTGTTTGACCAGTATACGTACAATTGTGTTTTTATAGTATCATCTTTTGAATCCGCGGTAAATCCGTCACGAAATTCCATTTTCCCTGTTTTATCTCCTACTTTTTGCAGGAGACCCCTGCAGCAAAATCAACAAAAAAGTGTGCTCTGCTCACTCTCGCGTACCGATCAATCTTCTGGAAGCACACTTTTTTGCTGCGCCAGATGCGTATTGCGAAGCAATAAAACACCCTACGCATCTGTGCGCATAAATTTTTGTCCAATAAGGAAGTTCGGAGAACTTTCCTATTGGACAAAAAAAGAATGCGCTCTGGCGCATTCTCATGTACTGATCATCCGATCATGCCGGCTCCATCCTTACTTCCGTCAGCATGATGTGCATATTCCTTGGGTCACTCTCCGTTTCTATTGCCGGAGCATCCGTAGAAAATGTAAATGTATTGCAGCCCGGCTCCAGTGTGATATCCAGCACACACTGGTTTTCTCCTTTCGTAAGCACATATTCTGATTCTTCATTGCCTTCATCAGAAGATAACAGGAATGAATATTCTTCCTCCCAGGGTGAGGAGATCGTCAGAGTCAGCGTAACCGACTGCTCCTGATCCGACCAGTTAAAGATGCGGATGGTTCCTTCCTCCTGCATCCAGTTCCAGGAAGAGTCGCCGCCGGTTTCTTCTCCGTAAAAGCCTTCCGCACAGATCAGGCTTAAGTAATCCGTCTCGACCCCGTTTCGGCTGACATACTCTGTCAATGAAAAATAAAGCTTATCCCCTTTGTCACTCACAAGCGGCGTCTCGTCCAGTATCTCCTCCAGTCCCTCTTTCAAAGAGGAAAGCTCTTCCTCTGTGTATCCGTCTTCATCAATATAGATGCCGGTATACCCCATGGACGCTGCGATCCGTACCAGTTCCTCCGCAGTCAGATCGTCCGCTTTCAGATCATCCAGCGCATCATAGCCGTCTCTTCCATACATAACGCCGTAGGACCAGCGCAGCGTGTCCGAATAAAGAAATCCCACAAAATGCGAATAATCCTTCATCTCATTGACCGTGCCGGCTTCCGGATAGCGCACGACGGGCAGTTGCAGGATCATGCTGCCCTCCTCTTCCATTTCCTCAATCGTTTCCACAAAGCTTCTGTCGCTCTGCACCTGACTGCTGATCTCTTCATAATCACGCGCAAGATCCGTAGACGTTTGATCCAGAAGTCCGACCGCAAGAAGGACCGCCAGCCCCAGAGAAATCACTCCCGACGGAATACGTGAAACTCTCGTCTGCTTAAGCAGCCTGCTTAAAAGCAGCCCCACGCAAACGCAGGAAAAGAAGGAAATAAAAACAGAAATCCGGTTCCCGCAGCGGATCTGGGTAAAAATAAGTGCCTGTATCAGGATCAGTCCGCCGGAGGACGCATAGAGCAGGGCGGACAGGTTCAGACATGCCAGCTCCTGTATATAGCGGATCTCTGTGTTCTCTTTGCTCCGTTTTTGGAAAAAGGACAGCAGAAGAATAAGAAAGCCAATCGCAAAGATCAGCCCCAATGTGACAGAATCATTTTCATTTGCATTCACAGAAAAACTGGTGTTAAAGAAATCCTTGAGGGAAGCCAGAAACGAGACACAATGATTGGTCACAGGCAGAAGCAGCTGAGAGAGTTTCAGGCTGTACAGCTCCGATTCTGCCGCTGTGCGAACTGCCACGGCCGTATTGGCCCCGTTTTTCATCCGGTAAAGAATCGTCGGCAGATATCCGATGACCGTCGTACACACAATCAGCACAATGCTGAGGACCGTCTCTTTCAGACGGCTCAGCTTCTTTTCCCGGATCAGAATATAGACGCCCGCGACGCACAGGAAAAAGCAGGTAAAGAACGCATAATAAACCCCGCATATCCCGAGCAGGATCATCGCCAGCACATACCCGAAATTATTGCGGTTCAGATAATGATTCTTTGCCTCCAGTATGGCCTCCCCCCGCATCAACCGCAGAATATAGTACACCGCGACCGGAATCGATACACAGAGTGCAAAGGAGCCGTGCCGAAATGCTCTGTAATAATGGAACGGGCTGCAGGAGAACAGCACTGCCATCACCACTGCCACCCGCGGCTCCACGTCCAGCTTCCGCAGCACGCATAACGCAACGCAGGCGACGATCGGGAACGACAGCAGGTTGGTCAGGTTGAACACCAGAATCCAGTTAGAGGTGAAAAGTGTCAGAAACTTTGTGAGAAGCTGCGGAATATAATCATTTTGCAGAAAATCAAATGTGGTATAACCAAAAGGCGTACCCAGCCGGTCACTTGTGTAGCCCATACCGCCGTTTTCCATCATTAATCTGATATTGACCAGACCGGGAAGCGCATCGTTGTAGTAATCTATGGGTGTCTCAGACAGATTGATCCTCCACAGACGATACGCGAAGAAAGCCGCTGCGGAGGACAACAGAATTGCCAGCAGGTAGAGGAGTGCATTTTGTTTGTATTTCCGTGCGGTCAAACGAGTGGACGCATTCAAATTTCTGTTCAAAATCGATTCTCCTTATCAGACCGGTATGGGTAACATTCCTGCAAGTCAATGATCAGCCCCCACAGCTCCAATTCTCTCTCTCCACAGTGCATTCAGCTTTTCTTCATTCAATGCCCGGTCGAGATATGCCGCTCCGTTTTTTACTTTTGATTCATAGTATGCCCGGTCGTTTTTCAGGCGGCGGATGTATTCGGCAGCCTGATCCAGATCCGGGTCAGCCCACACACAGCCCTTTTTGTACGCACCCTCGGTGTGCGGATTTTTGATCAGCTGATAATCCACAAGGCAGGATGCCTCTTCGCTCATGAATTCAACGTTCGAGGAATAGTTGGTGGCGATCACGGGTGTGCCAAGAAGCATGGCCTCCGCAATGACCAGACCGAAGCCTTCCGAGCGGTGCAGGGAAAGATAGACGTCGCAGCAGCGAATCAGGCTGTTTACTTTCTCTTTTTCCAGCACTTCAGTGATAAAATACACATTACGATACCCATCAAGTTCCTTTTTCAGGCACCGTACATCCTCATCCTTTGCGTTATTGATCTTGATCACGAGCCCGCAGTCCTTATCTTCCTGTGGGAAAGCCTTTCGGTAAGCCGTGATCGCACCCTGCGGGTTCTTGCGCCCGGTGGTGCTGTTGGAATCATACATGATCAGAGCGAGGAATTTATGTTCCGGCAGCCCAAATGTTTCTCTCGTACAGGAATCATCGAAGGGCGCCGTCGGACGGTATGGCACCGTGCGCACCGGCACATCGATCACCTTCTGCATGCCGCGCCCCGCAAATGCGGAGGGCGTCCATATCTCGTCAAAAAGACTGCAGTATTTCACCCACTCTTTTGGGAAGTCTTCGAGCTCCCAGAGCCAGAATGCAATATTGTAATGCCCGTCCCAGAACGATGAATTGGCAGAAAACATGTTTCCCATCTCGCACAGGTTCACATGAAAGAGATTGATCCCAAAGGGTAATGCCGATGAGCCATTCGGACGCGAAGCGTTTGTCCCGTCAGCGGCATATTCCGCAGCCTGCGAGGGCGGACGCTGATTGTTCTGTAAGCGATCGTCCAGTGTTGCCCGTGAGAGTGGCGGCACTTCTACGGAAATATAGTCATCCCAGGAGTGGTCGTCCTCCCGCAGGTTATCGTCGAATCCGATGTTGCAGATAGAAAACGGACAGCCGCTCATCTGCAGCTGCCGTGCTACAAGGCGGCAGCTCTGTCCAAGCCCCATCTCGGCGCGTATGCTGCCGATCAGGTTCACCCCGTCAGGCCATGCCTTGCTGTCATACGATTTTTTTGTACTTAAAAACTCTGCGATATTCTTCTGCACCAGCTTGTCCTTCAGAGCCATACGTGTCTGCCTGGGGACAATATTTTTGAATACACCACCGTATTTTTTTATTGTAAAGTAAAGCTTGCTGTAATTACTCATAGCTGTTTTCCCTCATATGGATCTGTCTGCATCAGCATGATCCGCTGTTCATGAACGTTTTCGTTCTGCCCGATGGTATGGGTATCCATGCCCATGCAGACAGTCTCTCACTTTTTCCGCTTCCTGTCCATACCGGAATTTTTGACTCTGCCGCATCCCGGCAGCCGCCCGATCCGCTCTCGCCGCCTCTGTAAGGCTTTCCATCGCAAGAATCGCCCGTTTCAGGTCTTCCTCATCTTGGCTTTTAAAATACACCGGTGCGTCACCGAGCACTTCCGGCATGGATGCCGCATCGGAAGAAATCACCGGCACTCCCTGCGACATTGCCTCCAGAGGCGGAATCCCGAAGCCTTCATAGATGGATGGGAAGACAAAGTACTTTGCCATCCGGTACACCTCCGGTAGGTCGTCGTCGTCGACAAATCCGGTTATTGTCACAGGAATTGCATCTGTCGCATCCGCTGTATCTGATGCATCCGTTGCCTCTGAAATACCCGTTGCATCTGTAGCGTCAGACGCAATGTCTGAACTGTTTACAGGCTCTGCCACTCCCACTTTCCGCAGCAGCTCATCGATCTTCCAGCCCTTCCGCCCGGCAAGCACCAGCTTTGTCCGTATTTTCCCCTGTCTGTAAAGATCCAGATATGCGTTTAAAAGCAGCGTCATGTTCTTGCGCGGTTCCAACGTAGAAAGACAAAGCATATACTCGTCGGGAAGGTGATATTTTTCGGCAAAATCTTCCGATACAGACGTCTGTCTTTTTCCTTCATCTGTCAGGAACTTTCCGCACACACCATTGTAAGTGACCAGTATTTTTTCCTCAGGCACATGCAGAATCTGCTGTATCCGGCTTTTGCTGAATTCGGAAACGGTAATGGTACGTTCCGCATGCCGTACCGCCCACCGGTAGGACAGGCGAAAATACCAGACCATCTGCGTCTTCATGGTCTCCGGGCAGTCCCAGCAGCCCAGGTCATGGATGGTGGAGAGCACATGTTTTTTGTGCAGGAGAACCGGCATCGGAAACGCAAAAAACAGGTAATAATCCGCGTTCAGCCGGTTCAGGAAGCGCGGCAGCCTCCACTGGTTGAAGAGCAGCTTGCTGCATCCCGGCAGGATATGAAAATGAATATTATCCTGACTTTCATACTGCTTAAAATCAGGAAAAATCTGATTCTTGAAAATAAGTTCGAAGCTGTCCCCGTCCGCTGCCCTGATAAGCTCCAGAGCCATGTTCAGCGCATAGCGCTCAATCCCTGTGAAATTGTCGTCCAGCGAAGTAAGATCCATCGCGATGATCATATATCTTATCCCTTTTCTTTCCGATATTTCCACACGATCGGCAGGATCCTCAGGCCATCGACGAGATAGCGTTTAAAAAGCCGTTTCGGCTCATGGCAGAGGCGGTAGAACCACTCAAGACCGCATTTCTGCATCCAGTGCGGCGCGCGTTTTACGTTCCCGGCCGCAAAGTCAAGTCCCGCACCGATGCCGAACGCCAGCATCCCGTTCAGTTCTTCCCGGCTCTCCCACAGGAAAATTTCCTGTTTCGGCGTGCCAAGTGCTGCGATCAGGATATCCGGCTTTGCCTGGTGTATCTTCTGCCAGACTTCTTTTATCTGACTTTCATCCTTTTCAAATCCATATGCCGGAGAGAAGGTGCCGACCACCTGCAGTCCGGGATAGTCTGTTGTCAGCTTTTGGGCTGCCATATCAGCCACTCCCGGACCCGCGCCGAGGAAATACATCCGATAGCCTTTTTTCGCGGCCAGCTGACAGACTCTCGGGAACAGATCCGAACCGGATATTTTCTCTTTGATCGGGGTACCCAGCCATTTGGAAATCCAGATGAGCGGCTGCCCGTCCGTCAACACCAGGGACGCGCTCTCATATGCCTTTTGCAGCGCCTGGTCTGTCTCCAGCCGGACGATATGATCCACATTCGGGGTGACAATGTAGCCGCCCAAACGCGCAGCGTTTCTCTCATGGGCGGCACATTCTGCCCTCGCCGGGTTATGCCCCCAATCTCCGATTGTGGGGCGCGGGCATCCTCGCCCTTCGGGCGGGATATCCGCCGACCGAAGCGGAGCGGAGAGCACTTCCTCTGCGTCATCCAGATATGCCTCGATCCACGTAAGCGCTTCCTCAAATGTGACATTATCAATCTCTGTGTTGAGGAATCTCATACGGCTGTTTCCGGCAGTTTCTTCCGTTTTTTTCAGTTCTTTCAATTCTTTTGTTTCCCCGGATTTCTTTGAACCTGTGTGCGGAGACTCTGCGCCCGAATTACCCGCCCCTTTCTCTGATGCAAACAGCATCCCCGGAAGCAGGATAAACGGCTGAAAGGAAAGGACGCAAAGCTGCGCATTAATGACAGAGTAAGCAATCGTGATCAGCAGCGCCCAGCAGAGCATCCATTCTTCCTGCTGCGCCAGTTTTTTCCCTGTAAAGTAAAATCCGATGAGCAGCAGTACAGCGAATACCCAGCCATACGTCAGAAGTTCTTTTAAAAATGAGTTGTCCACATAATTATAGGTATCCGACATCCCCAGCCGCAGGCTGCCCTGTCCGTACCAGTGAATCGCCTTCCCAAACAGAGAAAATCCATATTCCTGTATCGCGGAATGTCCCAGCTGCAAACGCCCGTTCAGAGTCTCGTTGATGCGGTACCAGAAGGTGCTGTCCGAATTATAAAAAAACTGCACGACAACCGAAATCACAAACGCGATCAGAAAGCCGAATTTTGCAAGAAAATTTCTGACATGGCAAAAAACGCGGGACAAACATCTTCCTAAAGGATTTCCTTCAGGCTCCACTGTAAAATCACGTCCCCACAGGAATGCTCCTGCAATCCCCAGAACTGCCAGAAGCAGATCCGATCTGGAGTCCGTGAGGATAAAGAGTACACCGTTCAAAGCCAGAAGAACCGCTGCGTCTGCAAGATGCGCTTTTCCCCGGATACAAAGCCAGCTCATCGTCACAAACAGCATGATATGTGCAGGATAGCCGCAATAATCATATCCGAGGCTGTGTCTTACGCGATCTCCTTCGTACCAGAGGACATCCTCAATCAGCCCGCAGCCGGATGTTGCAATGGCAAATGTCATAACCGCAAGCTGTATTGCCACAGAGCATTTGAGAATCTTTTTGTAAGGAATATCAGCGGAAAAATACAGAAACAACAACACCGGAAAAATCTGCCGGTTCGTTCTGCCGGCATGCCAGACAAGCACCGAGCAGAACAAAATCAGAAGGACACCGGCCAGATCCTTTTTCCCATAGTGTTTCTTTGATGCAGGCTTTACCAAAAACTGTATCCCGAGCAGCAGATACGCGGCAAGCTGCATACAGCTGAACAATCTCGACGCAGGAGCAACGTATGCCCACATCGTCAGCTTCAGGTCTGTGGCGGTCAGCCACAGTGCATAGGCTGCAAGAAACAATTGTTCAGTGCCGCACATTTTGTTTTGATATTCTGTACGCATATTCATTTTCCATTTTAATGCAGCACATCCAGGTATTTCCCGTCCAGAACATCCATCAGATACTGCCCGTACTGGTTCTTCTTCAATTCCTCATATAATTCAAGAACTTCCTCACGGGAAATCCAGCCGTTCAGATAGGCAATCTCTTCCAGGCAGGCAATTTTCCTGTGCTGGTGATCCTCCATCGTCTTGACAAAATTCGTAGCCTCCACAAGGCTTTCATGCGTACCGGTATCCATCCAGGTAAATCCCTGTCCCAGAAGCTCGACATTCAAGTCCCCCGCGTCAAGGTAAAGACGGTTCAGATCCGTAATCTCCAGCTCGCCTCTGGCGGAAGGCCGGAGATTTTTTGCGTAGTCAACCACTTTATTGTCATAAAAATAGAGACCTGTCACACAGTAATTGCTCTTCGGATGTTCCGGTTTTTCTTCAATAGAAACAGCATGGCCTTCATGATTAAATTCCACGATGCCAAAACGCTCCGGATCGTCCACATAGTAGCCGAATACTGTCGCGCCCTTCCCGTTCTCGGCATTTTCCACCGCGGCTTTCAGACGTTTCTTCAGTCCGTGTCCGGCAAAAATGTTGTCGCCAAGCACCATTGCTACTGTATCATCTCCGATAAAATCCGCGCCGATAATGAAGGCCTGAGCCAGTCCGTCCGGGCTCGGCTGTTCCGCGTAAGACAGCCGGATGCCAAACTGATGGCCATCACCTAAAAGAGCCTCAAACCGCGGGGTATCCATCGGCGTTGAGATGATCAGGATGTCACGGATGCCTGCATTCATCAGCACAGACATCGGATAGTAGATCATGGGTTTATCATAAATCGGCAGCAGTTGTTTGCTCGTCACTTTTGTCAGCGGATAAAGGCGTGTACCCGAGCCGCCCGCCAGTATAATTCCTTTCATAAGTCATCCTCCCGAATTTACTTCTGCTCTTTATCTGTCCGATCTGTCAAGCAAAACGCCCTGCTCATCCATAAATATTCCAAACAGAGCAGGCCCGGAATCCTTATTCCGTCTTGTATAAGAAAATCGGTGTACCCTCTTCCAGTTCATTGTAAATGGTCTCAGCCACATTATACGGCAGATTCACACAGCCATGCGAGCCGTTGGTCTTATAGATGCTCCCGCCAAATGATGACCTCCAGGTCGCGTCATGCAGCCCCTGCCCTTCGTGGAACGGCATCCAGTAGGTCACGTCCGTCTCCCACGCGCTTGATCCGGTGCCGCCTGAAAGAGTGACATTCATCTGTTTATAAGGAATCTTGAATACGCCGGTCGTCGTCTCCCGTTCTTCAGTCGGCTTGCCGGTAACGCAGTCACTCTCTACAATGAGCTCGCCGTCTTTGTAATACCAGATATGCTGGCCGGTGAGATCGACCTCCACATAAGTGCCGCAGATATCGTCAACGCCATTACGGGAACGCCCGGTTGTCGAATAGGTCGGTTCACGGGTGACCTCTGTGTTTGAAGTAATATCCGCGATCAGCTGCTCTTTCTCAGCGCTCTGGTCAATCTGATAGCCATAGTCACTGCTCTCATATTCAATCGTCTCCCCATTGCTTGTCGTAAAGGTGCGCGGCAGATAGAGCGTATTGTATGTCGCCGCAAGGTTATAGACAAAATCTTCGACCTGCTGCTCATCAATTGAGACAAGTTCGCCGTCAATGATCAGCCAGTCCTGCAGTGTCGACCAGTCCAGCACGATCTCCTCTTCGCCAAAGGTGAGGGTAATCACAGCCTTACAGTAGGAATTGTAAATATCCATCAGAGAATTCAGATCCAGATTGTCCTGCGTGACCTCCGGCACATAATAGAAAGACTCCGGGAATTCAATCACAGTGTCCTCCTGCGGACGGTCTTCCGCCACCAGATTGTCTACATAGTCTTTGACAAGTGTCTGCAGATCTGCGTCGTCAAACTCCGTACCGTAGCTCTCCGGCTCAATATAGTATTCCGTGCCATTGTATTCCAGTGTCGCGTCTGAACTGGTGACACGCGGTATGGTAAAGTTCTCCCCCGTCACCGCCGAAACAAACACCGTCTCGTCGTAATCAAAGGAAACCTCCACCTCGAAGTCATTTCCTCTCGCCAGACTGAAGATCAGACTTAAGTTCTGTTCACGCATACAGCTCTGTATTTCAGAAAGCAGGCTCATCTGATCGATCGTATACCCCATCTCCTCCAGTGTCAGGCTAAGCGTGGTTTCTCCGCCTTCCGTGATCGTGACGGTCGGAGCACTGTAATCCTCCACCAGCATCGATAAGACTTCTCTGCAGCTCATCCCGGAAATGTCATAACCGTTCAGTGTCGTCTCTTCAAAAAAAAGACCGCTGTTCACCTGCCTGTAAAGGTAATACCCGCCCCCGCAGAGACCTGCCAGTATTACGCATACGATAATAAGAACAGCAGCCTGTAATTTTTTATGCTTATTCTTCATTCCGCCCCTTACCCTTCTGAATATTATCATGACCCTTTGGGTCGCTCAAATCATACAATTTCTTTATTATGGCACCATGCACTAAAAATAGTCAAGATGTGGAATCTTAATATTGATTTAAATTTTTATTTCGGTACATTTCGGTACAAATCCACCTCTCCTGTTCAAATATTCCATTGACATCAGGTAAGATTCCTTATATTATATATACCAGCTTACAAAAATATACAAAGGACAGTGCGCCAACATTGAGCTTTTGGGTGAAGAATATGCCAGATGATTAAACGGAATAGATCGTGGTGACATTTCTGCAAGTTACGGAAACCTCGATAGACAATTAAATCATTTCCTAAAAATTGCGAATACAATAAAATCCGTATATATAAAAATTTAAGGAGGAGCTTTTGATCATGATGTATCAATTTATGACTCTTGCAGACAAAACAGAGGTTGTACATTCCGATGCATACAACGAAAACGGTACCGAAACCGTAAAGGTATATTTTGAAAAACCGGTCTTTGGTGGCTTCCAATCAGCTGAATGTTATCTTCCTTCTTACGAATGGAAGAACATAGATGGTTTTTCGCAGGCAGACATCAAATATTTTCAGGAATATCTGGAGTCAGTAGCACACATAATCATCCGCCTTGCAAGAGAAGGAGGTTTTGATAATGCCGCAAATTTTTTAAATCGGCTCTTACCTGATATATTTCTGGTCAAACGAAAATAAGCCAGTGGAGCCTGTCCATGTACATGTGTCAGAAGGAGTTCCATCAGAAAGCGCCACAAAAATATGGATCACCAAAAGCGGTAAATGCCTGCTCTGTAACAATAATTCTCACATTCCACAGCGGAAACTGCGAAACATTATGGATATCATAGAGGCACGGCATTCCGAAATCGAGAATAAATGGTATGGCTATTTTAAAGAAATAAGATATTATTGCTGAATGTTTCCGCAAAGAGAATGCTGAGATTAAGACAAAAGGGAACGTCTGAAATCAAAACCACACCGTAATCTCCGTCCCTTCTCCGACCTCGCTTTTGAGTTCAATCTCCGCATGGTGCAGTGCGACAATGTGTTTCACGATGGCAAGCCCCAGCCCCGTGCCGCCGGTATTCCTCGACCGACTCTTGTCCACGCAGTAAAACCGTTCAAAAACACGTTCCTGACTCTCCTTTGGAATGCCAATGCCCGTATCTTTTACTCGAAGCATCGGACGACCGTTCTGTTCTTTCACGGTGACGTCCACTCTGCCATTCGGCTTGTTGTATCGGATGGCATTGTCGCAAAGGTTGGAGATCAGTTCCTCGATCATACTTTTGTCTCCATGAATCAGGCACGTTGCGCCGGTGCACGTAATCTGAACGCCATTCTTACGGGCATTCAGCCGTATACCTTCCACACAGTTTCGCGCGGACTCATATAAATCCAACATATCTGTCCGGGCATTTTCGTCCTCGGACGTACTTTTAGCTTCCAGTTTCCCGCTGTCGAGCTGCGATAACCGGATGATGTCATTGATCATGGTCAGCAGCCGCTGCGCGCTGCGGTGGATCTCATGTGCGAAATGCCGTACTTCTTTTTCTCCCGCCATCCCGGTCTCGATCAGCTCCGCATAACCGGAAATAGACGTCAGCGGGGTTTTCAGCTCATGCGAAACATTTGCCGTAAATTCCTGCCGCATATTCGCGCTCTGCAGGATATCCTCATGCTGCTGCCGGATCGTCATCACAAACGGCACGAGTTCTTCATAAATGCCGTCCGTACTGACGCTGTCAATGTTGTCCGCCATACGCTCGATTGGATTCACAATGCTGGCCGTGATCTGGCGTGAAAGAAGCATACACACCAGAAGCATGATCACGCCGACTCCGACAATTCCTTTTAATGTGCCCGTGAAAATCCCCCAGATGCTGGCTTCCTCTTTACTGATGCGAAGAATCGATCCATCGTCCAGCTTCACCGCGTAATAATAGAATTCAGAATTCAGTGAGTCCGAATAGCGGGTTGTCCAGCCTTCGCCGGCCGCTTCCGCCTCCTGCACCTCTTCGCGGTCCGCATGATTCTCCAGCGTGACGCTGACGTCGCTGTCATACACGACCGTCCCGTCCTCATCGATCAGCGTGACGCGAAGTCCGGCCACATCCTCCGTATACTGCTCCGAAAGCTCCTCCGGCGAGGTTGACAGGCTGGAGATCAGCGCCGCGCAGGTGCGCATCTCCGAGAGTACTTGTTCCTTATACATATTACGAAAAATGGCAACCGCTATAATCAGCGTTGCCACCAGAGTCACAAATACGGTCAGAACCATCCAGATGTTGATCTTCTTTTTCATGCCCGTCCTCTCCGTTTCATCCGTTATCCGAATTCAAAATATACCCGACATTGCGCACCGTGCGGATCATCGCCCCGGCTGTGCCAAGCTTCTGCCGAAGCGTCTTAATGTGCATATCAAGCGTCCGGGACTCACCCTCAAAGTCAGTGCCCCACACCCGGTCAAGAATCATCTCTCTCGTCACCACGATACCTGCATTCAGAAGAAGCAGCTTCAGAAGCTCGTATTCTTTAAAAGTCAGGTCGACCGGCTTGTCATCGACATACACTGCCCGCTTTTCGTCATCCATAAAAATCGAATCCAGCCGGATCATGCGTTCCTGCTCCATATCGCGGGTGCGGCGCATCAGTGCCTTGACGCGCGAGATCAGCTCCATCACGCCAAAGGGCTTGGTGATATAATCATCTGCGCCGATATCAAGCCCCTTTACCTTATCAATCTCCGAAGTCTTCGCGGTCACCAGAATGATCGGAAGCTTGCGGGTCTGCGCGGAAAACCTCAGCTTCTTCACAATATCCAGTCCGCTCTCATCTGGCAGCATCAGATCCAGAAGCACCAGCGACGGCATCCGCTCCTTCAGCCTCGCATAAAACGCAGAGGCGCAGTCAAAACCCTGCACCTCATATCCCGCATTTTTCAGCGCAAATAATTCAATCTCGCGGATGTTTTCATCATCCTCCACAACGTATATCAAAGCCACGTCCGTTCCTCACTTTCCCCCGGCTGTTCATTATTCAAAAAATCCAACTTACAACCCTTAGAAACTCCTTATATTCTATGTAAAAAAATATTCTTTTTCAAGTCCTTTTATCTTTAAATTATCATTTAAAAAGCAGTAAAGATTTTCTGTCGTGCCTGTATTGTGCTGAATATTTTTTGAAATCAGCGGAGACCTGATATAGGGCAATCTCAGACTATTAAAGACAGCGTCGGTCCTTGGTGAGACCAAGCCAGTGGCGAAGGTCGAACCTAGTACCGCTACGCTGTTTTATAAGCGCGAGCGTGTCTGAGATTGTCCTATATACAGGTCGACGCGTCAAATTCTATTTCGTGTAAACCCCAAACACATTATACGCCTTCTTCCCCTGCCTGTGCACACCGGTCAGGGAGAACTCGACCCACTCGCCGATGTTCTGCGCATGGTCGCCGATCCGCTCATAATACTTCGCGATCATCAGCAGATCAAGGATCTGATCATTTGAAAATTTTTCAGCCGCCGTCGGCTCTGACAGCGTCCTGCGGACATCATCGAACATCGCATCCAGCCGGTCGTCGCTGTCGATCACTTCACGGGCCAGCTCCAGGTCGCGGTTCACATAAGCCTCAACACTTTTGTTTACCATGCCGACCGTAAACTCGGCCATCTGTGTGATCGCCACACCCTCAACCGGCACATCGATACTGCCTGTCTTCATGATCTCGGCAATATCCGTCGCCTGGTCTCCGATACGCTCCAGATCCGTGATCATCTTCATGGCTGCGGAAATGCGGCGCAGGTCAGAAGCCACCGGCTGCTGGCGCAGCAAAAGCTGAAGACTGATGGTCTCAATCGACTGCTCCTTCCCGTCGATTTCGTCCTCCAGACGGTCAATTTCTTCCGCGTTCTCCTCGCGTTTTTCCGTGGAAACGAGCAGGCGGTAGGTCTTCATGATCGCCTCCTCGCAAAGCATTCCCATCTCAAGCAGCTCTTTCTGGAGCTGATCCAGTTTTTCTACAAAACGGTCTCTCATAATCAGCCAAACCTCCCCGTAATATATTCCTCTGTTTTTTTGTTCTTCGGCATGGAAAACAATGTCGTGGTATCATCGCACTCAATCATCTCACCGAGAAGGAAAAACGCCGTTTTGTCGGAAACTCTGGCTGCCTGCTGCATATTGTGCGTTACCATCGCGATGGTATATTTTTCTTTCAGTTCCATGACCAGATCCTCGATCCTGGAAGTCGAGATTGGATCCAGCGCTGAGGTGGATTCATCCATCAGAAGCACATCCGGCTCCACAGCGAGCGCCCGTGCGATGCAGAGTCTCTGCTGCTGTCCGCCGGACATTCCCAGTGCGCTCTTTTTCAGACGATCTTTCACCTCATCCCAGATGGCCGCGTCACGGAGCGCTTTTTCCACGATCTCATCCAGTTTCGCCTTGTTGTGGATTCCATGCGTTCTCGGGCCATACGCTACATTGTCATAAATGCTCATCGGGAACGGATTCGCCTTCTGGAACACCATTCCGACGCGTTTTCTTAAATGGTTGACGTCCATATTTTTTCCATAAATATCTTCGCCGTCAAGGGTGATCTCACCCGTGATCTTGCAGCCCTCTACCAGATCGTTCATCCGGTTTAAGGACTTTAAAAGTGTGGACTTGCCGCAGCCGCTCGGGCCGATGAATGCCGTGATCTTATTGGCCGGAATCTCAAGATTTACATCCTTGAGTGCGTGGAAGTCCCCATAATACAAGTCTACATGTTTTATGTCGATCTTTCCCATTTTATTCGTTCCTCTCGATCTTTCTCCTGCATAAACATTCCTGGATTCTTTACCATGCCAGTATTTCCCTGTATTCTCTTACATACAATACAGCTGCCGGAATTTTTCCCTTTGCCCGGATTATTTTGCATACGTAACTGTTCAGTACCTTTACAATCACGCGGAAAAACGCATCCTACTTCTGTCCCTTCATCAGTCTGCCCGCGAGCAGCGAGGACAATCCGTTAAGCAGCAATACAACAACGACCAGCACGACCGCAGTCGCATACGCCTCATCCATGTAAAGTCCCTCGCTGGAGAGCACATACATATGAACCGCAAGCGTACGCCCGCTGCCGAGCAGGCTGCTCGGTACCTTCGCCACTGTACCGGCTGTGTAGAGAAGCGCCGCGGTCTCGCCTACAATTCTGCCGGTACCCAGCACAATACCGGAGAGGATCCCGGGTATGGCCGTCGGCAAAACCACTCGGAAGATCGTGCGCAGCTTTCCGGCGCCGACGCCGAAGGATGCCTCACGATAAGCGTCCGGAACCGCCAGCAGCGCTTCCTCTGTCGTCCGCATGATCAGCGGAAGGATCATGATGACCAGCGTAAAAGAACCGGAAAGAAGGGAAAATCCCCAGCCCAGCGCAGTTGTAAAAAACAACAGGCCGAACAGACCGAATACGATAGAAGGAATACCGGAAAGCGTTTCCGCCGTGATCCGCACAAGGCCGACCAGCTTACTGCCTTTTTTTGCGTACTCGACCAGGAAAATGGCCGCAAAGATACCGATCGGCACCGCGATCACCAGAGATAATGCGGTCATGATCAGGGTATTGATCAGTGCCGGCATCAGGGAGACGTTATCCGAGGTATATTTCAGAGAAAACAGGCTCGGTTTCAGGTTTGGGATTCCCTTTACCGCAATAAAACCGATCAGGAATATCAGTACGACCGCCGTAATGATCGCGGCCAGCCAGACCAGACATTTTACGATCGCAGCAAACGGATGATTCTTGAAATAAGCAATACTTTTACTCATGCTCAGCCCTCCTCAATATGTCATGCATCCGATGGGATGCATGACGAAGGCCGCATCCAAATCGGAACGATTTCTTTTCATGATGCGGCTCTCTTTCTCAGAAGAGACACGCTCAGGTTGATGATCAGAATAAATACAAAGAGGACAACGCCGGTCGCGATCAGCGCCTGACGGTGCAGCCCGGAGGCATAGCCCATCTCAATGACTATGTTTGCCGTCATGGTACGCACACCTTTCAGAAGCCCCTGTGGCATCCAGGTCTGGTTGCCGGCAACCATGATGACGGCCATCGTCTCACCGATAGAACGGCCGATTCCAAGTACGATCCCTGCGATCACACCGGACTTGGCGGCCGGAATGACCACGCAGAACACGCTGCGCTCATGTGTTGCGCCAAGTGCGAGCGAGCCCTCATAATATGCATCCGGTACCGCCAGAATAGCAGGCTCCATGACGCCGATGACAGTCGGAAGAATCATGATCCCGAGCAGGATGCAGGCAGTAAGCATCGTACTCCCGGATTTTCCGGTGAGTGCTTTCATCGTCGGAACGATCCAGACCATACCGAAAAAGCCGTATACGACCGACGGGATTCCTGCAAGCAGATTGATCATGGATTTCAGCGGCGAGTAGATCCGCTTCGGGCAGTAAAAGGCCAGAAATATCGCAGTCAGCATCGCAATCGGCACGCCGATCAGGATCGAGCCGGCAGTGACATATATACTGCCCAGGATGAACGGCAGAATGCCGTATATGTTATTGGACGGTTTCCAGGTCGTCCCCAACAGGAAGTCCGGCAGGCCGATCTTCAGCATGGTCGGAATTCCGTTTGCAAAAAGGAACACGCAGATCAGAGCGACTGCCAGAATGGAAAAGCAGGCCGCGATCAGAAAGGCGGCCCGCATAAATTTTTCTGAAAATTTCTGTGTCATAGTTACTCAGCCTCAGTCTCTTCCGGCACATATGCAGCCACATCTTCCCATGTAGTGAGCTCGCCGGTGTAGATCATCATAACCTGCTCTGTGGTCAGTTCGGTGATTCCGCTCTCATTATTGACGATCACCGCAATGCCGTCCTGTGCGATCATGGTAGCGGAGATGCCTTCTGCCTCTTCCTCTTCCTTCAGATCACGGGAAGCCATACCAATGTCATAGTTGCCGTCGATCGTGGAGGTAACACCTGTGGTAGAATCGCTCTGCATTACTTCAATCTCAAGGTCTGCGTTTACTTCCGCATAAGCCTCAGCCAGCTTCTCCATTACCGGTGTTACGGAAGAAGAACCGCCGACTACGATCTTGCCGGATACGCTGCCGCCTGCGAAAGGCTCTGCGTCAGAAAGTGCGATGTAACCGTTGTCAGAAATAACCGCCTGACCTTCTTCGCTTAAGATAAAGTCGATGAAATCCTGTGCTTCTGCGCTGACTTCTTCCATGGTCAGAATGTTGAACGGACGAACAACCGTGTAATCACCGGACTCTACGTTCTCTACCGTTGCCTCTACTTGGTCGATCGCAACTGCTGTTACGCTGTCGTCCAGAGAGCCAAGAGAGATGTAACCAATTGCGTTCTCATCACCTGCAACCTTGGTCATCATAGCGGATGTGCTGTTCGTGATCTCAGCCGCTTCTGTCGTCATATCTACCTTGTTGCCGTCCTCATCCTTCTGCTCTACACCTACCAGCTCGATGAACGCTCCGCGTGTACCTGAGCCATCCTCTCTTGAGCATACTACAATGTCACCTGTTGCGTCTGCCAGAGCCGTTGTACCAAGGCTTGCTGCCATCATTGCTGCGATTACCGCTGCGATTGCTTTTCTTTTCATAATAAATGATCTCCTTTTTCTAATCGTTTTCTGATCGAATTCCGGGGCTTATCGGTGCCCCGTTACGATAATCATTTTAGTCACGCTATGTAAAATGCATAATCCCTCTTATGTAAAGAATAAGTAAAATTGTGAAACAGTTCAGAACAGCAGCAAGAAGAAAAGACAGCCTGTGCAGACTTGTCTGCTAAAGGCTGTCTTTTCTTCTTGGGATGGGCGGGTGCTGCGTGCCAGTGGCACACGTTAAGCACCGACCGGAGCGGAGCGGAGACCTGTGGTCTGCTGTTCTGAACTAATGTTACTTTTCCCACAGCTTCTGTGGGTAAACCCCTTCATCCTTCATCTTCTGAATTGCCGCCATCAGTGCCGGCTTGTCTTCTTTATATGTCACCCCGTACCATTTATCCGGAGTTTTCTCGACTTTCACCGTCGCCTTTCCTTCTGTCAGCAGTTCATCCACGACAAAGGGCAGGAAATACTCGCATTTCAGCGGGTTTTTCGGCAGATTCTCCGCGAGGAATGCCCGGAAGCGCTCGTTCAGTTCTGTAAGAATATCCCCGGAAAAGCCCCACATATTCAGAGAAACGGTAGTATCCGGGGGAAGCTCATTCCAGCTTGCGCCGCCGTCCTCTGTGTATGCGATCCGGTCGCCATGCCGTTCAATGCTGGTGCGCTCTGTGATCGTTTTCAGATAACCATTCTCATCTGTACTGCAAACGCCGCGCGCCACAGATCCGTTCTCCGTCAGTGTGTTTTCCAGACGATAGCCGACCATCATGTAGCGGCCTGCGGCTTCCTCTTTCCGTGTGAGAAAATCATACGCCAGCGCAAACGCGTTTCTTCCATAGAAATCATCCGCGTTGATAACGACCATCGGACCGTCCGCAGTTCCCTGACAGCTTAAGACAGCATGTCCGGTCCCCCACGGTTTCACACGGCCCTCCGGCACGGAAAACCCTTCCGGAAGGTTTGTCAGCTCCTGATAAACGTATTCCACTTCTATGTGCCCGGCGAGGCGGTCGCCAATGGCTGCGCGAAAATCCGCTTCATTTTCCCGTTTGATAATGAAAATCACCTTTTCAAATCCGGCGCGGACGGCGTCATAGACAGAAAAGTCCATGATAATATGCCCTTCCGGATCGACCGGGTCAATCTGTTTCAATCCTCCGTAGCGACTGCCCATACCCGCCGCCATCACTACCAGTACCGGTTTTTTCATACTCTGTTGCTCCTTTTTCTTGCATTCTGTTTCGTTCCTCGCAGCAAGTGCGAGGAACTGTCCCGAACAGGCGCTCGACATTTTATCCTTTTTTCATTGGCTGCGCAGGCACACAGCCGCACAATATTCTCCGTCTCCGCCAATCCGATATTCCTCAAACACATACTCCGCCTGATCAAAGGTCTGCGTGACCTCCACAGAACTGTTCCTGCGCCGAATCTCCACGGCAGCGCCGCCCAAACGCAAAGCGTTTCTCTCATGCGCGGCGAGGCGCTGATCGTCCAGTGGACGGTGCTGAACATCCAGTGGATGTTCGTTTAGCACCGACCGGAGCGAAGCGGAGACGTTTAACGCGGACCGAAGCGGCAGCGGAGACCCTGCCGCCGATTGAAGCAATGATGGCAACCTGGCATCCTCGATCCGAAAGCAAAACGAGTCCAGAGGCTGACGCAGGCCCTGCCCGGTAGCCTTGATAAAGCACTCTTTTAAGGTCCAGAGACGATAAAAGCGTTCCGCCCGCTCCGTTTCCGTCCGGGCGGCCGTCATCCAGGCATTCTCCTCCGGGCAGAAAAAACGTCCGGCCAGCTTTTCATTTGGCTTTTTTCGATATTCAATATCACATCCGACCTCGGTATCAGCTAAGGCCGCCAGCGCCATCTCATGCGAATGGGAGAGACTGAAATGGATATCCGGAAAGTCCGGAAAGAATGGTTTGCCGTATGCGCCTTCCTCTATGCGGATTGTTTCCTGACGCAGGCCGAATTCCTGCAGACCCCGATTGAGCAAAATTCCTGCCGCAAGAGAAAGCTTTTTGTCCTGCTCCATCCGCACCCGGTCAATCTTTGCACGCCGTCCTTCCGGCATCTCCCGGTAATACCTCCGGAATATTTCCGGATCATCAAGAATGCCTGTAGACATGCAATAAAGCTTTATTGGGAATCCTTTCTGACAATCCATACCATTTCTTTGCTATCCTTTCTGTCCGATTGTGATTTTAGCCATCCGTAAACAGCACTTCTTTTTTCTCCTGTCTGAGCTGTTCATACGTGACGCCGTATTTTTCAGCAATATCCTGCGCAAAGGATTTGCCTCCCGGGGGTGCAACCTTCACACGGTAGGAACGGTTCCCGCCGTCTGTCTCCACGATCAGACTGGCAACGCAGCTGTCGCCGCCTTCCTCCCGGTTCAGCTCGTCCAGTTCGGACGCCAGTTTATGCATATGCGTATTGTAGATTGTCCGCACGCCAAGCAGCCGCAGGATGCGGGTGACGTCCCTGGCAATAAAATATCCTTCCTCAAAAGACGTCGTCGAGAACGACTCGTTGAGCAGAAGAAGGCTGTAAGGCGTCGCTTCGCGGAACAGATCATGAAAGCGGCTGGATTCCTCTCCGAGCCGTCCAAGATCCATGGTCTGGTTCTCATCCGCCGGATAATGAGTAAAGATGTTGTCCGCGGGGCTGAACGCAAACGACTCCGCCGGGACATACAGGCCGCACTGCGCCATCAGGAACGCCAGTCCTACCGCCTGCGTGATTGTCGTCTTGCCGCCGCGGTTTGCCCCGGTCAAGATATAAATCCGATGTTCTGCGGAAAAATCCAGGTCGTTCGGCACAATTTCCGCCGCCCCCTGCTTTTTCTCAGACAGGGACTGCGCAAGCTTCAGATTGTACAGTCCCTTAGCCTGCATTTCTCTCTTTTCCCGGCCCAGGATCTGCGGCTTGCAGAACACAAATCCCTCCGCCTGCAGTTTTTCAATATATTCCGCCCAACGAATATAAAACAGAAATTCCGGGATCAGATCTGAAATCGCGTGCGTACTGACCGATACGTGCTTTGAGAGCACGGATTTCAGTTTTTTCACCGTCCTTGAGAGCAGCGCACTGATCGCGCGGTCCAGAGTCCGGATCACGTCGCCGCCGCGGCTGTCGTCCGCTACCGTCGCCATTCCGGCCGCAAGCAGAGGATTTTGACGCATCATGCCGAGCCGTCCAAGACTCTCTGCACTCTCCATGATGTCCGTTTCTGATGCTGCCCGGAACGTCATATTTCCATTCCATTCCGTATCCGGATGGATCTGATCTCCCATTTTCCGATCCAGGAAATCACAGAAATTCGCTATCACATTGGACTTTGTGAACGGTTTCTCATTGATCGACACAATGCCGGTCTCAATCGGCTCAAAGCGGTCGTTCAGATTCACGCCGAGCGTCACGCTCTTTACCTTCGACGCGTCCACCTTCAGATTGTCAATATCCTTTTTCAGTTCGGAAAATCCGCTGTCTTCGTAGAGCTGCCGCACATATTCTTTCAGGTTCAGCAGCCCTTCCGAAGCGATATCATTTTCATTTAAAACCGTATAAATCGCCTGTACGCACTGAATATACTCATCCATCTCATCCAGACGGTGCACCAGCTCCCACACGCCGGCCGCATCGCTGCCGCGGTCAAAGCTCCCATACGTTTTCAGAAAATCCACCCGTTCCAGCAGCTTTTCCATCTTCTGCCGCAGTCCAGGGAATCTCAAAATATCGTCAAATACATCGCACCGGTATTGAACTACCTCCTGATCACCCGAAATACGCTGCATCATCCGGCGCAGTTGCATCCGCTCCGGCTCCAGCTTTGAGAGCTTTTCGCAGATCGTATCCACAGACAGATCATGATATGTCGCCTCCGGAAGCTTTTTCTCCCGGGCGGTCTTACCGGGCGGGAATAACAGGCTTAAACCATCCATCTGAGCTCCTTACATTCGTAACTGTTCAGTCCCTTCACAGTTACGAGGGAAAAGCCCATTTAAAATCGCGTCTCCGCGCCGCGATGGGGCTTTTCCCTACATAATATACGTTTTCATACGTACTTCGCAGCAAGTGCGAAGTACTGTCCTGAATAGTCACTTACATTCTTTTTATTCGCTCCAGCGCGGCCACGGTGTTCTCATAGGTGCCGAACGCGGTCAGGCGAAAGTAGCCTTCGCCGCTCGGTCCGAAGCCGGAACCCGGCGTACCAACCACATTTGCGTTTTCCAGCAGGTAATCAAAGAATTCCCAGGATGTCATCGTTCCCGGTGTCTTAAGCCAGATATACGGAGCGTTCACACCGCCGGAAACAGTGTAACCGGCCTCCTGAAGTCCTTCTTTGATGACCTTTGCATTATTCATATAGTACGCCACCTGCTTCGCAAGCTGCTCCTTGCCTTCCGGTGAGTAGACGGCTTCTCCCGCACGCTGCTGGATGTACGGAGCGCCGTTGTACTTGGTACCGTGGCGTCTCGCCCAGAGAGAATGCAGCATCACATCACCGCTCTTCAAATCCTTCGGAATCACCGTATAGCCCAGACGTGTTCCGGTAAAACCGGCGTTCTTGGAGAAGGATTTGAGCTCGATCGCACAGGTGCGCGCGCCCTCGCACTCAAATATCGTATGCGGCACATCCGGTTCAGAAATATATGCCTCATATGCGGCGTCGTAGATGATGACTGCGCCGACTTTATTCGCATAGTCTACCCACACCTGAAGCTGCTCCTTTGTGATAGTCGCTCCGGTCGGGTTGTTCGGGAAGCAAAGATAAATCAGGTCCGGCGTCTCCTTCGGAAGCTCCGGTGCAAAATTATTTTCCGCCGTGCACGGCATATAGATCACATCGCTCCACATCTCCGTCTTCGGGTCATAGGTGCCGGTGCGGCCTGCCATGACGTTGGTATCCACATAAACCGGGTATACCGGATCGCACACTGCAATCTTATTGTCCACACTGAAGATTTCCTGAATGTTGCCCGAATCGCACTTCGCACCGTCAGACACAAAGATCTCATCCGCTGCAATGTCGCAGCCGCGGTCTGCGTAGTCATTCTTCGCGATCGCCGTGCGCAAAAATTCATAACCGAGATCCGGCGCGTATCCGTGGAAAGTCTCCGCCTTTCCCATCTCATCCACCGCGCCGTGCAGCGCATCGATGATCACCGGAGCAAGCGGCTGCGTCACGTCGCCGATGCCGAGACGGATCACGGATTTATCCGGGTTTGCCGCCTGAAATTCATTCACCTTTTTCGCAATCGTGGAAAAAAGGTAGCTGCCCGGCAGCTTTAAATAGTTTTCATTGATCTTAAACATAATGGCCTCCTTGGTTGTTCGTAACTGTTCAGTGCTTTCACAGTTAAGATTGTATTATGTAATATATATTTATATATCCACTTTACTTCTGGTTCAAACCGGGTTGTTTATCAATTAATTTCTCCCTCAAACACAGTCGCAGCCGGTCCTGTCATAAATACCGTATTTTTTCCGCGGTCCCACTCGATCTGCAGATCGCCGCCGCGCAGCTTCACCGTCACTTTGTTTCCGGTCCATCCGTTTAAGGCACTTGCCACAGCAACCGCGCAGGCACCTGTACCGCAGGCGAGCGTCTCGCCGGAACCGCGCTCCCAGACACGCATCTGCACTGTGTCGTGATCAAGGACTCTCACAAATTCCGTGTTGACCCGATCCGGAAACATCGGATGGTTCTCAAATCGCGGACCGATTTTTTCAATCTCCAGCCCATCCACATCCTCAACAGGCACGATGCAGTGCGGGTTTCCCATGGAGACACAGGTGATGGAAAAAATATCCGCTCCAACAGAAACCGCTTCTCCAATGATTGGAGCATCGGCAGCACATCTGTCAGCCTGTTTCCGGCCGAATTTCCCAATATCCACCGGAATCTGCTCCGGCACCAGAATCGGCGCTCCCATGTCCACGCGGACCAAAGTGACTTTTCCATCCGCGACCGTCAAGTCCAGATATTTGATGCCGCTTTTCGTCTCCACAGTAATCTGTGTCTTGTCGGTCAGGCCATAATCGTAGACGTATTTTGCCACGCAGCGGATGCCGTTGCCGCACATCGCTCCCAGTGAGCCGTCCGCGTTGTACATTTCCATCTGAAAATCGGCCTTGTCTGAAGGCTTGATCAGAATCAGGCCGTCCGAACCAATGCCGAAGTGACGGTCGCTCACGCGGATTGCGGTTTCGGATGGATTCGTAACCTGTTCTTTAAAGCAATTCACATAGATATAGTCATTCCCCAGACCATGCATTTTGGTAAATTTCATTTACAGTCTCCCATATCTTATTTTCCGAAAATAATGATTCTTTTTTTAGCATTTTTCAGTCTGTAAATCTGCCGCTGCCAGATTCAGCTGCCGCAGAAGCACTGATTCAAAGCACTGATCAGGCGTCACACATCAGCGCAAACAGCATCTGCGCGGTCTCCACCATGTTCGTCCCGCTGTCCATGCTGGTTTTCTGCAGATAATGGTGCGCCTCCTCCTCTGTCATGCCGTTGCGCTCCATCAAAAGAGATTTCGCCTCCGCGATCAGCTTCTTTTCTTCCTCGCTCCGCTGCGGCGCCATCATGCGCTTCTGACGTCTGCGGCGCTGCTGCTGGCTGATCACCATCTCCAGGGAATCCAGCAGGTCATTCACATGAAAGGGCATCGTCACACAGAGAACCCCCTCCGCAATTCCCTCGTTTACTACACGCGGAGAAGCGACCAGCAGCATCTCAAAGGACTTCGGCATATCCTCAAAAAGTTCTGAATACACCATATCCGCAAACTTGTATCCGCATACGATCACGCCTGAGCCCAGCCGGTCAGCAGCTGAAAGTGCCTGTGCGCCGCTCGTACAGACCGCCCGGACTCCATATCCGCTGCGGATCAGGAGATTCCGAACGTTTTTCGCGTCTTCCGGTTTCGGAAACACGACTATTATATTGGTATTGATCATCCGTATCCTCCTGCCAGTTTACGTTCCGTCTTTCCCAAAAATCAGAAACACAAACAATGATCTGGTTTTTGCAGGAAAACAGAGCAGACACCATGCCATTTCTCACAAAGCTTTTGCATGAGCCCGCCTGCTGGTCAGACTCTGGCAAGATAGCGGTCAAGCTCCCATTTGCTCACGCTCGCCTGATAGGCTTCCCACTCCTCTTTTTTCGCCTTGATGTAGCGTCTGCATACATGCTCTCCGAGCACATCGCAGATAAATGTATCCTCTTCCAGCGCCTCCACTGCTTCAAGCAGGGTAACAGGAAGCCGTTCTACGCCTTTCGCTTTCAGGTCTTCAGGCGCCAGTGCGTGCAGGTTCTCATCCATGCTCTCCGGCGGCGTGATCTGATTGCGTATACCGTCCAGTCCGGCAGCCATGCAGACAGCCAGTGCCAGATACGGGTTCGCCGCATTGTCCGGGCTCCGAAGCTCGATGCGCTTGGTACCGTTCCCCATGATCGGGATGCGGATCAGCGGAATCCGATTCTTTGCGGACCACGCGACATGCACCGGCGCCTCAAAGCCGGGCACCAGCCGTTTGTACGAATTAACGATCGGGTTCGTCACCGCCGTCACCGCACGGATATGCTTCAGCAGGCCGCCGATGAACCAGCGCCCTTCCTTACTTAAATGAATGGGATCGGCAGCATCATAAAACGCATTTTTTCCATCCTTTGTCAGTGAAAGATTGAGATGCATGCCGGAACCGTTCACCCCCGCGACCGGCTTGGGCATAAAGGACGCATGCAGTCCATGACGCTTGGCAACCGTCTTTGCCGCGAGCCGGAATGTCATGATGCCGTCCGCGCTCTGCAGCGCCTCATCGTAGCGCAGATCAATCTCATGCTGTGCCGGGGCTGCCTCATGATGAGAAGATTCTACAATATAACCCATCTCCTCCATCGTCAGGATCATATCCCGCCGCGCATTCTCGCCAAGATCGATCGGCGCGACATCAAAATATCCTGCCTGCTCATGCGTCACTGTAGTCGGCCGGCCTTCATCATCGGTATGGAAGAGGAAAAATTCACACTCCGGCCCTGCCTCCAGACAATACCCCATCTCTTTCGCTTCCGCGATCACCTTTTTCAGCACATACCGCGGATCCCCACCGAACGGGCTGCCGTCCGCGTAATAAATATCACAAATGAAACGGGCCACCTTTCCATTCTGCGGCCGCCATGGGAAAATCAGGAAGGTATCCAGATCCGGATGCAGACACAGATCGGAGCGCTCGATCCGGGCAAAGCCCTCGATGGATGCGCCGTCAAACGTGACCTTATTGTCCAGCACACGATCCAGCTGGTTGACCGTCACGGCAAGATTTTTCAGATTGCCGAACATATCCGTGAACTGCAGCCGGATAAACTGCACGTCCTCTTCCTCAATAATTTTGTATATATCCGCTCTCGTATACCTGCTCATATCGTTCCTCCTTATTGCTGCCACCCGGCGAGGACCTTATCCCGCACTTTGTGCGGGATGGCCACGCCCGCAATCAGAGATTGTGGGCAAAACCCGGCGAGTGAGAAAGCACATTCAACATTCTTTTTACAGGGTATATCATTCGCTCATCTGAACGGATGATAGCAGTATGGATTTTTTTTGTCAACCGTTTTGTCGGATTTAGACGGCTGCTTGCGGACATCTGCGGCGGTGAGGCTGGTCTCGCTCGTTCTTACCCCAACCCAAACAGAACTTTGACATCCTCCTCCGATGCGTCGACGCTGCAGACAGCGCCCATCGGTATGGTTCCCATGGGGCGTTTATGTCCGCTGCACAGATTCGTGACCACAGGGACTTTGTAGTCCGCAAAGCGGTCACGCAGGAAATCTTCGATCCGATAATTCCTGTCGTAATGATCATTGGAGCAGTCTTTAAAATTTCCGATCAACAGGGCACGGATGCCTTTTGTCATTCCCGCCTGTTCCATCTGCGTGATCATCATGTCCAGCCGCGGAATGCTTTCCTCCTCGTCCTCTATAAACAGAATTTTTCCTTCCGTATCCGGCTGGTAAAACGTCCCCACGGAATGCGCCAGAAGGCTGATGTTCCCTCCGGTGACAAGTCCTTTTGCCTTTCCCGGATGCAACGTATTCATAGGATCTTCCGGCGGATTTTTAAATTCATAAAAATCCGTCATACTCATGCCGAGTGCCTGCCGGAGGCTGCCGCGGCTGTACGCATCAAAGCCCTTAAGCATATTGCTGACCGCCATCGGCCCGTGAAACGTGATCAGATCGCAGTATTTATTCAACACAGAATGGTAGTTCGTGTTGTCGCTGTAGCCAATGAATACTTTCGGATTGCGGCGAATCATCTCCAAATCCAAAAATTGCATAGTGTGGCTACTTCCATATCCGCCTCTGGCACAGAGAATCCCTTTCACGGCCGGATCCGCAAACATGGCATTGATATCTTCAGCTCTGGAATGTGCGTCTCCGGCGAGATAACCGTGAAAATTCATCCGGTCTTCTATGGTTTTCCCAGGCCGTACCCGGTATCCCGCTTTTTCCAGATAAGCCGTCAAGGCTTTCCCTTCTTCCGGACTGATCGGAGATCCAGGCGCAACCACGCCGATCGTGTCTCCCGGCCGGATTCTTTCCGGCATTCTAAGTGCTGTTTCCTGCATGATCAAATGACCTCATATTCTCTTCACTTCCCTCACCGTCTCCCGGCTGCCGTATCCGCGCACATCCGACTCCAGTTCTCCGGTCTGGTTGTCATACGGATCCGCGGGAAGAAAACGTTTCGGATTCGCAAGCGGCTGCGCGAACGCATTGTTTGCCGCCATGCGGAACGGATCCAGATTACCAAAGTAAAAACGATGAAGTTCCTCCTCTCCGGCGCGGAAAGCGTTTCCTCCCAGGGAAGGATCCGCGTACAGCCATCCGTATGGCTCCGCGTAAAACAATGCCCAGTCATGCGCGCCGACATTTTCTCTGCCGCCAAAATACAGACCGGACTGCCATTTGGCCGGTATGCCACAGATCCTGCAGAGGGTGATGAACAGCAGCGCCTGTACTCCGCAGTCTCCGCGCAGGTTTCTCGCACAATACTGCGGAATGTCCGGCATCAGGAAGTATTCTCTCATATAGGAATATTTCACCTGCGTCGTTATGTACTCATAAACGGCATAAGCTTTTGAAAGTGCATTGCCGGCATTCGCCGTAATCTCCGCCGCCAATGCGCGCAAATAAGGAGAAAACCGGATGTGCGGGTACTGTTCTTTAAGATAAGGCGCCAATTCTTCCGGAGTGTTGTACTGTCCGGACTCCCAAAGGCCTGCCTGCCATAGCGTTTTTCTTTTCACCGCATCTTCATAATCTTCCCGGGAAAAACCATGGTAATCCGCAGTCACTGTATATTCATACTCCGCAAAAAAATCCCGGTTCTGTTGGAGTGTATCTTCAAAACAGATCGCCCGGTACAGGGAATCCGGCCGGTCTATGGATACCCTGCAGTCGGAATGCGCCAGAAGCTTCACGTCCGAAGTCTGGTGCAGTTCGGCTGGAAGCGGGAGATGCGCTTTCAGCCTGATTCCCGGATAAAACAAATCCTCCCTGAGAGATATGGAGGCCCGCAGCCGGAAGCGACCGCTTATGTGCTTTTCTTTTTTTATCCGATGAATCTCCTCTCTGAGCAGTTCTCTTTCCTCCTCATCCGGATCCTCCTTATGCATTCTGCTCCTGATCTCCGGATCCATCCGCGTGATATTCCGCAGGAGATTATGAATGTAATGCTTCTCTCCGTCCAGAAAAATCCATTCCGCGAGTCCCGCCTCGTCCAGCCGCGCCAGATCTGCTTCATCAAAACCGGGAGCCTGCTCCCTGACAAGCGCAATCGCCTGCTCCTTCGTATAAGGAAAATCTTCACGAAGCCCTTTTAAGATTTTCTTTTCCAGCCGCAGCCGCACTTTCAGCGCCTCCGCCACCGGACGCTGCAGCCAGCGCTCAATTGCTTCTTCCGCCGCGTCAAAGTCTCCCTGCTGTTTGTATTTCTCTACCTCGTCCGGCAATTCGTATGCCAGCGCATTCAGTTCCTCATGAGAAAATTCTTTCATATCGAATGATTCTCCGTATCTTTTATGATGCGCAGGCCTGCGGCCTGCTGTTCCGGATCGTTATGTATCAGAGTTCCCGGATATCACATCAAATCCCTGACGATCTTATGTGCAGCTTTTGTAACTGTGAAGGTACTGAACAGTTACCAGCTTTTCAGATATAGATCCCGTGCCGTCTCCGCCATCAGCCGTTCATAGTCCGCCACATTTGTTTCGTTCCCAAGAAAGCAAAGCACAAACGGCCTCTCGCCTTCCACTATGGCCACGTCATGCGTGACGCCGCTGTCCTCACCGGTCTTATGCGCGATCACCGGTGCATTGGCGAAGGTATGCAGATAAAACGGAATTTTACCGTTCAGCCGCTGGTGCGTCAGGATCTGATACATTTCTTTTGATGCCTCCCGGGAAACCAGTTCCCCTTTATAGATCCGCTCCAGCAGCCAGGCCGCGTCCGCCGCTGTCACATAATTCTCGATTCCCTGTGCGGCCCGTCCGGCATCAAACATTTTTCTGCGGAACACCGTCTTTTTCAGGCCGAGCTTATCAGACAAAAACTCCGCAAGACGTTCCTCCCCGACCAGATCAAACAGGACATTTGCAGCAGTGTTGTCACTGACAATAATCATCAGCTCCGTCAGATCACGGACGCTGACCGTACACTCTCCCTGCAGGTATGTCAGCACCCCGCAGGACGGCACACAGTCCTCACGCCGGATCAGAATCCGCTCCTCCGGAGAAAAAGCACCCTCCGCAAATCCCTGAAAAACAGCCGCCATCAAAAACAGCTTGATCACGCTCGCGGCAATATGCGGTTCTTCTTCCCGATACAAAAACACCTCTCCGGTCGTCAGATCTTTATATACCGCACTGAGATTGCCGGGCATCGCATCCAGACGCCTGCGCAGGGCTTCGAATTTTTCATCGGGTTCATGAACAAACCTTTCTGCCTCCGGGCAAAGCGAAGGCTCTAACGCTGAAAATATGCTCCCGCAGGCTGTGATTGAAGCTGCCAGATCCGCCCGATAATCCTCATCCGCAGGGTTCAGACTGTTGATGGTAACATACGGAGTCTTTTTGTATCCGGTAGAATGAATGTAGCGCCCTTCTCCCAGATAGATTGCCACATGTCCCGGGAAGAAAATCAGATCCCCCGGTTTCAGCTTTTCCCGCGGTATTTCAAAAATCGGATATCCGGGCTTTATCTTCGCATCGCGATAAATCAGAACGCCGTTTTCCAGATAACTCATAAATGCCAGGCCGGAGCAATCCAGCCCCAGAGAAGATTTTCCTCCCCAGCGGTACTGTACCCCCAGATAAGAGCGGGCGCTTCGCACAACGCCGTCACGAAAACTTTCCTCTTCCGGAGGATTCTCCTGAAATCGTTTTTCAAAGTATCCGATCCTGCCATTTTCCATCTGGCTCTCCGGTAAATTGTTTCCGGCTGACATGGTTTCCGGCTCTGTCCGCGTCTTCTTCTGCAGCAATTCCGGTTCTGTCTGATTTTCCGTCTCCAGCAAATATCCGTCGTCATCCTGACGCATACGCAGATAATTCTCATGCATATAGCCGACACCCCCGGCGGCAGTGCGCACGAGACACCAGCCGTCCATGTCAGAGGCTTCGGTCACCCGCTCCACGATTGAATTTTTCAGCAGACGCTCCAGAAGCAGTCCCTGCACCTTCGGCTGATCCAGCACATCCGCAGCAGGGACTCCTATACGGAAAAAGCGGGTGTGATCCTGCCTGTCAGCAAGCGTTTCCCGGCTGATCAGGGCAAGCTGGTCTTTGTACACATATCCTTCGTATCCATAATGGGTCTCAATTTTTACCCGGCCATTCTCCTCCGTCTCCGGGAAAACCCGAACCGCCCAGCCGGAAAAAATCTCATCTTCTATCCCGTTGTTATTTCCGCGTAAAAAACAGTTCTGTGCTGTCACAATCCCATATCTGATTTGCATAAGCATATCTCTTTTCTGCAATTATCATGCGCTGTTTTCATTGAATCACAGATTCACCGGCACTGTTCGGATTCCGATTCCGGCATCCTCATTCAGATAAATCTTCGGACCGCTGTAGACCGGACCGCCCTCATACGGATCCCCGGCACACAGAGACGGACCGTCCAGATCAGCCATAGTAATACAGCTTCTCGCGGCAGCCAGATGCGCACCGGCACTCACGGAAACCTTACTCTCCAGCATACATCCGATCATGCAGTTCACCTGATATCGATCCGCCAGATCACAGATGCGCATTGCCTGGTGAATGCCGCCGGTCTTCATCAGCTTGATATTGATATAATCCGCCGCGTGTTCCTCGATAATGCGCTCCGCATCCTCATAAGAAAACACACTCTCATCCGCCAGGATCGGCGTATCCACCGCCTTCGTCACCCGCTGAAGTCCGCGGAAATCATGACAGGAAACCGGCTGTTCTACCAGCTCGATCTTCAATCCTTCCTCTTCCATGGCCCGAATCGTGGAAATGGCTTCCTTGGCCGACCAGCCCTGGTTCGCGTCAATGCGGAGTACAATTTCCGGTCCGACCGCCCGCCGTATCTCCCGTACCCGCTCGACATCCTTTTTCCCGCCTTTGCCGACCTTCACCTTCAGAATACGGAAGCCGTCCGCAATCGCGCGCAGGCTGTCACGCACCATTTTCTCCGTCTCATCCACGCTGATCGTAATATCCGTCTCCAGCTCTGGAGCGCCGTCAGCTTCTGCCTTAGCTGCCGCGCTGATCGGTTCGCCTGATTCCATTCTGGCAGCCGCACCGCCCGGTTTGTCCGGTTCCGACATTCTGATTCTGCTGCCCTGCGCGCCGGACAATACCCGGTAGAGCGGCATCCCCATCTGTTTCGCGTAGAGATCATACAAAGCAATGTCCACCGCTGCTTTCGCCGACGTGTTTTTCGCAATAGATTTCTCCATTTTCCGCATGACCTCATCCAGATCCAAAAGGTCCATCCCGATGATCGACGGCGCAATATACCCGCGGATCGCCGCCTCAATAGACTCCTTCGTATCACCGGTGATCACCGCCGTAGGCGGCGCCTCCCCGAAGCCGAAGCTGCCGTCCTCCGCCGTGATCCTGACGATCAGATCGTTGATCCCGTCCACTGTCCGCAGCGCCGTGCGAAACGGCGTGATCAGAGGAATGTGGACATACCCTAACTCAATTTTCTCAATCTTCATCCTTGTCTCCCTCGAAATCTATACAAGTCATACCTGCGTCAGACAGAATATAGCCTCAGGCATCCGCAAGCAGACGGTAGGCAGATTTTTGCAAGGTTTTCGAGCATAGCTTCCCTTGCTTCGCCATTGTCTGAGCGAAGCGAGTTCCAGCGAAGCAAGGGATAATAAGCGGCGCAGGAAAACCGCAAAAATCAACGTGTCTGCGGTGGATGCCGAGGCTGGATGTCTGGTCCCGGTTGACGCATCCCATCACAAGGATAAGCCCCCGTACCATCTCACGGCGCGGGGGCTTATCGGGTAAGGGCAGCTTACGGCGTCCGAAGCTGCCGTGCCTGTTCCCTTAGCATTCGTAACTGTTCAGTACCTTCACAGTTACTATCATTCCATTTACTTACAGTGCTGTCACATACGTAAACACGAAGTTGCCGCAGGAATATACAAGCCCTTCATAATTTGTATCGTCAAACAGATAGCTGCTCATGCTGTGAAGGATTACCGTTACCGGAAGGTCTTCCGCCAGGATTGCTTCCAGCTCTTTGTAGTACTCCCACTGCTCAGCCTGGTCTGCGGTGCTGATCGCCGCGTTGTAGGTAGCGGTGTATTCCTCGCTGGAATAGAAGGAGTTTGCGTTCTCTGTGCCTACCAGGCAGCTGTACATGTTGGAAAGATCGGTGTAATCCATGTACCATCCAAAGTATGCCAGATCATAGTTGCCTTCTCTTCTCGCCGCGGAGAAGTCCTCAGTCTTTTCTACCGTGATCGTGTCGATTCCGAGTACTTCCTTCCAGTCATTTACAACCGACTCCGCAATCTCCTTACGGCTGTCGTTGTTTACGATATAGGTCAGCGCCGGGAAGCCCTCGCCGTCCGCATAGCCGGCCTCTGCCAGAAGCTCTTTTGCCAGTTCGCAGTTCGCTTCATAATCCGCTGTATCATACCACGGATCTGCGTAATCAGTAAAGTCCACACCCTCATCATTGGTGTAGCCGCTGCAGGCAAGCGTATAGCCGAGCTCGTCGTTCAGGTCACGGATGGAAATGATCCGCTCACGGTCGATCGCCAGGGACAGAGCCTTGCGGACATTCGCGTCCTTGAGCACATCATTGCCGTTCTCGCCAAGGTTGAACATCACGCAGTAGTTGTTATTTCCTGCCGTATAGAACAGGCCGTTGCCTTCCATACGCGCCGCTTCCTCATCCGGGCACATATCGGAATACATGATATCCCCGCTCTCAAAGGAAGCCAGAGCCGTACTTTCCTCAGACATCAGCATCCAGTTGATCGTGCCTACGGAAATGCTGTCCGCGTCATAATAGTCCTCGCGAAGCTCCATCACGACCTGTGCCTCATGATCCCAGCTGGTGATCGCATACGGTCCGTTGTATACGGCCGCTTCCGGATCGGTCGCGTAAGCGTCGCCATACTCTTCCACGTAATCCGCTCTTACCGGATACGTAGACGGAAATGCCAGTACAGACGGAAGGAAGCTGCACGGAGCATCCAGCGTGATGACTACGGTCGACTCATCCGGCGCTTCATAAGAAGAAGCTACGTCAGAGAGCAGGCTCGAATAATCGCCGCCCTGCGCTTCCAGATTTTCAAAGCCAAAGATGAAATCATCCGCGGTCACCGGCTCTCCGTCTGACCAGGTGATGTCGTCTCTCAGCGTAAAGGTCCAGGTGAGTCCGTCCTCACTCGTCTCGACGGAAGCCGCCTGTCCAAGCACGACATCGCCGTTTGCATCCAGCTTGTAAAGACCCTCAAACAGGTGACGGCAGGCGGAAAGGCCGTTCAGGTAACTGCCCGTCGCGGTGTTCAGCTGCATGGAATCCTCGCTGCCGCCCGTAACAGAAATCGTAATCTTCTCCGATTCCTCCGCCATCGCACTCATCGGCAGAGATGCCGCTGCCGTGCCAAGCGCCAGAAGCGCTGCCAGCATTTTCTTAGACTTTTTCATAATGAATTCCTCCTTTTTATGGAATTGGGTACGCGTTCAGAATGGAACGAGCCTGTTCTGAACAATACTGCTTTTAATGTATATAAACCCATAACATGGGATTTATATCCCTTTTTCGCAACGGTTCCGCACCTTCACAGTCCCTTTATTTCTTCATCTTCGGATCCAGAGCGTCCCGAAGCCCGTCGCCAAACAGGTTGAAGGAAAGGATGATCAGGCTGATCAGCGCCGCCGGGAAAATGACCCGGTACGGATAAGAGGTAATCCCGTTCAGCGCCTCCGAGGTCAGGGAGCCGAGGCTGGCCATCGGGGCAGACACGCCGATTCCCAGATAGCTTAAGAATGCCTCCGTAAAAATCGCGGACGGAATCTGCAGCATCACAGTCGCGATAAGCTGTCCGATGCAGTTCGGAAGCAGATGCTCACGGATCAGTCTCCCCTTCGTACAGCCGAGCGCCTCCGACGCCGTCACATAGTCAAAGGTCTTCAGCTGCAGGATCTGACCGCGGACAATGCGCGCCATTCCGACCCAGTACAGGCAGCCGTATACAATAAAGATCGCGATCAGGCCGGAGCCAATCTTCTGCAGACCACTCAGGAAAGGCACCGTATCAATCAGGGTATCCAGCGGATCGCTGATCACCATTTTGATGACGACGATCAGCAGGATTTCCGGAATCGAATAGATAATATCGACAAAGCGCATCATGATAATATCTACCTTGCCTCCGATCAGGCCGGAGATGGCTCCGTAAATGCTGCCCACCACCATAACGATCACCGCGGATACGAGGCCGACCGTAATGGAGATTCTGGAGCCGATCATACAGCGCACCAGGATATCGCGCCCTAAGCGGTCCGTGCCGAACGGATGCGCCAGGCACGGCCAGAGCGCCTCATCCCCGCGCACCTGCTGATCGTAGGTGTACGGCGAAAGCATCGGACCCACAAACGTGAACAGCATCAGGATCACGATCATCACCAGTGCAGTCATCGCGATGCGGTTTGCGCGAAGCCGCTGCCAGCTCGCTTTCCAGTAGCCGATTTCCTCCGTCTCCAGCACTTCCTCCTTGAAATACCCTTCTTCAAGAGGAGTAAAATCCTCCGGAGCTATTTTATTCTGAAAGCTCAGTACATTTACCTTCATAATTTTTCCTTCTAGTCCAGTTTGATTCTGGGGTCAACGATCTTATACAAAATATCGCACACCAGGTTCATAATGACGATGAGCGCGGAGTAAAAAATCGTCACTCCCATGATCATCGTATAGTCGCGGCTGCTGATCGAGCTGACAAAATAGCGTCCCAGTCCCGGTACATTGAATACGCTCTCCGCTACAAAGCCGCCGGTCAGGATGGAGGCAGTCAGCGGTCCGAGATACGTGATGACCGGAATCAGAGAATTCTTCAGAGCGTGCACGAAAACGACGACAAATTCCGACATTCCCTTTGCCCGCTCAGTGAGCAGATAATCCTGATTCATCACCTCCAGAATACTCGCCCTAGTCAGACGGGTCAGATAAGAGGTGGGATAGATCGCCAGTGTGATCATCGGCATGATCCAGCCGCCAGGCTTGCTGTAGGTCACAGGCAGCACACCCAGATTCACCGCCAGCAGGATCATCAGCACGGAAGCGACAACATACCCCGGCATGGAGATCCCCAGGGAAGAAATCACACGGATGATGGAATCAGGCAGCCTGTCCTTACAAAGTCCGGAGATACATCCCAAAGTGATCCCGCAGACAATTGCCAGCAACAGCGCCCGCGCGCCGAGGGAAAGCGATACGGAAAACGATTCCGTGATGATCGTCGTCACAGCCCGCCCTTTCTGCAGGACATAGCTGGTCCCCATATCTCCGTGAAACAGATTCTTCAGGTAACGGATGTACTGTATGTATACCGGCTGGTCAAGTCCGTATTTTGCGATCAGGATCGCCCGGCTCTCTTCTGACGCTTTCTCCGACATGAACGGATCGCCCGGCATCAGGTTCATCAGGAAAAACGTGATCGTGATGATCGCAAAAAGACTGATAATTGCGAGCAGCACTCTTTTTATAATATATCTTGCAGTCTGCATGATTCCTTCCTTTCATGCTGAAACGTTTTTTATGGTTTTCGCGGCCGCATCTTCATTGGCATTTATGACACGCGACGAAATGTCCCCCGCTCTGCTCCGTCAGCTCCGGCATCGCCTCCGCGCAGATGTCTCCGGCATAGGGACAGCGCGTACGGAACGGACAGCCGGACGGCGGATTTAAAGGACTGGGCACCTCCCCCTGCATCCGGATCCGTTTGCGCTTTGCGCTGATATCCGGATTCGCGATCGGGATTGCCGAGAGCAGCATCTGCGTGTAAGGATGCAGCGGATTCCGATACAACTCGGCGCTTCCGGCCAGCTCCACCAGATGTCCCAGATACATCACGCCGATGCGCTGGCTGATATGCTTCACGATCGCCAGGTCGTGCGCGATAAACAGATACGTCAACCCTCTTGTCTCCTGAAGCTCCTCCAGCATATTTACGATCTGTGCCTGGATTGAGACGTCCAACGCCGACACCGGCTCATCGCAGACGATAAATCCGGGATTGACCGCCAGCGCACGGGCAATCCCGATCCGCTGCCGCTGTCCGCCGGAAAACTCATGCGGGAAACGGTTATAAAACTGACTGTTTAAGCCTACCAGGCTCATCAGGTTCAGGATCTTCTCCCGCCGCTCTTCCTTCGTACTGTACAGCTTCTGAATATCCATCGCCTCACCAATGATATCCGACACAGTCTTGCGCGGATCCAGAGAGGCATAAGGATCCTGAAAAACAATCTGCATCCGGCTGCGGTATTCCCGCATATTCTTACCCATGATGGACTCATTGTCGTAAATAATGTCCCCCGCGGTCGGCTCCTCCAGCCGCAGCACCGCACGGCCAAGCGTCGTCTTGCCGCAGCCGCTCTCCCCCACGATTCCCAGCGTCTCGCCTCTGCGGATGAAAAAACTGACGTCATCCACAGCCTTCAGATCCGTCTTCTTCACAAAGCCGGTGCGCACGGGGAAATATTTTTTTAAATTTCGGACCTCCAGCAAAATATCATTGCTCTCCGGTCTGTTTCCCTGCAGTTCTCCCAATGTACTGTCCCTTTCTGCCGCCGCTATTTCACATCTTAGCGTCGCGCACCATCTTCCAGCATGCCGCGCAGTGCGTATCATCAATCTCAAACAGAGGCGCGTCCTCTTTGATACAGATCTGCATCGCGTCGCTGCACCGGGGTGCGAATGCACAGCCCGGCTTTACCCCACTCATGTCCGGCGGATTTCCTTTGATCGGCTTCAGTTTTTCACTGACATCACTCTCAATATCCGGTACTGATTCCAGCAGCCCCTTTGTATAAGGGTGCCTGTTGTCATAAAAGATCTGGCGGCTCATCCCTTCTTCGATGATCTTTCCGGCATACATGACCACGATCTTATCGCAGATATCCGATACTACACCCAGATCATGCGTAATAAAAATGACGGCCATTCCCAGCTTATCCTTCAATTCTTTGATCAGATCGATGATCTGCGCCTGAATGGTCACATCGAGCGCCGTGGTCGGCTCATCCGCAATCAGCAGATCCGGATTGCAGGACAGCGCCATGGCGATCATCACACGCTGACGCATGCCGCCGGAAAATTCATAGGGATACTGCTTCAGACGCCTCTCAGGCTGGTTAATCCCCACCATCTCCAGAAGCTCCAGCATCCGCGCCCTGCGGGCGGCAGCATCCATATCGGTATGTTTTTTTAAGGATTCATTCAGCTGATATTCTACTGTAAAAAGCGGATCAAGGCTCGTCATGGGATCCTGAAAGATCATGGCAATCCGATTCCCCCGAAGCTCCTGCAGTTCTTTTTTCTCCATTTTCAAAATATCTCTGCCGTCAAAAAGGATCTCTCCGCTTTTCACCAGCCCGGTGTCCGGCGTCAGGCGCAGGATTGCGTGACTCGACACCGATTTCCCGCTGCCCGACTCCCCGACAATCCCCAGCACCTCGCCCCGCCGAAGCGTGTAGCTGATGCCGCGCACTGCCTGAATCTCGCCGGTCTTATTAAAAAAGGAAATGGCCAGATTCTTTACTTCCAAAAGCACATCGCTGTTCTGCTCTCCCATGGTTCCCCCTGCACAATCGAGCAGGAGGCGGCTCGTCGTCTCCTGCTCGTCCGCGCTGGCCGCGTCTGGCGTTAGCCGGAATATTCCTTGCGCGGCCGTGCGCATAAAAAAGCGCAAATACCCCTTGTGGGGCACCTGCGCCAAACGTCATTCTCTGTTAAATTGAAATATGGTAACTGTTCCATGTCTTCCCAGTTACATTGTATGTGTTTATGATACTCGTATTAAAATTGATTGTCAAGAAGAAAATCCGGGCTCCGCTGCAGTTTGCAGACTCTGTTGTCTGCGCTGCATACTCAGAAACTCAGCTGTTCTCTGTCTTTAACATCCCGTTTAACATCTCGGAGCCGCTCTCCTCCGCGATATTGACGGAGTGGTTCGCGATACGCACAAAGCTGTCCAGGATCTCGACAAACGTCAGCCCCTTTTCAAACGAGCACTGTCCGGCTTTCAGGCGATCCATATGTCTTGCCTGCGCCTTTGAGGCCTTCTTCGTGATCCGGCGCTCCCGTTTGCGGATATCCACCCAGACCTCCGGCGTAAAGCTGTGTCTGCTGAAAAGCTCCATTGTCTCCTCAAACAGCTGCAGATCCAGATCAAAGATTTCCAGAAGATCCGCCTTTGCCTCTTCGGAATAGGGTTCTCCGGCCTCCAGACTGGTCTCATTCTGACCGGAAATTACCACTGCGTGGTCGCCGATGCGCTCCAGATCGTTGACCGCGTTGAACGCGCAGGTCATATAGCGGGAAACGCTTGCCGGCATCTCGGCAGCATTGATGGTTGTCAGATATTCCGTAATCTCGGAAGCCAGATAATCGATCACGTCCTCCGTATCCCGAAGCTGCTGCACGCCCGCCATACTCTGAGTCTGGATAATAGTCTCCGCCCGTCCGAGGTTCTCCCGGACAAGTCTGCCCATCCGCTCGACTTCACGCCCAACCTGCAGCGTCACCACAGCAGGAGAAGCCACCTGCATATTTTTATCTATGTATTCCAGGCGGAACGCATTCTCATGCGCCTGCTTTGGAATGATGCGGTAGGTCCAGGTCACGACCACATTCGTCAGCGGCAGAAGGATCAGACCGGTCACAACTTTAAACAGGATGTGGTACACAGAAATCTGGAACATTGCGCTCGGCACCAGTTTTTCGATGATCTGTGTGATTGGTGTAAGGATTGTGAGCGGCATAAAGATGATCGCGCCTACCACGTTAAAAATCAGATAAATCAGCGCCGCCCTCTTTGCGTTGTTTCTCGCATTAAACGCGGAGAGAATCGGCGGTGTTGAAGAACCAACGTTGATTCCGCAGATGATAAACCCAGCAAAATGGAGAGGCATCAGCCCCTGCAGCGCCAACGCCTGCACAACGCCGACCGCAGCCGATGAACTCTGGATGACCGCGCAGAGAATCACGCCGACCAAAAATCCAAGCGCCGGGTTCGTCGCATGTGTAATGAAATTCAGAAAAGCCGGGGAATCCTTCAGAGGGGACATCGCAGTACTCATCGAATGAAGTCCCTGAAACAGAAGGCCAAAGCCTAAAATAACCTGTCCTATGTAGCCGGTGCGCTTCTTTTTCGTATAGAGCATCAGTACCGCACCGACGCAAATACAGACCGGGGCAATGCCGGATACATCCAGCGCGATGAGGACACTGGTGATCGTAGTACCGATATTCGCACCGAAGATTACGCCGGTCGCCTGTGCCAGATCCATGATGCCGGCGTTGATAAAGCCCATGACCATCACGGTGGTCGCAGACGACGACTGAATGACGATCGTAACAAGTGCTCCAAGCAGGAAACCCATCACCCGGTTGCGGGTCAGAGTCTCCAAAAGGTCTTTCATCTTCGGACCAGCCGCAAGCTCCAGAGCGTCCCCCATATACCTCATACCAAACAGGAACATTCCCAGACTTCCGAACAATGAAATGATATTACCTATGCCCATCTGTCTTTTTCAGGGAGACGCCTTTGTCTCCCTCCTCCTTGTGTGCATCGTAAATTATAATTTGATTATTCTCACACCGCGCATTTCAGAATGCAGTGCGGTCTCCCATTTTCTGAAACAATATTCCGGTCTGCCCGCAGAAATACGTTTTGCAGACAAATTTTTTACAGATATACCATAACACAAGTAACGGGGAATTGCAAAAGAAATGTAAGAGAAAAGTAAATGTTGTGTAAAACGATAAGAGGATTCACGTTTCCGGGACAGGGGATTGTCGAAATGTGCCGAACCCCAGTGTGATCAGACAAGACGGTTAATCCCTGAGCGCACCGAAAGAAAACCCTGTCCCGAGGGACAGGGTCTGTCAGATTTCTTAAACAGTTTCTGATACGGACACAAAGGCCGCCGGCCGGATAAACCGGCTCCCCGCAGTCTGCGTTATTTTTTGCGCGACTTGAACAGTGCGAAGATACTCTGCAGCACGATGAAGAAGCACAGCAGCGCAGCCACAGCAATGTTGGACCAGGAGCTTAAAAGCTTGCCGTTGGTCTTTACCAGCGTCGAGATCGTACCGTTGATCAGCACGCCGAAGAACGAGCCGATGACATTGCCGACGCCGCCGGTCAGCAGGGTGCCGCCGATGACAGCCGAGGAAATCGCGTCCATCTCCAGCCCTGTCGCCTGCTGCACACTTCCTGTCAGCGTATTCATGCAGTAGCAGATGCCTCCGATGGAGCAGAGGAACGAAGAGAGCATGTAAGCTTTCATCTTCGTCTTCTTCACATCCAGTCCCATCATCGTCGCTGATACCTCGTTGCCGCCCACCGCGTAAAGGCTGCGTCCGAACTTTGTGTAGCGGAGCATCAGGAAAATGACAACCAGCACGATCAGGGCGATCACAACATGAACACGTATGTACGGAACCTGCAGGACTCCCTTGCTGTTCGTGTAAGCGCCGATGTTAAACGGCATATAAATCTTGATACCGGCGATGTCCTTGAACCAGCCGCTGCTGATGGACACCTGATCCGTACAGATCACGGCTGTCATGCCGCGGGCGAAGAACATACCTGCCATCGTCACTATAAACGGCTGGATCTGCATATAGCCCACAAGGAAACCGATCACCGCACCGAATACCAGACCGATCACCAGCACCAGCACGCAGAGCAGGATGGAATTCCAGCCCCAGCGGTCAATGCCGACCGCGAGAAACATGCAGTCCATGGCGATCAGTGCGCCTACAGAGATATCAATACCGCCGGTCAGCATGACGCAGGTCATGCCTGCAGCCACACAGAGCAGTCCGGAATTAGTGATCAGCAGGTTCAGAAACGTCTGGAAATGAGAGAATCCCTTATTTCCGTAAATAATGCAGCCGGCCACGTACATAACGATAAACAGGGCGATCGTGATAAAAAGAAGCAGCGTATTACTGTTCATTTTCTTTCTCTTCATTTTACTGCACCCCCTTCGCAAGCGCAGCCTTCTTTGCTGAGCGCTGTCTTAAGTAAGCCCTGAACGGCGGAGCCTGGATCGCTACGATGATGATAACGATGATTGCCTTAAATACAGGAGCAACGCTCGTGGAAACTCCCATCGCGTACATCGTCGTCGTGATGGCCTGAATCGTATAAGCACCGATGATCGAACCCGCAAGGCTGAATTTACCTCCGCCGAGGCTGTTCCCGCCAAGTGCAACCGCCAGAATCGCATCCATCTCATAGTTGAGGCCGATGTTATTGGAGTCCGCGGAATAAATACGCGAGGAGGACACAATGCCCGCAACGCCTGCGCAGAGACCGCAGATCACGTAGCAGATCAGGATAATGCGGGAGGAATTCAGACCGGCAATCCGGGAAGCCTTCTTATTGATACCTACGCTCTGTACATAGAGACCGAGTGCCGTAAACTTCAGCAAAAGCGCCATCACAGCAATGCAGATTGCGGCGATTACGATCGGCGTCGGGATAAATCCGAGATATCCGCCGAAAAATTTGTAAGCGTCATTTCTGACATACACGATCAGGTTGTTGCAGAGCAGAAGTCCGATCGCGCGCGCCGCCGAATACAGGATCAGCGTGGCGACCATCGGCTGGACGCCCAGATAGGCGACCAGAAAACCGTTAAAGCAGCCGCAGACACAGGCAATTATAAGGCCGCCAAGAATGCCGACAATAAGCGGCACTGCCAGATCGCTCGTAGAAGACACTCCGTAGCCTGCCAGGAGCATACAGCACATGCAGGCGGACAGAGACATCACAGAACCTACCGAAATATCGGTACCAGCTGAAGAAGATACGACCAGCGTCATACCGATTGCCAGGATCGCCACCTCGCTGCCGCGGTTCAGGACATCAATCAGACGGCCGTAAAGCACGCCATTACGGATTGATATTGTAAAAAAGTTCAACGCGAAATTCCCATTTGCCACATCATATACGATGTTTACCATCATGACGAGGATCATACAGAAAATCGGCAGAAACAGCCGTTTGCCGGTCAGCTTTTTTATACTATTCATTCGATCCACCTCCCGCAATTGCTTTCATGACGTTCTCCTGTGTCAGATTCTCCGTGATCTCGCCAACCTTCGCGCCGTCACGCAGAACCTCCATCTTCGAACAGGTACGCAGCATCTCCTCAATTTCCGAAGAAATAAAGATGATGCTCTTTCCCTCATCCGCGAGCTGAAGCACCAGCTTCTGGATCTCGGTCTTCGTACCGACATCGATGCCTCGCGTCGGCTCATCCAGGATCAGGAAATCCGGATCCGTCGCCAGCCAGCGTCCCAGAATTACTTTCTGCTGATTGCCGCCGGAGAGCTGTTTGATCAGGGTTTCACGACTCGGAGTCTTAATCTGAAGGATCTTAATGTACTCATCAGCGATCCGGTTCTGTTCGCTCATGGACAGGAGCTTGAACATTCCGCGCTTCGCCTGCAGAGCAAGAATAATATTTTCCCGGATGGACAGATCTTCGATGATACCCTCTGCCTTGCGGTCGTCCGGAAGGAGTCCCATGCCCAGCTGCATCGCGTCGATCGGGGCATTGATCTTCACTTCTTTTCCATTCACTTTCAGGGTACCGGTCTGTGCCTTATCCGCACCATAGATCACTCGTGCCAGCTCACTGCGCCCGGAGCCGAGCAGTCCAGTCAGACCGACGACCTCACCCTTATGGATCACAAGGTCAAAAGGCTTGATCGTACCCGCATGGCTTAAGCCTTTCGCGTCAATCTCCACCGGTGCGTTTGAAAAGTCTCTCGTCTCGTCCGTCTTAATGGCCGCAAGATCATCAAAGTCTTTCCCCATCATGGCAGCCACCAGCTTCACGCGCGGCAGCTCCGCAATCGGATACTCGCCTACCAGCTGGCCATTCCGAAGAACTGTGATGCGGTCGCAGACCGCGTATACCTGCTCCAGAAAATGTGTGACAAATATGATGCCAACGCCCTGATCACGCAGTCTGCGCATCAGACCAAACAGTTTTTCCACTTCATTGTCATCCAGAGACGACGTCGGCTCATCCAGAATCAGAACCTTACAGTCCATATCCACCGCACGGGCGATCGCGATCATCTGCTGCATCGCCAGAGAATACTCTTCCAGATTCTGAGTCACATCAACTTTCATATCCAGATCATCAACGATCTTCTGGGATTTTTTAATCATCGTTTTCCAGTCGATCGCACCGAATCTCGTCAGCGGCTCACGGCCGATAAACAGATTTTCCGCCACACTTAAGTTCGGGCAGAGGTTAACCTCCTGATAAACCGTTGAAATGCCTTTGTTCTGCGCGTCCAGCGTAGAATGGTTCACCACCGGCCCATCAATCCCGTCTACGTGAATCTCCCCGGCCTCAAACGCGTTGATACCGGTCAGGCATTTGATCAGTGTAGACTTTCCGGCTCCGTTCTCGCCCATCAATGCGTGAATCTCCCCTTTTCTGAGGGTAAAATCAACATTATCAAGCGCCTTTACGCCCGGAAAAGTCATAGAAATACCGCGCATGGTCAATACAACGTTATTCTCCATTTTTTCCTCCTGCTAAAGTCGGGGAACTCTCTGCTCTGCCATCACACGGACGCAGATACCTCTGCGTGGCTTTGTTTGAAAAAGAATGCGTCTTGGCGCATTCTCGCGCAGAGCGCGGTCGCCTCAGCGACATAATTCTTTACGCGCGAGTGCGCATCCTCGCGGAGCGTTTTTCTTTATAGGAACGAATTTCCTATAAAGAAAAAGGGGAGGCCTGATGTTCCAGGTCTCCCCGGGAAATCTTACACTGTTTTCCCAGCTTGGTTAGTCGAGTTCCCAATATGAAACGGTGATACACCGTTTCCTGGATTTTAGTACTGAGCCTCTACGATCTCATCCGTAACAACCGTCAGAGCCTGCTCCTGCTCCTCGCCGTCAACAGTCACTGTGATGGACTCAAGGATGTCCTCATTTACATACCAGTGCTCTTCCATGTACACTACAGTCTCCGGAGTCTCACCAGCTGCAAGCTGCTGGATAACTTCCTCTACGAACGGAGCTGCAAGCGGGTTGCACTCGAAATCAGCGTTGATGTCGCCGGACTGTACATACTCAAGACCAGCTGTGCAGGCATCGAAGGAAACAAGGATCACATCGCCGTCAACACCATAGGAGATGCCTGCTGCGGTCATAGCGTCCATAGCGCCGAATGCTTCGTTATCATTCTGGCAGATCACTACGTTGAACTGTCCCTCATAGGACTTGATGTAGGACTCCATGATCTCCTGACCACCGGTCTGTGTGAAGTCGCCGTCCTGAGAATCAAGGATCGTCCAGCCTTCTCTGTCAGCGATCTCCTGGAAACCTTCGGTACGTCCGATTGCTGCGGAAGAACCTGTGCTACCTTCGATAACCAGAACGTTCAGCTCTTCAATGCCCTTCGAACTGGTATACGAATGCACCTTTACCAACAGATCAAAGACTCATAAAGGTC
>JAJQHQ010000001.1 GCA_021199655.1 Lachnospiraceae bacterium | reverse complement strand
TTTTTCTGGCATCATACCACCTCCGTAAACTATTTGAAAGCTCTTCTATACGTCTGCTATAGTTTATCTTTGGTATGATATTATCATTATAGGCGAATTGCCGGTTCAGCGCAAGCGAATCTACCAGTAAAGAAAAAATTAAGAAATCCGGAAGAATTTGAAAATTCCGTGACTGTGCTTGATAATCGCCAGTCAATCGTTTATACTGGTCGGGTATTTGGTGGCAAAGACACACGGAAAGGAGTGCTCTATTATGAATAGAAAAAAAGTACTGGCATTTTTATTAAGCATGACCTGCGCGTTTTCAGCGGTTCCCTGTATCGCATGGGCGGATGAAGCTGAGACAGAAGCAGTTGCGACAGAAGCTACAGAGACAGAAGCTACAGAGACAGAAGCCGCTGAGACGGACAGCGCCGAAGCTGCGGATTACGATTCTGAGAGCTCCGCGGATGTCATGACTTATGAGGAATTTGTTGCCGCGGATCTGGGGACTGAAGTGGTCGTTGAGACCTATGTTCAGGCGGTGCAGGAGCGAATTGACGGCACTACGACGATCTACGCGCAGGACGAAGATGGCGCGTATCTGATCTATCAGGCAGAATGTACTTATGAAGTGTACGAGACTCTGAAGGCAGGCGTCCAGATCAAGGTGACCGGCATCAAGTCCGGTCTGGAAGAGGAAGCCTCGGAGGAGGTTGAGGCGGATGAAGCTGATACCGAAGCTACGGAAACAGAAGCCGCAGCAGTTCGCATCACAGACGCCACAATCGAGGTTGAGGACGGCAGCTATGTCGCGGAAGCACTGGATGTCACCGATCTCCTTGGTACGGACGAGCTTGCTGAGCATCAGAATGAATATGTGTCATTCAACGGTATGACCATCGAAACGTTCGACGACGGTGAGATTTATCATTATGGAAAAGACGGATCCGGTGAGGACGGCGATGACCTGTACTTTAATGCTTCTTACAACGGAGAGACCTATACATTTGTTGTTGCGGCAGCGCTTTGTGATAATACTTCCATCGTATATAATTTTGTGCGACTGCTGGCAGCAGGCGATGTCATGGACTTTTCCGGCTTCCTCTGCTGGGATGAGGATGGTGCGGTTCCGCATATCTCTGATATGGATTTCAGTGAATGATACATCTTTCACAGGAAAGCTACGCTGCGGCATGTAAAATAATACGCGAGTAGAGGGGGGCTGCAAAATGCAGCCCCCCTCTCTCAGTGTTATGAATTACAGATTTGTGTGTTTCCTCTCTCATAGGATTCTATCTACTCTTTTAATATCAATATATCATCTATACCATACCATTTTTTCACGTTTTCCCACTTCCCGCTGGGCAAATGCTGGAATGTGACAAAAGGTTTTTTCCGCGGTTCCTGTAGGATCTGTTTATCCGTATTTCCCTTTATTTCTTTGAAAATCTTTTACAGGAGCCCTACCAAAACTGCAAAAGAAATGATATAATTGCAAAAGATGCTTTACTATATATATTTGCACATGTATAAAAGGAGGATTTTTCAGAAAATGGCGGATTCATATGAATATATCAATAAGTCTTACGATACGCTGGTGAAGCTGATCTCGGACGAGAAGGAACGTCTGGAATGCAAGGAACGGGAGACAGATATCCGCGATTACAATACCGGAGTGCATTCTGTGAAAAAGCAGAGCGAAGAAACCGAAGAGGCCCTGGATATGGAACTGGGTTTAGCGCGGGGTTTAGCGCAAAGTATAGCGCAGGGTATGGCGCAGGGTATTACAATGGGGATTCAAATTATCACTGACCATGATAAGGGTATTTCCAATGAAGAGATTGCAGAAAACAGGAATATTCCGTTAGCAGAGGTCAATCAATTTGTCATGCAGTACGAATCTGCCTGACAGGACGATCTCCGCATCGGGGTTTTGAAGTTTCATATGAGAAGGGCTGCAAAAAGCAGCCCTCTCTGAACTCCTTCTCTGTGGCAATGTGATGTTCTTTTTCCAAACAGCAAGTTAAAAACCAAACACCTTTTTCCTGAGCTCCTCATTTGCGACCAGCGCCATGTATCTGCGCAGTGTCACTCTGGCGAGATTTTCACGTTTCTCTTTATCTGTTATATCCCAGTTTCTCAGCAGTCGGCGGCGGGGTTCCTGACCCGGATAATAATATAATCCTTCATTTTCATGCCCAGGGCCGTCCGGGACGAAGATCACGCTCCCTGCCTCTTCCAATTTCGGATCGTGCAGCATTTCTTCATAAAGCTTCCACAGAGCAATGTAGCTTCGCTCTGACAGATGTTCCAGACTTTCTTCAAAAAACTCTGCAAATGTAAAAATATGATAATATTCTTCCTGCGCGTAATTCATCAGTTCCAGCATCCACCGCACCGGATTATCCACCGTAAAAGCGTCTATCATAATCTCATCATACCGTTTTTTCAGGCTTAAGAACCAGTTCTCAATCTCCTCCGAAAAATAGACATCTCCGCCTTCCCGCCAATAATAAATCATATCATCCGCGCTTCGTCCGAAGAATTCCGCAGTCGGAATCGGCCTCGCAGCAAGTCCTTCCGGCGGCTGTATCACAAAAGTCCTGTGTGTTCCGTAAACCACTTCGCGAAACTCTGCCCACAATTCCCAAAAGTCTTTCCCGTATACCTCTGAAATAGTCTTGATTGCAACAACCGGCAGATTGAATGAAAATAGTCCTATGAACAATTTTTTCTCAGCCTGATTCTGTACATATCTTTTAACAAAATCTGAAAACTCAAGATCTGATTCCTGATAAAAAACTTTTATGTGATCGCAAAGCATCCTTAGCTGCTCGTCTGTCGGCCGTTCGGATTCTTTCGGATAAGCACGAATGCCCTCCACAATAATCCTCACAATAGTGAAAAAATAAAACTTGTCCTCATAATTCTGAAACAGAGCACAAGCACTCTTTTGCAAACAATCATGCCATTGCAACATATAACCACTGCCTCTCTCGGCAGCAATTATTTCCGTGTATCCAGTCATGCCTTCCAGATTTGTAACAGCCCAATTCCACCCAAAATTAAATTCTTCATCATCCAGCCCTTTCTCCGTACTTAACACATCAAACAGCTTCCAGGGATTTCTGTTTTTTTCACAAAAATTCTCATGAAACAGATAATTGATCCAGCCTGTGTAGTTCTCTTCACAAAGCATCTCCCCATTCACAAATGCCGCTTCCACTCCATCGCTGTAAAGATTTTCCAGAACATAAGCCGCACACACTGTGGTACAAAATTCACTCCAGCCAATCTTTCCACTCCAAACCCGCTTTTTCTTTGGATTATAACCGGCGTTCTCCCACGAATCCTCTTCAAAATAATTATAAAAAAAGCTCATTCCTCGTTCATGCATCTGTGCTTTCCGAAGAATATCTGCCTTAATTCCAAACATGGAAATCCGTTCTATTTCCATCATGCCTCCTGCCTGAAAGAGCTTTTCCAGACGCCCCTCGAATTCAGGCTGTTTTTCCTCTGGTATATGTGCTCCTTTTGCATGAAAATTACTTGCAAATGTTCCCATATTCTGTCTCCTTTTCAGTTGACATGATTCCCGACGTGTTTCATTTTCTTTGGATTATGTAAATGTCCATCTTTTACAGCTATCAACAGTATAATCAAATTATTTTATTCTGTCAACTTATTTCTTGCATAATATATTCGATAATTCATTTTAGCAATGTGCAAAAATCATTTCACGGTAAGACTTATTACGATACACTGTACGGCTACTGGCAGCAGGCGATATCATGGACTTTTCAGGCTTCCTCTGCTGGGATGAGGATGGTGCGGTTCCGCATATCAATGAGATGCAGTTCAGCGAGTAATACATATTCACAGAAAGCTACGCTGCGGCATGTAAAATAATACGCGAGTAGAGGGGGCTGCAAAATGCAGCCCCCTCTCAGTGCTATGGAAACAGTCCCTCCTGTTCCTTTATTCTTCCGGATCGTACTTCTCTTTCTCACATACGACCTTACATTTTTTCTTAAAGCAGGCAATTCCGTATTTGTAGATGGTGCGGTATCCCTGACGCCTCAGTTCCCGTGTGTAGTCCATCTTCTCAATCTGGGCCATAGCCTCCTTACATCCGGCCGTAAGGCGGGCATTCTCCGCATACTTGAACTCAATGATCATGCCGATGTCTTCTTTTTCGATCTCGACTTTGACATCGCAGTAGCCGTCGCCGCTGTCGGCATTTGTTTTTGCCATCCAGCCGTCCGCATTGGCAAGGATTCCGATCATCAGGCCATGATAGAGGATTTCTTTCTTGTCTTTCCGGACACTGCTGTCCCTGACCGTGATGGAATCATAAAGATAAGAGATCAGCAGCTCTTCGGTCTTTTTCGCGTCACCCGTCTTTAAGGCTTCACAGAACGCCTCAAACCGTTTGCTGTTTGACCTGACCATATGGTTGAAATACTCCCTGATCTGCCGGGTATACAGCTTTCGGATCTCCTTATTCGGAATAGCAAGCTGATATATGCCATCGTCCACCATTTTCCGCTGCGTCAGATACCCTGTCGCAAACAGTACGCTCCACAGATTATCAATCGTATCATACAGCTGATCATAGGTCAGATCCTCATGGATTTCTTTTATGACCGTGTCGCCCGCGACAAGAGCCTCGATTTCATTCTTTGTCCGTTCATTGCCCGCTTTTTCTATAAAATGACGCACCGCATCATTTCCGCTCGTGTTGGACCAGTAGGCTTTGGGACCTGCTGCCGGGTCTGCTGTCAATTCATAACAGTACTGAATCACATCCCATGGGCAATATACATCCATATTTCCAAACCGATACCCATCATACCATTCTTTTACTGTATCATACTTGTCCCCGATATTATAATAATCCAGGATTTCTCTTACTTCCTCATCCGTAAAGCCAAAATATTCATCAAACCGAACCGTTGTTATAGAGAGGGCACTCAGATTATTCAACCCCGTAAAGATACTTTCCTTTGCCACGCGAAGGCACCCTGTCATCACGGCAAAATACAGGCTGTCATTTGTTTTCAAAGCCGCGTCAAACATACTGCGAATCAAATCCACCATCTGTCGATAATATCCGCGTTCGCTCGCTTCCGCCAGCGGAACATCATATTCATCAATCAGGATGATCGCTTTTTTCCCGTGGTGCTTTTGCAGCAGCATGGAAAGCGTCTGCAGACTGCTTTTCAGCGCATCCTCAGACATGGTATACACTTTTACGCCATCTGCTTTGGAACTGGTCAGCTGCCTGTACCTGTTTTTCTCATTTTCATCAAGTTTGTCACTGTCTGTCAGATATCCAAACCGGGACGCTTCATTTCCCAGCGCTTTTCTCATCTGTGAAAATGCCGCCTCATAGCTGTCTCCTGCGACGCCTTTCAGACTGACAGAGATCACCGGAAACTGTCCCATGTATTTTTCACACAGCTGAGTTTCTCTGGAAATCTCAAGCCCATCAAAGAGAGACTTGTCACATCCAATCTCCAGAAATGCTTTCAACATACTCATATTCAGAGATTTCCCAAAGCGGCGTGGACGGGTAAAAAGGTTTACTTTTCCCCACGCATTTAACAGATCCCGGATCATCGCTGTCTTGTCTACATAGTAAAAATCTTCCGCTCGAATTTCCGTAAAATCCTCTATCCCAACAGGGAGTTTCTTTCCTGCCCCACTATCCGCCATAACGAACACCCCCTTCCCACTGCCTCAAAAGCCCTTCCGCTCGCACTCTTACTCGCAGCACAGCTGCCGGCCCCGCCTTGTGATTTTCTGCTGCAAACAGCAAAAACCCTTTCATCTCACATTATAGGCAAATGCCGGGCAGTCCTTAATGCGTACGGTAGAACTCGCAGACGGCATCGATGACCCGGCCCCGGTCTTCGGCGGTCAGCCCATAGTATATCGGCAGGCGCAGGAGACGCTCGCTCTCCTTTGTCGTGTAACGGTCTTCACCGTTGAATCTGCCGAATTCCCTGCCGGCCGGAGAGGTATGCAGCGGGATGTAATGAAATACCGCGCGGATCTCTCTTTCTTTCAGGAAGGAGATCAGCTGTGTGCGTTCCCCGATGTCTTTCGTCTTCAGATAAAACATGTGGGCATTGTTCGTGCAGCCCTCCGGAATGACCGGACGGCTGATCCTGCCGAGCCGTTCCAGTTCGTCAAATGCCTCATAATATTCGTTCCAGCTGTTCAGGCGGTCTGCCTGAATTGTATGCACAGCTTCCAGCTGTGCGTAAAGATAAGCCGCATTCAGTTCGCTCGGAAGGTAGGAAGAACCGGCCTTTATCCAGGTGTACTTGTCGATCTCTCCGCGGAAAAATTTGGTCCGGTTGGTGCCCTTTTCGCGGATGATCTCCGCCTGCTCCGCCTGCCCGGGATCGCGTACCAGGATTGCTCCGCCTTCTCCCATGCTGACATTTTTCGTCTCATGGAAGCTGAAACAACCATAGTCGCCGATGGCGCCCAGCGCTTTCCCGTGGTAATATGCCTCAATCCCCTGCGCGGCGTCCTCGACTACAGATAATCCGTATTTTGAAGCGATTTCCAGGATCTTATCCATCTCACAGGCCACGCCCGCATAATGAACCGGCGCGATCACTTTGGTGCGGTCCGTAATGGCATTTTCAATCAGGTTCTCATCGATATTCATGGTATCCGGACGAATATCCACAAATACAAGGCGCGCTCCCCGCAGTGCAAAGGCGTCTGCTGTGGATGTAAAGGTATACGACGGCATGATCACCTCGTCGCCCGGGTGAATATCACACAGAAGCGCCGCCATCTCCAGGGCATGCGTACAGGAGGTAGTCAGCAGGGCGCATGAGGTACCGGTACGCTGCTTCAGCAGCTGACTGCACTTTGCTGTATACTCACCATCTCCGCATAATTTTCTGTTTTCAATGACTTTCTGTATATAAGCGATCTCTGTCCCCACCGCCGGCGGTCTGTTAAATGGTATCATGTCTGTCCTGTTATCCTTTTCTTTCTCACAATCCCGGCCTCTGTCTTCGGCCGGGGCCTGTATCCCGGGCTTTCTCCGGGATTTTCCATCCTTCGCATCAACTGAATCAGTATACATGATTTGATTTCTATTATCAAGAGCCACTTTGCGGGGAATCGTCTACTCCAGGGGGCTTTCTATTCCTGTCAATACCCATAGATCCCGATGATCTCTGCGCTGTACACGCCGGGACGGGATGTTTTTTCATAATCCCTATTGACTTTTACATCTGCCCATGCTATGATTGCAACGCGATAGGAAATAGTAATATCCAATGTACCAAAACGAAAGCCCCGGATCCAGGCAATCCGGGGCTTTCTATTCCTTTTTTTACATGGAGGCTTACACCATGAGGCTGATTACCCACTCACGATCTGCCGCTGTCCAGCCATTTGATGATGTAGTAAGCGACTACCTCAACCGTGACAGCGGCCAAGAAGGAAATAATAACATCCACTATTATCACCTCCCTCTGTACCGTATGTAGGGTTGGTAACGCCTATATAATATCACACATATCTTTTTGTGTCTACTTTTTGTTTTATTAAAATTATATATCGACGAGTTTTAGTTTTATATTATTTGTAGTCCATTCTTCGTTTTCATACAGATAAGGGAGTTGTCCTGTCAATACCCATAGATCCCGATGATCTCTGCGCTGTACACGCCGGGACGCTCGTACACGATCAGCGGCTTCTCCACGGTCATCCGGGGGCGGCCGCCGCGCACGGCTTCGATCAGGACCATATTTGGCTCTTTGTCAACATACGGGTAGACGAGACGCATCCGCTTGGGCTCGAGGCCGTACTGCGACAGGGTGCGGATGATCTCGGCAAGGCGGAACGGGCGATGCACCATGTAAAAATGTCCGCCCGGGACGAGCAGGACCGCCGCCGCGCGCACGACATCCTCCAGCGTACAGAAGACCTCATGACGTGCCGCCGCCTTTTCCGGATCCGGATTTAAAAGGCCATGTGTGCCCTGCAGGTAAGGCGGATTGGATGTAACGGTATCAAAAGAAGCCGGTGCGAACAGCGCGTCGGCTTCTTTAATATCTCCTTTTATGATCGTGATTTTTTCCGTAAGGCCGTTCAGCGCCACGCTGCGCGACGCCATGTCCGCGCTTAAGTCTGAGATCTCCAGCCCGGTAAAATGTCTGCCCGGGGTCTTCGCAGTCATCAGGATCGGAATGATCCCGGTGCCGGTGCCGAGGTCGAGCGAGTTCCCGCCCTCTTTTACTCTGGCAAAGCCGGAGAGAAGCACCGCGTCCATCCCGAAGCGGAACAGACGCTCACTCTGGATGATGCGCAGACCGCTGCGGCTCAGGTCGTCGATGTGCTCGCCTTCCTTCAGTTGAATGTTCATGTTTGCCCTGTTCCTCACGTTTTTCTTTATCTGTGCTTTCGTTATGATCCGCGTTCTTATCGTGATCTTTTTCCTTCTTGTCCCGGTTCTTTGCGGGCTTTTCCTTTTTGCGCCGCGGACGGAATGTCAGATCCGCCACGTCGAATTCCTCGATCTCCTTCTCATCGTTTTCCTCGAAAAGAACCTTCACTCGCTGGCGCAGGACATTGAGACCCTGCACGGTGCCCTGGCGGCCGTCCGCCGTCGTCACGGTATCTCCCTGCCCCGGCATCCGGCTGTTCAGATATTCATAAGTCTCCTCCTCATTCTTGAGGCAGCACATCAGGCGCCCACAGACGCCGGAGATCTTTGTCGGGTTCAGAGAAAGGTTCTGTTCCTTCGCCATGCGGATCGATACCGGTGCGAAATCCGACAGGTAGGAATGGCAGCAAAGTACGCGCCCGCAGATACCGATGCCGCCGAGCAGCTTCGTCTCGTCGCGTACGCCGACCTGCCGCAGCTCGATCCGCATCCGGAACACCGACGCCAGATCCTTCACCAGTTCCCGGAAATCCACACGCCCGTCCGCAGTGAAATAAAACAGCAGTTTGCTGTTGTCAAAGGTATATTCCGCGTCGATCAGCTTCATCTCCAGGCCGCGCTTCGCAATCTTTTCGCGGCAGATGACCATTGCCTCTTTTTCCTTTTCCTTACAGCGCAGCGCACGCGCATCGTCATCTGCGGTCGCCACCCGCACTACTTCCTTAAGCGGCTGCACGATCTCGTCGTCCGTCACTTCCCGCACACCTCCGATCGCTGTACCATACTCGATCCCCTGTGCGGTCTCCACGATCACGTGGTTTCCCGCATGAATTTCAAAAGACTTCGGGTCAAAATAATACACCTTGCCTGCGTCCCTGAATCTGACTCCAATAATTTTAACCATGTATATTCTCCTTAATGACAAGGAACAGAAGCTCCATTGTCAGATCAAAATTGACATTTGCGGCAAGACGCATCTTCGCCGTCTCGATCGCTTTCATCACTTCCGCCGCGCCCTCATAGGAGCACCGCTGCACCGTTTCACGGATGGTGCGCAGCTCGTCCTTGAAAACGATGCCTTCGATATCTTTTGTCGCCTTATAATAGACCATATCGCGGTACCAGAGCGCGAGGATGTCCAGATAATCCTGGATGGAAATCCGGTAATCCTGCACTTCCTTCACATAGTCAATGATCGCGCTGATCTCCATGTCTCCGGCGTTTCGAATCAGCTTCATCGCTGAGTTCTTGATCGCGTTGAAATCTTCAGAGGACGCCAGCCGCACCGCCTTGCCAATGTTCCCCTGTGCAAAAGCCGCGCAGATGTCCGCCTGATAGTCCGGAATCTGAATCTGCTCCATCAGATATTCTTTCACGACATCGTCCGGCACAGGCTTTAAATTCAGCGTCACACACCGGGAACGGATCGTATCGAGCAGCGCCCGGTCATTCGCCGTCAGAAGCAGGACGATCACATAATCCGGCGGCTCTTCGATGGTCTTGAGGATCGCGTTCTGCGCCTGCGCCGTCATTTTTTCCGCGTCAGAAATGATATAGATCTTGTAGCGGCCATTGTACGGCCGGATCTGCGCATCGCCAACCAGCTGGTCCCGCACGTCGTCCACGCCGATGCTTGCCGGCTTCTCATGCTGCAGAAAAATAATATCCGGGTGATTGCCGCTCGCAGCCTGTTTGCACGAATGGCATTCTCCGCAGGGAACGATCTTTTTTATTTCCTCCTGCGGTCCGGATGGAATCTGAATCTGCTCGCACTGCAGTGTCTGGGCAAACGCCTTCGCGAGCATGTTTTTACCCGTGCCCTTTTCTCCATTAAATATATATGCATGGCTCACCTTGCCGGAACGAATCGCCTGCTCCAGATGCGACACCTCTTTTTTATGTCCAAGAATATCCTCAAATCCAGCCATTCATGTCCTCCCTTGTGCGTCGATTAACGATAGCGTAACACACAAACAATCTTTCGTCAATCTGAAAACAACTCTGCTTCGGTGTCCATCAACTTATAGCTAAAAGTAACATTCATCAAAGACAACATTGCCATATTGTGAATCGAATCACACAATTCAAATTCTTTTTTTTCTCTCCAGCGTGGTTTCCAGTCTAAAACGTAATCATACACTTCTTTATCTGAAACTTCCGTCTTATCTTTTACCAGCTGATCATAAGAATACAATACAGTTGCTATCATTTCTGCCTGCGCTGTACTCTTGATGCGCCCGAATAAATCAACAGTCTTTTTCATGGCATTCCATTCATGTACAGTAAAGCTTTCTCTTTCTATTTTCACATCATCAGCCACACTTAAGGAAAGCATTCGTCCTAACTGCTTTTCCTCAATAAGATTCGCATTAGCCAAAGCTTCAATACTTTCTTTTACCTGAGGAGAAAATGGCCCATATGTTCCTTTTGAAAATGTAAATCCAGTATCTACTCCATTCCTGGTCAGTACAAAACAAATCTTCTGATAAATAGTTCTTCCAACTTTTAACGAATATCTGCGATTATTCAGTTCCCTGATAATCTGAAGAATCAAATACCATTTTTTATTAACACGCAAACCAGGGCTCCCAACCGTCTCTCCTGTAATCTGCTTTCCTGTCAGAAAATCCTTTGACAATTGTTTCTGTGCAGTTCCGAACGGAGCATATATTTCTATTCTGATCGGAAGCGCACTAAGTTTCTGATACATAACCGGCCCAACCATATCCCATGTCAAACCTCCATTTCCACACCCTAGGGGCGGAAATGCTATGCTTTCTATATGATATTTTTCATAATTATCTGCAAACCAATTCAAACCATCCTCTACATAAGATAATCTGGAGGGTGACCTCCAATGATCTTTTGTAGGAAAATTGATAATAATTGTTCCATCCGCGTTTTGATAAACGTATGGTGCTCCTGGTTTTACCTGTCCACACTCACATTTTAAAACATAATCCATAAACATATCCGGATAACGCTTTTTAAATTCAAGTGCAATTCCTTTTCCCATAACACCTACGCAATTAACAGTGTTAACAAGAGCGTTACATTTGCTTTCAAAAATATTTCCAATCTTTACCTGCATCTCATCATCTCCTTAAAAAAACGCTTCTGGTTGCACATAAATTCGCTTGTCAAAACCGGCAGCCTCCATCTTTTCCCTGGCATTTTCACTGACGACCGCCGCACAGACAATATAATTATACGATATCCTATAAGGAATCAAAGCTTCTGCACATTTTACAGATTTCTTTTTGAGATACTCATAAGGATTGTCGTCTGTCCAGGAACGGGCAAACACCATATCAAAATTGATTGTCTGCAATCCTTCCATGGGCGAATAAAAACCGGCATATTCGCTCGAAGCATTTCTGTCAGCCAGAACTGCTCCTTCAATATCTAAAACAGCACTATCAATCCTCAAAATACAGATTCTCTCGTTCTCGCTTCTTCTCGCTGACAACATTGGATTCCATGATGAAAAATACAGGTTCACATATTTATGCAGTGGCTTCCCATTCGGAATATAGATATTATTCCTCCTCCGCTGTACATCTTCCATCGCTATGGAAGTATGATTAATCGCCATTGCTTTCTCATATGATAACAACCCTCTCTTCATAATTGACGGGATATTATCTATAGCCTGAATATTATACAAGCCTGTTTTCGAGGTTATTTCTTTAAACAATTCAGAAGGCTTCATAAAACATCTACTCCTTAATTATAGCACCATCCCCCGCCATTGTCGAACGTTTGTTTTGTTGGAAATATAATCACAAACTCTTGCATAGCTCAGAGCGAATATACTCCGCCAGCTCGTCCATACAGATTTCCCGGTCCCCGTTATTTGGAAAGCGTCTTGTGATGCCTGCATGCACGATATTTTCCTCGGAAAAATCCTCCTGATCCGCCAGAAATCTCCGGCACATCTCCGAATAGTCCGGCACTGCCTGTTTTCCCTCGCGTTTCATCGAGCGCTCCAGACGCAGCCGGTCTTTCACCTCAATATAGAGCGGCACCACCCGCTCCGCTCCGTAATAATCGCGCACCTTCTGATACGATACCAGCGTGCCGAGCGCCAGATAACTGTAATTTGAAATATCTACCGCATCGCTGTCCGCCGTGAAATAATACCAGATTCCCTGTACGGTATCATAGGCACGCAGCTCGATCACCTTGCCGGCTGCTTCCATCTGACGCAAAACATCCTCTGTCACAAAATGATACTGCACACCGTCCGTCTCGTTGGCCCGGATCGGGCGTGTCGTATGCATGATAAACGGGCGAAGCCCCAGCTCTTTTCTGGAAAGCAACTCCTCATAGAGCGTATCTTTTCCGGAGGCGCTTTTTCCCATAATATAAAAAAGTTTTCCCATCTGTCTCATCCTCCCGCCACGCTGTAATCTGCCATCCCAACGCCCCGGCATCCGCAGCAGCGCCTTCTGCATTTTTATTTGCTGCCGCACATTTATTTGTCGCCGCCCACGCTTTCTACCACACAGCGAAGCGTCCGCGCACTGTAATCTGCCATTCCCTGCACGCTCAAACCTTCCGCCTGATATCCCGCAAGAAGCTCCGGCAGCTCATCCGGTACGCGCTCGCCCGGCACCAGCAGCGGAATCCCGGGCGGATACAGGTAAACAAACTCCGCCGCCGTCCGTCCCGGACTTAAGCCAATCGGGACTGCTTCCTGCGGCGCGTTGTCCGCCTCTTCCATAGTCATTACTTCAATGGGGCGCGGTATGCGGCCGGCTGTTCTGACAGTCGCTGTCTTCCTGCAACTGTGCACGGTATCCTGCTCCCCCCTGTCAGCTTCTATATTTTCTTTTACTGGCCCGCTGCTGTACACAGTCTCCGCAGCTTTTTCTGCTGCCCCATCGCTGCTCCCTGCCTCCCACAGCCGCTCATCTATCTCCAGCAGCGCCGCTTCCAGGCGGTCAAAGCCTTCCTGCGTATCCGCCACCGTCATGATTGCCGTCACATACTGTTCAGCCGCCATCTCCACCTCAAGATGATACCGCTTCCGCAGGATTTCCGCAAGCACCGGGCCGGTCAATGTTCCCCGGTAAAGCCTCAGCCCGAAGCTGCCGTCTGCATCCGGAGCCGTTTCAAAAAAGCTAAGCGCCTGCCCGGATGCACGCTCCGTCGAGATCAGCACCTTCGCCCGGTCAAATGCAAACGCGCCGATCTCCGGCTCCCCGCCGATCACAAGATGCAGCACCTTCATCCGGCCAAGGTGTTCCCGCAGAGCCGTAAGCCGCCGCACAAATTTTTCAAACAGCTCCTGTCCCTGCGTCTCCATCAGCCGGACGCACTCATCCATGCCAGCCATCAGGACATAGCTGGGACTGCTGCTCTGGTAGATGCCCAGATATTTTCGCAGCCGTTCTCGATCCGCACGCGAGCCTTTTACATGCAAAAGCGCTGTCTGCGTCAGGGACGGCATCGTCTTGTGAAGACTGTTGATCACTATATCAGCGCCGCTGCCGAGCGCGGATTGTGGAAAATACGGGTGCATGGCAAAATGTGCCCCATGTGCCTCATCAACGATCAGCACCGCGCCTGCGCGATGTACTTCTTCCGCGATAGCCCGTATATCCGAGACCACGCCGTCATAGGTCGGCGATGTGATGAGAACCGCCTGAATACGGTTCGAAGAAATGCAGTCGGTGCCTTTCCCATCCGAATTCTGTGCTGCCATTTCTGACTGCCGTTGTCCGGCAAGCGCCTCGCGCACCTGTTCCGGACGGATGCTGCCATAAATGCCGCGGCGTTCATCCATATCCGGATACAGCCAGGTCACATGCAGTCCGTTCAGCAGCGCCGCGTGATATGCTGCCTTGTGACTGTTTCGCGCCATCAGGATCCGCCCGCCCCGACGCAGGGAGGCCGACACCGCCGCCAGGATTCCGCAGGTACTCCCGTTGATCAGATAATACGTCTCGTCCGCCCCGTACAGCGCGGCCGCGCGTCTCTGCGCCGCGTGAAGAATCCCTTTACTATCTGTATGATGCAGGTTATCAAAGCCATCTATCTCTGTGATATCAATGGAATACGGATCCTGTATCAGCCTTATCTGACGTTTGTGCCCCGGCATATGAAGCGGGTAGGCGTCCGAAGAGGCATATTCAGTTAACTGATCCAGAAGGTACTTCTCCATTGTTGATTTTCTCCCTTAAGGTGCCACATCTGTGTCAGACATTAAGCCGCAGGCATCCACGCAAAAATCAACGTGGCTGCGGCGGATACCCACGGCATTGCAGCTGTCCCGGATGCGGCATACCTGCGCTTACAGTTCCTCCAACGTCCCGAAGCGGTAGCCCATCTCCTCCCATTTCGTCAGAAGGTCATCCAGAATCGCCGCATTTGTCGAAGAGGTGTTGTGCAGCAGCACGATCGCGCCCGGATGAATCCGGCCAAGCAGCTTTTCATACGCCTCCTCCTCGGTCGGCTGGTCATCCTGATACCAGTCCACATAGGCAAGGCTCCAGAAAAATGTCTTATATCCCAGCTGCTGCGCCATGGAGAGATTGCTCTCACTGTATTTGCCCTGCGGCGGGCGGTAATACTTCGTGATCTCCTGCCCGGTCGCCTCGTAAAACAGTTCCTCCAGTTCTTCCATTTCCGCCTGAAAGGATTCCATATCCGAAATCGCCGACATATCCGGGTGATGTGCGGTGTGGTTTCCTACCGTGTGCCCCTCCGCAAGCATCTGTTTCAAAAGATCCGGATTATCCGTGACAAAATTCCCCACAACGAAAAAGGTCGCGGACACACCGTGTTTCTTCAGCGCTTCCAGAATCGCGGGCGTGTTGCCATTCTCATATCCACAGTCAAAGGTCAGGTAAATGACATTTTCCGCCGAATCTCCGGCATAGTAAGCGTCATACTGTGCCAGTTCTTCCTTCGTGGCGTTTGCCACCGGCGGCTGCCCTTCTTCCTGAAAGCTTAAGCCCCAGTTCTCCGCTGCGCGCGTGACGCCAATCGCGAAGCGATTCTCTAATGCGTCACGCACTTTTGCAGGGACGCTCTGAACCGCCCCCGCCATCTCCGAAAATACAGGAACGCCGTCCTGCTCTTCCGTCAGACGCGCTGCTCCCCGCCCTGCAAAAAAGGCGGCGATAAACAACACCGCCACCGCCGCCTTTTTCTTTACCTGTATCTGTTCCGATGATCTGATTGCCGTACAAAATCTTCTGCGAATTTGTCCGGCACATGCGCTCACTTTGTTCCAAAGCTTCCTGTCTGACAGATGTCTCATGCCGCTGCCCTGCTCCCGATATCCCTGCTGCAGCGAATCTGCCGCGCCACTCACAGAATGGGCGGCCGCAGACGCTTCGCAGGCAGTTCTTTTGTTGCAGTCTATGCAGCAGAGCAGGGGAATATGCTTCGGTGCAACTGTTCAGCTCCTTCACAGCTACGTTTCGGTCACTTATCCTGTCAATCAGGACCTGCCAACATATCTAAGTCCAAAATCAGTCAGCGTCCGTCTCAGACTCCGTCAGCTCCTCAGTCTCCTCCGGAGTGCTTTCCGCTTCCGTCTCCTCATCCGCAGCTGTATCCGCTTCTGTTTCTTCTTCTGCGTCATCAGCAGCATCCGTCTGGGCTTCCTCTGCGTCGTCAGCGGCGTCTGTCTCTTCCTCGGTCTCGCTCTCACTCTCGGATTCGGTTTCCGACTCAGAGACCTGCTCCACAGTATTGTTCTCTACAAGGAACTCAAATACCTTGTCCAACAGGATATAGCGACGCATCTCTGTCTCGCCGTACTCCGCCTCGATGTCCTCGCCGGAGTCATAGCCGTAATCCTCCGCGTACTGCTCCAGGCCTTCCTCATATTCCTCATCGGTGAGATCCAGCTCCTCGGCTTCCGCGATCGCCATCAGGATCAGCTCCTCTTTCACGCTGTCCTTCACCGCGGCTTCCAGTTCCTCTTCAAACGTCTCTACCGAGCCGAAATAAGCTTCGATAAAGTCCTCATACTCCATGCCGAACAGTTCCGCATAATACTCATAATAGGAAATCGCTTCCGCCATGCAGTAATCTACCAGATCCTGCGGATAATCCTCCACCTCGCATCCGGCAGCAACCGCCGCATAAATGGCCTCCTGCACATCGCTCTCATAATAATACTCCGCATCCTCTTCCAGATATTCGCGGATATACGCCAGATAAGAATCCACGTCCGTGTACTCGCCGTCCGAAGCGATCTCCACCACTTCATCCGAGAGCTCCGGTACAGACTGAATGCCGTTCACGGTAACGGTAAACACCACATCCACTCCGGCCAGATCCGTATAATAATAATCCTCCGGGAAAGTCAGATCCAGATCAACCGTCTCGCCCACTTCCACGCCGATCAGGCCTTCCTCAAAGCCTTCGATGAAAGTGCCCGAACCGATCTCCAGCTCATAATCTCCTGAGCCGCCGTCAAATTCTTCGCCGTCAATTGTACCAACGTAGGTGATATCAACCGTATCGCCATCCTCTACGGTGCCTTCCGTCAGCGTCTCTACCGCGTCTGAGTAGCTGATCATCAATTCCGCCTCTTCCAGGACGTCCTCATCAGTAATCTCCTCAACCGCAACCTCGACCGTCAGGCCCGTGTACTCACCAAGCACTACATAGTCCGACGCCGTATAGGTCGGGCGCACCGCCTCAGTCTCCTCTTCGGTCTCTGTCTCATCCGTATCCAGATTCGTGACCGTGTCGTCGTCGCCGATCGTGACGCCTTCCTCTGTCTCTTCTTCCGAAGATTCCTCTTCCGTATCAGACTCCGCAGACTCTTCTTCGGACTCTTCCTCATTGGATTCTTCTTCTGTATCAGCTTCTGCGGATTCTTCCTCGGTCTCCTCCGAAGTCTCTTCTTCCACGTCAGCCTCTTCGGACTCTTCCTCAGTGTCCGCTTCCACTGCCTCGGTCTCTTCTTCGGTGTCTGCTTCCGCCGCCTCGGTCTCTTCCTCGGTGTCCGCTTCTACCGCAGCAGTCTCTGCCTCAGTCACCGCTTCGGTTTCCGCCGAATCGTTTCCGCTGTCACTTGAGTTTCCACACGCGGTAAGCGTCAGCACCGCGGCCATCCCCATCAATACCAGAAAATTCTTCCGTTTCATAAAAATAATCCTTTCTCATCTCTGTGTTTATGTAAAGATTCCGGGCAGCCGCGCATTTTTATAATAATAAGGTAATTCTTCATATCACGCAGTTCCCCATTCATCCGCGCTCCTGACGATTTGGAGCACATCAGAGACCAGTATATCATATTCTGATAATTTTTAAAGCCCCCAAAATATAGATAGCATCACGGACTTATTCAGACACCCTTCAGGCACTCCAGCCGTTCGCAGAACATCCCGTACGACTCCGGCAGCTCCTCAAACCAGGATTTTTCCACATCCCGAAGCTGATGCAGACCGTTCGTCTGCACAGCCTCGATGGCTGCCGCCCTCTGGCTCGCTTTCCTGTCGAAAAGAGTCTGGCAATTCGCGCCCTCCAGCGTATCATAACTGTAAAACGCCCGGTTAAAATCCATCAGTTTATGCAGGCGGATCGGCCGGTTATCACTGTTCCGGATCAGGACGCCCCAGTTGCCCAAGTGACGGTCCGTATTTCCCACAAGATAATCGACGACATTCATCATATAATAATTGTGCCGGTCCAGTTTCAAAATGCTGTGCATTACATCCCGATCGTGATTCATCTCATGAATCTGAAACGCTTCCATCGAAGCAATCGAATATTCCTTTGATGTAAAAATATCGCTGACGCTGACACATTCCCCGTCGAAGCTTCCCTCCTCATAGAGAACCTGATCGACGTCAAAGCAGCGGCAGATTCGGCTCGCCAGAAGCTCCCGCGCCACTGCCTGCTCACCGCCATCTTTATAGAGCCGGAAGCCTTTGCCCTCTCTTTTCCAGGCTTTCGGAAAACATCCATCTGTAGAAAGATCTCTTGCGAGGCTCTGATTGTCAGCAGAATACTGCCTGCCCCGAAGCGCGATATCCATAAACGCATTGTCCAGATGATTGTCGTACAAATTTATCTCTGAAAATGTCACGTTTTCCTCCGAACCCTTCACCCAGAAGACATCCGTCAGCGAAGCGCAGCGGTAAGAAAGCGCAATTTCCGCCCGCTCCCTGTCCGTAACTGCCTGCCGCATCCCGATGCTGTTCAGGATTTCCTTTGCGTACTGCCGATCCAGCGTGATTACTCTCGCAGCACACCAGTAATAAAAATTCGTGAGATTAGCGACCAGAGTATCCATCTCCTCATTTTCGTCATCCAGATATAAATTATATGGAAGAAATGCCGGATCATACACCCTGCAGTGCCCGGCCGTATCCACGCGTGCCACCCTGCGATCCAGATGCATGATGTCATATGTTCTGACCATAATATCCCCCTGATCCCCTGCCTTACCCCTTGCTTTAATACTTTATCCCCTATTTTATCCCCGCTTTATCCCCTGCCTTTTCCTCTTCGTCTTCCATCCGACAGCCAGGCATTCGGAACATCGCAACTGTTCAGTCCCTCCACAGTTACAGGGCACCTTCATTATTGAAAACAAAGATAGCACAAAGAATATTCTTTCGTCAACCCGGCATTTAATAAAGAAAGAATTGCACTTTTCCCCAAACGATGATAGAATAGATTCCAAATAACTGCAGCTGTAACAGCCGCGAAAATTTACGGAGGTACTTATGTCAACCTTTCTCAAAGTGTTACTGATCATTCTGGTCGTTCTGGTCGTCGCGCTCGTCGTACTCTACTTCGTCGGCAGGCGGATGCAGAAGAAGCAGGCCGCTCAGGAGCAGCAGATGGAGGCCGCAAAGCAGACCGTCTCCATGCTGATCATTGATAAAAAAATGATGCCCCTGAAAGAATCCGGGCTTCCGCAGATGGTGATTGACCAGACGCCGAAGCTGATGCGCCGGTCCAAGCTTCCGATCGTGAAGGCAAAAGTCGGTCCCCGGGTGATGACGCTGGTCGCCGATTCGAAGATCTTTGATGACATCCCGGTCAAAAGAGAGATCAAGGCGGTCGTGAGCGGCATCTACATCACAGAAGTCAAGAGTGTCCGCGGCGGCGCTCCGGCCAAAGAAAAATCCAACAAAAAGCCGAAGCTGCGCGACCGTCTCGCGTCGTTCGCATCCAGAAAACAGAAAGAGCTGGACGCGGAAGAAAAACAGCTGAAAGGCCAGAAAGCTAAAAAAGCCAAAAAGGCATAAAGGCACAACGTCACAACTTACAACTTACAAACATACATTGCGAAGACCTGCGTCTCGCACAACAAGGAGGTTATGAAATGATTAAAAACGGGAAATGCCAACATCGAAGACGCACTATCATGCGTAAGGGCATGAAAACCGCCGTATCCTTTGCCGTTGCTCTGGCAATGATTTCCACCGAGGCCCTGCCGATGGCGTCGATCATGTCGTCAACGGTCGTACTGGCGGAAGAGACCGAAGCAACAAGCGAAGCTTCTACGGAAACTGCTGCCGTCAGCGTGGAAGCAACGGAAGCTGCTTCCGAGGCGGAAACGGGCAGCACAGAAACCGAAACAGAAGCCGCTGTTACTGAAGCTGCGACAGATACGGAAACCGAGGCCGCTGCTGCCGAAATCGGAACAGAAGCTGTTGCGGAGACTGCGGTTACGGAAGTGGAAAGCACGGATGAGACAAGTGATTCTGGCGAGTCGGAAGAGATTACTGAGACCATCACAGTAGTAGAAAGCGAATCTTATATACCTGGCGAAGGCAGTTGGATGGATAATGACAGTATGCTGGAAGGATACATTTCCGATCTGTGGGAAGTGGATTCTTATGGAATCATGCTGCTTAGTACTACTGCCGGGGATTTGATCACAGATGAGAACGAGTATAACCTGTATCTTACGTTAAAAGATCTGGTCGAACAGGTTGCCGCAGGAACATTGACATCAACAGCATTTACCTTTACAGAAGATGACTTCGGTAGCTATACCGCTGCTGATTTAGGTGTGGAATCTATTGTAGAATTAGTTGATAATAAATATACGGTTACTTCCGAAGCTTCTGATGCTTTTACAAAAAAAATAGGCTTAGGCAATGGTTTTTCAAATATTCTGATTGCCTTACTTGAAGACTGCCCATACGATTTGTATTGGTTTGATAAAAATGAAGGCATTTCCACTAGCGGATATTCAATTATACCTTCTAATTCAAGTGGTGAATGGACTCTGAGCCTTTATGGCACTCTTACTATTTATATGGATGTGGCTTCTGCTTATCAGGATACTTCTTCTGCTGATCCAACTTATACCGTAGATTCCTCCAAGGTTACTGCGGCAAAAACAGCTGTGAATAATGCTCAGTCTATAGTTTCTAAATATGCCAGCTATTCTGATTATGACAAACTGAAAGCATATCTGACTGAAATTGATGCTCTCGCCTCTTATAATGATGCTGCTGCGAATGATGAAACAGATACTGATTATGGTGACCCCTGGCAGTTGGTTTATGTATTCGATGGAAATGAAAATACTGAAGTTGTATGCGAAGGCTATTCAAAAGCATTTAAATATCTGTGTGATCTTTCATCTTTTAACGACCTCGAATTGTACTGTCTCACCGTAAGCGGTACGATGTCCGGCGGCACAGGAGAAGGCGCTCATATGTGGAATATTGTGCATACGAGTTCCGGCAACTACCTTGTAGACGCAACGAACTGCGATACAGGAACAGTTGGTGCTACGGATCAGCTTTTCATGGTATACAATTCGAATAATAGCGACTATCCCACATATTCGTTTAAATTGACAAGCGGAACCATTACTTATACGTATGATTCCAAGACACAAAACTATTATACTTCCACCTATCTGACTCTCGCGACCGAGGAATACAGCGCTACCAAGAACACCCTTTCTCCGACCATCACAGCCTACTCAGGAACCTATGATGGATCTGCGCATGATGCAATAGTGAGTGTAACTGGTCTGCCTTCTGGTATAACTTTCACCTATACCTACAGCACAGATGGCGGAGAGTCCTGGACCTCTACCATTCCGACAATTACAGACGCAGGCACTGAAGACGTTCTGGTGAAGATTGCTGAAACAGGTGATTATTACGCATATACATCTTCGGCTGTGACCGCTAAAGTGACTGCAAAGTCCCTCAGTGATTCGACCATTACCGTTTCTGGTCTTGATGCAAGCTACTATTATACCGGCAGCGCGATTAAGCCAGAGCCGACGGTAAAAGATTCTGCCAGAAACGCAACACTTGTCAAAGGTACCGATTACACCCTCTCCTGGAGCAATAATACCGACGTCACTGAAGCAGCAACCGTGACGGTGACCGGAACCGGGAATTATACTGGTACGAAAGATGTTACTTTCTCGATCAAATATCTGGAAAGCTCCAATGTAACCGTGCTTTATAATCGCACGACGGAAGCTTCTTATTATAAAAGTGCGGTAGCAATCTCTGCCGAGGGCTTTACTGTGTCTGACAGCATTAATGGCACATATTCTGAAAGTTACAGCCTCTCGTCCAATACAGATGGAACGGTTTCCAAGGCACTGTATTTTAAGCAGAATGATACCGGCTATATCACAAATGCGATTACCGTTGATGTGGTAATGGATGTGACGGCGCCAACAGGCTCGATTACTCTGGCCGCGAAGTCATGGCAGGAATTTGTATCCGCGGTGACCTTTGGCGCGTACAAGGTGGACTCCAATACCCTGACGATTACCGCCAAGGACAGCACAAGCGGCATAACCAGTATTGAATACGCGATTGTGACCGACGGAACAAGCTATGCTTCTGTAGAGGCACTTGAGGCAGCAAATCTGACCTGGAGTACTTACAGCAGCAGCAGTCAGCCCAGTGTCGCTGATGATACGGAGACGGTTGTCTATGCAAAGCTGACAGATAAAGCAGGCAATGTTGCTTACATCAGCTCCGACGGAATCGTTCTTGATACAACGGCTCCGGCAGTTAGTAATGCTGCCATCAGCAATATTACGAACAACGGGGCAACTCTTACCTTTACCGTAGATGAGATTGGCACGTATTATTATCTTGTACAGACGGCGACAGATGCGGCGGCTCCGAGTGCTGCTGCTGTTATCGCAGGCGCAACAGGCAAAGCTTCCGTTACAGCACTTACGAACGGAACCGAATCTGTAGAGGTGGCTCTGACCGACCTGACAGCTAATACCGAGTACACGGTTTATGTTGTAATGCAGGATGATGTGACGGATATTTCTACCAGCGCAGAGGGCACGGAAGCTCATAATCCTTCAAGTGTGACCAGTATTTCCTTCACTACAGCGGAGACAGCTGTCACCGTTAAAACTGCTCCGACACTTTCCGGTACCTACGGAACAGCGGTTGCTGGCATGGCATGCGAAGGTGGTGTTGTAACAGCAGGCGATACCGAGGTTGACGGTACCTGGAGCATAACAGATACCAATCGTTCGGCCGTTCCTGAAGTAGGAACTACGACACAATATGAAGTAACCTTTACTCCGACTTTGTCACAATATAGTACAGTGAAAGCATTGGTAACACCGACTGTGACGGCAAAGGCGATTGCAGTAACCATAGGTGACAAAGAGATTACCTATGGAGATGCAATTTCTGTATCAGATGTTACTATTACAGCATCCGATTTAGTTAATGGTGATACAGTAGACGATCTCGGCCTGACGCTGTCTACGACCGCAACCGCAGCATCCAATGCGGGAACATATAGCATCACCGCTACTTCGAGCAGTACAAATTATGCTGTAACCATTACGGCAGGTACCCTGACCATCAAAAAAGCAGCCGCGACGCTTACCGTACCACAGACCTCATATGATGATTTAACCGAGGGCGGCAGCGATTTTGCACTTGAATGCACAACAGATGGCGACGGCACGATTACTTATACCGTAGTCAACAGCAAAGATTCCGACGGCAATACCGTTGATGATGATGCTGTAGTAACCGTGGATGAGAGTGGTATCGTGACAATCGTTGGCGCAGGCAACGCTGAGATTACAGTGACTCTGAGCGACGGAACTAATTACTCCGGCACAACCAAAACCATAACGATTACTGTGCTGCCTAACGAAACCAATCCGGATGAGAGTGAATCTGACGAGAGCGAATCTGGCGAAAGCGAGTCAGGTGAGAGTGAGTCAAACCAGAGCGAGTCTGACGAGAGCGAATCCTCTGAACAGAGCGAATCTGGCCAGCAGAGCGAATCCTCCGAGCAGAGCGAATCCTCCGAGCAGAGTGAATCTTCTGAGCAAAGCGAGTCTTCTGAACAGAGTGAATCTTCCGAACAGAGCGAATCCTCTGGCCAGAGCGAGTCCTCTGAACAGAGTGAATCTTCCGAGCAGAGCGAATCCTCTGAACAGAGTGAATCCTCTGAACAGAGCGAATCCTCTGAACAGAGTGAATCCTCTGAGCAGAGTGAATCTTCCGAGCAGAGTGAATCCTCCGAGCAGAGCGAATCCTCCGAGCAGAGCGAATCCTCCGAGCAGAGCGAATCTTCTGATCGGAGCGAATCTTCTGAGCAGAGTGAGTCCTCCGAGCAGAGCGAATCCTCCGAGCAGAGTGAATCCTCCGAGCAGAGCGAAACAGAAACAGAGTCAGATACCGAATACAGCTACGAATTCACAGATGAAGAAACAGATACCCTGTATCGTCTGGTTGTAGACGTTGATCTGATTGTCTCTGGGGATCTTGACGATGCCGGGCTTGACACGGTAGATAAGATTACAGCACAGCTTCTGGAATATGTAACAGAAGTACTGGCAACAGCGACGGAAGAGACGACTGCTTATTATGAAGTAAAACTTATGGTAAAGATAAATGATACCTGGGTAGAAGCGGATGACGCGAATTTCCCGTCAGACGGTATCAATGTAAACCTGCCCTATCCTGCCGGAACGAATAAGGATGACTACAATTTCACGGCAGTGCATATGTTCAGTCACACCACAGCAACACATAAAGCAGGTGACTATGAGACTCCTACAGTAACAGAGGGCGATGAGTATCTCTCCATGACACTGACAGGCCTGTCGCCTATAGCGATCAGCTGGACGGAAGCAACCTCGGGATCGGATGAACCGTCGCAGAGCGAATCCACCAGCCAGAGTGAATCTGCTGACCAGAGTGAATCCACCGGCCAGACAGAGACTCCGGGTGAGACGCAGACGGAAACCGAAAGTGAGACGACTGCATCCGAATCCGAGACGACTGCTAATGAATCCGAGACGGTTGCTACCGAGTCCGAGACGGCGGCTACTGAATCTGAAACCGCAGCGGCAACGGAGACAGAAAGCGAGACCGCGGCAGCTACGGAAACCGAAAGTGAAACTACAACCGCTACCGAAACGGAGACTGAGACGGAGAGCGAAACTACCGCAGCTACCGAATCTGAGACCACCACAGAAAGTGAAACGGAAAGTGAAACCAGTACGGAAGCCTCCGTTCAGACTGGTGATGAAACACCGATCATGACGTGGATGATGCTCCTGCTCTTCTCGGCCGGTGTGCTGATGCTGCTGGTTGTACAGAAACGTAGTTATAGGAAAGCGGATTAATCATGGAACGGCAGGATAAATTGCCTGTGAAAAAATGCTTCAAATTCAGGTTTTGAGTAAAATCGAGTAGGAGGCGGTGATTAGCCGCCGTCCTCTCACAGCACCGTGCGTA
>JAJQHQ010000060.1 GCA_021199655.1 Lachnospiraceae bacterium | reverse complement strand
GATTTTAAATGGACTTTTTCCCGTAACTGTGAAGGTACTGAACAGTTACGAATATCTGTCATATTTCATTCAGGCGGTGAATACCGGGGCTGCCTGGTATGTGTGTGACTTATAAAAGGAATGGTACATGAGCATGGAAGACAGATGTTTTATCATCGGCGCGGGGGATTTTGACGGCTTCCTGGAAGCACCGCGGTCCGGAGATCTTCTCATCGCGGCGGACGGCGGCTACCGCTATCTGCGGGAAACAGGCATGGAGCCGGATGTCCTGCTTGGAGATTTTGACTCGCTGGAGATTGTGCCGGAGCACAGACATCTGATCCGGCATTCCCCGATCAAGGACGATACGGATATGGCGCTGGCCGTTGCATACGCGAAAGAAGAAGGATACCGGACGTACTATCTTTATGGCGGCCTTGGCGGGCGGCGCCTTGACCATACGGTTGCCAATCTGCAGCTTCTGACCGGGATGGCGCGGGAAGGATTGACTGCTTACCTGATCGGATCAGGTACGGTCATTACGGCAATTACAAATGGGAAGCTTTCCTTTTCAGAAAACGCGGCGGGGATGATCTCCGTGTTCTGCATGGGAGAACAGGCATCCGGCGTGTACGAAAAAGGCCTGAAATACACGCTGGAGGATGCGGTGCTGACCTGCGACCGTGCGCTGGGCGTAAGCAACGAGTTTATCGGGGAGGCAGGCAGCGTGAAGGTGCGCTCCGGCACACTTCTGGTGATGTGGGATGCGAAAAACGGATTGCCGGAGCGACAGAAGTGTTCGCCTGGCACCGATTGAGAACGGGGAGCTTTCAGTAAGAAAGGATCGCAGTCAGTGAAAACCGAAACAACAGAAAGAAAACGAATAATAATATTAGAAGGAATGGAAAAAATCCTGTATGGAATCTGGCTGGCGGTGCTGGGAGCCATGCTGGTCGTCTGCTCTCTGGAGCGCAGTCCGGTCCTGATTGACGGAACTGTGCGGACACTTTGCTTTGGACTGTTTGGGATGACCGTGATCTGGCATCTGCTGCTGGTGGTGAGCGGTGCTTTTAAGAATTTTTCCGGACAAACGAAAAAGACGGGGCTTTTTTCACGAAAATTCCGTGAACGGTTGCTGCAGACGGCAGTGTTTTTCCTGGCGGCGGTTTTGTACTGGGTATACTGCTTTCGGCTGGACGCACGGATTTCCACAAATTCTACGATGGACGCGCTGGTGGCGGGCAGCCTGCTGTGTGCTGCGGCAGCTGTAGTGGAAAAATGCGGCGAAACGGTCTGATTATTTATTGTATTTCCCGGTATCGCGTGGTATACTTGGGAACGGCTGGCAAAACGCTTAAGTACCGCAGACGGAATCATGATCGCCCTGCGGTGCGTCAATGAGAATGATGAGCCCTGCGGCGGCAAATATACGATTCGCGGCTTCGCTGTGAGAAGCAGCGGAAAGTGTATTTCATATAGGTCGGATGACGGGGCGGATATAAGGAGAAATGAGCATGAAAAAACCAACGGTACTGATGATCCTGGACGGATATGGACTGAATGAAAAGACGGAAGGCAACGCGATCGCGCAGGCCGCGACGCCTGTCATGGATGAACTGATGTCGACCTGCCCCTTTGTACAGGGCGCGGCAAGCGGACTTTCGGTCGGACTGCCGGACGGCCAGATGGGCAATTCCGAGGTCGGTCATATGAATATGGGTGCGGGACGCGTGGTCTATCAGGATCTGACCAGGATTACGAAAGAAATCGAGGACGGCGACTTTTTTGAGAATGCCGAGCTGAAACGTGCGATGGAGAACGCAAAGGAGAACAATTCCAGCCTCCATATGTGGGGACTGCTTTCTGACGGCGGTGTGCACAGCCACAACACGCATGTGTATGCGCTGCTGGAGATGGCGAAGCGCTATGGATTAAAGAAGGTTTATGTGCACTGCTTCCTGGACGGCCGCGATACGCCGCCGGCTTCCGGTAAGGATTATGTGCAGGAGCTTCAGGATAAGATGGAAGAGCTTGGCGTTGGTGAGATTGGCGTAGTGTCCGGCCGCTATTACGCGATGGACCGGGATAACCGCTGGGACCGCGTGGAGAAAGCATATCGTGCGCTGGTGTACGGCGAGGGTGAGACGGCCGCTTCCGGTGTGGAAGCTGTGGCGCAGTCCTATGCGAAAGATGTGACGGACGAATTTGTGCTTCCGACCGTAGTGATGAAGGACGGTGCACCGGTAGCGACAGTGAAAGATGGAGATTCCGTAATCTTCTTTAATTTCCGTCCAGATCGTGCAAGAGAGCTTACCCGCACGTTCTGCTGCGATGATTTTGATGGTTTTGATCGCGGGGCACGCATCCACACGACTTATGTATGCTTCGCGGATTACGATGTGACGATTCCGAACAAGACCGTTGCGTTCCCGAAGATTTCCGTGACCAATACGTTCGGTGAGTATCTGGCTGCTCACAATATGACGCAGGCACGTATCGCTGAGACGGAGAAATACGCGCATGTGACATTTTTCTTCAACGGCGGCGTAGAAGCACCGAATCCGGGTGAGGACCGCATCCTTGTGAAATCCCCGAAGGTAGCGACCTATGATCTGCAGCCGGAGATGAGCGCTCCGGAGGTCTGCGAGAAGGTGGTCGGCGCGATTACATCCGGCAAATATGATGTTGTGATCACGAACTTTGCGAATCCGGATATGGTCGGCCATACCGGCGTACTTTCCGCCGCGATCAAGGCGATCGAGACCGTGGATACTTGTGTCGGAAAAGTGGTGGAGGCTGTGAAGTCCATGGACGGCAAGCTTTTCATCTGCGCGGATCACGGCAATGCGGAGCAGCTGATTGATTATGAGACCGGTGAGCCGTTCACCGCTCATACGACGAATCCGGTGCCGTTTATCCTTGTAAACTGCGGCGAGGGCGTTGGCCTTCGCGAAGGCGGCCGGCTGGCGGATATCGTCCCGACCCTGATCGAACTGATGGGCATGGAACAGCCGGAAGAGATGACCGGAAAGTCCCTGCTGACGCATGAGGCATAGAATTGTGAATCGTAGTTCACAGGGAGTCCCCTTCGGAGGTACGCAGCGTAAGCCGCACCGTGATCCTGCCTGTCCGGGATGAAAAGGGGGGACGTAACTGTGAAGGTACTGAACAGTTACAAAAATGGCAGGAAAGACCCTGGGAACGAGAGATATTCGTATCAGGGTCTTTTTCTTAACTTTATTTTAAAATGGACTTAATAAAATTGAAAATAATGCTTGTATATTTGTAATTTTTCCGTTAAAATATTCCAAAATACCAGATGCTCAAAGATAAAGCAGTGAAGGTATATGAGGGTGCCTGAAAAAGGCAGGCGTATTTGCAGAGTGAATGATGAAAAGGGGAAGGAAGTTAAGGCATGAGGATTTGGAAAGAAAGGGTGCGAAGGGGCGTACAGCTGCTTGCAATGACATTGCTGCTGCTGACAGCGGCCTTCGTGGTACTTCCGCAGGATGCGGATGCCGCCACGAAGATTAAAGGTATTGATGTATCAAAGTGGCAGGGGACGGTTGACTGGGAATCCGTTGCGGATGACGGGATCAAGTTTGTCATGCTTGGTACCGGCTGGTATAAGAACGGTACGCAGACCTATGATACAAAGTTTACGACAAATATACAGGGGGGCGCTCGACGCGGGTATCAATGTCGGTGTCTATCGTCTGACCTATTCGACGACGGTCGCGGAGATGCGCGAGGAAGCTTATCAGGTGCTGGATCTGATCGACGGGTACAAGATTTCCTATCCGGTGGCGCTTGATATGGAAGCAAGCTGTTATTTAACGATGACAAAGGCGGAGCGTACTGAGCTTGCGAAAGCGTTTCTGGAAGTGATCGAAGCGGCCGGATATCATCCGATGATCTACGCGAGCAACAGCTGGTTTGTCAGTTATCTGGATATGACCGCGCTTTCTGATTATGATTACTGGGTGGCGTGCTGGAGCTATTCGCCGACAGTCTCACCGGTATCCATGTGGCAGTACAGCAGCACCGGCAAAGTGGACGGCATTAACACAGCGGTAGATCTGGATTACAGCTATGTAGATTATGCATCGACGATCACGCCGCGGACGACGCCGCTGATCAAGAGGTCCACATCGACCGGCTGGCAGACGGACGGCACGAATTACTGGTATCTGGATGCCAGCGGCAAGATCGTGAAGAGCAGCTGGCTGACAGTGGATGGCAACAAATATTACCTGAATGCGAGCGGCTATCGCGTGACCGGATGGGCGAAGATCAGCAAGAAGTATTATCACTTCAATTCGTCGGGCGTGATGCAGACGGGCTGGCTGACACTGAACGGTAAGACCTATTATCTGGATCCGTCGACCGGAGCACGTGCGACGTACTGGAAGACGATTGACGGCTCGACCTACCGGTTCAACGGCTCGGGCGTGATGCAGACAGGCTGGAAGAAGATCAGCGGAAAGTATTACTATCTGGATCCGTCGACCGGAGCACGGGTCACCGGCTGGCTGACAGTGGACGGCAATACTTACTACCTGAAGCCGAACAGCTCTCCGGCAGGGCAGCGCGCGACCGGATGGGTCAAGATCAGCGGGAAATATTATTACTTCAACGGATCGGGTGTGATGCAAACGGGCTGGCTGACGCTGAAAGGCAAGACGTACTACTTAAGTCCGAAAGCCACCGGAAGCACATCGCTTGGTCAGCGCGTGAAGGGATGGAAAAAGATCAATGGGTATTACTATTACTTTAATTCATCGGGCGTGATGCAGAAGAATAAGAAGATTGGAAAGTATTATCTGAATTCCAACGGCATCTGCACGAACCGGTAGGCTGTCGATGCCGAGATGCTCCATATTCGGTCTGGTTCAGACGGAAAGTAAGGTATATAGAACCGACGGTTAGTATGACATATGTTACAGGATCCATGCAGGAATGCGTGGGTCCTGTTTTTTCGCGTGCTGGGGGCGTCAGGAATATGACAGCTGTGCTGTCGCACTCCGTGGTAGGTGAGCAGGAGACAAGGCTCCCTGCTCAATTACAGTTGCGATTCGTTTTCGGAACGGAAAATAAACTGCCGCATTTTCACAGTTATGACACAAACCTGCGCTATAGTAACAGAAATTATGAAAAAGCAAAACGGACAAACCTGCGGGAAACGTCTGCAATCGGATGCAGTCCTAAGATAATATGAAGGGACGGAACAGTTGCGTTTCCTGCTGAGAACGATATGCAGAAAGGGGATTATCAGTTATGAATAAGTGGAAGAAATACGGCGCTGCCGCATTGGCGGGCGCTTTGTTGATCGGTGTGTGTGTGGAAGGAAGCTCGCTTCGCGGCACATATCTGGCAAGCGCGGAGGAGACAGAGGAGACGCAGCGCACCACGCTGAATATCGTGGGCGATGACGATGAGACAGAGGCGGCTTCGGACGTGACAAAGACTGCGGCGGACGAGACTGAGAATACAGAAGAGACAGCGGCTGAGACAGCGGAAACAAGTGCTTCCGATTCAGAGGATTCAGATCGGGTCACACTGAATATAGCCGGCAGCTCGGATGAGGATGCCGGCAGTGAAGCAGCTTCTTCCGGGGAAGAAGGTACCGAGGAAACGGCAGCTGAAGAAGATGCGGATTCTACTGAGGATGCGGAGGAAGAGACGGATGCGTCAGCCGATGAGGCAACGCTGGGCGCCGGTTCTTCGGTAAACAGCGTGGATGCTGTTTCCGGCAGTATCGTGACGACGGACGTATCGGAGATCGTGGAAAACTGCATGCCTTCGATTGTTTCCATTTCCTGTGTCAGTGAAGCAGCAGACGAGGATTCGTCTTCGAGTTATTACTATTACTATGCGGACGACGGATCCATCGTATTTGAAGATGAGGAAGAAGAAGAGGAGACAACAGCTTCCGGAATCATTATCGCACAAAGCGATACAGAGCTTCTGATCGCGACCAATTATCATGTGGTGAGCGACGCGGATGAGCTTGTGGTCGGATTTTCCGTGGAAGCGGAGGACGAGGACGACCTGACGGTATACGGAAGAGTAAAGGGTACGAGCTCCTCGACGGATCTGGCCGTCGTGGCAGTGGAGCTTTCTGATATCGAAGATTCCGTGCTGGAGCAGCTGCGCATCGCGAACCTTGGCAGTTCAGAAGATCTGAAGATCGGGCAGGCGACTGTAGTGATCAGCAACGCCATGGGTTATGGCGTAAGCGCGACGACCGGTATCATCAGTGCCCTGAACCGTGAGGTAGACATTGACGGTCTCACGATGGAAGTGATCCTGACGGACGCGGCGGTCAATCTCGGCAGCAGCGGCGGTGCTCTCCTGAACGCTTCCGGTGAGGTCATCGGCATCTGCGTGGCGAAAGAGACCGGAGATGCCGCGGAAGGCATGGGATATTTTATTCCGATTGACACAGCGGTGCCGGTGCTGGAACAACTGATCAACAAGGAGACGAGAGATAAGCTGAGCGACTCAGAACGAGGCTATATTGGTGCAACCGTGCTGAGCGTTTCGGATGAAGCAATCGAGACCTACAATATGCCGGCAGGCGCGTTCGTGTATGAGGTAATCAGCGGCTCGGCAGCAGAAGAGGCCGGACTGAAGAACGGCGACATTATCACTGCGCTGGAAGGCGAGAGCGTGACCAGCTCGGAGGATCTGATTGAAAAGATGAGCTATTACGCGCCGGGAGAGACGATCACGCTGGAAGTGCAGACTGCCAATAACGGCAGCTATGAGGCACGTGAGGTGGAGGTAACGCTGCAGGAAGGCAGCTCCTCAACGACAACTTCGACCGATTCAGAGGACGACGCGGAGGAAGAGACCGAAGAATCCTCTTCTGACAGAAGCGGCAGATCCGGCCTGGAGATTCCGGATGATGAGGATGGAGACGAGGAGGACGGAAGCGGCAGCTCCCGGGGTGGTTTTGATGACGGCTTCGAGGATGGCTTTGAGGATTACAACAGTCAGTTCAATTAAATAATTATAATAAGAATCAATCGGAGGGGCTTCGCTATAGGGCGGGGCCTTTTTTTGCGCACGGCCGCGCAAGGAATATTTCTGGCTTCCGCCAGATGCGGCGAGCAGGGGAAAAACACCCTGCTCGATTTATTCATTACAGGAAAAATGTGCCACTCATTTTCCGGGTGAAATCGGCCGGCGCTGGACATACTAATTTCAGAATGCGGATAACAGGAGGAATATGTATGCACAACTATATGCCGATCACGGATGTTTATGCCCGGGAGATTCTCGATTCAAGAGGGAATCCAACGGTAGAAGTGGAACTGATGACAGAGGATGGATGCATCGGGAGAGCGGCGGTTCCGTCCGGTGCATCGACCGGAGAACATGAAGCAGTGGAGCTTCGGGACGGAGAAGACCGCTATCATGGAAAGGGCGTTTTGAAAGCCTGCCACTATGTTAACACCATTCTGGCGGATGCGGTAATCGGAGAAAACGTGTTTGATCAGGTCGCAATCGACCGGATCCTCTGCAGGGAGGATGGCACGATCAATAAGAAGCAGCTCGGCGCGAATGCGATTCTCGGCGTTTCCCTGGCAACTGCCGTAACTGCAGCGCGAAGCCTGCGCCAGCCTCTGTACCGTTACCTTGGAGGCATGCGGGCAAACCGCCTGCCCGTGCCGATGATGAATATTCTGAACGGAGGCGCGCATGCCGCGAATCCCCTTGATCTGCAGGAATTCATGATCATGCCTGTGGGCGCAGAAGGATTTGAGCACGGTCTTCAGATGTGCGCGGATATCTATCACACATTAAAAGAAATCCTGAAAGATCGCGGCCTGTCTTCCGGTGTGGGAGATGAAGGCGGTTTCGCTCCTGATCTGGAAGACGCAGGCACCGCACTCTCGCTGATTGTCGAGGCGATAGAACAGGCCGGGTTTTGCCCCGGAAAAGAAATCGTAATTGCGCTTGACGCAGCGGCCAGTGAGTTGTATGATCCGTCTTCCAAAACCTATGTATTTCCGGGAGAAGGAAAACGCCAGGGGAGAGACGTTCGCAGAACTACGGAAGAGATGATCGCTTATCTTGAGAACCTCTGCCGTTCCTTCCCGATCGCGTCTATTGAGGATGGGCTGGATGAAAACGACTGGGAAGGCTGGCAGGAGCTGACCTCCCGCCTGGGCGGGCGTATTCAGCTGGTGGGCGATGATCTGTTCGTTACAAATCCGAAACGCCTGGCAAAAGGAATCCGGCAGAATGCCGCGAATGCCATCCTGATCAAGGTTAATCAGATCGGGACACTGTCAGAGACGCTGGAGTCCATCGACCTTGCCCAGAAAAACGGTTACCGCGTTGTGATCTCTCATCGGTCAGGAGAGACGGAAGACACGCTGATCGCGGACCTCGCGGTCGCCTGCGGCGCGGGACAGATCAAGACCGGCGCGCCCTGCCGTTCCGAACGGGTGGCCAAGTACAATCAGCTGCTGCGGATTGAGGATTCGCTGGGACTGGCTGCGGTGTATGGGAATCCCTTTTCACAGGTTATGTCGTGAAGCGTTATTCCCGCCTTCCATTTCCGGATGATCTGTAACCGTGAAAGCACTGAGCAGTTTTAAAAGATGATTGCCACAGACTTCATTTTTTCAACATTCAATTCCTTTTCAAGAATTTTCTGTTATACTAATACCGAAGAGGGTGTCCATAAGCCGGCAGACTGGCGGGAAATGCTCCGCACTGCCGGCTTTTGATGCGCAGGGCTGTGTAAGGAATTTTCCCGGCTATTGCCGAACGCAGGTCTCCGCTCCGCTTCGGTCGGCGCTAAACGGATGTCCACTGGACATCCAGCGCCGCGCGGGCGAGCAGGGGACAAATCTCCCTGCTCGATTAACGATATGGAGAGGACTGTATGAAGCTTCTATTGGTAGAGGATGAACGCCGCATGGCGGAAGCGGAGGCGGAGGTCTTCCGTCAGGAAAACTATGACGTGGACGTCTGTTATGACGGGGAGAGCGGCCTCGATGCGGCTTTAAGTGGAATCTATGACGCGGTGATCCTGGATGTGATGCTGCCGAAACGCGATGGCTTTTCTGTTATTCGGGAGATCAGGCGGGAAGGGCTGCGGACGCCGGTGCTGATGCTGACGGCAAAGAGTGAGCTGGCGGATAAGGTCAGCGGTCTCGATGCCGGGGCGGATGATTATCTGACGAAACCATTTATGGTGGAGGAGCTTCTGGCACGGGTGCGCGCTCTGTGCCGTAGAAATATGCCGGCAATGTCGGCAGAGGATGGAAGACTGCACGCGGGCGATCTGATTCTTGACATCGCGTCAGCGACACTTCTCTGCAGCACGACCGGGCAGGAAATTCGTCTCGGAGAGAAGGAACTTCATCTGATGGAATACCTGATGGAAAAGAAAGGTTCAATCGTGCCGCGTGAAAAGCTGGCTTTAAAAGTCTGGGGTTATGAGAGTAATGCGGAGTATAACAATGTGGAAGTGTACATTTCTTTCACCAGAAAAAAGCTGGCCTTTATCGGCTCCGGGATGGAGATCAAAGCGGTGCGCGGGCTGGGATATGAGCTGAGGAAACAGAATGTTTAGAAAATCAAGGATCAAAATTGTCGCGCTCTTAATGGCGATTCTGGTATTAACGTTGCTCGGTACGATCGCTGTGATCTATGGGGTCAGCTATCGTGAAATGAGTCAGGAGAACCGTGAGATGCTGGAGCTGTACGCGGCAGAATATCTGGAGAATGGCGGGCTGCCGGACGGGGATGGGGACGGGGATGAATTGCCGCCGGAAGAGGTTGACGGAAATAAACTGCTTTCGGAAGATGGTGGTGAAGATAGATTGCCGCTGGAAGAAGGTGTGGAAGAACTTCTGCCGGATGATGATTTCTCAGACACAGCGGAGAAAACTCTGACGGATGATGAAGCAGAGTCAGAAAATGAATTTTCAATTGATCAGTCTGCTTCCAGACGAACAATCATAAGAATCGGAGACGACGATGAATACGGCAGACTGCGCCGCCTCGATCTCTCCACATTTTATTCCGTTGTGTTTGACGCGGATGGAAGTGTGTTGACTGTCAACAACGATGACCCATCACAGCTCTCGGATGAGGCGCTGACGGATCTGGCGAGAGATTTTCTGGACTCCGGGAAATCCTACGGCATTTCCCACAATATGATCTATCTGGTGTCGGGTGAGGATTACACGCTGGTTTCCATGATGGACAATACTCTGGTCGGAGAGAGCATCGTCACGCTTCTGCGCTATACGGTCATCTTTGGTGCTGCCGCAGTTCTGGTGGTACTGATTCTGGCAATCCTGTTATCAGGCTGGATCATCCGGCCGCTGGAGGAAAATTACGAACGGCAGAACCAGTTTATTTCTGATGCGGGACATGAACTGAAAACCCCAGTCTCCACAATCAGTACGAACGCGGAACTGCTTCGGCGCGAGATCGGCGAGAATCGGTGGCTGGAAAATATTCGCTATGAGAACGACCGGATGACCGAGATCTTGCGCAGCCTGCTGGATCTGCTGAGCGCGGAGAATGCAGCGTCGCAGGCGCAGGGCGTACATAATTCTCATGCGGCACAGATGGAGCGCCTTGACCTTGGCCGGGCAGTTACCGCCGGGGTACTCCCGTTTGAGGGAAAAGCATTCGAAGAAGGGCTGGAGCTGACCTGCGAGACGGCAGACGATATCTGGATCATGGGCGACGCTTCACAGATTGGGAAGCTGATATCGATTCTTGTAGACAATGCATTTGCGCATACAAAACCGTCCGGGCGGATCATGGTCTCTCTGTCGGGCACAAAAGGCACGGCAGTTCTTAAGGTCGCTAACGAGGGTGAGCCGATCCCGCCGGAATCCATGGACAAACTGTTTGACCGCTTTTACCGCGTGGATTCCTCACGGACGGTGCCGGATCAGAACGCGGCGGCGCAGCCGCATTACGGCCTGGGGCTTTCCATCGCAAAAGCAATCGCCACGGCGCATCGGGCGAAAATCTCGGTGAACTGCGGCGATGGAGTAACGACGTTTGCGGTGGAATTTCCGATGAAGAACCGTTGATACTGCATTTTCGTGCTGAAATCAACTATACTGAGGTTGCATTTTCGTGCTGAAATCAACTATACTGAGGTTGCATTTTCGTGCTGAAACTGGCTATACTGAGGTTGCATTTTCGTGCGAATATGTTATTATAGATAATAATTGTAACTGTGAAGGTACTGAACAGTTTAAACGATCATATCTGTAAAGACACAAGATGGTTGTAATGAATCAAAGCGGTAAAGGAGGCAGCCCTGTGCAGTTGAAACGTAAAATTTATGACAGGCTTTTAAACTGGAAAAAGACCAGCGCCGGAGATTCTGCCTTGCTGATTGAAGGCGCCAGACGTGTTGGAAAAAGCTATGTAGTGGAAGAATTTGGGAAAAATGAATATGACAGTTATATTCTGATAGACTTTGGCATTGCGCCGAAAGACATTCTGGAGCTGTTTGAAAATGAAACATCCAATCTGGATCTGTTTTTCGCAAAGCTTTCTGCTTTTTATGGGACAACCCTGCATCAGAGGAAGTCTTTGATTATTTTTGATGAAGTGCAGCAATATCCGAAAGCGCGGCAGCTGATCAAATATCTTGTTGCAGATGGCCGCTATGATTATCTTGAAACCGGATCTCTGATTCGCCTTAAGAAAAATGTGAAAGACATTATTATTCCATCAGAAGAAGAACATCTGGAAATGTTCCCGCTGGATTTTGAGGAGTTTCTATGGGCAATCGGTGATGAAGAAACGGCTCCCTTGATCAGGCGGTGTTTTTCCACGAGGACACCTCTTGGGCAGCTTCTCCACCGTAAAATTATGAACGACTTTCGACAGTATCTTCTTGTCGGAGGTATGCCGCAGGCAGTAGTAAAGTATGCAGAGACGAAGGAATTTGAAGCGGTAGATGTGGTAAAGCGGCGTATTTTGACTCTTTACCGGGACGATGTGTCCAAATTTGCCAGTGGGAATGAGGATAAGATTTTCGCCGTTTTTGATGGAATTCCTGCGCAGCTGACGAGGAAAGAGAAAAAATACCGACTCTCGACTATTCGGAAATCGGCCCGTACCAGAAACTATGAGGATTCATTCAACTGGCTTGGCGAAGCGATGGTTGTAAATAACTGTTATAACGCAACGGATCCGAACGCAGGTCTTGCTCTTAGTGCGGATTTTTCAACCCGCAAATGTTATATGGGAGATACCGGATTGCTGGTCACCCAAAGCTTCATGGATCGTCCGTTTGCGGAAAATGAGTTGTATAAGGCAATTCTCTTTGACCGGCTTAGTATCAACCAGGGCATGATTATGGAAAACATTGTGGCACAAATGCTTCGCTGCAATGGACATAAGCTGTATTTTTATTCCCGTTCTGATTCCGCACATCGGGAGAATCATATGGAAATTGATTTCCTTATCACTATGAAGAAAAAAGTGGTTCCGCTGGAAGTAAAATCCGGAGCGTATCGCTCTCACGCTTCATTAGACAAATTCTGCAAAAAGTTTTCATCCCAGATCGGAGAACCATACATTCTTTATACAAAGGATGTCCAGATCAGGGACGGTATTCTTCATCTGCCGGTTTATATGGCCATGTGTCTGTAAAAAAACTGTGTAACGGTTGCATTTTCGTGCGAATATGTTACAATAAAAAATAATTGTAACGGTTCGGTAGCTTCACAGTGTCATTATTATGCCGCTTGCATAACGGAGGTGATTGCATGAAAAAAGTATCGTATAAAAAAATACGACGAATGATTTTAGCTGCTTGGATCATCCTTGCAATTGTGCTGATTATTGGAATTGCAGTCATATCTCAGGAAAATAATTCGGTGCTTCAGGAACACATGACAAAAATTGTACTTGGATATGTGTTTGGTTCTGCTGTTCTTTCCGGTATCGTGCATTTGCTGAAAAAGAAAGAATATGCAGAATGAATGTTAAAAAGAAATGATTTTATCCGCCGCCAGGTTATTCGCCTGGCGGCTTTTGCCATGAAGAGAAGAATAAAATACAACCGTGTTCCTTACTCCGTCTCATACATCATTTTCTCATATTCCTCCACCGGCATCGGCTTTGAGAACCAGTAGCCCTGCGCTTCCTCGCAGCCGGCTTTTTTCAGAATGTCGATCTGCTCTTCGGTCTCGACGCCTTCGCAGATGACGCGGTAGCCGAGTCCTTTGACCATGGAAACGATCTGGTTCAGGAAGTAGATGCCCTTTTCGCTGGCCTCACAGCGATTGATGAAAACGCGGTCCAGCTTGACGGTGTTGACCGGGATCTCCGTGATGGTGTTGAGCAGAGAGTAGCCCGCGCCGAAGTCGTCAAGGGATGTCAGCATATTGACATTCTGCAGATCCTGGAACAGCTGGACGACGTTGCCGTAGTCGGATACGGTCGCGGTCTCGGTCAGTTCAATTTCCGTGAGGGCAGGATCGACATTGTATTTTTTCAGAATGTCAAGGTAGTGCTTGACAGTATTGCTGTCAGAAGCGTGCAGGATGGAGGCGTTGATCGAAATCGGCACCTGTTTGCGGCCGAGCTCGTTATTCTTGGCGAGGAACGCTGCCACCTGCTCGAACACATAGAAATCCAGCTCCGAAATTTTCCCGGTGCGCTCGTAGATCGGGATAAACGAATCCGGCGGCATTACGGTGCCGTCCGCTTTTTCCCAGCGAACAAGCGCTTCGGCGCCGATGACGGAGTAATCCTTCAGAGAATATTTGGGCTGCAGGTACACCTTGAATTCCCCGTTGCGCATGGCGGATCCCATGCTGTTGATGATCTCATTTTCCTCAGCCTGCTCCTGATGGAAACGTTTGTCAAACATGCACGCGGAGAGAGCGGAGGTGTCGCTGATTCGGCGGCGCGCGCAGTTGGCCGCGTCGATGGCCGCGGCGGCGCTGGTGCAGTCCGGCTCAAGAAAATAAATGCCTGACCGCAGCCGGATATTCACATCCGGGAAGAGAGACGCATGCGCGTTCTCAAAGTCTTCGTTGATCTTATTGACATTGGAGACAGCGTTTTCCCGGTCACTATAGGGCATGAACAGGACAAACTGATCGGAAACGATACGGGAAAAATAAGTTTCTTCCGCGTTTTTCATGGTATCAATGATCGCGCTCGCGAATTCGCGGAGCAGGCAGTCGCCCGTGCGGTAGCCGTATTTTTTGTTCAGATATTTGAAATTCATGAAATCGGTGTAAACAACGACATAATCATCACTTGTCCGGGTATGGATGATGTGCGACACCTCATCACGGAACCGGGAGAACGAGAGCAGCCCGGTCAGCGTGTCGAAGCCCGGCGTCACCTCATGCTCTTTCTGGGAATCCTGAATGGCCTGGCTTTTAGCCAGATGCGCGGAAATGATTTTGGTCAGAATTCCAAACAGATGACGCTGCCCGTCTGTCCACTGGCGTTTCTTCCGGCAGTCCACGTAGGAAATCGCTCCTACATATTTTCCCTCGCAATATAATGATGCATAAACGACAGTCTTCGCTTCGCCCTGCATCAGCAGTGCGGTCGCCTGCGGTGAGTACATACCCATGTCATCATACTGGAGCACGGTGGTGCCGTCCCGGTCATAGCTGTTAAAAAGAGTGAGAAAATCTTTTTTCTCAAAGCCGGATTCTTCATTCAAAGCTTCCGGAGCGCCTTCGGCACGCCACTGATAATTCCGGTCCGCAGTGCGGTTGCCGGTATCCGTATGTACTACGGTGATCCGGTCCAGATCAAAGCGCGTGCCGATGATTCCCATCACCTGATGCAACGCTTCGTCAAAACTGTTCATTTTTTCGAAAATCTCAAGAACAGTCGTCACAAGATCGCCCTGCAGATAACGGACGTCAATGTCAGAATGTGCTTTCAGTTCCTCGTGGGCGGAGGATTCTTCATAACGTTTCAGACTGTCGCAGAATTCGTAGCGGTTCCGGCCGTGTTCCTTTGCGCGGTAAAGCGCCCAGTCCGCGTTCGCGAACAGCTGGTCGTAGGTATAGCCGGAGGTGTTTTCCGGGAGAAAGCAGACACCGATGCTGCAGGTGATCTGCGAATCATTTTCACGGAACCGCAGTTCACGGATCCTTTTTATGATCCCGGTGGTCTTGGAGACCAGAGCCGGGTGCGAGATATTCTCCAGCAGGATGACAAATTCATCGCCGCCTGCCCGCATGATGACATCGGTCCGGTTGCAAAGGCGTGCCAGAAGACTGGCAAGCTCTGTGAGCACCGTGTCGCCGAACAGATGACCGTAGATGTCATTGACCGTTTTAAAATAATCAATATCTACCACGAGCAGACCGCAGGAAGCGTAAGGGTCTTTCAGCCGAAGATAGTCATTGATCTTCTGCTGCCCGTACGAATGGTTGTACAGCATGGTCAGGGAGTCACGCTGCGCTTTTTCCTTCAGAATTTCTTCACGCTCGTATTCAAGAGTGATATCCGTGATCGTACCGATCAGAGACTGGTTTTTGGAAAAAGTATCCGGATACGGCGAAAGCGCGAGCACACAGTAGGAAAGACGGCCGTTTACATCCAGCATGCGCACAGATACCGGATCATAGCTTCTTCCGTGCATCAGATCCACAAGAGCAGGGCGGTCTTCTGCCGACACTTCCGTATGTTCATCCAGCCGCGCCAGATAGTCGGGCAGCTTTCGGCGGATCTGCAGGCTGTCGTCATAGATCAGCATCAGATCCCTGTCCGGGAAATACTCAAAAAGGGAGATGCCCTGACGGGCAAGAAGTCCCCCCAGCTCGCGCAGCTTACGCGTATTGGCTAATAGCTTTTTGTGGTCCGTGGACTGAATGTTGATACGATTCTCTGTATCCGGCATGGTGCGGTACCTCGATTCTGAAAATGTGATGTCTGCCCTAGTTAATTATGATTTTACACTTTTTTGAGAATATCGTCAATAAATTCGATCGTATGGCAAAGAAATTCTCTTTACATAAAATCGGCGGCGTGGTAAACTCGCCTTATGCCAAATCGGTTTGTGGAGAAGATTCCGCTTCGGCGTGGGAGACTATCCTGTCAGGATTCCGGCTCCTCCGGCTTCGCGGACGGGTTCAGCCCGTCGTTCATCTGCTCGATCACCTGTTTTTTGAGATAGATATCAAAGCTCAGCATGCAGATAAAGGAGAAGACCTGCAGGCTTTCCCGGTCTTCGGCCGGACAGTCCTCAAAGGAGTTTGACGCAGTGTGCCAGGAATCCATAATGTCCCGGCAGATGCTCCCGACCCATTCTTCACTCAGCTCATAGGCCTCCGCGTAAATGTATTCGATGGAGATGGAATCCTTCGGCTCGAAGAAACGATCAATGATCGGATTGAGGATGGCATTGATATCAGTAAGCGGCAGGAAGTCCTTTAAATAGTAGATGAAAATAAGAAGAAGCAGATGCTCTTTCGAATAACGTTTTTTCGTTGGATGAGGCAGAAGCTTTTTCTTTGTGTAATTGTTGATCATGGTCTTGGTCAGGATCTTATCGTCCTCGTGCCGACGGGTGGCGCCCAAATGCTCGTCCATGAACGTGGTGACCTGATCCATGTAGAGATCGATGTCCGGCACTTCGCCCGGACGAATATGAGGAGTATTGGCGATATTCCGCAGAATATCGGAGAGAAGCTTTGTATTAGTCTGGTTCATAGGAGTACCTCTTTTGTTTATTCATTTTGCTGCTGTTTGTTTATTAGTTTCAAACAGTAGGCCGCAGACCGCCTGCCATGCAGGCTATATGCCGCTTACGCGTCATATTCTCCGCTGCCGCTCCGGTCGGTGCTAAACGAGCGCCACTGGCGCTCAGCACCTGTGGCTAATGGGCGTCTCCGTTCCACTTCGGTCGGCGCTAAACGATCGTCCACTGGACGATCAGCGCCCGCCCATCCCAAAATGAAAATACAGTTCTTAGCGGATAAATCCGCACGACCTGTTTTTCATTTTGCTGCTGTTTGAAACTGGTTATAGTATATAGTTTTCAAAACCATATTACAAGAAAAAGTTTGATAAAATAAAATTGCCTTTACGGATAAAAAGGAGTGGTGTCTGTGCGGGAGATGGAATTTAAAATGGAGCGGGAAGGACTTGTGAAGCCCGGGGATCCCGTACATGTGACGGAAGGCGTGCTTCCGTTAAGCTGGTATTATACGATCGAGCCGGCCGTGGCCATGTCGGCAAATTATACGAACCGTGAACGCCTCAAAACGAGGGACGGCGTGGTTAAAGAAGTGCGGACGGACGAGAGCGGCTACACGGTAGTGGCTGTGTTTGATGAATGATCTGTGATTTGAAACAGGTCGATCGCAATCCTATTGGCTTTAGATAATAGGTAGTTCACATTGTTGCGTGCGGCTGTTTGGGAAAGCAGATCACAGACTGTCTGCAATCCTGAATTGCTGTTTAAATTTCTGAGAAAGAGAGAATACATAAATGAGCATTTACGATACGCTGAATCCGGAGCAGCTGGAGGCTGTGCGGCACTATGAGGGGCCGCTTCTTATCCTGGCGGGAGCGGGATCCGGCAAGACCCGGGTGCTGACGCACCGGGTGGCGTGGCTGATCGAGGAGATGGATGTGAGTCCGTGGAATATTCTGGCAATCACCTTTACGAATAAGGCCGCGGGCGAGATGCGGGAGCGTGTGGAGTGCATTTTAAACCGGGATGAGATCGGAGCTGCTGAAGCAGACGGCGGCCGGACGGGAACGATTGATGGGCAGGAAGGCGGAAACGGAAACGCTCCCTCTCTCCTCTCGGCGGCAGGGAACCGACGCGGGGGAACGATGTCCGGCGCAGTGTGGGTCGCGACCTTTCACAGCACCTGTGTGCGTATCCTGCGGCGCTACATTGACCGTATCGGCTATGACACGAATTTTACGATTTACGATGCGGACGACCAGAAAACGGTGGTGCGCGACGTCTGCAAGCATTTGAATATTGACACCAAGCAGTTTAAAGAGCGTATGTTTATGGGCATGATCTCCTCGGCGAAGGATGAACTGATCACGCCGGAGGAGTATGAGCAGGAGGCTTATCGGCGGGACGATTTCAAGGAAAAGCTGGCGGCAAAGGTCTACACAGAGTATCAGAAGCGGCTGAAGGACAGCAACGCGCTGGATTTTGACGACCTGATCGGAAAGACCGTGGAATTGTTTAACACCTGCCCTGAAGTGCTGGAGGCTTATCAGGAGCGGTTCCGCTTCATCATGGTGGATGAGTACCAGGACACGAATACTGCGCAGTTTAAGCTGGTCAGCCAGCTTGCGTCCAAATACGGGAATCTCTGCGTGGTCGGCGATGATGATCAGTCCATCTACAAATTCCGCGGTGCGAACATCGGCAACATTCTGAATTTTGAGCATTTCTTTCCGGATGCAAAGGTCATCCGGCTGGAGCAGAATTACCGCTCGACGCAGAACATCCTGAATGCCGCGAACGCAGTTATAAAAAAGAATGTCGGCCGCAAGGACAAAACACTCTGGACGGCGAACGGCGAGGGCACAAAGATCCATTTCCGCCAGTTCCAGAACGGCTTTGGCGAGGCGGATTATGTGGTCGACCGCATCAGCACGCTGGTGCTTCAGGGAAAAGCCGCTTATAAGGATTTTGCGGTGCTTTACCGGACCAACGCGCAGTCCCGCATGTTTGAGGAAAAATTCCTGTACGGGAATATCCCGTACCGAATCGTCGGCGGAGTGAATTTCTATTCGAGAAAAGAGATCAAGGACGTGCTCGCCTATCTGAAAACGATCGGAAACGGCCGTGACGACCTATCTGTACAGCGCATCCTGAACGTGCCAAAGCGCGGCATCGGCAACACCACCATCTCGCGTGTGCAGCAGTATGCGATGCTGGAACAGATCAGCTTTTTCGAGGCGCTGTGCCGGAACGGAGAAATTTCAGAACTGGGGCGCAGCCGCGGCAAGCTGGAAGATTTTGTCAGTATGATACGCGCTTTTCGCGCAAAAGCCGAAGAGTATTCTGTCCGCGACCTGATCGAGGATGTGCTCGACGTGACGGGCTATCGAAAAGAACTGGAGCTTGACGGCAGCGAGGAGGCGAAGGAGAGACTGGGGAATATCGACGAGCTTGTAAACAAGGCCGCTGCCTACGATGAAAACACAGACGAGCCGTCGCTGGCCGGTTTCCTTGAAGAAGTGGCGCTGGTGGCGGACATCGACGATGTTTCGAACGACGCGGACCGCGTACTGATGATGACGCTGCACAGCGCGAAAGGCCTCGAGTTCCCGGTAGTATTTCTTGCCGGGATGGAGGACGGCATGTTCCCGGGCTATTTAAGCATCAACTCCGAGGATCAGGACGAACTGGAGGAAGAACGCCGCCTCTGCTACGTTGGGATCACCCGCGCAAAGGAGCAGCTGTATCTTACCGCAGCCAGAGAGCGAATGGTGCGCGGCGAAATGCATTTCCACCGCGTGTCCAGATTTGTCGAAGACATTCCGGAGGAACTTCTGGAGACAAATCAGAGAAAGCCGCGGTATGGCACGGAAGTATCGGCTACGGGAGCAGGCGCGCAGTTCGGTGCAGCCACCAGTGCAGGATATGGCACAGGACATGGCGCAGGCGGAAATATGGACGCGGCAGGCACCCAATTTGGCTCTGGCGCTGGTTCTGCGGGAGCATTCGGATCGCGTGGAGGTTCCGGCCAGAACAATCCCAATCCCGCTTCGGGCAATTCCCGTTTTGCGGCGGGGCAGGCATACGGCTCGCGCCGTGCACGGAATGTGAATCAGAGCGCGTATCAGCAGGCCAAAGCCGCCTTCCAGAACCGCTCGTTTGTACAGAAAGGCGTACAGATACAGAAATCGGATGGCCTGGATTACACCGTCGGCGACCGGGTCAGCCACATCAAATTCGGCCAGGGAACCGTTACTTCGATTGTTGACGGAGGCCGCGACTATGAGGTTACGGTGGATTTCGACCGCGTCGGGACAAAGAAAATGTTCGCAGCATTTGCGAAGCTTAAGAAGATTTGAAGCATAATAACTATTCAAATATCTGTATGGCAGGCAAATGTGCAGGACGGCAGAATAAGTAATAAGCGGGAAACACCATACCAAAAAAATAGTTCAAGAAAATAAGTGAGAAGAAAAAATTAGTATAGTAAAAAAAGAAATCCTGTGATATACTAACCGAAACAGAGAAAATGCGGCTTACTGTTCTTTATTAACAGCCGGGAAGGCGCTGAACAGCTACATGAGATACAGGATGTATCGTATGGCCGTAAAAAGAAAGGACGTGCAGCGTATGACAAGAGTTGACGATTTGGTAGCGGCATTGAAGAAACATGATGAGGAAAAGAAAAAGAATACAGCACTGTGGATTTTTGCCATCATCGGTGCGGTAGCGGCAGTAGCGGCCATCGCCTATGCGGTATATCGCTATTTTGCTCCGGATTATCTGGAAGACTTTGAGGACGATTTTGACGACGACTTTGAGGATTTCTTCGATGACGACGATTTCCCGGAGAAGGACGAGGAAGAGGACGAAGATGAAGACGAGTCCGAAGATCCGGAAGAGGAAGATTCGGATGAAGATGAGTCTGAAGAAGCGGACGCAGAAGAAGAATCCGAAGCAGAGCCGGAGAAAGACGGAGCTGAGGAAGATGAGGAAGACGACGCTGACGACGAGGAGTAATGATCGTTTTTATATGATGAAAACAACAGACAGGGCAGATGCAGACGCATCTGCTCTGTTACTGTAAAGGAATGCGGACAGAAGAAAGCATATGACTTTGAAGGTACGGAATAACTATTCAGGACAGTGCTTCGCACCTGCTGCGAAGTACGTATGGAAAAGTATATTACGATACTGAATAGTTGCGGTACTGAACAGATACGAAGCAGGACAACAGAAACCACAGGGAATACAGTACGGAGGAAATTTCGCATGAAAAAAGGGCAGATCATGGAAGGCACAGTGGAACGCGTGGATTTTCCCAACAAGGGAATTGTCCGGACGGACGAGGGCATCGTGACAGTGAAAAATACGATTCCGGGTCAGAAAATCCGCTTCTCGATTTCCAAAAAGCGGAGCGGCCGTGCGGAAGGCCGCCTTTTGGAAGTAGTGCAGCCGTCAGAGCTGGAGACAAGGACTTCCGTCTGCGGAAAGTTCCCGGCCTGCGGCGGCTGCACCTGGCAGAGCATGTCCTATGAGAATCAGCTTTCAATGAAAGCCGGGCAGGTAAAACGCCTGCTGGCGCCGGTGTTATGCGCGGTTGGGCAAAAGAACGGGGATACGGAATCAGAACTTTGTGCGGCCGGACAGGAGAAAATAGATAGGGAATCAGAGCTTTGTGCGATCAAACAGGAGGAATGGGGCACAGAATCAGAATCCTGTGCGACCGGACAGGCAGAACGCAGTCAGGAGCCGGGAATGGCAATGGTTATGGCGGATATATTTGAGGGAATCCGCCCGAGCCCGCAGGAATTCCAGTATCGAAATAAGATGGAATTCTCCTTCGGCGATGAGTACAAAGACGGCCCGCTCAGCCTCGGCCTGCACAAACGCGGCAGCCATTATGATGTTCTGACCGTATCAGACTGCCAACTTGTTCATCCGGATATGACGGCAATTCTGACAGCCACGCTTGGCTTTTTCCGGGAAAAGAACATTCCCTACTATCATAAAATGACGCATGAGGGAATCCTGCGTCATCTTCTGCTGCGCAGATCCCAGAGCACAGGAGAAATTCTCGTTTGCCTTGTGACGGCCGGAGCAGGTGCAGAATATTTAGGCAATAAGCTGGAGGTAACAAGCGAAAACAGGAAGAAAGACGAAGTGTCGGCAAAGCTTCCGCAGAAAGGGAACATGGAAGAGCAGATGGAGAACCTGACAGAACTCTGGAAGGAATATGCGAATGCAGTCCTGTCCCTGCAGCTGGAGGGCCGGATCGCAGGCGTTTTGCATATGCTAAACAACTCCGTAGCAGACGTTGTTCAGAGCGAACAGACGACAGTTCTGTATGGGCAGGATTATTTTTACGAGACTTTGCTTGGGCTGCGTTTTAAAATTACGCCGTTTTCTTTCTTCCAGACCAATTCACAGGGAGCAGAAGTGCTCTACAGCGTGGCGCGGGAATTTGTCATGGGGAAAAAGGAAGATGTTTTGCCTGAGAAGGCAAATGTGATATTTGACTTGTACAGCGGCACAGGCACTATCGCCCAGATCCTGGCACCCATAGCGAAAAAAGTCATCGGCGTAGAAATCGTAGAAGAAGCCGTCGCGGCAGCGCGCGAAAACGCCGTGATCAATGGCCTTGATAACTGCACCTTTATCGCAGGCGATGTCCTGAAAGTTCTCGATAGCATATCTGATCGCCCGGATTTTATCGTTCTCGATCCGCCGCGCGACGGTATCCATCCCAAAGCTTTGCGGAAGATCATCGCCTACGGTGTGCCCCGTATCCTTTATATTTCCTGCAAGCCGACCAGCCTTGCGCGGGATCTGGAAGTGCTGCTGGCAAACGGGTATCAGGCGGAGCGAATCTGCTGCGTGGATATGTTTCCGCAGACGGCGAATATAGAATGTTGTGTGAAGCTGATCAGAATATAGGAAATATTATAGTTGTAAAGTTGTCAATCATAATTTTTCCACAGGTTGTGGAATATTTAAAGTGAAAACAAACAATACCATACATGAGCCATGCGGATTCGAGGTGATTACCCAATGCAACTGCCCTATTCCGAAGAACTGGAAATTCAACATCTAAGCCGTCTTTTTGACAATACCAGCGAATGCTATAAATTCTTCTGGTTTCAGGCGATCGTGACGAAGGTACTGGAGGGAAAGTCTGTCCTCACCTATGCAGAGCTGATCGATGAAATGATCGCGGACGCATGGTATATGGTCACGGAATATCACTTAAATCTGGGGCCGAGGGATACGCTGGAGAGAGTGGTTCACGATATTCAGAAAATCAGCGGAATGAAGTCGTCCGAAAAGAAATCTGTCCTTATAGAATATCTGAACAATTGCCAGGAACCGCAGATCAACAGGCAAAAGCGCACGCTGACAAAAAATGTTCCCTATCGGCTGCAGGCACCGTTTATGCATCAGCTAAAAGGCAAAGACTGGGATGTGTCGGAGTCTGCGCTGGCAAGGAGGATTAATCAGGAGAGACGGCTGATTTATTATTTCAATGAGTTAAACGGAATGCGAACGACCATCCGCATTCAGGATGAATGGTGTCAGTACATTCATAAGAATCAGGAAATCGTGAAAGGCTGGCTCCAATACAATATGATTCTGTATCTGCAAAAACGGAATCCCAGCGTCCCGGGCATCGCGGACAAGCTGTACCCGCCACAGGAGAGGAAGCTGGAAAAAGTAAAGCATTATTGGAAATTATTATTGTCTCTGCAGCCGATGCAGGAAATTTACGGGCATAATCTGTTAGACCTTCACAGTAAAGATATTTCGATCGACCATTTTGTTCCATGGTCATTCGTGGCGCATGATGAACTGTGGAATTTACATCCGACAACAAGGAGTATCAACAGCAGCAAGAGCAACCATCTACCGGACTGGGATATTTATTTCCCGGAATTTGTGCGGGTGGAGTATGACGCTTACGAACTGGTGTGGAGCAGTGAAAAGGTACACACGGAATTTGAAAAGTGCGCCAGAGATCATTTAAACAGTATGGATATCAAATACCGCTTATATCGGGAAGGACAGAATTTCCAGACATTTTCTGAACAGCTGGAGGGTGTAATTCGACCGGTATACCAGTCGGCACAAAACTGTGGCTTCGACAGCTGGATCTATCGCGGGGAATAATTATGGCAGACTGCAGAATCACTGAAGAAATAAGTTCCTTCCGTAGAAACCTGTCTCTTCAGTCCCTGACGCTCTGTCGTTAAAGCTCCGAAATGAGGATAAGAGGATAAAATGAACCAGACAATATCTTATTATAATGAACACGCGGAGGAATACTGCGCGGCGACAGTTGGCGCGGATATGAGTTTTTGCAGGGACAGGTTTATGGCCTTCCTTCCGGCGGGGGCGCATATTCTGGACGCAGGGTGTGGAAGCGGAAGAGACAGTAAAGTATTTCTGAAAAAGGGCTTCATCGTAACCGCGATGGACGCATCTGAGAAAATGTGCGGGGAGGCAGAAAAGCTGTTGGGGCAGGACGTGCTTCGGTGTACATTTCAGGAAATGAATTTTCAGAATGCGTTTGATGGAATATGGGCGTGCGCCTCTCTTTTGCATGTGGCGAAGAGTGAAATCAATTCGGTCATGAAGAATCTGAAAAGAGCCCTAAAGCCGGGCGGCATTATATACGTATCATTCAAATATGGAACTGGGGAAAGAACTGCGCAGAGGAGGCTGTTTCATGATTATGATGAGAGTTCACTGAGAATGCTTTTGGAAAACTGTGAATTTGCGGTATGCGACATTTTTATTACTGAGGATGTCAGAGAAACAAGGCAGGGAGAAAAATGGGTGAATGCGATCGCAAGAATGCCATAAATGTACAGGGCTTTGATTTGCAGACATGAGATTAACCTGTGAATTAACGCAATTTCAGATTTTTTTCACAAACTGTGGAAGAAATTAAAGCATTTTCAGGTCACAATTGGTGACCTGAAAGTTATTTTCTAAGGTCGCAATTTGCGACCTCAAATATTTGTAAATATAATATTTTATAGAGATCACTTCCTGTATGGGAAAGTAGATAAGGTGAAACCTTGATGACATGAAGAAGAGTAGCGTTTTTAACGCCTTGCTTGTTCTTTCGATTATTACAGCAATTATTTCTTTTGAGCCGTTGATGTACGGATTAAACAATTACTCCGTTGTAGGAGCCCTTATAACGATAGCACTTGTAACAGAAAGCATTTTGGTTAAGGCACAACAGAAGTAATGCGAAAACAATCAGTTTTATCGTTTGTTTTCTGATGAGGTAATTGCGAAACAAGTTGTTGCGCAATTGGAAGAAAAAGAAAGTGAAATTACGAAACAATCTGTTTCGCAATATGAACAAATTTTTCGAATGCCCTGGGGACATATGATACAAATAATCAATAAATGTTCGGATAATCAGCAAAAAGCATTGTCCTATATTGAAAAATTGACATGGTGGTAACGAAGTCTATCAGTAGATTCGCGAGAAATACCTTAGATTGTCTGAAGTACATTCGTCAGCTGAAGGAGAAGAACATTCCCGTGTTTTTCGAGAAGGAGTAAATCAAGAAACGCTCACATCCCGTATATGGGCGTTTTTCTTTGAATAA
>JAJQHQ010000014.1 GCA_021199655.1 Lachnospiraceae bacterium | reverse complement strand
ATCATAAGCTCCTATTTTAACACATTCGATGTCTTCGCGCCCAATACAAATACTACATGGTTCTGCATATACACCATCGCCAATAGCGATAGCCTGAGCGCCGTTAGCGCAAGCATAACAGCCAATAGATATGCCGCCGTTGCCAATACTACATACTCCGATAGCAATCGAAGCATTACATGGAGCATACGCACCAGATCCTATAGCAATCGCCTGAGCGCCACAAGCACAGGCACCTATAGTTTCACGCTCAACGGAACCATAAACCCCTTCACATGCTGGAGCATGTCGACACGGGCCAAGCGCTATTGAGGCCGGACCTAAGGCGCAAGCACCAGAGCCTATCGCTAAAGCCGCAGTGTCGCCGGTGCATGCACATACGCCAATTGCAACGGCGTCGCGACTTGTCGTGTGCGCATATGGCATTAAAGCAAGCGAATCATTGGCGCCGCATTCAGTATATGCACCATAACCAATAGCAAGACTTCCTGAACCATGGGCGCAGGTACAACAATGCCCAGTGGCTTGTTGTTGCGCACTATTTAATTCTTCCTGTTCTGTTACCCCAGAACCAATAGCTACACTATAAGGAGCAGCTGCTACAGCACGTGCGCCTATAGCCAATGCTCTCTGGTCTATTGAGCAAGCACATGGGCCAATCGTAATAGACCCTCGGTAATCGGCGCATGAATACCCGCCAATAGAAATGCCACATTCGCCATTAGCACGGATGTGCGCTCCAACAGCTACAGACATTACGCCGCAATGCGTACCAGATTGAGGGCCAAGCGCTACGGCGCAATTAGCACCCTCAATATGCGCCCCCTGCCCAATAGCAACTGCACCTGCAGAATTACAAGCAACACAAGAACAGCAGCCAATATCAATGGCATTGCACCCCAAGGCGCGAGCGCAAAGACCAATAGCAACGCCATCCCCTAAACATGTCTCATTGCCCGGCGCGCCTAGTTTGTAATTGCCGCCTTTTGCACTAAGTGTCATTTTTTTTCCTCGTCGCCGTCGTCGGGTTCGCCATCACTGCCGCCGTCGTCGGGTTCGCCATCGCTACCACCGTCGTCGGGTTCGCCACCTTGTTGTTCTAGAGCTTCTATTTTTTGTTTTAGATCTTCGTATTGCCGTTTAAGTTCTTCATAAAACGACTGCAACCGTTCATACTGTTGTTTTGTTTGCTCATTTTGCTCTATCACTTCATTGTAGTTTATTGGTATCTCTTCATAATACTGTTTCATTTCTTTATTGCTATTTAGTATTTCTAGATACTTGTTTGATACTTCATTGATAGAGCTTTGCCCGTAAGCTTTAACATTGCTATAAACTTCCTCGAGTGCACTATTTAATTTTTGCATAAATTCTTCGTACTCTGGAGTGCCAAGAAATGAGGCTATAAGATGGATATGTTGACCTCGCTTTATGCCTGTATTATTAAATTTAAATTGAGTGCTATATGTATAATAATCACCAATTTCTGTATAATAATCCTGTTCAACTACAATACCATCAACTATAACCTGAAGGTGATGAGCACCAACTACATAATGAAAATTATTGGGAATATCAATAACTGTACCTGGGTCTATATCGCTTGCAGTATACCACCCTGTTTCCGCAGCCATATAATTAGCTGCTGACATCAGTCTTAGTTCGTCTATATAATTGGATACATAATTTTCTATGCGTGTTTCCAAAGACGAAGCCATCTTATGCAGAAATTCTTCATACTCTGGAACACCAAGAAATTCGGCGACTACATGGATGGTTTGGCCTTTATAGAGTGGCACAGCAAAACTGATTTTATTACTCCAGTCAGCGTAATAGCCAACCTCTGTATATTCGCTCGGAGCAGCAGTAACGCCATCAACCATGATACGAAGATGGTTAAGGCCAACGAGATACTGAAAACCATTGGGAATAGTAACAGTTATGCCAGCGTTGGTGTTGGCGCTAAGTTCCCATTCGGTTTCTTGCCGATTAGAATACAACAACTGATTAGGTGGAGGAGGTGGGGGTGCAAAGCAGGATACAGGGTAATTGCCTATAACCCGATCCCTATATACGGTATTTAAATATGATTTATTCATTTGTTTACCTTTAGATACGTGACATTAACCAATCGTCAGTCGCGTCAGCGTAACACCGCTCCTCGTCCATTCGCCGCAAATCTTCATGCAGGTTATCTTGAATAACCCGTTCGGTGGCTTTCTGAAGCGCAGCATTATATAAAGCCTCTGCTCGCATTGCGCTTTCACCACTATCGTTTGCTTGGGCGGTAGAATAGCAAGCCATCTTATATACTACTAATTGCGTAAACAATGGATCATGCACTTCCTCGTCCACAACATCAATAATACATTCAGCCCATGCATTAGGCGTGTCACAAAGTATTACCTGTTTAGCCGAACCTAAATGCAATTCGCTAAAGATATTTCGTACAACAAAGGGGATACTACCTTCTTCTCGCTCTATAGTAGCGTGGACCGTTCGTACTTGCAATGCATCTTTAGGCCATTTGTAACAATATCCCCAGCCGCCACTATATATAACACCATGTTTTGCTAAAAGTATCCTGTCGCGTGCAAGTTCAGGCTCCAGCTTTATATACCGCAAAGAGAACGGCCACGGGTGGTCCTTCGGGTATTCGCAGAGAACGGCACGGCGGGCAATGCCCTTCAGGTTCTCCTGCACCACCCTATCGTTAGCTCGCTGCAGTGCAGCATTGTAGATGTTCTCCGCTTGCGCCGCGTTCTCACCATTGTCAGGAACAGCATTGGCGGAGAGGCAGGCCAACTTGTAGGTGACCAGTTGCGTAAATAGCGGGTCATGCACCTGTTCATCGACAACGTCGACAATACACTCGGCTTGCGCATCCTCCACGTCGCAGAGAATTACCTGCTCGGAGGAGCCGTAATACACCTCATGCTCGATGTTACGAACGATGTACGGTACTACTCTGCCTTCGCGCCCAACGCCGGGAGCATGAACAGCACAGACGCGGAGCGCATCCTCCGGCCATTGGTAACAGAACTTCCAGTCGCCGACATACTTCTCTGGCGGCTTAGTTACCGGCGTCAGCGGTATGCGCTTGAGCGCAAACGGCCACGGGTGGTCCTTCGGGTATTCGCAGAGAACGGCGCGGCGGGCAACTTCCCAAGTTACCGGACCGCGTATAGCCTGCTCATTCGCTTTCTGGAATGCTACATCGTACAACTGTTCAATTTCTTGGACCTTATTCTGGTTATTTTTAAGAAGCGGTACAGCTAGATAACAAGCTAATTTGCGGATAAGAAGTTGATAAAATAATGGGTCGCAGGCGTCGCCTTCTTGAATGTCAATAATATATTCCGCTTGTGCACTTTCTAAATCACAAAAAATTACTTGCGTAGCAGCAGTCTCGCCATTACTAGTCGTCCTGATATTACGAACTAAAAAAGGAACGCTTCTGTCCACGCGTTCACGGCCGACGCCATAAACGGCACAGACACGGAGTGCATCCTCTGGCCATTGATAGCAATATTTCCAGTCTTTATACTCATTGGCAATATTCGCATCTGTTACTGTTATTAACGTCTTGCGTTGCAAGGCAAAGGACCATGGATGACCACGAGGATAATCACAGAGCGCAGCACGCCGCGCTCTGTCCCAATATAAATTGCATTGAATAGCTTCTACTGAACCTTCATTAAGATCATCAATAGTACGCGTTCCAATAAAGCCTAATGCCATATTGCATATATCAAGTGTATTTAATGTAGTAGCAGACATTTATTATTCCGATGCACTGCCCGCCATCGCCGCTTCTTTGGCTTCCCACTCATTCCGACCGGCATTGATGTAGAGCAGCTTGTCATACTCAAACAGGTCTTCACGGACAATAGCAGCGAAGACGGTGAGGTCGGTGGCTTTGTGGCCGGAGCCGGTGGATTCGTTCTCGTCGCCGACACACAGCCGGAGCCACTGTTTGGTGACACTGCGGGGGAGGAACCGCCAGCCAATACGGCAGCCCTTCTTCATCGGGCCGGAGGCAGTGAAAGTGCCAATTTCTTCCCAGCCCTCCTCCTCCTTATTCTGCTTGGCCTCGGCATACTCATCACCCTGGTACAACTTGAAGGTGATAGTTTCTTCCTCAAGCAAGCCGTCACTCAACT
>JAJQHQ010000077.1 GCA_021199655.1 Lachnospiraceae bacterium | reverse complement strand
AATCTGAAATTTATCATCTGTTTCCATATTCATAAAATCTGCGGCAACCTGCCGGACAATGGCGACTGCATTTTCTTCCTTTTTCATCAGCGGCTGCATATTATATTCCAGTCTGGAAGCAAGGTTGAGGTCACTGATCAGATTCTTGATACGCTCACTTTGTTTCACAATTACTGCCGCTTTTTTCTGCTCGGTTTCCGTAAGGCTCATGGAAGCCTTCAGCTGCCCTGCGTATCCCATTACCATGGATAAGGGCGTCCGGATATCATGGGAAACACCGGCAATCCAGTTTGCCCGTGCGGTTTCTTTCTTCTTCAGTTCTTCCTGCTGTTTTTGCAGAATATCAGAAGTCTGGTTGATTTTTGCTGAGATCTCGGACAGAAGGCCCGTTTCCGGGACATGGACGCATGTGCCGGCTGAGAGATCCTGAATGCCTTCCGTGATCGGTTTGACGGATTTCAGGATCTTCATATTGGAAACAATATAAATAATGAGGATGACTGCAATATTTGCAAGCAGAACGATCAGGGCAGTCTGCGGCAGATGCGTAATCAGACTGTAATTCCAGCTTGCCCTTGTATGTTTCCAGAAGCTGTTTTTTGGAAATCCCAGCACCACAATCCCATCTTCATGTTCCCCTGTATAGGTTGGGTATCCGTCGAGATACCCTGTTGTCAGGCTGGTGATCTGCGAAAGTGTATATGAGGCCGGAATGGTGGAAGGGGTGTTTTCCGTCTGCCATACCACTTGCAGGGTATCGTTGCTGATTAAGACAGCCCATATATCGTTTTCTGCCAGTTTTGCAGCTGCTTCTTCGGATAATACATAACTGTCCGGGCTTAAGAATGTAAGTGCTTTTCCGGTTTCCTCAGCGATATTATAAGGAGAACTGGCAGTATCAGGAGCCTGCCATGCCACCAATGCTGCAAAACCAATAAAATTGATGATCAGCAGGAGGAAGGAACTTAACAGCAGGATACCGGCGAAACGCCGGATGAGTTTTGGCACACTTTTCATCTTTCTCCCTCCACAATCAGCTTATACCCCAGCCCGCGGATGGTAACGAGCGAGACAGGCTGTGACGGGTTTTGCTCAATTTTTTCCCGGATGCGGCGAATGTGCGCCATGAGCGAGTTCTCATATCCAAAAGGGTTTTCTCCCCATACGGCTTCGCATAATGCGTCAATGGTGACAATACGCCCTGCGTTGCGGTATAAAACGGACAGAAGATCGTGTTCCTTTGCGGTTAAAGGAATATGCTTTTCGTCTTTTATGACTTCTGCCCGCGCAAAATCAATCCGGCTGTTTTTCAGCATCACAAGGGGATTGTCGTCCCTGTAGCTTCTTCTTAAAACAGCCATGACACGAAACAAAAGCTCTTTTGGTAAGAATGGCTTTACCATGTAGTCGTCTGCACCCAGGCCGAAGCCGCGAAATTTATCGTCTTCTTCGCCGCGGGCCGTAAGGAATAATACAGGACAGCTGCTGTTTTTCCTTAACTGTTCCATGAAATCAAATCCGCTTCCGTCCGGCAGCATAACATCCAGGAGAACTAATTCAGGGCAGAAGGTACCGGCTTCCGTGGCTGCTTCTTTTATGCTCCTGGCAGTTCTTATATTATAAAATCCGGTTTCTGTCAGAATGGATGAAACCAGATCCAGGATCTCCGGCTCATCATCGACAAGCAGGATCCGTTTTCCCAGCAGATAATAGTCATTCATTGCGAAACCTCCCTTTGCTTCCGGATTATAACACACATAAAAGAATTTTGCTGGTGATTTGAAAAAAGTAAGGCAGATGTAAGGCAGCAGGAAGGCTGACGCAAGGTTGGTGCGGTATTATGGGATGTGAAAGGAGATGATGATATATGGAATATATGATCACCACAGAGCAGCTGACGAAAAAATACAGGTCTTTCGTTGCTGTCAGTGAGCTTTCCCTTCATATCCGGAAGGGAAGCATTTACGGATTTCTGGGTCCCAACGGAGCAGGGAAATCAACAACCATGAAAATGTTGTTGGGGCTGACCGAGCCGAGCAGCGGCAGCTTTATGATTGACGGGAAACAGTTTCCTGCTGACCGTCTGGCCATTTTGAAAGAGGTTGGCTCCTTCATCGAAGCGCCGTCTTTCTATGCAAATCTGACCGGCAGGGAAAATCTGGACATTATCCGCCGTATTTTGGGGCTTCCAAAAAGTTCCGTAGAGGATGCGCTGGAGCTTGTAGGTCTGTCGGAGTTTGGGGACCGCCTTGCAAAAAAGTATTCTCTTGGCATGAAGCAGCGTCTGGGACTTGCCGGAGCCCTGCTTGGAAGGCCGCCCATCCTGATCCTGGACGAGCCGACAAATGGGCTGGATCCATCCGGAATACACGAAATCCGAAATCTGATTAAGTCCCTGCCTGACCGGTACGACTGTACTGTCCTGATTTCTTCCCATATGCTGTCTGAAATAGAATTGATGGCAGATGATATCGGGATACTTAAATCTGGGCGGCTTCTGTTTGAAGGAAGCCTGGAGAGCCTGAGGCAGTATGCATTACAATCCGGGTTTGCAGCAGACAATCTGGAGGAGATGTTTTTATCTATGGTAGAAACGGATAATGCAGACAGAAAGCAGAGGGCGAAGCTATGAGGACACTTGCAGTCGAACTTCGGAAAGAAAAAAGAACCGGCGTGTTTCTGCTTATGGCCGCCACAGGGATTCTGGGTGCGGCATATGCTTTTGCAAATTTTGCGATCCGCAGGGATATGCTGTTTCATCTGCCGTTAGCTCCTATGGATGTGCTGCTCACACAGCTGTACGGCATGATCCTGATCCTGAATATGTTTGGGATTATTGTTGCGGCCTGCATCTTGTATCACATGGAATTTCAGGGCAGTGCTGTGAAAAAGATGTATATGCTCCCCATGAGCGTTTCCGCCATGTATTTTTGCAAGTTTCTGATTTTAACGTTTTTGTTTCTTGCGGCAGTATGCATTCAGAATGCTGCGCTTGCAGTCATTGGCATAAGGGATTTGCCGCAGGGGGCGTTTGATGCTCATACCCTTATGGTGTTTGCAGGATATTCCTTCCTGACATCGATGCCCGTGCTGTCGTTTATGCTCTGCGTATCATCCCTATCTGAAAATATGTGGGTGCCGTTGGGGACAGGTGTGGCAGGATTCTTAAGCGGTATGGCACTTTCTATGACGGAGGGACTTCCGCTGTTCGTGCATCCGTTTGTGGTGATGTTAAAACCGGCGGTTGCCATGAGTGCGCAGCCGGATGTAGCTGTTGCTGCTGTGTCTTTCGTGGAAACAATTCTTTTTCTGTGTGCAGGGCTCATGCTTGCAAAGGCCAGACGGTATGAATAGAGGGGGAGGTGTGCTTTGTAATGAGTTTTTCGGAACTGCTTAAAATTGAATTCATGAAAATTAAAAGAGGAAAAATCATCCCGCTGATTTTCATTGCCCCGCTGCTTGTGGTTACATCCGGCGTGGCAAATCTGCAGAGTTATTTTACCCCGGAGTATACAAATGCATGGGCGGCCATGTTTATACAGAGTGCGCTGGTTTACGCCTATTATCTGCTCCCGTTTTCCATGGTTGTGGTCTGTGTGATGATCATGGGGCGGGAAACGGGGAATAACGGGATCCTGAAAATGCTGGCGCTTCCGGTAAGCAGACAGGCGCTCTCGGCAGCAAAGTATTGTGTACTGCTGTTCTTTTTACTGATGGAAATGGTGGTGTTCCTTGTGGTATTTATCATCGCCGGATGGATTGCCACAGGTCAGGCAGGGCTTGCGGAAACACTGCCTGTGGGATATCTGCTGAAATGGTGCGCCGGGTTATTTCTTACCATGCTGCCCGCTGCAGCCGGCATGTGGGCGCTTACCGTAGTTTTTGATAAGCCGCTTTTGTCTGTCGGTTTGAATATGCTCCTTGTCATTCCGGGTGTACTGGTGGCCAATACGCCGCTTTGGATTGTATATCCGTATTGTTACAGCGGATATCTGGTTTCCTGTTTCCTGCATGACTTTTCAGCGGCAGGGGGAAGCACCGGCTTTTGCATGTTTCCATTTTTACCGTGTGCAGCTGTGATTTTTGCGGGACTGCTGTTTGTGGCTGTAAGAAGTTTTGGAAGAAAAGAGATGAGGTGACTTTATGGAGATTAAGAAACATAAAAATCTGAGCATTAAAACTTTCCCAATCCGCCGGACTATAGATTCATACCAAAAAGAATAAGATC
>JAJQHQ010000096.1 GCA_021199655.1 Lachnospiraceae bacterium | reverse complement strand
CCGGGCGGATTCCGGACTTGCACCGGTTAGAAACGTGCGCCGCCGGGCGCACGTCAAAAAAGGGAACGCATTTGCGCTCCCTTTCCCATGATACCTTTATTCGTAACTGTTCCATATCTTCACAGTTACCCATATTCCGCTTAATTGAAACCGAAAAGTCTTCCGCCGGCAGCCGCTGATCTCAGTTCAGAGGCTGTATCACATTGCGGTAAAGCGCTCCGTAGATGGAGCGGTACACGGATTCACATTCTTCAAACGTGAGCCCCGGAAGTGTGGAAAGCAGTTCCATCTTAACTCCGAACATCTCCACGTCGATTCCTGTCTCCTGCATCCCATTGCGCAGATAAAAAGCTTTGCGCCGACCTGCCAAAAGGGATACCCCCGCTTTTTCAATCTCCAGAAACATCTGCCGGTCACTGTACAGTCCCTCAAGCAGTTCCAGCGCCATAGAACCATAGCCCTGATCGCGCCAGCGCTCATCGATTGCAAAGTAATCAAGCAGTACCAGATGTTCCGCATATGCCACGACCGCGAAGCCAATCCGCTTTCTTTCCTCCCGAATCAGGAGAATCTCCATTTCTCCCATGGACACCTTGCGTTCGATCAGGGAAAAAGGCTTGCGTTCATTGTCGGGAAACGCTCTCTGATACAGATCCAGAATAAACTTCATGTCCAGGCTGCCTGCCGTACTGATATCCATATCCGCACCCGTTTTAATCTGCTTTGCTGAGATACGCTTCTATATTCTGCACCGCTTCCTGCTCATCCGCGCCCTCGGCGGTAACCACTACCTTTTCCCCGGTATCAAGCCCCAGCGTCATCATGCCCATAATGCTCTTGGCATTCACTGTCCTTCCATCTGTTTCAAAATGGATCTCGCTGTCATACTGACTCGCCACCTGAACCAACATCGCTACCGGTCTGGCCTCCAGCCCGCTCGGAAGCTGAATCGTGATTTCTCTTTTTGTCATAATCATTCCTCGCTTTCTCTTACCTGCTCCGCCAGACGGCCAAGCTTTCTCAGCCTGTGGTTTACTCCTGATTTGCCGATGGGAGGCGTCAGCATCTCTCCCAGCTCCGCAAGAGAAGCGTCCGGATGTTCCAAACGTGCCCGGGCAATATCCGCGAGATTCGGCGGAAGCTGCTCAAAGCCGATCCGGTCGATCAGGAAGCGGATGTCTTCCGCCTGTCTGACAGATGCATTTACAGTCTTGTTGATGTTCGCTGCTTCACAATTCACCTTGCGGTTCACGGAATTCCTCATCTCCCGGACGATCCGGATATTCTCCAGATTCATCAGCGAAACATGGGCTTCCATGATGTTCAGCATGTCAACAATCTGGGCTCCTTCCTTAATATATACAATGTAATGGCTTTTACGCTGTACAATTTTGGCATCGGGGCCGAATGAATGAATCAGTGCCTGCAGCTGTCCGGCGCACTGTTTCGTCGGGCAGACGATCTCGAAATGGTAAAACTTCTCAGGATTGCTGATCGATCCTGCACAAAGAAAAGCGCCCCGAATACAGGCTCTGCGGCAGCAGGGCTGCTGCACCAGAAGCGAATCCAGACTCTTTGCGCCGGCCAGAATGACGGCATCGTCTGCCATCTTCAGCGCGCGGAGAACGGATTCCGCTGCTTCCGAATCCTTTACCAGAACTGTATAGATTCGTTCGCTCTTCTTTTCACTTCTGAGTATATGTACTGAGACATCAACACTTATATTAAATGTTTTTTTCAATAATGTAAAGCTTTTTCTTGCGACTAAAAGGTTTTCAGTGCGAATTTTTATAATGCGGCCAGTTCCGGCCGGCAAAATTTCCCCTGCCATGCTGATCATCATGGCCAGTTCCGCCAGTCTGCAGTGTCGGGCAGGCGGAATCTGAGCGGAAAGTTCCTGCCGAACATCCTGTGAAAATGACATCCCGGTTCCGTCTCCTTTCACATTAGTATGCGAATCTCCGGCTCCAGTGTCACCCCGAACCGTGTTTTTACCCGTTCCGTCACATCCGCGATCAGCTGCAGGACATCCGCGGCGGTCGCGCCGCCCCGGTTGACGACAAAGCCACAGTGTTTTTCCGACACCTGTGCGCCGCCGACCGTATAGCCCTTAAGTCCCGCATCCATGATCAGCTTTCCGGCAAAATAGCCCTCCGGGCGCTTGAAGGTGCTGCCCGCACTCGGCAGATCCAGCGGCTGTTTGCTCACCCGCTGTTCTTTCAGTTCATCCATGCGCGTTCTGATCTCATCGGGATTTCCTTTTCTCAGGGCGAGCCTTGCACCCAGTACGATCCAGCCATTTGGCAGCACCGCGCTTTTGCGGTAGCCAAGCTCCAGCCCGGAAACCGGGATTTCCCGAACCTCTCCTTCCCGCGTCAGCACCGTTGCCGAGACCAGCACCTGCTTCATCTCCCCGCCGTAGGCTCCGGCATTCATCACGACCGCGCCGCCAAGCGTCCCCGGGATGCCGGAAGCGAATTCAAATCCGGTGAGCCCGGCTTCCAGCGCCCGCTTTGCGATCACCGAGAGCATTGCGCCGGCCTGCGCGGTGATCACGCAGGATTCCGGATCCTCCTTCAAGCTGCTTCCGCCCTGAAAGGAATGATCAGAATCTTCGTTTTCAGAAACGCATACTGCTTTGTCATTGACTTCAATCCGACTGAAATTTTTATACAGCTGCAGCACCAGCCCACGGTATCCCGCATCCGGCACCAGCAGGTTGCTCCCGTTTCCGATCACATAGAACGGATACTCCTGCTCACGGCAGATCCGCACAATCTGACAGACCTCTTCCAAAGTCGTCGGCATGGCAAAAAGATCCGCCGGTCCGCCAATACGGAACGTCGTGTGCTTTTTCATGCTTTCCTGTTCGCAGACTGTTTTTTCTCCCACCGCATGCTGCAGCAGGGTCAGCATCTTTGAGCTGTCTGTCATATAAATCTATACCTCCATAGTTTCATAAGTGCCGTCCCCGCAGAACATTTTGTGTTGCAGGAACGAAGGATGTCGTATATCTATGACAGCACGCCGCTGTTCCGAATACTTTCCACAGCTTCCAGCAGTTTTTCAGGCGGAAGCACCAGCGCCATACGCACATAGCCTTCCCCGAGGGAACCAAAGCTGCTGCCAGGCGTACAGATCACACCGGATTTTTCCATCAGAGTCAGGCAGAATTCGTTTGAATCCGTGTACCCCTCCGGCAGCGGTGCCCACACAAACATCGTACCTTCGCTGTCCGGCACATTCCAGCCAATGGAACGTAAACCGCCGCACAGCGTCCGGTTGCGCTCCTCATATTTTTCGCATTGACGCAGCACACTGTCAAACGGGCCGTTCAGCGCCGCGATCGCACCGATCTGCACCGGAAGAAATGTGCCGTAATCATACTGGGTCCGCATCGACTTAAATTTCTGAATCACGTCTGCGTTGCCGAGTGCAAAGGAGACACGCGCTCCCGTGTAATTAAAGGTTTTCGAAAGGGAGTAAAACTCAATGCCGACCTCTTTTGCTCCCTCGAACGACAGGAAGGATCGGCAGGTTCTCCCGCCGTATACAATATCAGAGTATGCGCTGTCATGCAGAATAAGAATCTGGTATTTTTTTGCAAACGCGATCAGATCCTGATAAAAGGAATCCGGCGCGACACGGCAGATCGGATTGGCCGGATAGCTCACCACCATCAGTTTTGCCTTTTTTGCAACCTCTTCCGGAATATCGTCGAAATCCGGCAGGAAGCCGTTCTTCTCATAGAGCGGGTATTCCCACAGCGCGGCATCGCAGAGCTGCGGGCCGATGCCGAAGATCGGATAGCCCGGGTTCGGCACCAGCACCAGATCTCCCGGATTGCAGAGTGTCCAGGCAATATGCGTCATTCCTTCCTGTGAACCGTAAAGCTCCATGATCTCATCCGTCTCAAGGTTCACGCCGAAACGGCGTTGATAAAATGCCTGCACGGACGTGATCAGTTCGGGCAGCTCAACCAGAGAATATTTATAATTTTCCGGCTTGCGGGCCGCCTCGCTCACCGCTTCCATGACGTGCTGCGGCGGCTTAAAATCCGGCGTTCCCACGGAAAGATTGTATACGGTCTTTCCCTGTCGGAGCAGTTCCTCCTTCTTCGCGTTCAGAGTCGCGAAAATGCCAGCCTGAATGCTGTTGGCCTTATCTGAAAATGTGATGTCCATTTTTATTTCCTCCCGGTTATGTAACTGTTCAGTACGTAACTGTTCAGTACTTTCACAGTTAGCCGCTTACTATTTATAGCAAACGACGTAAGTTGTTTATCAGGTATGATACTACCGCCCGGCTGCAAAAGCAATTCTTTTTCTTCTTTCCCAGAGAATGGTCAGCAAAAACAGCAGCGCCGAAAGCGTTGTGATACCGCATCCGAGCCAGAATCCGGCCGGCGTGTACTTCATGTCGATCGTGTGCTCGCCTTCCTCCAGATGAACGCCGATCAGGGCGCCGCCCACACAGGAAAATGCAGTCTCCTCCCCATCCACAAGGATGGTCCAGCCCTCGTCGTAGGGAATCGTCAGAAGCAGGATCCCGGCTTCCTGTACGTTCACTGTTCCGCTCACCCTGTTGCCGTCCACATCAACATTTTCCATCTGGCTTGCGGCAAGCGTATCGATGACCTCCTGATAAGACTCATTGGAACAGGTGTAGACCTGTGCCTGCACCGTAGTCTGTGTCTCTTTCAGAGTCACGGTAAATTCCGCGATATTGTCCTCCGAAGTACTGTTGATCACGTAAAGATGATCCGTGTAATCGGAAAAGGTCTTCGAATATTCCGGTGTATCGAGAGCAATTTCTTCCACGCGCGTGTCGATACACATGTAGACCTGCTTGTTGTCCGGAACCTTGATCGCGTAGGTTTCTCCGTCTTCCATATCAATGTAGCGGTCAAGGACAAAGATCGCGTCGTGTCCGGTCGCCAACTCCACAAAGCTGTTCTGAATATCCAGCGGTTCGCCGGAGCTGGTGTCCCATTCGAGGATCGCGTCGTCCACCATAAAGCCAAGAGAAAGCGCGTTGTCATTCTCATACAGGGTCAGTTCGCCGTCCTGCCCGATCCTCTCAAACTGGTAAAATGTTTCAGAATCCGTCGGCGAAGCCACGTATTTGATACCAAAGATATCGTTCATCAGCTTCGTCACGCCGAGATAGCCGTTTTTATTCGTCCGTGCTTCAATGCCGAGTGCGTCGCAGAAATCAATCACGGAACTCTGCATGGTCGAGTTGAACATGACAAGCGCGTTGCCGCCCACATACATTGTGACATTCCGCATGCGCTGACGATCCACCTCACTGCGGTAGAAGCTGTCCTCGTCCTCATCCAGCTCGGCGATCAGCGCCTGATAAGAGGTCTGGTCGGCCAGATAGATGCTTCTCGTAACACTTCCGTTCTGTGAGATACCGTAGATCGCATTCGCGGCAATCTCGACCACCATCACACAGGTGAGAGCGGCGCGGAACATGGAAGGTTTCAGCCGATCCACATATCTTCCTATTAATAAAAAGACAAAATAGAAAATCAGCAGCCCCAGTGAGATCAGGAACAGATACCCTTCCAGTTCCTGATCCGGATCGAGATACCGTACGATCAGAAATGCGCACGGCGCAGCCACTGCAAACAGCATTTCCGGCAGCCAGAATTTCTTCAGATGTCCGAGAGCATCGTAAGCCATCACCAGCACGATCGCAATATAAATGAAAGCAAAACGGTTCGGCAGCCCGTTCTGCTGATGGAAGCCATGCCAGATATAGTTCGGTATATTGCAGGCAAAGCTGAACAGCAGCAGTGCGCAGAGTCCGTAATGCGCCAGCCGTTCGCGCAGACGCACTTCTCTGTCAAACAGATAAAGCACTGCCAGCAGTACCGTCGCCACCCCGCAGTAGACATTCAGTCCCACCTGCGAGCTGGAGATCGTCACCGGCTCCATGAACGCCATGTGATTCTCAAGAAGCTCCGCCAGACTCTCGTAAAACTTGACCACAGTCGGGAATGTGTTGGATTCCATCGACTCAGAGGATGTCAGCCCCATAAATGCCGGAACGAGCATCAGCGCCGCCATCCCGCCGGCGAGCAGCGAGTGCCAGGCGAAATTCAGGCAGCTTTTCCCAAGGTCACGCCAGAAGCTGTGCGCCGCCGTCTGCCCGCCGCCGCATTCCGTCTGTACTTCCATATCACTGCAGTGCTCTCCGTGCCCATCTTCTGACACGACAGCATGATGTCCTGTCTGATGACTTTGTTCTGTCAGGGTGTTATTATCCCGCTCCCTGCGGCCGCGCGCTGTCCCGATGCCGCTGCGCCGTTCCCGGCGGCTGCCGTACTCGCCCGTCTGCGCGATCCAGCGCACGAGAAAATACAGGCAGGAAAACAGGCACAGCATAAATCCGATATAATAATTGCACCAGAGCCCGTAAAACAGAGCGATACAATAGAATCGCCCGCTTTTCCCCTTTACGATCTGCTCGATCCCGTACATGATAAGCGGCAGCATTGCCACGCTGTCCAGCCACATGAGATTGAAATAATAACCGATCACAAAGTTGCTTAAGGCATACATCATGCCGAAAACAACGGGTAACGCCCCCTCGCCTGCGCTCGACGGCAGGTCGCATTCGCCATTTTCAAAACGCTGCGCGTTGGGCGAATGCTCGGGTAAATATGTTCTTTCCTCATCACGCTTATACATATACCAGGAAAAGCAGCCGCCGCAGAGCGCGATCTTCAGAAGGATCATCAGATCCATGAAATCACAGACATTGGCTGTCGGGATCAGCACCATCAGCAGATTCAGCGGGCTCGCCAGGTAATACGCAATGGTAGACCAGAGGTTGTACCCCAGGCCTCCTGAAAATGAATACAGCAGGGACTCGCCATCCACCAGCTTTTCATGAAAATCCGTATAAAACGGAAGATACTGATGGAGGGAATCGATGATCAGCAGCGTCTTGTCGCCAAACGGCCAGACCCCCATCAATGCAAATCCCACGAGCGCCACCAGACCGCTCAATAAAAATCCTGCCAGAAAATAGAAACGTCCTTTTTTTGACTTCACTGATAATTCTTCCATAATCCCTCTTGAAACTATTTTTCCGCAGCTGTTTGGACTCTTCACAGCTGCCATACTTTTTTTATCCTTCTTTGCGTCACAGCCGGATTTCTTTTCCAAGGTGGAATGAATAGATCATCCGCTCCCGAACCGGCCGTCCGGTCAGCCGTACCAACGCTTTCTCATAATAGTCGATCTGTGTCCGGTAACGCCTGATGAGGGTCTCTCCATCCGGCACCCGGTCTGTCTTGTAGTCCACGACTGTGATCCCGTCAGCCTCTATCATAAAAGCGTCAATGATTCCCTGTACCAGAACAATCTCCTCATCTGAAGCGTTTTCGGGACTTTCATACGCATCCCTGTAAATCTCCGATGCCGGAACCCCCAGCACAAACGGCTGCTCACGAAACAGCTGCCCTTCTGCCGCCGCCCGCTCCATCCTGAGTCCCAGATCTGTCTGCAGGAATGTTGAAATATCCTCAAGGCGGATGGAAGCGGCCGCATTCTCGGACATTTTACCACAACTGATTAATTCTTCCAACTGCAAACGCAAATCTTCTTTCTTAGAAAAATCTAAATTTTCCATGAACGCATGATAGGCGGTGCCTCGGTCTGCCGCACCTGCAAAACGCGCAGCGCTTTTTTCATCAGATGCCTCGGTCCTGTTCATGAACCGCGGAACCAGGGGAACGACTGTTTCCTCTTCGTAAACCTCCTGCGCGTCATTCTCTTCCATCTTCTGCGACATTTTTTTCAGTTCAGAGACCGTCACCTTGCCAGGGATTGCCTGGTTTCTCTCATAAGGATAAGCCGAAGAAAAAACTTTTTTCAGATATTCCCTTGTCTCTTCATCCTGGCAGCGGCTGCGGTCAAGCCACAGCAGATCCTGCAGCGTAAAGAAATCGTTTGCCTGTTCCGTCTGTTCGGCGGCCCGATTTTTCTCCGGGCTGATCACACGCACAGAAAACAGAGAGTTCTGCGTTGTTTCCGCAGATCCGCCCATCGCGCATCCCTGTTTCAGAATGGCCGGAATGACCCAGTCCAGATAATTGGACGCCCCGGAAAGCCAGGAGTAAGAAATACGGGGCGCTACCATAGATTCGCCCATCGCGCAGCGATTCTGCATGGGCGAATCGTCCTGCCGCCGAGCATCGCGAGGGGGCGCTACCATCTCCCAGGTCTGCATCTTTTTCTCAAGGTTCTTCACGCCGCCGGTCAGGATCAGCTTTTCCTTTGCCCTTGTCATGGCCACATACAGTACACGCAGCTCCTCGCCGAGGTTTTCCGTGGAAAGCTTCTCCTGAATTGTCTTTTTTAAAAGCGTCGCCTGACGCATGCGGGGAAGACTCTCATCCAGAACCAGACCGGCAGTATCAGGACTGTTTTCAGGTTTACGGACATTGCTCGTATAATCACAGGCAATCCCCCATTCCGGGTGCATCACGACCCTGCTGCGCGCGTCAGATTCATTGAAGGCTTTCCCCATACCGCTGACAAACACGATTGGAAATTCCAGTCCCTTGCTCTTGTGGATGCTCATGATCCGCACAACGTCTCCCGCCTCGCCGGTCAGACTGGCCTCGCCATAATCTACCTCATATTTCTGCAGGTTCTCAATATAGCGTACAAAATGATACAGTCCCCGGAAGCTCGTCGCCTCGTACGCAATCGCCTTCTCCACCAGCATATTCAGGTTTGCCTGTCGCTGCTGCCCCGCGGGCAGCGCGGCGGCATATTCGCCGTATCCGGTCACATCGAGCATTTCCCATATCAGCTGATGAACAGGCGTGTGCGCACATTTTGCCCGCAGATCCTCATAGACTGTAAAAAAGGCGCGCAGCTTCTCCACGATGTTCTCTTCAAAGGACGGATTGTCCTGCGGGCGGGATATCGGGGACGCTTCTATAGAACCGTCAGATCCGCCCGTCATATACCGGCGGCAGCAATCGTAAAAAGAAGCCTTCGGCTCCGCTTTTGCGGCAATCCGGATTTTCGCCAGTTCCTCATCGGTAAAACGGCCAATCGGGCTTCGCAGAACCGCCGCCAGCGGAATATCCTGCAGCGGATTATCCAGAATCTGCAGATAAGAAAGAACCGTACGTACCTCTGCAGCGGAAAAATATCCTTTCTGCGAACCTGTATACACCGGAATTCCCATATCAGCAAGTACTTCACCAAAGGTCTCCGCCCAGCCGCTGACTGTACGGAGCAGAATCACGATATCGCCGAATCCTGCCGGGCGCAGGCCGGGAGCAGGGGCATCCTTATCGGCCACCGGCATGCTGCCCACCAGCTCCAGAATGCGGCGCCCGATCATTTTTGCCTCTTCTTCGCGCAGACTGGCAGAAGAAGCAGGATGGGACGCTTCCATTTCTTCCATGGCTTCCCCATTCAGAAGAAGCAGCTCGGTCTGATACGGATCCGTCACATCCGGCGGCTCCGGGAACTCAGCTCCCGGATAAAGAGCCGCGTCGTCGTCATAAGCCACTCCTCCCAGGGGTTCCGTCATGATCTGCCGAAATACCTGATTGACCGAATCCAGCACCTGGCGGCGGCTCCGGAAATTGCGGTGCAGGTCAATGCGGCAGGTGCCCGCATTCCCGGCATTTTCCATATTCTCAGTACTTTCTGTGTTTTCTGCATTCTCCGCTTTCTCCGCATTCTCCGCATTTTCCGCGTTTTCTGTGCCTCCTGCCCTTGCCGGACAGTACGTGTGATATTTCTCCATGAACAGTTCCGGCCGTGCCAGACGAAACCGGTAAATACTCTGTTTTACATCCCCGACCATAAAGCGGTTGTGCGTGCCGACACATTTTCCAGATACACTGCTTAAGATCAGTTCCTGTACGAGATTGCTGTCCTGATACTCATCGATCATGACCTCCTCAAATGTCTCCGCGTACTCAAGCGCCACCGCAGATGGTTTCAGGTCACCTGATTCATCATCCCGTCTTACCAGCGCATTCAATGCCAGATGTTCCATATCCCCGAAATCCAGCACATTCTTTTCCGCTTTTTTCCCCGAAAGGCGCTTCATAAATGCTTCCGTCAGTCTCGTCAGTACGCGGACCACCACACCACTTCCCAGAAACTCTTCCCGCAGTACGTCGATGTCGTCGTAGTAATAGCGTTCGCGCAGCGCATTGATCTGATCCTTGCATTCCGCCCGGATGGCAGCCACCTGCTGTTTCTTTTCCTCCGAAATCCGCTCGTCCTTTTTTGAGCCAAGACGCGCCCAGGCTCCCATATTCCGGAACGCATTTAAGTATTCCGCAAAGGTTTTCCCACTGCAAAGAGTATCAACCAGCTCCAGGTCCGAAAGCAGCGCTTTTTCATATGGGTACGGACCGTCCGGCTCCCGCACGATACGAAGTGCCAGTTCCAGCTGTTCTTTCACATCATTCAGACGCACAGACGTGTCCGATTCCATAAAAGAAAACCAGGGGGGCGTTTCCATTGCCCAGGTTGTTTCCTGAGAATCAGAGGATTGATACGCCGCGCGGCACTCCCTCAGCCATTCTTCCGGGAACGGCTGCCCCAGTGCAAAATGATAAATCTGCAGGATCATCTCTTCCACGTCAGCGTCGCCCTTGCCGGTCGAAAACTGCTCCAGAAATTCTGTGAATTCTCCCTCTTTTTCAGACGCGTACGCTTCATCCACGATCTCTTTCACCGTCTCCTGCTCCAGCAGAAGCACCTCGCCCTCATCCGCAACGCGGAAAGACGGATCGATCCCGATCGTCTGAAAATGATTGCGCAGCACATGCAGGCAAAAGCTGTGAATGGTCATGATCTTCGCGTTCATCACCAGGACCAGCTGCCGCTGCAAATGCTCATTGTCCGGATCCTGTTCCGCCCTTTTCTCCAGCGCGTCCCGGATGCGCCCGCGCATCTCCGCCGCAGCCGCATTGGTAAAGGTGACGATCAGCAGGCGGTCAATATCAATGGGAGCCTCCTTTCCTTCGCCCGTGATCATGGAAATAATACGTTCGACCAGCACCGCCGTCTTTCCGGAGCCGGCTGCCGCGGAGACAAGGATATCTTTGCCGCGCGTATCGATGACCAGCTGCTGTTCGGCAGTCCATTTCACTTCACTCATGCGCGTCACCTCCTATCCCGCCATTTAAAAAACGCTTCGCGTCATGTCCCGATTCGTCTGACGAATCGTGGACGAAGACCGTGCCATCGTCCGAAGGACGATTCTGCATGGCACGGCTTTCAGATTTAGACAGGCGCTCCCATATTTCTTCGACTGTAACCTGCGGTCTGCGCGGTGCACAGCTTCCCGGAAGCTTTTTATCCATGCCGCAGACATCCGCGTACGGACAGTAATCACACGCGCTCCTGTTCTTATCTTCAAAAGGATGCGCCCCGATCTCACCCGCCAGGATTTCATTTCCCTTCCTGGAAAGCAGCTGCGACACATAAGCGGAAAGTTCCTCAAACTGCTTCGTCGTCGCAAGACTTGAAGTCGCTTTCGGGGTTCCATCCTTTTTCATCCCTACCGGAATCACGAGTGAGTCACAAGAACTTTCAGCCAACTCCTTATCCATGAAACGCACCACCGGCCCGTCGCCGTTGACCAGTCCGTTCGGACGCATCTTTTTCAGAAGTGCCTCCGAAGCCCGCTGCGGATCTTCTTCTTTTTCCAGCACCGGATCCTGAAGATGATGGTAAAAAATTCCTGCCGGGACCACCTTTTTCCCGGGATGGAGCTTCTGCTCCATTTCCAATGCAGCGTTCAGATAGACGACCAGCTGCAGCTGCAGTCCGTAGTAAAGCGATACCAGGTCAAACTGTGTCGAGCCGGACTTGTAATCCACCACCTTCACATACACGGTATCCTCTGTCTCCACCGTGTCAATGCGGTCAATCCGCCCCTGCAATGAGATGCGCCCGTGATTATCCAGCAGTACCTGCGTCGCGCCAAGGTCCTGCGTATCCGCAAACGAAATCTCCGAGCTGACCGGTCGGAATCGCCCGGCCGACATCTGCTCCCGCATCACCCACACCGTGCGCCGCAGAATCCGTTTCAGCCGCCGGATCGTATATTCCTCTCTGGCGTCCGCGTGCAGAATGCCTCCCTCATAAGTCTCCGCCGCCAGGTCTACGCAGTGATCCATCTTTCGCGCCTGCTCTTCATACGAATATTCACCCCAGTCACGTCCTTCCGCAAGCATCTGCCGTGAAAACAGCTCGATCGCTTCGTGGAAAAGAGTGCCCAGATCCGTTGCCTTTACCCCGTACTCCGTGCGTTCCTTAAGCCGCAGCCCATAAGAGATAAAATGCGAAAACGCACAGCCGGCAAACTGCTCCAGCCGCGTCACGCTCGCCGTCATCTGTCCCGGTTCCCCGCCAGATTCTGACTGAAGGTAGAGCTCCATGGCTGTCGGTGCGGTCAGCTTTTCGGGATCCGCCCCCTGTCTGCCTGAAAATGCCGCACACGCGAGAGTCCGCACACGCGCATGGTAATCCATATCATTCAGATAATACCGGTACAGCTCCAGCCATGATGAAAAAGCATGCTCCGTTTCCATACACACAGGCTTCCTGCCCGTCCGCAGATTCTGCAGCCCATGCAGCAGATAAAGCATGCCGTTTTCTCTGGAAGTCACCTGTGATAAAAGCGTTCCCGCGTCCTGCTCCTTATGCACTTCCAGGTCCGGAAACAGTCTGCGGATCGTACCAACCAAATAAGAAGGACGCATCGCCGTCCCGTCGCCGCTGCTTAAACACCAGGACAGATACAGCTGATCCTGCGGTTTGGTCAGATTCTGATACAGATAAAATCTCTGGATATAGCTGTTCTCCCGTGCCGTCGGCGCAAGGTTCGCACCGGTCGCGATCAGAATTTCCCGTTCTGTGTCCGAAACAATCCCGCCGCCGTCCCCGCGTGACGGCACCCAGCCGTCATTGAGGCCAAGGAAAAACAGAACTTTTACATTCGCAAGCCTGGACCGGCGGATATCACCCACCTGTACCTGATCGATACCGGGCGGAATGATCCCGATCTTCGCCTCGGAAAGTCCGGCATCCAGGATCTGGGCAAATTCCGCACAGTCCATCGTCTCCTCGCCGAGCAGATCGACCATCTCATCCAGAAGACCGATCAGAACCGGGTAGACCTGGCGGTATTCGCCCGCCAGATCCATAGAATTTGCGCAGGTTGCTGCTCTTAATTCATTTTCCCGGTTTTTCAGCTGCTGCTGCACCCCGCAGTCCTCCAGCAGCTGATAGAGGCAGCGCGCGTATTCCGAAAGCGGGCGTCCTTTGATCTGCATCTCTTTCGCAAATGTGCCTGCGCGTTCCATGAATCGGGCACGCAGGGAATTATACAGGGCAAGACCCGCAAGGGGAACCTCAGGTTCCTGAATTTTCAGTTCACTGCTCTGTACAGGAGTTTTGTCTGGTCGGCCGTCTATATCACTCAGATCATCCGTTCCCTTTGTATTGGAAACAATCTCCGCGGAACAGGTCACATTCCGCAGTTCGGCCGGACACCACGTCCACTCCCGCTCCCAGCTGCTTCGGCCGTGGATCCCCGCCGCCAGGCAATAATTCTCCAGTCGGTCCGTTTCATCCGCAGTCAGCCCCGCCATGCCGGTGCGCAGGAAGCGGAACACGCTCTCCCGCGAAAAATCCTGCTGCACCATCGCGAGCGCCCCGCGCACAAATTCCAGACAGGGATTCAGAAGCAGCTGCCTGGTCTCGTCAACGAAAGCAGGAATGCCATAGGTTGGAAAGATTTTATTGACATAATTCCCATACGCAGCCATATCTCCGGCGATCACTGCAATCTCCCGGTAACGATAGTGCTCCTCCCGCACCAGACGCGAGATCGTGCGCGCCGCAAAATGCACCTCCTGCGCAGGGGAAGACAGTTCATGCAGAGAAATTTCGTCGCGAAGAGGCGTATCAACGTTGCCCGTCAGATTTTGTCCGGGCTGCGCTTCATCATCAGGCGCTTCCATCTCTTTCCCTCTGTATGGCCGCTGTTTTTTGCGGAACAGGTTCTGTTCGAGATGGTACAGGGCTCCGCCCTTTCGGAAACGCGGGAGGTCATGATCTTTTTGATCAGATTCATCCGTTCTCTCTATTGGGGAATCTTTAAGAGTACGATCCGTTCCGAAGTTCTTCCCCGGTCCCAGCACGATCGGCTCTTCAAAAATACCCGGATATTCAGAAACTCCGGAACCGGAAGTACCGGATTCGAAAGAGCCGGATTCCGCATTATCATAAGTATTTCCCGCCATATCAGAAAATCCATCCCGCAGCGGCACATCCGTCGCACATTTCATCACACTCCGGATCAGACGGCGGCTCGGCGCGAACAGTTCATGCTCCCGGATTTCTCCAAAGAAATTCTCCCGGGCATCGATGGTCACAGTGAGATAGATCATCGGGCAGACGCGCATCAGTTCTCTTAAGACCGTAAGCTGCGAGGGCGTAAATCCGGCGTATCCGTCAAACGCCAGCACACTTTTCCGCAAAAGTTCTGAGCGTCCGGCCACCTGTGCGAGCACCTCCAGCAGTTCCTCCGGCTTCATAAACCTCTCCCGCTGATAATCGAGAAACGCGCGATAGAGCACCCGGATGTCTTCCAGCTTAGCGTGCAGCAGCGGGCGGTTTTCCACGGAATCAAGCATATTCTGCAGATCCGTATCCGAAATCTCATACTGCATCAGTTCGGAAAGGATGGATTTTACCTCCGAGACATACCCGGTACGGTTCATCCGCGCGCCGAGTACCTGCAGTTCGTCCTTCTGCTGCTCCGCTACACGGCGGATCATCAGATTTTTACCCGTCTCCGTGAGCACCGTCCTCTGGTCCGCACCCACTTCCTCAAAGACACGGTGCGCCAGTCTTCGAAAGCTTAAAACATCAATATTCATGATGCCTCTGTCCGGATGCAGCATCACCAGATCCCGCTGTGTCTGCATCGTAAACTGCTCCGGCACGATCACCAGATAGCTGCGTTCCGGATGCAGGCGGGATTCTTCTATGATTTTCTGATAAAGGCAGTGGGATTTCCCACTGCCGGAATTGCCGAAAATGAACTGCAGCACGCCTTGCTACCTCCCGATGTATAATACACCGCATTCAGAAACTCCTATGATTTTTACAGCAGGTGCGGCGACCTGTCGTAAATAATTTCCATTTTAAAGAATCGGATCGTCCAGCCTCTTGATCTTTTCCAGAAGCTGTTCTACTTCAAGGGCTTCGATATCCTGTTCCATGTCCTTTGATTTTTCCGTCTCTCCAGCAGCTTCAATCTCTCTGCGAAGATCCAGCATCGTCATATCGGTTTCTGAGATTACATCTGCGCAGTTTTTCAGGCGCTCCGCAATCCTGTCCTGATCCGGAATATTCTTTTTGTATTTCATCTCGTGCTCCAGGCTCGCCCAGAAATCCATCGCGATCGTGCGGATCTGTACCTCCACCTTCATGTCCTTTTTCTGGTCGGTAAAAAAGACCGGCACACTGACGATCAGATGCAGGCTCCGGTATCCGTTGGGCTTCGGGTTGGAAATATAATCCTTTTCCCGCAGCAAATGGATATCATCCTGCGCGATCAGGGCCTGCGCCAGCAGATAAATATCATCGACATAAGAACAGATCACGCGCACTCCGGCAATATCGTTGATATTATCTATCAGACATCTCATCGAAAGTTTCTGATCCTGTCTGCGCATCTTTTCAAAAATACTGTGCGTGCTCTTCACCCTCGTGGTAATAAAATTGATCGGATTCCGCTGATAGCGGACGCTGAATTCCGTATTGAGCACGTCAAATTTGGTCCGTATCTCCTTTAACGCACAGGTGTACATCATCCGCAGCTTTTTGTATTCCACCATCTGATCGATGATCTGTTCCACCTGTGAAAGCGAGAGTCCTGACATGGCGATCGGGTTCTCAATCTGCCCGAGAAACATCTGCTCTACATATTCATCTTCTATATTAAGTAACGCGTTCTCTTCCATGTTTGCGGATGCCACGCTGATTCCTCCTTCGTCTTTTGCTTCGCTGCTAAATTATCAGATTGATTTACATTTGAAATGCACCTTTTGAGGTGCATCTTTCAATAATCAATGCATTCTGTTTTCATAATCCTGCAATTCATGAAAAAGAGCATCCACGATTGCCTCTTTTCCTTCTACCCGAAACAGCATAAAGTATCTATGATTCCTGAAATTAATTCTCTTATACCCGTGCTCTTTTAAACGCGGATTATCACAGGGCTTCAGGCTCCCCGCAACATGCGACAGAGCCTGAACTGTCTTCTCAAAACCATCTAACAAATTCGCAGCAGCCTGTTCATTTCTTTTTTCATAAAGTAAATACTGAATATAACAGTCCAGTTCATTTTCTGCATCTGATGTTACTATTACATTATAATCCATACTTTGTCCTCATCTCAGAAATAACAGCTGTTGCTTCTTTCTGCATACCTTTTTCGCTATGTTCTCTTGCCTGGCTTAACCCTTCCAGCATTTCATCCTCCGTCATAGCCGTATACAGATTCAACGGTTTTTTCCTGATTTCAAACGGAAATCCATTATTGGCAACAGCCTGTGTCAAAAATATTCTGATTGCAGAGGTCGTATCGGTTCCTAAGTCCTTAAAAAGCCTGTCAGACTTTTTCTTTAAATCATCGTCCACTCTGATCTGAATTGTACTTGCCATATTCTCGCACCTCCATTCTCCTGCTGCTAATATAATGCAATATCATTACTAAGTCAATACTTTCGCAAGCATGAATTTACTTTTCATTACAACACATCCCCGTATTTTTCTACATTCGAATGTTGCAAATTTCCGAAAAAACTGTGAAAACCGCATCATTCCCTTTTACCTGTTGACTTTTGGAAAACAGATGGCTATAATTCAGAAAAAACATTGCAGTGGAAATTTTCGGCAGAATCGCTCGTAAAAACACAAAAAGCGACCGATCCACCGGGGAGGGAGGAATTGGCCATGACAAAGATAAATCAGAAAAACCGTGCGGCAGCATTCGTGATTGCTCTGGTACTTTTATTTGTAATGTGCTTCTCCTCTTTCTATGTGGTGAAAAATGCCAACCACCATTGTTTTGGCGAACAATGCCCGATCTGCGAGCAGATTGCAGCCTGTGAAAACACCTTACATGGTTTTTCTCTGGCAGCCGCAGTGATCGCAGCGGTTCTTTTTGTTCCCGCGTTATGTACTTCGGCTGTAAAGCCGCTTTCTGTTTTTAGTTTTTCCGATACACTTGTTTCCTTAAAGGTCAAACTTTCCAATTGAATGATTCTCTTTTACAGGGGGTAATGTCTGAACCCCTTGTTTTTCCATGTGTTTTTTCATACAAATACAAATGAATATGTCCGGCTGCGCAGGCAGTATTTCCAGGGCGGATTTTTGCCGTCTCAAACGAAGGCTGCGTTTTCATACGATCTCTGCAATCCATGCAAAGACATGCGCGGTATGCCTGCAGATAATCGAACAGGGCGACTGAACCCTTACTCACGCACGGGGCACGGACTCTTTAGCGGCATAATTCCCGCTGCGCCCCTGTGCATTAACGTCTAATATCATTCGCGCATTCTGCGAATCAAAATACGGAGGTTATTTTTTATGCATAACAAATTATCCATGTTACTCTGCCTGACTCTGGCAGCAGGCTTGTTCAACTGCTGTTCGATCGGAGCTGCCGCTTCTGACGGCGAATCGGATGCGAAAACCTTAAGCATCGTCACTACCATCTTTCCCGAATATGACTGGGTCAAACAGATCCTCGGTGAAACCGCAAAGCAGGCGGATCTGACCATGCTGCTTGACAGCGGCGTGGATCTGCACAGCTATCAGCCGACCGTAGAGGATCTTGTCACGATCTCCAACTGTGATCTGTTCATCTATGTCGGCGGTGAATCAGACGACTGGGTCGAGGAAGCGCTGGCGACTGTCACCAATACGGATATGACCGTGATCAATCTTCTTGACGTTCTCGGGGATTCCGTCAAAGAGGAAGAAATGGTGGAAGGCATGGAAGCTGAGGAAGAGGAAGAAGGCGATGAAGATGCCGAAGACGGCGAAACCGAATATGACGAGCATGTCTGGCTATCTCTGAAAAACGCGGAGGTGATCTGTCAGTATATTTGCGACCGGCTCTGTGAGATGGACGAAGTCAACGCCGATACCTACGCGGCAAACACACAGGCTTATCTGGAAGAACTGGATGCGCTGGACACACAATATGAGGAGGCGGTATCCGCCGCGACCTGCACCACTCTCCTTTTTGGCGACCGCTTCCCGTTCCGTTATCTGGCGGATGATTACGGGCTGGATTATTACGCGGCCTTTTCAGGATGCTCTGCCGAGTCAGAGGCCAGCTTTGAAACGATTGCCTTCCTTGCCGGAAAGGTGGATGAGCTTGGACTTACCACTGTCCTGACAATTGATGGGACAGACCACAGTATAGCAGAAACCATCGTTTCCACAGCAAGCAGTGATAATATTCAGATTCTTTCCATGGACTCCATGCAGTCTACGGTATCTGCCGACGTGGAAGCTGGAGCGACATATCTTTCCCTTATGGAAAGCAATCTTGACGTGCTGACGCAGGCGTTGAACTAAGGAGGCAAAATCATGGCGTTACTTACCTGTCAGAACCTGTCTTTGGGATATGATGGAAAAACAATCCTTTCTGATCTGAATTTCACGGTGGAACCGGGAAGCTATCTGTGTATCGTCGGTGAAAACGGATCCGGAAAAAGCACCCTGATGAAAACTCTGCTGGGGCTGATGCCGCCGGTATCCGGTCAGATCCTGACGGGCGACGGCCTGACACAGAATCAGATTGGTTATCTGCCGCAGCAGACAGACGCGCAGAAGGATTTCCCCGCCTCTGTGTGGGAGATCGTACTCTCCGGCTGCCAGAGCCGATGCGGGCTGCGCCCGTTTTACAATAAGGCAGAAAAGGAGCGGGCGCGCGCGGCGATCGAACGGCTTCATATCAGCAATCTGTCGGGGCGCTGCTACCGCGAGCTTTCCGGCGGCCAGCAGCAGCGTGTCCTGCTTGCAAGAGCGCTGTGCGCCACGGAAACCCTGCTGCTTCTGGATGAACCGGTGACCGGGCTTGACCCAAAGGCTTCCGCGGATTTCTACCAGATGATTGAGGAACTGAACCGCGAAGATAAGATCACGATCATCATGGTTTCCCATGATATGCAGGCGGCACTTCAATATGCCAGCCATATTCTCCATATCGGACATTCTGTATTCTTCGGTACAAAAGAGGAATACCAAAAAAGTGATGCCGGCCGGTTCTTTACTCCGGAGGGAGGTGATAAGAGATGACAATTTTTGATAAACTGTCGCTTTATCTGCAGTATCCGTTTGTCCAGTACGCGCTGATCGTCGGCACTCTGATCGCGCTCTGCTCCTCGCTTCTCGGCGTGACGCTGGTCCTGAAGCGGTTTTCCTTTATCGGAGACGGCCTTTCTCATGTGGCCTTCGGAGCAATGTGTCTGGCGGCGGTATTCAATTTTACCAACGATATGCCGGTGGTGCTGCTCATTACGATCATCGCCGCGATCCTGCTTTTGCGGACAGGAAACAACACAAAGATAAAAGGAGATGCTGCCATTGCCATGATCTCGGTCAGCTCACTGGCATTCGGATATCTGCTGATGAACCTGTTTTCCACCAGCTCCAACCTCTCCGGGGACGTGTGCAGCACCCTGTTCGGCTCCACCTCCATCCTTACCCTGAATCAGACGGAGGTCTGGCTTTGCGTCGTTCTTTCCATTTTGGTGGTGGGCGCTTTTATCTTCTTCTATAATAAGATTTTTGCGGTGACCTTTGATGAGAACTTTGCGAAAGCGACCGGGACAAAGGCGGATCTGTATAACCTGATCATTGCTGTCATCATAGCGGTGATCATAGTGCTGGCAATGAATCTGGTCGGTTCTCTTCTGATTTCCGCGCTTGTCATCTTCCCGGCGCTCTCAGCCATGAGAGTCTTTAAAACGTTTAAGGGCGTAACGATCTGCTCAGCTGTCATTTCCGTTGTGTGTGCCCTGCTGGGGATGGTGATCTCCATACTGGCAGGCACGCCCGTTGGTTCCACGATCGTGGCAGTGGATCTTGCCGGATTCCTGCTGTTTTCAATTATTGGTATGATCAGGTAACTGTGAAGGTATTGAACTGTTTTATGATTGGAGGAAAACACTGATGAAAAAAATAACAAAAAGAATTGCGATGCTCATGATCTTTGTGCTTCTGGTCTGCAATTTATCCGGCTGCGGAACAACTGACGGAGCAACTGACACAGAAAACGATTCCACTTCCGCTTATACCGACTTTGACGTGGATCTGACTTCCTTAAGCAGCACCGTGGTCTACGCGGAGGTCAGCAATATGATGACAAACCCGGATAAATATGAGGGAAAGACAGTGCGGATGTCCGGAACATTTTCCGTGTATGAAGGGGAAGCGAAAATCTACTATGCGTGCCTGATCGCGGATGCTACGGCCTGCTGCTCGCAGGGAATTGAGTTTGTGCTGGACGGGGATTTCTCCTATCCGGACGATTACCCGGAGCTCGGCAGCGAGATTACCGTCAGCGGCATTTTTGATACCTACTATGAGGGCGAGTACATGTATGTGCAGCTGATCGACGCAGAAATGACCACTGCGTGACTTGCAATAAAGGCGCTGAAACACTATTCCGGGAGTACGCTGGTCGAAAGCATAAGCAAAACAGTCACGCTGACGTGCGACACTTATGGAAATTTATCGTAAAAAAAACCCGTGTGGCCGCGAAGATACTGAACGGTTGCACGGGAATTTGTCAACCTGTAAGGCCTGCATATATATGAAAAATGCCCGTTTCGCTATCCTGCGATTCGGACATTTCATTCCGCCTGTTTTTTCTTTTTCAGCAAGTGTTTTTACCGGGTCAGCCCCCAAAATGCTGTTTATTCTACTCGTTCAATAACAACCTTACACTTGCTCTTATAGCATACAATCCCATACTTCAATAGGGTTCTCATGCCGTCTTCCCTGAGTTGTGCGGTATAATCATTGTCGTTAATTTGCTTTAATGCCTTTTGACATTCCCTTTCAAACTGTTCATTTTCTGCATACTTCACTTCGATGATAATACCAATCTCTTCATCCTCAATCTCAATTGCAATATCGTAGTACCCATCACCGGATTCCCTGTTCGAGTCAACACTCCAGCCGTCTTTAAAGCCCAGGATGCCAAGAAGAAGGCCATGATAGAAGCTCTCCTTGAACTCTTTTCTAACGGCTGTGTCTCTGACGCTGATTGTGTTCTTCATTAATGCTGCGAACAGTCTCTCTGTCTCTGCTGCATTACCGCTCTTTAAAGCTTCACAAAAAGCTGATACTGTCACACCATCCTGAGTGAGCTTCTTTTCAAACAGCTTTAACACAAAATCTCTGAAGATGCTGCGGACTTCTGTGTTCGGTATAGTCAGTCTCACCATATTGCCCGACGGAGTTTCACTCTGGGTCAGATAACCCGTGGCATACAGCAGACTCCACATATTTTCAACGCTGTCGTACATCGTATCGTATGTGAGCTGTTCTTCTATCTTTTTCTGGACGGTTTCTCCCGAAATCAGCCTTTCAATTTGGGTCTTTGTAACCCCGTTGCCCATCTTTTGTACGAATTTCTGCACTTCCTCATTACCACTGGAATTTGCCCAGTAACTCTTGGGCACCTTGTTGGGGTTCGTTAGAAGCTGGTTGCACCAGTTAATAACATCCCAGGGATTATATACATTGGCACGCCCGATTTTGTATCCGTCATACCATTCTTTCGTTATGTCGTAATACTCGCTTAAGCCATAGTATGCCAGCATTTCCTGAACTTCTTCATCCGTAAAGCCGAACTGCTCATCACACTCTGCCTCGAGTAGTGTATACATCTTTGGATTGTTGAGTCCTGTGAAGATGCTCTCCTTCGACACTCGCAGGCAGCCTGTCAATACTGCAAATTCAAGAGCGGAGTTGGTTTTTAGTGCCTGTTCGAACAGATTTCGAATCAACAACACCATTTCCCTGTAATAATTTTGCTTACTTGCCTTTGCCAACGGAACATCGTATTCATCAATCAGTATAACGACTTTTTTTCTATAATGCTTCTGGAGCAATCCTGACAATGTTTTCAGGCTTCTATAAAGTGTTTCGTCATCTATATCTTTCTGAAGGAGGCTATTATAAGATTCCTTTTCACTAACTGTAAGTTTATCGCTTCTGGCCAGGAAACTCATTCTTTCAGCCTCATCGCGGATTTCCATCGCAATTAAGTTACGGCTGGTCTCAAAATTACCGGCTTCCGTCGCTTTCAGTGTAATAAAGATTACGGGGTACTGCCCCATATATTTTTCGCAAAGCTCAGTTTCCCTTGAAATCGCCAGCCCGTCAAACAGGCTTTTATCTGTGCCAATTTCAAAAAAAAATTTAAGCATGCTCATGTTCATGCTTTTTCCAAAGCGGCGCGGACGGGTAAAAAGATTCACCTTGCCCCAATTGCTCAGGAGTTCTTTTATCATGCCAGTCTTATCTACATAATAAAAGTCCTGCGTAATTATTTCCGCAAAATCTTCTATCCCGATTGGCATTTTTTTCTTTTCCACACCACTCACCTCCTCAGACTGTAAAGCATAACTAACCTGTTGTACCTATAGCTTACCATAGAACAGCCCCTCAAATCAAGGTCTGTTTTAATATCGTTTTATTAACAATCTGCATCGTTCCACAGGTTGCAAGACTGTCACACTGACGTGCGACACTTACGGTAATTTATCCTGAAAAAAACTCCCGTGTAACTGTGAAAGTACTGTACAGTTACACGGGAAATTTGTTTATAAATACATGACCATATAAACCGGCAGGTGAAGGATGCCGTCTCTGATCTGGAAACCTTTTAAATTTTTGCTTGATTCAGGCATTCTTCAGTCTTGCAAGCTGCGCCTGCACCTGCTCCATCATCTGCGTGTACTTCGCAAGCTTTGCCTTTTCTTCGTCAATCTTTGCCTGCGGCGCCCTGCTCGTAAATTTCTCATTGCCAAGCATTCCGTTGACACGGGCCAGTTCTTTGGTCAGGCGTTCCTCCTCTTTGGTCAGACGGGCGAGCTCTTTATCAAGATCCACCAGCTCTGCAAACGGCATATACACTACTGCGTCCGGAGTCACCGCCGAAACCGCGTCGTCGCTGATGCCTGTCTTGTCAGCCTGTACATGCACCTCACTCGCGTAACCGAGTGTTGCGAAAAATACTTTGCCGTTTTCGAAAATGGAACGGATTTCCTCGCTCTCTGATACGACGAATACCTGCGCCTTTTTACTCGGCGGCACATTCATGCCGGTGCGGGCGTTGCGGATGGCGCGGACGGCTTCTTTGATGGTCTCCACCGCTTTTTCATCGGATTTGAAACACCAGTCCTCTCTCCATTCCGGCCAGGAAGAAATCATGATGGATTCCGCAATCTCCGGCATCTTTGCAGAAATGCAGCCGGGTCCATTCACGCCTTGCTCGCAGGTACTTCCTGCAGCGGCTGTGCTGCCCTTCTGCGCGTCTCCGTTATGCAGCGTACAGAAGATTTCCTCTGTGATAAACGGCATAAACGGATGCAGCAGCTTTAACGCATTGGTGAGCACCGTCTTCAAAGTCCAGAGTGCGGCGTCCTTCGTGGTATCGGTCTCGCTGTAAAGGCGCGGCTTTACCATCTCAATGTACCAGTCGCAGAACTCTTCCCAGATAAAGTCGTATACCTTCTGTACGGCAATTCCCAGCTCGTAACGGTCCATGTTGTCCGTCACTTCTTTTGCGAGGTCGTTTACCTTGGAAAGGATCCACTTATCCGCGCTGGTCAGCTTAGCAAGATCCATCTGCTCCGGGATACCTGTTCCGGCAGCACCGGATTCAGAGGCCGGATCATTTCCATCCGCCGCAGCGGCCTCATCCGCCTTATCCAGATTCATCATAATAAAGCGGGACGCATTCCACACCTTATTCGCGAAGTTGCGGGACGCTTCCACACGCTCCATATAGAAGCGCATATCGTTGCCCGGCGCGTTGCCGGTGATCAGCGTCAGGCGCAGCGCATCCGCGCCGTACTGGTTGATGATCTCCAGCGGGTCGATGCCGTTGCCTAAGGATTTGCTCATCTTGCGGCCCTGCGAATCGCGCACCAGACCGTGGATCAGCACATGGTGGAACGGCACCTTGCCGGTCTGCTCAATCCCGGAAAATACCATGCGGATGACCCAGAAGAAAATGATATCATATCCGGTCACCAGCACATCAGTCGGGTAAAAATATTCCAGCTCAGGCGTCTTATCCGGCCAGCCCAGTGTCGAGAACGGCCAGAGTGCGGAAGAGAACCAGGTATCCAGCGTGTCCTCATCCTGTTTAAAATGTGTGCATCCGCATTTCGGGCAGATCTTCGGCATTTCGCGCGCCACGACCGTCTCGCCGCAGTCGTCGCAGTAGTAAGCCGGAATCCGGTGTCCCCACCAGAGCTGACGGGAAATGCACCAGTCCTTGATGTTTTCCAGCCAGTGCAGGTAGGTCTTATCAAAACGATCCGGAACAAAAGTCAATGTGCCCTCGAAATCATATCCGTCTGCCGCAGCTTCCTGAGAGGAGCCATCTGCCGCAGCATTCTCAGCAGCTTCCTGATCCGCGCTCTCCTTTGTCTCATTGGCAATCTCCGAGGCGAGATCTGCTCCCGGTACGTTGATCTTTCCGCGTTTCAGGGCCGCGATCGCGGGCTCCGCCATCTCCTTCATGCGCACGAACCACTGCGGCTTGATCATCGGCTCGACCGTGGTCTTACAGCGGTCATGCGTGCCGACGCTGTGCGAGTGCGGAACCACTTTTACCAGCAGGCCCATCTCGTCCAGATCCTGTACCATCGCCTTGCGCGCTTCATAACGGTCCATGCCGGCATATTTCCCACCCAGCTCGTTGATCGTCGCGTCATCGTTCATGATGTTGATCTCCGGCAGGTTGTGGCGCTTGCCCACCTCAAAGTCGTTCGGGTCATGTGCCGGCGTGATCTTCACGCAGCCGGTTCCGAATTCTTTGTCAACATACTCATCCGCGATTACCGGAATCTGACGTCCTGTCAGCGGCAGCTCCAGCATTTTCCCGACCAGATGTGTGTAGCGTTCATCGTCCGGGTTCACCGCCACCGCGGTATCGCCGAGCAGTGTCTCCGGACGTGTCGTCGCGATCTCAACAAACTGCCCCGGTTCCCCGACTACCGGATAATTGATGTGCCAGAAAAAGCCGTCCTGATCGACATGCTCTACCTCTGCGTCCGAAATGGAGGTCTGGCAGACCGGGCACCAGTTGATAATGCGGGAGCCCTTGTAAATATAACCTTTCTCATAAAGGCGGATAAAGACCTCCTCAACTGCTTTGGAGCAGCCCTCATCCATCGTAAAACGCTCACGCTCCCAGTCTGCAGATGCGCCGAGCTTTTTCAGCTGGTTCGTGATTTTTCCGCCGTATTCCTCTTTCCACGCCCAAGCGTGTTTTAAGAATTCCTCACGGCCGATCTCGTCCTTGTCGATGCCCTGTTTTTTCAGCATTTCCGTCACCTTTACCTCCGTCGCGATCGCGGCGTGGTCCGTGCCCGGCTGCCAGAGCGTCTCATAACCTTCCATCCTCTTAAAACGGATCAGGATGTCCTGCATCGTCTCATCCAGCGCATGTCCCATATGCAGCTGTCCGGTCACGTTGGGCGGCGGAATCACGATCGTAAACGGTTTCTTGTCCGGGTTCACCTTTGCGTGGAAGTACCCCTTATCCAGCCAGTTCTGGTAGATTCGGTCTTCCAGCCCTTTCGGGTCATACGTCTTTGCCAGTTCCTTGCTCATATGCTCCTCCTTAAATATGAAATCAGGCAGGGCGGCTATTGCCTCTGCCGTGCGCACGATATGCCGATACATTCATTTTGCGGCCGTGCGCAAATGAAAACGCCCTCTATATGCACAAGCATACAAAGGGCGAATGTCTCGCGGTACCACCTTTTCTTACAGACACATCTCCTGCCGCCGATTTTGGCAGATTTCCGGAGAATTCAGTCTGTATCTCATGTTTTCTGTAACGGGAAATCCCGGAATGCCTTACTCACTGTCCGAATCCTGTGGTCTTCACACCTTTGCCAGTATGAATACCTTTCCGAAAATTACTCCTCATAAAAGAATAACCATCTGAAATCATCTTCAAACAGCTTCAGCCATTCAGTTCGAAAGCCACGTTCCGCATCCGTCATCCCGGAAGGTCTTCCAGCCTATGAACCCTCTTCTCTGTCGGCACTGCAATGCGTACTCCTCTTTCTCAATACCTTTTTCAATCTTTTTCCATCTTAACGAACGGCAGGCTGTTTGTCAAGACAGTTTTTGCTTATTTACGCCATTTTCAGGGGGATTATAAGGTCAGTATACAAATTCTTTTTATCTGATCTCATCCTTCTACAATCACTTCTGCCGTAATTTTAAAGGCCAGATCATC
>JAJQHQ010000091.1 GCA_021199655.1 Lachnospiraceae bacterium | reverse complement strand
ATAAGTTTTCATACGTACCTCGCAGCGAGTGCGAGGTACTGTCCTGAATAGTTACGATGATACTACCTATTCCTGATCTTTTGTCCCTTGTATCATTCACCTCATCAGAGAATACGAAATGGAGAAAAAGGAAATGGAAAAACCGGTATACATGAAAAAATGCGGGAGCTGCGTACAAAGGCAAATTACACACAGCAGGAAATCAGTAATCTTCTCAATATACAGCGGCAGACCTACAGCAATTATGAAAACGGTACCCGGATGCCGCCGATGGAGGTAATGATCCGGCTGACTGAAATTTACTGTGTCAGCATGGATTCCCTGATCCGCGGCGTAGAAGCCAGACTTTTAAGCAGGGAGCAGCGTGTGCTGCTGGATGAATTTTCCCGGCTTAAGATCAACGACCAGCTGGAAATCCTGCAGATGATCCTGATCAAAAGAGAGTCGAGAGACTCGATGTAGAAGAGGTGCACACGAAATATCACATGCAAGATGAAAATGGAGAAACCGCTTAAATAAAGGCTTTTTTAGAGTGCGGCCAGTGGGACTCGAACCCACACGGTCTCCCACAGGAACCTAAATCCTGCACGTCTGCCAATTCCGTCATGGCCGCAAGCAAACTCCCGTAACTGTGAAGGGACTGAACAGTTACGAATGGTGATAAAAAGCCTGCCTCAAGTGTGTTCGACTGTGATGGCTTAAGCTGGGCTAGCCGGATTCGAACCGGCGAATCCAGGAGTCAAAGTCCTGTGCCTTACCGCTTGGCGATAGCCCAATAATGAACAAAATCCTGCATCGGAGCGCGATGCAGGATAAAAACAGGGTGGATAAAGGGATTCGAACCCTTGGCCTCCAGAGCCACAATCTGGCGCGCTAACCAGCTGCGCTATACCCACCATAATGTCCATTTCCTCATTCAAATCAACGAGCCGAACCCGTCCGCCATATAAAAATGATATAAATGGAAACGAGCCTGAAGGGATTCGAACCCCCGACCCACGGCTTAGAAGGCCGTTGCTCTATCCAACTGAGCTACAGACTCAAAAAGCGGGTGATGGGAATCGAACCCACGTGTCCAGCTTGGAAGGCTGGTGTTCTACCATTGAACTACACCCGCATGTATTATAGATTGGAAGATCGGGGTGACAGGATTCGAACCTGCGACCTCCTGGTCCCAAACCAGGCGCTCTAGCCAAGCTGAGCCACACCCCGAAGCAGCGTATCAAGGCGTCCTGGCGCTTGACGCGAAATGTATTATATTACAGGATGCCCCGATTGTCAACCAGTTTTTTTGAGTCCTTTGCGGATTTTTGCGAACTGTTCTTCATCGGAACGTTATCATTTTTCCGGATATCATCCCGGCGCGTAAAATATACACTTTCATACGTACCTTGCAGCAGGTGCGAGGTACTGTACAAAATAGTTTACCCCAACGCCACATCCAGTACCATCATCAAAGCGAACCCCGCCGCAAATCCGATCGTTCCCAGATTGCTGTGTTCCCCCGTCGATGCCTCCGGAATCAGTTCTTCTACAACCACATAAAGCATCGCACCAGCAGCAAACGCCAGCAGATAAGGCAGAAACGGCGTCACAAACCCGGAAAGCAGGATCGTCAGCGCCGCACCGATCGGCTCCACGATCCCGGAAAGCATTCCAAAGACAAATGCTTTTGTCCGGCTCATATTTGCACTGCTTCGAAGCGGAAGACTGATCACGGCTCCTTCAGGAAAATTCTGGATTGCAATTCCTACCGAAAGTGCCAGCGCTGCCGCCCCCGTGATCTGTGCCTGACCGGAGAGCGCACCTGCAAATGCGACGCCGACCGCCATTCCTTCCGGAATGTTATGCAGCGTCACAGCAAGCAGCAGCATCGTCGTCTTCGACAAACTGCAGGAAGGGCCTTCCGCACAATCGCTGTCCAGATGCAGATGCGGAATCAGCATATCCATAACAAGCAAAAAAGCAAAACCGATGAGCAGGCCGATGAGTGCCGGAAAAAAGGCCAGGCTTCCCAGATTTTCCGACATTTCCATGGCCGGGATCAGCAGCGACCACACAGAAGCAGCCACCATTACTCCGGAAGCAAAACCAAGCAGCGTTTTCTGCAGCCCGGGTCTTAATTCATTTTTCAGGAAAAACACGCATGCAGCTCCCATAGTCGTACCGAGAAAAGGAATCAGCAGGCCGGGCAACACATTCGTTATCATCAAAGCTCCTCTCAGATTCTCGTACGGCACACTTTCCCTTTTTCACAGTATATGTGCGCGTATCGTTTTTGGTTCCGTCGCAGCTGTTCAGTCCCTTCACAGTTACGTTCCGTCTTATAGCTCAATTGATCACAATATCCTCCAACCTGCGTTTCGGCACATAATGAACATCATTATCATCACGATAATAATTTGTCGGTTCCTCCGGTCCGATCTCTGTCAGCACTACCTTTTCCGCCGGTTTCCCGATTGCCACCACAAGAAGCGGAGTCAGATATTCCGGCAGCTGCGCCGCCTCAGAAATCTGTGCCGGGCTGAAGTTGCCGATCATACAGCCTCCAAGCCCCATCTCCGTCGCGGAGAGCAGGATCGTCTGCGCCGCGATCCCCACATCACGTGTAAAACGGGCCGTTGACTCCCATACCCGCGTATCCTGACAGATCACAACAAACGCCGTCGGGCACATACCCTTATGCGGAAGTTCCATATCCGGCAGACCTCTCGCCCATTTCGTCAGCGGCTGTATGCGATCCACATCTTCTTTCTCATAAGCCAGATAATACCGCAGTGGCTGCTGATTCACGCTGGAAGCAGTCAGACGCGCACAATCCACCATTTGGAGCAGTTCCTCACGGCTTACCCGCCGCTTCTCATCATATCCCCGATAGCTGCGGTTCGCTTTCACAAGTTCTTTTACGTCCATACCCATAAATCCTCCTTACGGTCTATCCGCTGCAATTCTTCCATTTTGATGATATCGGATATAAAAATCAGATATTTTCCTGCATCAATTGTTCGTTACGGTCTGAATCTCTGAAATAAAGATAACGTAGGATCATTCTATCAAACGAACACCTGCCTGCGCAAGTATATTTTCACGAAGAAGCCATATTATTTATGCGGGGTTCATATCTCCCGGCAGTCGGAATCCCTCACCGATCACTTCATTGGATTCCAGAATAATCACAAAGGCACTCTCATCCACTTCATGCGCCAGCTTCCGGATCCGGTACATTTCTTTTTTCCCGCTTGCGCACATGACAACACTCTTATCTTCTTTGCTGTAGCCCCCTGCAGCCTTTAAAACAGTCGAGCCCCGCCCGGCTTTTTCATCAATCGTCTGAATCATTTTCGCCGGAACATCCGTCACGATCAGTGTCAGTTTGCCGGAACTTGTGCCATAGAGTACGCGATCCAGAACAGTCGTATAAATATAGTTGAGAATAATTCCAAAAATCACCGTGTCAACATCCCCGAAAAGCAGCCCGCTGATCAGGATCACCGTGACATCCAGAGTAAACGCAATTCGCCCCAGGGAAAGATGCGGACGGTAATGGCGTACTGTCATCATGATAAAATCAAAACCTCCCGTGGAAGAATTTCTCATAAAAGCAAGCGCATAGCCTACCCCGCAAAACACCCCCGCACAGATTGCAGAAAGAATACGTTCTCCATGATAGGCCGGAAGAGCCGGGCCTGCTGCATCGATGATCAGCGATGTGATCAATGTTGTTTTCAGAGAATTGATATAAAATCGTTTTCCGAGCGTTCGATAACAGCAGATCGCGATGGGGATGTTTAAAACAATCGTCATTACTCCGACCGGGAGCCCCAGCATATGGTAAAAAATCAGCGACAGGCCGGAAACGCCTGCCATCGGAAAATCTGCCGGTATCGCAAAGCAATAGAATGCGGCAGCAAGCAGCAGGCCGCAGCATACATCCGCCGCAAGATCCGCCGTAATCCGATAAAATTTCTTCATGGTCACCACCTCATTAAAAATGTAAAAAGAATCGCTCCGCGAAGCGTTTTTCTTTCGTTTATAACGTTTGGCTCAGTACTTTTACAGTTACGGGAAAAGCAGAAGGAAAGAAAAAAACAGCGGACACAAAGTGCCTGCTGTTTATTATCAACCATCGGTATCTTTTTATTCAAAAATGCCGGCTACCGGACTTGAACCGGTACGAAGTTGCCCTCGAGGGATTTTAAGTCCCTTGCGTCTGCCAATTCCGCCAAGCCGGCAAATTGTTTCAGAACTTTTAAATCATGTCAGAGTTTTAAATGAAACACTGAAACAATGGTTCAGACAAAGCGAGCACAGGGATTCTATCCCCATGCTCAGCGACCCAGATGAGACTCGAACTCACGACCTCCGCCGTGACAGGGCGGCGCTCTAACCAACTGAGCCACTGGGCCATATCGCTATATCAATCATCACCTGCAAAACATATTACATAAGTGGACCTTCGGGGACTCGAACCCAGGACCGACCGGTTATGAGCCGGTTGCTCT
>JAJQHQ010000004.1 GCA_021199655.1 Lachnospiraceae bacterium | reverse complement strand
GTAAAGGAAAAACAGAGTTATAAATTTACAAGTATGGCGATAACTTCCAGTTTATCGGCGGTTTAGGAAAGGATAAGGTGACAGAACGTGAATAAAGATCCGTTTAAGGAATATATCAAAGATTCTGAGCCAGATAAAAGGGAAAAAGGATATGCCTGGCATACCGCTATTGGTTTGCAGGCCGTTGATGGATTAAAAACATCGGAATATCTGCTGCACACTGCCGTTCGAAACATAGAAGGGGAAATATCTTTTGAAGAAGCGAACGAATTGCTGCAGACATATTACGAGGAAAATTCTGCTAATCATACGGGAGACCGCACTGAAGAGGCTGACAAGCAATGCATATCAGTGGCACTTTCAAAGCACCGAAAGAAGTGAACATTGACGCTCAAAAAGCGAACATTGAGAGTCAGGAAGCGAACATTGAAAGCCGGAAAGCAAACATTGAGAAACGCTTTACATCTAAAACTGCTGATCATGTCCTGAAACTGCTGACCACACTAAGTTCACAGACAGTGTTTGGCAGGTCAGATGTTCAACGGGTACTTGGGCTGAAACCGACAAGAAGCTCTGCTTTGATCCGTGAAATGGTAAAACAAGGTATTATAGAACCAGTACCCGGATATGGAAAAGGGAAGTATCATTTTCTGTGAGGATTACATCATCCCGTTCCAGTTTATCAATTTTCTTAGTCAGCGAGCAACTGGCTCTGCTGAGAATGAAAAAGGACGCAGCTATGGCATTATACGCAATCGGAGACTTCCACCTTTCCTTCCAGGCAGATAAATCCATGGACAAATTTGGAAGTGTCTGGAAAAATCATGAAAAGAAAATCAAAAACAACTGTTCCCGGCTGATCCGCCCGGAGGATACGCTCGTGATCACCGGGGATCATTCCTGGGGCAAAAATTTAGAAGAATGCCGCGAGGATCTGGCGTTCATTGAGGCATTGCCGGGAAACAAAATCCTGCTCAGGGGCAATCATGATATGTTCTGGGATGCGAAAAAAACCGAACGGCTGAACCGGGAATATCAGGGCCGGCTTTCATTTTTGCAGAATAATTATTATTCATACAAGGACTATGCTCTCGTTGGGACAAAGGGGTATACCTTTGAAGGGCCTTTTTATCTGGACCGCAGAGGAAGGATCATCGGCTGGGATGAAAAGATGGAGGCTCACGCAAAAAAACTGGTTGACCGCGAAATCGCAAGGCTGCAGCAGTCCTTCGATGCAGCAACGGCGGATGGATATAAAAAATTCATCCTCTTTTTGCACTACCCTCCCACCAGTATCCTCGAAAAAAAAAAGTGCGTTTACACGGCTTGCGGAGCAATATCATGCCGAGCATGTCGTGTATTCTCATTGCCACGGGGAAAGCCGATTTCATGACAGCATCCTCGGAGCATAATCACGGCATCTCCTACCATTTGGTTTCCGGGGACTATCTGAACTTTCGTCCGAAGCGGATTCTGTAAAAGAGAAATCAACACTTTTAAGATAAAAGCCGTCTTAAAAGCTGCTCCCGGTTGTTGATAAACATCTCCGTAACCTGATAACTGTCTGTATCCTCATATCTGCAGGGGTGAATCTTCCCGTCATCGAAAGTAAGAATTTCCGCGTCCGGGATCCCCAGCAGAATTGGCGAATGGGTAGCAATAATAAACTGAGATTCTTCACTCGCACAACCGGCAATCTCCATCAGGAGAGTCAGCTGTCGCTGCGGAGATAATGCTGCTTCCGGCTCATCGAGAATATACAGCCCATTCGGTTTGAATTGGTCCTGCGCAATCTGCAGAAAACTCTCTCCGTGTGATTTCTTATGTAATTCTTCCGATGGCGCACCAAACGGTCCTTTCGCGTATTCTTCTTCCTGCGTAGCTACGTTATAAAAACTCTCAGCTCTAAGAAAGTATCCCCAACCTGCCCGGCGAGGTGATTTTGAAAGCCGAATCGCATCACACAGTTCTGAATGAGAATCATACGTAGAAAAGCGATAATTCTTTGTACCACCTTCCGGATTAAAGCCCCATGCAACCGCAATCGCTTCCAGCACAGTTGATTTTCCGCTACCATTTTCCCCAACAAAGAAAGTAATCGACTTCTTGAACTCAATATAATCCAGTCCTTTTAACGCCTCAATCTTTCTGAGATAGCTGGATTCACTGATTTTATTCCAGTCTATATAAACTCCCTGCAATAATTGATTATTCATCCTCATATACCATCATTTCACCAAGTATAGGCTTTTACTTCACAATTACTGATTCCGAACGCAGCAAACTCTTCATTGCTCATGTCATAAAAGTAAGAATGAACCGCACGGGAAATGCCATTGTGAGCCACCAGCAAATAAGTTTGATGGCCTGCCCGGATGTCGTCGATCAGGTTATACACCCTCTGACACAGCTGCATCATCGTCTCGCCGCCATCATAATGATCCAGAAAATGAGTCTTTGCATTCCGAAATTCCTGTCCATCTCTGGGCGTAGATTCAAAACGTCCAAAATTCTGCTCTTTCAGGCGCGGCTCCATCCGCATTGGGATACCTGTCTCCTCCGAAATATGTCTCGCTGTCTCCGAAGCCCGCATTAGCGGCGAATACAGGATTTCATCAACAGGCAGTTTTTCAGCCGCGATCCGTTTGCCAAGTGCAATCGCCTGCTCATGCCCCAGTTCTGTAAGGGGGATGTCCGTAACGCCGCAGATTTTATTTTCTACATTCCATACCGTCTGACCATGTCTTGCAAAATAGAGTGTTCCCACAATTAATTGCCTCCTCTGCCTTTTGATCCTGCCTTATCTGTCAGGCGATAACTCAGATTGATCAGATTCTTAATCTCTTCATCAGACACACTGCTCTCCGGCTCGACGCCATATTCTTTTTTTACATAAGAAAACAACCTATCCCTTGTCATCACAATTCCTCTTACAATCCCGCTTATGATTTCACAAACTTCTCTACAGCCTCCAGCGCAATCTTATCATGTTCTTTGGAAAATCCATGCTTTCCGTCCGGAATTACCACAAGCTCCGCATTTGAATAAGCTTCCGCTGCCCTGCAGGCATAGCTGTAATCGACAATTTCATCCCTCGTGCCGTGGACGATCAGCACAGGACCGTCATACGAACGGATAGCCTCGATTGCATCCACATCGAGGACAGACTGCGCATACGCCTTCCCCAGCTTCATCGGTCCGCAATGGATCACGTCCGGTATGTCCTGCGGATCAAATTTCGCAAACATCATCTTGCCGGCTCTGGCGTCATCCGGAATACACAGTGCCGGATAAAACAGGATCAGCCGCCGGATCTTTTTCCCAAGCTCCGCCCCGGTAAGTGCAGAAACGAAACCGCCCTGGCTGCAGCCCATCAGGGTAATGTCATCTTTATTTACAAAAGGAAGCTTCCTTGTGTAGGCAATCACAGTCTTCAGGTCTTCCTTCTCCGTAAATACAGTCATCTTCGTCGTGTCATTGTTGCTTTTTCCATGGATGCAGCCGCCGTTAAAGTCAAAGCAGAACGCCGCAAATCCCCGTTCTGCCAGGAATTTCGCGTATCCTTCTGTCGTCTTGTAGTTTGCCATAAAGCCATGACTGACAATCGCTATCGGGAGGTTCTGCCCTTCCGGAATAAAAGCAAGCCCCCGAATTACCATTCCGTCACGACGGCATAAAAATCGTTTCTTTGAAATATTCATATGTACCACCTTTCTCCAGCCCGTTAATTTCATCCCTCTGCAGCGCAGTCACAGTCATAGAGTGCGCCTTGATAGTCGAAATCCACTAATACAACAGTCCCAGCACCAGCATATAATATTCCGGAAGCTTTCCCTCTTCCATCCAAAGCAGCTTCTGGTGCAGATATTTTGTCACAGTGAGCCCGACATTGCCTCCCAGAGCTTCGATTGAATAACGCATCCGCTCCGAATGGCGGCAGGGCCGGCCTTTTGTCCGAGTGCAAAAGCTGCTGTCAATCATCTGTTCTTCCGACTCATCGCTTCGCTGCTCCCGCGCACACTGAGAACAATATCCTCCGCTTAAGGATACGCTTCCCGGCTTTTCCTTTTCCATTTGCAAAAGTTCTTCTGCCAGATCATTCTTGTATATCCCCATAATCCTGGCCGTCATTCGCGCTGTCTCCTGCGGCGAATAATTCCCGCTGGTCAGATACTCCGGAAGATAAATCTTCTCCCCGATCAGATGAAGCGTCTGATATCTTCTCCAGTAGTCGAGCGGATCAAAATCAAATTCCGGGCAGGACCAGGTCTTATTATAATTTGGACAGGCGCGGCAATATTCCGCAAATGTCGGTACATCCACACATGTCTCCAGATATTCTTCAACGGGAACATCCGCTTCAAAACGCTCTGTGTGAAATTTTCGAATGTCTTTCTCATTAAGATTCAATTTATCCGGATTCATAAAAACCCACCCCTTTCATATCTGGCAAGTGGAAATGACTCGTATCTATATGCACGTCTTGGTAATCAGCACGATATGGATTTCTTTTGAGGTCGCAATTTGCGACCTCAAGCATTATCAGAACAATCTGATGAATTTGTATTATCTGTTAGCATCAGACGATCATATA
>JAJQHQ010000025.1:36797-115165 GCA_021199655.1 Lachnospiraceae bacterium | reverse complement strand
GGTACGCACGGTGCTGTGAGAGGACGGCGGCTAATCACCGCCTCCTACTCGATTTCGGTCGCGCCAGTACATAACACCAGGAAAAAAATCTGCCACACACCGGCTGCGCGGAGCGCTCTTGCGGCCTCATCCATCGTACTTCCGGTCGTATATACGTCATCAATCAGAAGGACGCGCGCAGATATCCCACGTCCCGCATCCGTCAAATTTGAGCTGTGCTCAGACTCCGGCCGGCAAAGTCCTTCTGCAGGCATTCGCACCTCAAAGCTGCCCCGCAGATTCCGCAGCCGTTCCTCACGGCCCAGTTCCTTCTGAACCCCCGTATAATGCACACATCGAAGCAGTTTCCGATCACAGGGAATTCCGGTCAGGCGGCTGATTCTTAAAGCCAGCAGCTCAGACTGATTGTACCCGCGTGCGGCACGCTTTTTCCAATGCATCGGGACAGGCACGATCACCTCAGGCCGCCATACTTCCAGATACCGGCTGCCGGCACGCACCATCGCCGCCGCGTAAAAATCCAGATAATCACGCCTGTTCTGCGCCTTCATCCGGTATACGCTGTGCCGCATCGCTCCGGTATAGGTAAACGCGGCTCTCCCCTGATCAAAAAGATGCCTGGTCTGTGCACAGTCCCGGCAAAATTCTGTCTCTGCACCGCCCACCGGCTTGCCGCACTTCATGCACGCAGGCTCCGTAACCCACGGAAGCTTTTCGCGGCAGCTGCCGCAGACGAGATCAGAAGTATTAATAGGGCAAAGCTCGGAAAACGCCCCCTCCCTTCGGTCGGCGGCAAATCGCTTTGCCCATTTAAAAACGCTTCGCGTTGGGCAAAGCTCGTCGCAAACCGGGCAGCGCGGCGGGTACAGAAGCCTTGCTGTCATGTCCGCTGCCTTTCGCGCCGGGTGTTTTTGATTGTCTTTTCGATTCATTCTGTGCTTCGAAGCTTCTTCGGATCAGTTCGAAACAAACCGCAGCTATCCTGGCAGGATCAGTCCTGTGACAATTCACGGATCCTCTCGTCCAGCGCCGTGTAGCGTCTTAACTCCACCGTGTTGTCAATCATCTGATCAAAGGTACCCGCATCCCCGACAAGCGTCACACATTTGCGTGCGCGTGTCACGGCTGTATAGAGAAGGTTGCGGTTCATCAGCATACGGGGGCCGGTCAAAAGCGGGATCACCACAGCAGGATACTCACTTCCCTGTGATTTGTGAATAGTCACCGCATACGAGAGTTCAAGCTCATCGAGACCGCTGTACGGATATTCTACCATGCGATGCTCATCAAATTCAACTGTTATCTGCTCTGTCTGCAAATTTATTTCACGGACGACGCCCATGTCGCCGTTGAAGATCCCCGTACCCTTTTCCACTGGGATCCCATAACGTCCGCGAATCTCCCATTCCAGCTGATAATTGTTCTTAATCTGCATGACCTTATCACCCTCGCGGAAAATTGTGCCGTTCTGCTCATGCTCGCGCTTCCGGCGGTCCGGCGGATTTAAGTATTCCTGCAGGATCCGATTCAGCCGCTCCACGCCAAGCAGCCCCTTGCGCGTAGGCGTCAATACCTGAATGTCGAACGGATCAGCGTTCACATAATGCGGCAGCTTTTCCCGGATCAGCTGGATCACAATACTGATGATCACGTTCGCGTCCTGCCGTTTCAGGAAGAAAAAGTCCCGGCTCTTATTATCCAGCAGGATATGCTCTCCGCGGTTGATCTTATGCGCGTTCACCACGATATCACTCTCCGAAGCCTGCCGGAAAATTCTCGTCAGCCGCACGACTGTCACCTGTTCCGAAGCGATAATATCTTTGAGTACGCTGCCCGGACCGACCGACGGCAGCTGGTTTACATCCCCTACCATGATCAGACGGGTACCGACCGTCACTGCTTTTAAGAGCGCATGCATCAGGTAAATATCCACCATAGACATCTCATCTACGATGATCACATCTGCGTCAAGAGGATTCTCCTCGTTGCGGTCGAAGCCCTCCCCTCCGCCGTTCTCTGCAGGACCGCTGATCTCCAGAAGCCGGTGCACCGTCTTTGCTTCACAGCCGGTGGCCTCTGTCATGCGCTTGGCTGCCCGGCCGGTCGGTGCCGCGAGCGATATGCGCAGTCCTTCCGACTCAAAATAGGCGATCAGAGTATTGATCGTCGTCGTTTTTCCTGTACCCGGTCCGCCCGTGATCACCAGCAGGCCGCAGCGGGCAGATTCCATGACCGCCAGCCTTTGCTTTTCATCCAGCACCGTGCCGGTCTGTTTTTCAATCGTACCAAGCTTCTTTAAAATCACGCTTCGGTCAATCTCACAGGAAATATTCAGATCACTCAGCATACGTGCTGTATCCATCTCTATGTAATAAGAAGCTGCCGTATAAACACGAGTCTGGTCTTTTTCCTGCTTTACCACGATCTTTTTGTCAATCGCCAGATCCATCAGGTACTGATCGATACTTTCAAGCTGTACTCCGAGCAATTCACCCGAGCGAGCAAGCAGCTGTTCCTTCGGCAGATACACATGTCCGCTGCCGCCAGCCTGCTGCAGCACATAAAAAACACCGCTTTTCAGGCGGTATTCCGAATCGATGGCAACTCCGGCCCGTTTTGCAATCTCATCCGCAATGCGAAACCCGACGCCGGTAATGTCATCCGCCAGCCGATATGGATTCTCTCCGATCACCTGATACATGGCCGCGCCGTATTTCTGATAAATCTTCACCGCCAGCGCAGTCGAAATGCCATACTGCTGAAGGAAGAGCATCGCCTGACGCATCTCCCGCTTTTCATAGACCTGTGAAGCAATCTCACGCGCCATACGGTCGCTGATCCCTTTGATCTCTGCCAGGCGTTCAGGCTCTTCCTCGATGATACGGAACGTATCGTCGCCAAACCGGCGGACAATTCTCGCCGCCAGTGCCGTGCCGACCCCTTTGATCGCCCCGGAGCCGAGGTAGCGCTCGACCGATTCCGCGTCGTCGGGTGCGATCGTCCGGCATTCAGACACCTTAAACTGCTCCCCGTAAGACGGATGAGAAATAAATTCGCCCTGAAGCTCTACCTTTTCTCCTTCGCCAATGTAAGAAAACGTGCCGACACAGGTAATCTCTTCAGAGTCCCGCGCGGCTCCTGCCTGAGTACGGGATCCTTTCGGCTGCTCCGCATAATCAGGAGAAGTCTCCGTACTCCCGCCCGCAAGCACAAATACGGTATAGCCATTGTCATTGTTTCGAAATATAATATGATCGATGTATCCTTCCAGTCTCTCCATGTTACCCCACATTACCATACGGCCACAGCCGCATCATCCTGCTTTGCTGCCTGTATTATTTCTGTCTCTGTCCGCTTCTGCGCAGAAGCAATGGGGACGTTCCCTCGCTCCGTCTCCGCTACCGCTCCGGTCCTGTATGTCATGCATTCTCTATCGGTTTCGCTTTCGCAGCAGCCGTCAGTTCCACAAATCTCCCTGTTCCGACCGCTACCGCCGTCATCGGGTCCTCGGCCACCATTGTATTAATACCGGTCCGCGCCTCAATAAGCTCCTCAAGCCCGTCCAACAGGGATCCGCCGCCCGTCATCACAATTCCACGATCCACCACATCCGCCGCCAGTTCCGGTGGAGTGCGCTCCAGTACGCTGTGTACCGCATCGACGATCTGCGATGTCACCTCTTTGAGCGCATCGCGCGTATCTTCCGATGTCACACGGATCGTCTTAGGCAGCCCGGTCACCAGATCGCGCCCCTTGACTTCCATCACTTTCGGCTCCGGTTTTTCAAAGGCGGTACCGATCGTCATCTTGATTTCCTCGGCAGTCTGCTCGCCAATCATCAGCCCGTATTTTTTGCGGACATATTTGACGATCGCATCGTCAAAATCATCCCCTGCAACCTTAATCGAGGTGCTGACCACGATCCCGTCCAGAGAAATCACCGCCACATCGCAGGTTCCGCCTCCGATATCCACGATCATATTGCCGCAGGGCCGGGAAATATCAATCCCGGCGCCAATCGCCGCCGCAATCGGTTCCTCGATAATATGCACATCCCGCGCGCCGGCCTGATACGTTGCGTCCTCCACGGCCTTTTTTTCCACCTCTGTCACGCTGCTCGGCACACAGATACTCACTCTTGGCTTTCGAAAAGACACCCTTCCGATCGCTTTCTGAATAAAATACTTCAGCATCTGCTCTGTCACAGTATAATCGGAAATCACGCCCTTTCGCATTGGCCGCACCGCAATGATATTGCCCGGTGTCCGGCCCAGCATCAGACGCGCTTCCTCCCCGATTGCCTTAATTTTATTTGTATCACGGTCATATGCCACGACAGACGGCTCCTTTAAGACTACGCCCTTCCCTCTGACGTATACCAGGATGCTAGCCGTTCCCAGATCAATCCCCACATCTGATGCTGCCATAAGTTCAAACCCCTTTCACGCTTTTTACCGGTTACATGATACAGTACACGCGAATTCCCATATCATACACGCGAATTCCCATATCATGAATATTTCCATCATCTTAACACACTATACCGCAAATTGGAAATTCTTTTTTCATCTTACTGTTTTCTTAACTATTTTTCTGTTTTTTTATAAACTCGACATACTTTACTCATAATTATGCTTTATTATGGGCAATGTATTAGCGAGGAGCTAATATATTTCATAACTCACACTTGGCAGCCCCCACACGCTGCCAAGTACTCCCTCAAACATTTCCTGAATGGGGAAGCCAACCCTGACAGGGCAAAACATTTTTCAACCCAAATTTTTCTCTTTCCTGAAAAAACCTGACGCAAGTCAGGTTTTTTCGTGTGTATGCTGCCTGCGACAGATAACAAATACGCAGCCACGGCATCCACCGCAGACACGTTGATTTTTGCATTTGCCCTGCGCCGCTTATTATCCCTTGCTTCGCTGGAACTCGCTTCGCTCAAACAATGGCGAAGCAAGGGAAGCTATGCTCGGCAAATCTGCAAAAATCTGCCTACCGTCTGCTTGCGGATGCCGTGGCTGCGTATCATAAACGTTTCATCTTCCCTTCAGATACTTCGCAATATACGCCCCTGTGTAGGAGACCGGATTCTTTGCGACCTCCTCCGGGGTACCGGTCGCGATCACGGTGCCGCCGCGGTCGCCGCCCTCCGGGCCGAGGTCAATGATGTAATCCGCAGTCTTGATCACGTCCAGGTTGTGCTCGATGACGATCACGGTATTGCCGCCCTCGGTGAGACGGCGCAAGATGTCTACGAGCTTGTGTACGTCCGCGAAGTGCAGACCGGTCGTCGGCTCGTCCAGAATGTAGATGGTCTTGCCAGTGCTTCGTCTGGAGAGCTCAGTCGCCAGCTTGATGCGCTGCGCCTCGCCGCCTGAAAGGGTCGTAGAAGGCTGCCCCAGCTTAATATAGGAAAGACCGACGTCGTTCAGTGTCTCGATCTTGCGGCGGATCTGCGGCAGATGCTCAAAGAACTTCAGTGCCTCCTCCACCGTCATATCCAGCACGTCATAGATGGATTTTCCCTTGTATTTCACGTCGAGCGTTTCGCGGTTGTAGCGCTTGCCGTGGCAGACCTCGCAGGGCACATAGACGTCCGGAAGGAAATGCATCTCTATCTTCAGAATGCCGTCCCCGGCGCAGGCTTCACAGCGCCCGCCTTTGATATTAAAGCTGAAACGCCCCTTATTGTATCCGCGCGCCTTCGCGTCCGCGGTCGAAGCAAAAAGGTCGCGGATCATATCAAAAACGCCCGTATAGGTCGCCGGGTTCGAGCGCGGCGTGCGCCCGATCGGCGACTGATCGATATTGATCACCTTGTCCAGCTGGCCGATGCCGCTGATCGCACGATGCTTTCCGGGGATCGTGCGGGCGCGGTTCAGATCCCGGGCCAGCCGCTTGTACAAAATCTCGTTGATCAGAGAACTTTTGCCGGAGCCGGACACACCAGTCACGCAGGTCATCACGCCGAGAGGAATCTTCACGTTGATGTCTTTCAGGTTGTTTTCCTGCGCGCCGCGTATCTCGATCCAGCCGGTTGGCTGTTTCCGCGTCTCCGGAACCGGAATGACCCGCCGGCGGCTTAAATATGCTCCGGTGATGGAGGCAGGACAGTTCATCAGATCTTCCGCCGTACCGGCGGCGACCACCTCGCCTCCGTGCTCGCCTGCACCGGGGCCGATGTCCACGACATAATCCGCCGCCAGCATCGTATCTTCATCGTGTTCTACCACGATCAGAGTATTTCCGAGGTCTTTCAGGTTGTTCAGCGTGCGCAAGAGCTTGTCATTATCACGCTGATGCAGGCCGATGCTCGGCTCATCCAGGATATAGGCCACTCCCACCAGACCGGAACCGATCTGTGTTGCCAGCCGGATTCGCTGCGCCTCACCGCCGGAGAGCGTACCGGTCGCCCGTGAAAGGCTTAAATAATCCAGTCCCACGTCAATCAGAAAGCCGATACGCGCACGGATTTCTTTTAATATCTGCGCACCGATCAAGAGCTGCTGCCCGGAAAGCTCCATGTGCTCCAGAAATTTCTGCAGATCGCCGATCGACATGGAAGTGATCTCATGAATGTTTTTTCCTCCGACCGTCACCGCCAGTGCGGAAGGCTTCAGCCTCTGCCCGCGGCAGGCCTTACACGGGGTAATCCGCATGAAGCTTTCATATTCCTGCTTTGTATAATCAGAAGAAGTCTCCCGGTAGCGCTGCTCCACGTTGCGGATCAGGCCGTCGAACGCCACATCGTACACGCCGACGCCGCGCTGTCCCTTATAATGCACCTTGACCGACCGTCCATTCGTTCCGTGGATCAGCATTTGCTGGATATCCGGCGGCAGCTGTTCAAACGGCGTCGCGAGGTCAAAGTGATATTCCTTTGCCAGCGCCGTCAGCAGCGCATAGGTAAAGCTGGACGGGTCCGTGCAGGACTGCCAGCCGTTCACGACGATTGCACCGTCCAGAATGCTTAAGGACTTGTCCGGAATCATCAGATCAATGTCAAACTCCATCTTATAGCCCAGTCCGGTACACTCCGGGCAGGCTCCGAACGGATTGTTAAAGGAAAAACTGCGCGGCTCGATCTCCTCGATACTGATATTGCAGTCCGGGCAGGAGAAGCTCTGACTGAAACTGATCAGCTCGCCGTCTCCGGTATCCACGTAGCCCAGGCCGTCCGCCAGCTGCAGCACCGTCTCCATCGAATCCGTCAGCCGCTTCTCGATCCCCGGCTTCACCACCAGACGATCCACCACGATCTCGATGTTGTGCTTGATATTCTTCTCCAGCTTAATCTCTTCCGAGAGTTCATACATGTTTCCGTCGATCCGTACCCGCACATAGCCGCTTCGCCGCGCCTGCTCCAGCAGCTTCACATGCTCGCCCTTGCGGCCCCGCACGACCGGTGCCAGCAGCTGGATACGCGTCCGCTCAGGCAGCGCCATGATCTGGTCTACCATCTGATCCACGCTCTGCTTTTTGATCTCGCGTCCGCACTTCGGGCAGTGCGGAATGCCGATCCGCGCATACAGCAGCCGGAAATAATCGTAAATCTCCGTCACCGTGCCGACCGTTGAGCGCGGATTCCGGTTCGTTGTCTTCTGATCGATCGAGATCGCAGGCGGAAGGCCCTCGATGCTCTCTACATCCGGCTTTTCCATCTGTCCCAGGAACTGCCGTGCATACGAGGAAAGAGACTCCATATAGCGGCGCTGTCCTTCCGCATAGATCGTATCAAACGCCAGCGAAGATTTCCCCGACCCGGAAAGTCCCGTCAGCACCACAAACTGATTCCGCGGGATATCCAGACTGATATTTTTCAGGTTGTGTTCATTCGCACCACGGATGCGGATGAACTGTTTTTTGTCTTTGGTTGCGCCTGTGTTCGTAAGCTCCATTGTCAAATGTCTCTCCTATTCCTCAATCTCCTGCAGATGCTTCTTCAACAGGATCATCTTATCACGCAGCTCGGCCGCCGTCTCGAAGTCCAGCTCCGAAGCCGCCTTTTTCATCTTCTTCTGCACTTCGCCGATCAGCTTCTCCAGCTCCTCGCGGTTCATCGACTCCGGATCCTTCTCCATCTGCACTTCCTGCTTCGCCAGCTCCTTCGAAATGCTGATCAGATCCCGCACCGCCTTTTTGATCGTCTGCGGCGTAATGCCGTGCTCCTCGTTGTATTTCTGCTGAAGCTCGCGGCGCCTCTGCGTCTCATCGATAGCTATACGCATCGAGTCCGTGATCACATCCGCGTACATGATGACGTGTCCCTGCGCATTTCTCGCCGCACGGCCGATCGTCTGGATCAGTGAAACGGAGGAACGTAGAAAACCCTCCTTGTCCGCGTCGAGGATCGCCACCAGTGAAATCTCCGGGATATCCAGTCCCTCTCGCAGAAGGTTGATCCCGACCAGCACGTCAAACACATCCAGCCGCATATCGCGGATGATCTCCGTCCGCTCCAGCGTATCGATGTCTGAATGCAGATACCGCACGCGGATGCCGACCTCTTTCATATAATCGGTAAGATCCTCGGCCATCCGCTTTGTCAGAGTCGTCACCAGCACCTTGTTGCCCGCCGCCGTCTCCTTATTAATCTCACTGATCAGATCGTCGATCTGTCCCTCGATTGGACGCACCTCCACACGCGGGTCTAACAGGCCGGTCGGCCGGATGATCTGCTCCGCACGCAGCAGCTCATGCTCCTCCTCATACTCGCCCGGCGTCGCCGAGACAAACAAAAGCTGGTCTATTTTATCTTCAAATTCCCCGAAATTCAAGGGGCGGTTGTCCTTCGCCGAAGGCAGCCGGAACCCGTAGTCCACCAGAGTCGTCTTGCGCGACTGATCGCCCACATACATCGCCCGGATCTGTGGCACCGTCTTATGCGACTCGTCAATGATCATCAGAAAATCATCGCCGAAATAATCCATCAGCGTATGCGGCGTCGCCCCCGCCGGAAGCCCGGCCAGATGCCGCGAATAATTCTCCACACCCGAGCAGAAGCCCGTCTCCCGCAGCATCTCCACGTCGAAATTTGTCCGCTCCGCAATCCGCTGCGCCTCGATCAGCTTGTCCTCACTCTTAAAATACTCGACGCGCTCCTTTAACTCCTCCTCGATCGCATCCGCCGCCCGCAGGATCTTCTCCATCGGCACTACATAATGCGACGCCGGGAAAACCGCAATAAATTCCAAACCTTTTTTCACTGCACCGGTCAGCACATCAATCTCCGTAATCCGGTCAATCTCATCCCCGAAAAACTCCACCCGGTACGCATAGTCGTCTGCGTTCGCCGGAAAAATCTCCAGCACATCCCCGCGCACGCGGAACGTGCCGCGGTGAAAATCCATCTCATTACGGTCGTACTGAATATCAATCAGCTTCCGCAGGATCTCATCCCGGTCGCGCTCCTGCCCCTGCCGCAGATACAGCACCAGGTCCTTATAATCTGCCGGACTGCCCAGGCCGTAAATACAGGAAACACTCGCCACGATGATAACATCCCGCCGCTCCACCAGCGACGCCGTCGCAGAGAGGCGCAGCTTGTCAATCTCGTCATTAATCGCCGAGTCCTTCGCAATATAGGTATCCGAAGACGGCACATACGCCTCCGGCTGGTAATAATCATAGTAGCTCACAAAATACTCAACCGCATTTTCAGGGAAAAACTCCTTGAACTCCGAATAGAGTTGGGCAGCAAGGGTTTTATTGTGCGCTATTACCAAAGTCGGCTTCTGCAGCTGCTCGATCACATTCGCCATCGTAAACGTCTTCCCTGAGCCCGTCACACCCAGCAAAGTCTCGAATTGATTGCCTTCTTTGAACCCTTGAACGAGTTCTCTGATCGCCTGAGGCTGGTCGCCGGTGGGCTGGTATTCACTGTGTAAAACAAAAGGTTTTTGTTCAGACTGCACAGAAGCCACCTCCTCTAAAAATCTTTCAGCAGTATATCACATCCTTTCAAAAAAGTATAGCCGCTTTTTCGAATACTTGTTCGATTCGGCGACTATCACTTAAATTTGCTGTATGTACGATTTGTTCCTGAAATGTGTCTATGCGCTCAGGTATTCATCTATATCTATTACGATCGCATCACATTCCTGCTGTTCTTTGTTTTCCAGTTCTTCTTCCTCCGGCATTACCTCATCCAAAAACGACTGCATCTCACCTGCACAATCTGCTATAATGTTTTGATTGTCTCCATAGACATCCATGGTGATAATCTCCTTCGCATGTCCCATTAACTTAGAAACTGCTTTCGGATTGAAATCATTTTTCAACCATTGATGGGCTGGCTGCTGACGCAGATTGAAAAGCTGTTCAACTCCAATACCAACCGCCTGAATATGTCCATCGCGTTTGTGCTCCTGACTACCGCACTGTCCATGCTGGAATTCGATATCGGCCCGGTGACTATAAGCTTTTCCTCTCTTCTGGTATGTATGATGCTGGGCACCATTTTCTGCAACCTCTGTCCGCTCTCCCATGAAATCATGGACAAGACAGACAGCTGGACCAACCCGCTCTTCGCCGCCTTTTTCGTCATCTCAGGCGCACAGCTGGAGCTGAGTGTCTTTTCAAGCGGCATCATCGTGCTGATCGGTCTGGTCTACATCCTTACCCGGTCTGCCGGTAAATACATCGGCGCGTTTCTCTCTGCCAAAGCAACCCACTGCAGCGATACCATCTGCAAGTACCTCGGCATCACGCTTCTGCCGCAGGCCGGCGTTGCCCTGGGGATGTGCGTCACTGCCCAGCAGCTCGGCGAGCAGGGCGAACTGATCCGCAACATCACGCTCTTTGCCATCCTGATCTACGAGCTGGTCGGACCGCTGCTTACCAAGACAGCCCTGAAGAGCGCAGGTGAAATTCAGCCTATGAGTGAGGATGTGAAAAACCGCCGCCAGACAAATCTGGAGGCGGCAAAAAACACGCCATGGGAGCGGCATGCAAAGCATGGAGCAGAAAAATGAGAACGCGCCAAGTCACATCCACTCAAAATTGTCTTTACCGGCACCCAGTTCAAAATGATACTTGCCGATTCCCAGATCAGCGCCGGAATAGGAGCCATTATTGCAGGTCATACTTACCTTATTTCCCTTACCCTTGATGGTAAATGCCTGTTTGTTCATGGCCGTCGGAGCTAATAAAGCTGCTTTAACGCCTTCGTTGAACCATTTCGGAGCGGTGCCTTCATAGGACGATACATCGGATGCCGCTTTCGATTTGTGCGGAACGCCCTGATTTTCACCGTAGCCGACCACGACGATTCCGATAATTTTCGTGTTATCTCCCGCATTTACATTCTTTTTTGCGTTCTTACGGCTGAACATTCCGCCAATCCACCAGGTATTCAGTCCAAGTGTTTGCGCATAAAGCATCAGATCAGCGCTGCTGTATCCCAGTTTTTCATCAATGCCCGTCGTGTCGGGACCCGCCAGAATGATATAATTTTTGACGCCCTTTGACATCAAAGCAGCTATAATTCCCGGCATCGCATCCTTGCTTTCCGTGACAAGCTTCATATTCAGACCATACTTCTGATTCTGAGCCTTGATTCTGTCATTCAGCTGCCGCACATCATTAGCCGACAGCGGCTTATCCGTGTATTTGCTCACTTTGTGTCGTGCGCTCATTGCTTCCTGTAATGTCATAATGACCTCCTTTTTTGCTGTGGTTTCCTGCATCTGGACATAACTGTTCATGCTCAGTACCTTCGCAGTTACATCAGGTTTTCTTTTTCCTTACAAAAAACGGCAGAACCGCTTTTGCTCCTTTAAATAACGGACCTTCAAATTCTTTTGCTACCGCCTTCAGGTTTTGCCTTATCGGCAGGGACTGCGGACAATGCTGCTCGCATTTCCCGCATTCCTTGCACAGGCTGGCGTAGCTTGGTTTATCATTCATCAGGGTTCCCATATAATACTGGATCAGTCCCTGGCTTTTGCTGATGGAGTAACGGGTATTGTAAGCGGTAAAGCAGGCCGGGATATCCACTCCGGCCGGACATGGCGTGCAGTAATGACAACCTGTACAGTGAACCTTATAGGACTCTTTAAAGATTTCGCGAACATCCCGGATTGCTTCCTGTTCAGTCTCTGTCAGCATTCCGGGCGCGGCAGTGTCCGCAATCCGGACATTATCATCCAGCTGTTCCTGTTCATTCATGCCGCTTAAGACTACTGTGACCTCCGGTTGGTTATAAAGCCAGCGGAATCCCCATGCAGCCGGGGAGATATCCGAATTCGTCTGTCGAAATCGCTCCACTGCCTTTTTCGGCAGGTTTTTCGCCAGCTTGCCGCCCAGAAGCGGCTCCATGATCATGACCGGCATTCCCTTCGCCGCAGCCGCTTTCAATCCGGTGACGCCAGCCTGATAGTTTTCATCCGAATAATTGTACTGAATCTGGCAGAAATCCCAGTCATACGCATCCAGCAAAGCAAGGAATTCACTCTGCGCTCCGTGGAAGGAAAAACCAAAGTTCCGGATCTGTCCGGATTTCTTCTTCTCTTCCGCCCACTCACGGATGCCCCAGCTGCAAAGAGTTTCCCACGTTTTCATATCCGTCAGCATATGCAGCAGATAATAGTCAATATGATCGGTCTGCAGATGTTCCAGATGCTTATCAAAAAACTTATCCAGATCCTCTGCCTTGCGGCACATGATCAGCGGCATTTTGGTCGCAATGAAAACCTGATCCCGCAGATTGTGCTTTTTCAGGACACTTCCCAGGATCTCCTCGCTCCCGGTATACACATAAGCTGTATCAAAATAATTGATTCCCTGCTCCACAGCAGAGACGATCAGCTTTTCCACCTTTTTCTCATCAAAGCGGCCAGTGAACGACGTCACGATGCTGTCCCCGGCAAACCGCATACAGCCATAGCCAAGGACGGAAAGTCTATCGCCATTTCTGGGATTGATCTTATATTTCACTTCCATCTCCTCCTACATGGAATCTGGAATGAAGCATATCCACCAGCCGGATATTCGGGTTCTGGTAGCGCCTGCGTTTTTCCGGCACGTTGGGATGGCGGATGGCATGGTTCGGACACCACATGATACAGGCCATGCACTGCTGGCAGTCATGTCCCCAGACCACTCCGTCTTCCGTCAGAAGGATGTTTCCATTCTTGCACAGTTTCTCACAGGTGCCGCATTTGGTACAGGCATCCGTTGTATAAAATCCGCCTTCTGTCGAATCACGGTCAACGCCCAGCCAGCCGTTAAAGGTTTTCGATGCCCAGGAAAGTGCCCTGCGATTGAGCCCTTTTCTGTTCTTTGTCGGCTGGTCTGTTTTTATCTTCTCTGCTATTTTCGCAGATGCCTTTTTCTCATGCTGTAGATAAATGCGGACAATCCAGTCCGGCATCGGAGAAAAACCCACGATATGATTGGGCGGCATCGGCAGCATGAACGTCTGAACCGGATAATCTGTTTTGGGCTGCAGAATCGCTTTCAGGTCAATACAGACATAGCCATCGTAGCCGCCGCAGGTAGCGATGATAAATACCTTCTGTGACCGGGAGAGCATAAGCTTTTCGCAGACCTCCCTCACAATCCGCGGCGGGCGGACGAACCATGTGGCAGTCACGATACCGACGTGCGCGTATTCCGCAGGAACCTCCGGCTTATCACGCAGCTTATAGACTGACACAATGTCAGTGTTTCCCAGCTTCCTGCCGACATGCTTTGCCACGGAGAGGCTGTTGCCGGAGCCGGAATAATAGTAAATAATGTTCTTATCCGCCATGCTTTTTTCCTCCTGCTGTCTTACCTTTAAAACAAACTATGATACACCTGTAACGCCGCTCGCAGAACCCTTTCAAAATCCGTTGACAATTTTTTTATTTTTATTATAATTATCACAGTCGTTAAAAGTCAACAAACTGTTTACTTTAAAATGTTTTGTAATCAACTATTTATAACGATTTCGTCTTAAAATCAACAGATTTTATAATTTTGTCGAGGAGTAATGTAATGGAAAATCAGAGAATCCGCATCAGCAAAACCATGCTCAAGTCCGGCATGGTTCAGCTGTTAAAAGAAAAGTCACTCAGTCAGATTACTGTCTATGAGTTGTGCAAGGTCTCGCAGATCAACCGCACGACTTTTTATAAATACTATGGCAGCCCGGAGGAGCTTTTGAATGAAATTGAAGCTGATTTTCTGAAACAGCTGGACGACGAGATAAAGCCCGTCCATACACATGCGGAAGCATTTTCTCAGAAAACACATCAGGAGGAGCATGTATCCGCACAAAACAGCAGTGTAAAAAACGAAACCAGTTCAGACTCACTCCTGCCGGTTCTGCATCATTTATATGAGCAAAGGGAACTGTTCTGCCTTCTGGTACGCTCCCTTCCGGCGCAGGAATTTGCGTCGCACCTGTTTTCGATTCCCAGCATCCGCGCGATTTTTCAAAACATGACCGAAGAAAGCAGTTATTCAGAAACAGAAGAAAAGTACATCCGTCAGTTTATCTTTCAGGGCACCTTTGCCATGCTCTATGACTGGCTGGACAGCGAAAATCCCGAACCGGCAGAAAAAATCACAGAGATTCTGGAAATATTAAAAAAGAAACTATGGTAAAGCCTTTTGCATCTGGCATTTGGTCGTACAAGATATACCTTTGCATCCCTCGATCAGAGCTTCCAGCACAGCAGAAGCATCCGCTGATCCTCTCATGGAAATCCCCGGGTTTTTCTACCACACGGCCGATCCGCAGCAGCGCTCGCTTAAAACGAGAGCGATATCTGCGTCTGAGCATAGCCTGTTTTGTAATAGATCACCGTCATCTGCAGTCCATGTTTTGGAAAGGAATAATAGTACTGTGTGCCATACTCTTCCTCCAGCAAACGATACGGTTCCCCCAGGGTTTCCACCAGTTGTTCCTGCGTAACTCCGGCAATCTCGTGTCCATCAATCTGCAGGCTCTCCACCGCATCATCCCCACTGAGGCTCAGACTCCGGAGCAGGCATGTTTCAGGAGTTTCGCCTGATCGTGCCATCTGGTCATTCAGATATGCAGATACCTGACTGTCTCCATTCGTCAGATAGTACCCGGTTGTAACCACATTATAAGGACCTTCTTCTTCGGACCAGTCCCCGGTCTTTTCCATTCCTTCCCCCAGCTCCCATCCATTTTCCAGAAAATCTCCAAGAGTCGGATAAATCAGATAATCCTGCCCGTTCAGGGAAAAGCTTACATCTCCAATGGTGGGAAGTCCGAAAGAGAGATAAATTTCATCCGCCAGAATTTTCGTATCCCTCAGCTTGGTCTGGTCCTCTGCGTCTCCTGCTGCTCCATAATAGACAAATGAAATCTGAGCCGAAACCTCTGGCAGAGAATAAGAGAATATCACACTGACTTCATTTTCCTCCAGGGTTTCCGGCGTGCCAAAAGCATCCTCCATGCAGGCGTAATCCGCGTCAGCCAGCTCGAACCCATTCAGAATAAAACTGTCCACATACCCAACGTTGACTCCGAGACGGGCGAGCGGACACTCTGCCAGTTCTGTACCTGTTTCCACGATGATCTGATCCAGGTACGCTCCCAATGTATTTTCCCCGTCAACCAGCTGATATCCGGAATTAAATGTAACTGAAGTTGTCGAATCCGGGTCTTCTGTATAAGTGACCCAGTCCCCCTCTTTTGCATCTTCTGTTTCGTAAGATCCCCCAGAATATGAGTATCCAAACGTCTCCAGAACACTTTCCAGTTCCCACCCGTTCACCAGAAAATCCCCCAGAAGCGGCGTAAAGGAATATTCCTGCCCGTTGAGTGAAAAATACTCTTCCGTAACGGGTTCTCGCTCCGTTGATACTTCCTGTTCTGTTGATGTATCCGGCTCTGCTAATATTTCCCGCTCCGCGAATACCACGCCTGGCAGCGCAAAAGCCATCATAAAACTTATCCATAAAAATGCCAATCGTTTCATACAATCCCTCCTTTCCCTTTTTCGCCGTCACCAGCACCAGACATAGCCGACAACCTCTACATCTACGCCGCTTGAGTTCTGGACAATGAAACTGTATGTGTCCGATTCTGTAACCTGAAATTCCTGCAGATAATCAGAAGAAGCCTCTATGTACCGCATTTCCCCGTCGGAATTGCTGATTCCGATTTTTACCGGGCCGCCAGATGGTCGAATTGATCCATTTATTATGATACTCTGTCCCTTTTCGGCGTAAAATAATCCAGAGGATACCCACGTCTGATCAGGAGCCTTCACCGTTATGCCCGTAAACCAGGACGGCTGCGTTTCGCTTTCTTCCTGCAAAGACGCGGTTTGGTCATAGAGCTTCTGATAAACCGCTGCGGTCTGCAGGGAAACAGTCATTACCGAAACAAAACTGATTGAAAACACGGCAAGACACACCCATATGGTCCTTGATCTGCGGGGCTTTTCCAGCTTCTGATATTCTGCCATTCTGCCGACCCTTCTCACCAGTTCATGTGTGCTTTCAAACAGGGACGCTGACAGATAGCTCTTTATCGCCCCTGCCGTCCTGGTCATTTTCAGAATAACTTCAAAATACTCTTTTGTATCACCGATGATCTCACAGGCCGTATAATCGCACGCATATTCCGTCCATCGCTCTACGAGTGAACAGTAAAGCCAGACAAACGGATTGAACCACCCGATCATCAGAATCAGGGAAGCCGCAGCCTTCAGCCATAAATCCATATGTTTATAATGCACCAGTTCATGTGTCAGAATTACACGAAGCTCCGGCTTCGTATATTCCTCCACCGGCAGCAGGATTACCGGATGAAAAAATCCCATAATCATCGGAACCGGAACCTGATAGCTCTCACACAGTCTGATTCTCCCGACAGGTACCTCTGCCTCCCGGCATATCTGCTCAAAAAGCACCTGCCGCTCCCTGTCACAGCATATTTGCGAATCTACCCGCAGACAGATCCGAACCGCTTCAGCCGCGCGGTACGTGAGCATTACCAGAAATCCGATTCCCCAGATGACGACCGCAACTTTGGCCCAGATACTAATCACCGGAGTCGGCCAGAAAAGAATTCCTCCCCAGCCAGACCGATTATGCCCGGCAATCCGCAGAACCAGAAAAGAGACTGGAACCAGAAAGAAAACCGCAATTACCTTTAAAAATGGATAAAGAATATTCAAATATCCTCTCTTATCCAGAAAACGTCCGACAGCATACCAGCAAACCAAGAGCGTACTCCCGGTCAGTTCTGTCAGAAGGATTGCTGCCATAATCTTAATCGTCCATCCCATCCAGCATCCCCCGAATTCTTTCAATCTCGTCTTTCGAGATTTCCTTTGAGCTGCACAGCGCTGCAAAGTATTCAGATGCCCTCCCTGAGAACCAGAAATCTGTCTCATTCCGGGCGATATATGCTTTGTACTCTGCTTCGCTCACCTCTGCGTGAACATAAGCATATTTCTTTCTTTTATATGTGCTGACAAACCCTTTACTGGACAATCGAACCAGAAAAGTCGCAATCGTCGAGCGCTGATAATCTTTTTCATAACGTTCCCGAAGCTCCTCCACCAGATCCATCACAGAGATATCTTCTCCGCTGGACCAAATGACTTTCATAATATAGGTCTCACTGTTGCTTAACGTTTCGCGGATCATTTTTCTCATCCCCTTTTATTTTTTCTATATTACTAACTTACTACATTTATAGTAAAATGTCAACCACTTTTTATGTCAATATGTGAACGAAAAACTATGCAATGGAGAACTGTGCCATGCCCGGCACACATAAAGATGGGGAAGCTCCCGCTCCCCCATCTGCTTCATTTTTTCTGTTCAAATAACCAGTCTCGCACCGCCTCAATCGGATATGTAATCTCCCAACCGCGCTGATGGTACATGATTCCGAAATACTTTTTCCCATCATCCGGCAGACTGGATTCTTTGGTATAGATGGCGAGCTTAATGTTCGCGTCGCCGGAAAGATACTCTGCCATCGCGGCATTCAGCTCTTCCTTGCCCGCTCTGGCATTAAAAAACCGTTTCTCTACGCTCGCACCGCGCTCCTTCAGAAGATCATACAGCTTGCTCATGGAGTCAAACTCGCCCAGTCCGCCTTCGCTTAAAGCGATCAGAAGCTTTTTCCCGGAAAGGGTATTGGCGATCTTTTCGGCATCCCAGTGTCCGGAAACCAGCAGCGCCGCTGCGAAATAGTCCGGATAGCGGATGTTCAGCTCAAAGGAAGCCATGCATCCCTGTGACTGCCCGGTGGTATAAATACGATCCGCATCAATACTGTAGGTCTCCTGCAGGGAATTCAGCAGCTCTTTGATGGTTTCCAGCTGCGGCGAGCAGGTGTAATCGTTGTTGGTCAGCGGTTCACCGTCGATCTGCGGCGCCACGATAAAGCACGGATGCTTTTTCTGCTCAGCGTCTGTCGCCCAGATGGTCGCTCCCATTCCCTGGATCAGGGTTCTGTCCTGCTCGGGGCCGTTTCCGGTCGCGTCCGGGATAAACAGAAGCATCGGATATTTTTGCGTCTCATCGTAGTCCTGCGGGATGAAAAGATTGTATTTCATTCCATGGAATTCGCCCGCCTGGAAGCGATTTACTATCAGGTCCACTTCTCTGTCGCCCAAAACCATTCCTTCAAACGGCGCAATCTCCGAACCGTCTGCAGTCGGCAGGGCTTTTTTCTGGATCAGATGAAGCCGGGTGTCCTTTTTCTTCATGCCTATGAACTTCTTACCGCCAGCGCCGGGACCACCTGGGCCGCCCGGACCTCCTGGGCCTGCCGGGCCTCCTGGACCGCCTGCCGGACCTGCTCCTGGGCCGGCTCCTGGGCCTCCTGCCGGACCTCCCGGGCCGGCTCCTGGGCCTCCTGCCGGACCTCCTGGGCCGGCTCCCGGACCTCCCGGACCGCCTGAGCCGCCTGGACCTCCCGGACCTCCTGGGCCACCTGAGCCTCCCGGACCACCGCCTGGGCCGCCTTTCGGGCCGCGATTCTGAATGTACACCTTCTGCATGAGGCGGCTGCTCTCGTCTTCGCTGGAGAGCCGGAAGATCACATAGTTTCCATCTGCCTTCTCTGCGTTGAAGTTCGGTTTGTCGCTTACATAGCAGTCAAGGATCGGCGCTTCCGTGAACGCAAACATTTCTTTGTCAACCTGGCTGGCATCCAGCGCGCGGTCATACTCCACGATGGCTCCGCAGACACGCTGACCGTCATAGGACGGCTCGGTTACGGTTGTGATGTGAAGCACCGCTGCGGGCTGCTCCTTCATCTCTTCCATGACCTTCTGGATATCTTCCACAAGCCGCTCAGCCGTACCCTTTGCGTAGGCTGAGCTGACGGCCTGCATGGTGATTTTATCGTAATAATCGCTCTCACCCAGATATTTTCCGTTGCCGGACTCAATCGGGCCGCTGCCGGTAAAGGTCTGCACGGCCACATTCTGGAAGGGAGAGGTGGTTCGCAGCGCAATTTCCGTCCGGGCGCAGATTTCCGGAATCAGACCCACGACAGCGATGTCTCCAACCTGCAGTACCGAGAACTCCAGCGTCCGCTCTCCTTCCGGTTTGAAGTCGTATTCCTTCTGCGGTTCCCGGGTATTTCCGATTTCCTGTCCGTCATAGGTAAACACCCGGCGCACAATCTGCAGCGGTCCGTCCATTTCCTTACACTGGATACGCTCCGCCGCCATGACAACCTGCATGCCGAGGCGTTCCCCGAGCAGCTCGCAGAGCAGAAACGTCTTTTCATGCAAATCTTTTTCAATCATACGGCCGCCTCTGCCGGTCATCGTGTACTGACCGCGCAGATAAGGGCTCTCGTCGCCGCCCGCTCCCGTGCAGTACATTGCCACGGCATTCGGATATTCCTGCTCCACAAAGGCCGCGGAATATCCAGCGATGTCTCCGGAGATCAGATGAGTTCCATCCGCATTCCGCGTCTGATCCAGCACGGCTGGCTGCGCATTAAAGAAAAATAAAACGGTGATCGGCTCGTTTTCGATATCGTCAATCCGGATAATGGGCACTTCATGATCCACAGGTCCCTCATCGTTAACGCTGACCGTCCATCCTTTTTCCGTACAGATGTTGCGGTTCGCGTTTGCCGCGCAGTAGCCCTTTCCAAATCCGTATCTGGCTTCCTTCAGAGACTGTACCGCATCCTCAGCCGCTTTCCTGGCAGCCGCAAGCGTCAGCTCATGAAGCATCGCAATTTTTACCGTATCCGCCTCTGTACGGGGAGGCATTTTAGAAGTCAGCGACCAGACATGCGGGGTAGAAAGCACATGCGAAGAGTGATACCAGACATCCTCCGGATCCACCTTCGTGATTTCCGCTACCGCGTTCACGACCTTTTCCCGCGCGTCGCCGAAGAGATTGACGCTTTCAATATTAATGACGGTGATTCTTTTTCCATAGTCTAATATAAGAACTCTTACCGCGGGAGAATCATGAACCCCGGTAAAATTTTCAAACGGTGTCGGAAAAATCTCCTCCGGGTACTTCAGGTATGCTTTTCCGGCGCCGGCCTGTAGCTGTAGTTTTTCCATTCAAATGCCTCCACATACTTATACTTTTCTTTTGCAGCACATGAAATCATGCGCAGCCGAAAACTCTGTCATCCGGTTTTCTATTATAATTTCATATGATGATATAAGGGACAAAAGGTCAGGAATGGAACGCTTGCGTTCCTATTCATGACCTTGGGGACCGCAAAAACACGAAGAAGGAGCCATTTTGACCACGTTTTTGGGTCAAAATGAGCGGATTCTGAGTGTTTTTAGGATTGCGAGAGTGCGAAGCACGTAGCAATCCGTAGTATCATTCTCCCTTTTGTCGCTCATATCACATGATCTTCACAGCAACTGCAAAGACCGTTCCTGAACAGTTGCGGTTTTTCAAAATATTCCGGGGAGAACTGCCGGTTTTCACAGGCTCTCCCCGGAATATGATTTCTCACTCAGACAGGACTGTCACTAAAGTACGATCTTTATTACAGATCCAGGTAATACTCGCAGGCGCCGATGACGAAGTTCGAGGTACCGGACACGGTATAGAACTCAGCCATTACCGGTGAGTACACGCCAACCTTGATGGCATAGCATCCGGCATAGCCAAGGGCGTTGTCATAGATGTACTGCATGATCTCGTTGGTGCCTTCCTCGCTGTAGGTATCTACATTGAATACGGTGTTCAGCATCTCCTGGAACTCATCGTTCTCGTAGAAGCTTAAGTTATAGCCCTCCGCATTACCATGAGCAATTGCATAAGTCTTCATGAATCTTGAAATTGCATAGTCCCTGTCGGCAGAGCTGTAGATGAGGATATCCCACTGAGTCGGATCGCCTGTCGTGTTCTCGATCAGTGCATGATCCAGAGTCACGATCTCGCTCTTGATCCCGGCGATCTCAAGGTAAGCCTGCACAACCTCCGCGATGGTGTTCTTCTCAGAATTGTCCTCGGTGATGATCTTCAGCGTCTCGCCGTTGTAGCCGCTCTCTGCCAGGTACTGAGCGGAAAGCTCCGGATCATAAACGGTATTGTAGGTCTCCCAGGTATCCCAGTCAGACTGATAGTCGCCGACTACCGGTGCGCAGTCTACGGTGCACGGATAATATACGCGGCTGCCGAGTGCGTCCGCAAAAGCCTCGGAATCCAGTGCGTAATAAACCGCCAGGCGCATATTGATGTCGCTCATCAGAGAATTGCTGCTCATGTTCGGAAGAATGGTCTGTGCCTGCGCATCCTCGTAGCAGTAAATGTTGTACTGACCTGCATAGTCGCCGCCTTCCTCGAAAAGGCTCAGGCTGGTGTCATCGATTGCGCAGTAAGCGATGGTGCCGGACTCCAGGGCGATCAGTCTCATGGAATCATCCAGAATGAATTGATACTCGATCGTCTGTACGTTGCTCTTCTGGCTCTGATACAGATTCTCCTCGGACTGCCAGTAATCATCTCTTGCCTCCAGAACGCAGGAAGCGCCTTCCTCGTAGCTGGTGATCTTGTACGGGCCGGTGCCGATCGGATCTACGTTGAAATTGTGGCTCTCGTACGCTGTCTGGCTTACGATGTAGGTGCTGGCAAAAATGTTGTCAAATCCATCCAGGGAGCTCAGCTTCTGCTTCAGATGGAAGGTTACCTGATAAGTGTCGGTCGCTTCGCAGTAATCCAGGTCATCAAAGTCTCTTGCATTTCCAGAATCAATGTATGTCTGGAAGCTGAACACGACATCCTCTGCGGTGATTTCATTGCCGTCCGAATCGGTCACACCTTCGTAAATGTTCATGACCAGCTCCGTCTCTGTATCATCCGTGTAAGCCCAGTCCTTTGCGATGATTCCGACAAAGTCGCCGTCATCCGTCGCTACGACCAGGGTTTCAAATACTTCTACCGTGATCTCACTGGATTTGTTGAAGCTGTACGGATCCATGGAAGACGGCACCGTGCCAAGTCCGATGGTGATGTAGTCCAGCTTCTCATCCGAATTTGCGGTGGAAGTGCGGGATTCATCTGCGGTCACTGAAGACAGCAGTTCCCATTCATAGGAAGCCTCTTCCGCCTCCTCTGCAAACGCGGTCACGCCAAAGCTTCCCATTGCGACTGCAAGAGTACCTGCCAAAAGGCTTTTCAGAACTCTTTTTCTGGTCATTGTTTTCATGATACTTTCCTCCTTAATTTTTATGTGAAACGCCGTCAGGCCGCTTCATTCTAAATATATATTTTGATTCAAAATCGTTTCTCAGATTGCTCCGGAATCTGGCGATTCCGTCACATTCTCACATTCCATTCCTGACCGTTGATTCCCCGTGTCATACAGATCAGCTGTTGATTTCCTCCGCGCGGCAGCAGGATACAAAATGATCCTTCGAGAGCTCGCGCAGCTGCTGCGGCTCCTGACAGCGCTCTGTCGCGTATGGGCAGCGCGCCGCAAACCGGCAGCCCGGCTTCGGATTGATTGGGCTGGAAATCTCTCCCTTCAGCTGAATCCGCTGCATGGGGTGATCCAGATCTGTCGACGGGATTGCGGAAAGAAGCGCCTTGGTATACGGATGCAATGAGCGGACAAACAGTTCCTTTGTCGGACTCTTCTCCACCATCTGCCCCAGGTACATGACCACTATATGATCCGAGATCAGACGCACCACAGACAGGTCATGAGTTACAAACATATATGAGAGCTTCATCTGGTCCTGCAGATCCATCAGGAGATTCAGCACCTGTGCCTGGATTGAAACATCCAGAGCCGATACCGGCTCATCACAGACGATAAATTCCGGATTCAACGCGAGCGCACGGGCGATCACGACTCTCTGCCTGCGGCCACCGTCCAGTTCGTGCGGATAGGATCTCCTCAGACGCTCGTCGATACCGACGAGATCCATCAGTTTAACACTCTCCTCCTGAAGCTGCTTTTTCGTATAGTGACCGGCGTATTTCATCGGCTCCGTCACCGCAGTGTCGATCGTCATACGGGGATTCAGGCTGGAATACGGATCCTGGAAAACAATCTGCATTTTTTCATGCACCTGTTTTAATTTATGCCCCTTTACATGCGTGATGTCCTCGCCGTTCAGTTTAATCACTCCGTCTGTCGCCTCCTGCAGACGGATAATCGTTCTTCCAAGGGTTGATTTTCCGCAGCCGGACTCACCAACGACTCCCAGAGTCTGCCCCTTTTCAATCGTAAAGGTCACATCATCCACCGCATGGTTCTGCGCACCGCCGGGACAGGGGAAGTATTTTTTTAAGTTTTGCACCTCAACAATCGGTTCAGCCATTTTTTATCCCTCCTCAGTCTCTTTTAAACATTTGCAATAGTGGCCCGGAGCGACTTCTTTCATCGGAACCTCCGTGCGGAAGCATTCTTTTGTCGCATAGGGGCACCGTTTCGCAAACCGGCATCCTTCCGGCAGATGAGTCGGATCAGGCGGCAGCCCCGGGATCGGAGTCAGTCTGGTCTCGTCCCCGGTCAGGCTCGGGATCGAGTTGAAAAGTCCTTTTGTATACGGATGCTTTGTCCTGCGGAACAGGTCTTCCTTTGACGCGTACTCAACGACCTCTCCCGCATAGACCACAGCCACACTGTCGCAGGTTTCCGCGACTACGCCCAGATCATGCGTAATCAGAATCATGGAAGTGTTCTGTTTTGCCTGAAGCTCTTTGATCAGGTCCAGCACCTGTGCCTGGATCGTCACGTCCAGGGCGGTCGTCGGCTCGTCCGCCAGAATCAGATCCGGGCTGCAGGCCAGCGCCATGGCAATGACCACACGCTGCTTCATTCCGCCGGAAAACTGATGCGGATATTCTTTATACCGTTCTCCTACGATACCCACCATCTCCAGCAGCTCCTTAGTGCGGTTTACTGCCTCTTCCATCTTCATATGCGGATTATGGATCTGCAGCACCTCGACGATCTGGTCGCCTACCGTCATCAGCGGGTTCAGCGCCGTCATCGGATCCTGGAAAATCATGGCGATCCGGTTGCCGCGCACCTTACGCATATCCTCCTCGCTCAAAGCGGTCAGATTCTGCCCGTCAAGCCAGACCTCGCCGCCCTTGAATCTGGCCGGAGGCACCGGAAGAATCCGTAAGATGGTCTTGGCGATCGTCGTCTTGCCGGCGCCGGTTTCTCCGACGAGGCCCAGCGTTTTTCCCTTTTCCAGATCAAAGGATACGTCATTGACTGCATGTACAATATTTTTACCCTGTGTGTATTCTACCGTGATTCCCCTGACAGAGAGGAATTGATTTTTCTCAGCCATTGTATGTCCTCCTTATCAGGATCTCATCTTCGGATCCAGTGCGTCGCGCAGACCGTCGCCCATCAGGTTGATCGACAGTACGCAGATGGCGATCGCGATACCCGGGAAAATCACCATATGCGGATATGCGCTGATGTAACTGATGCCGTCGGAGAGCATTGCGCCCCATTCCGGTGTCGGCGGCTGAATACCAAGCCCTAAGTAGCTTAAGCCTGCAACCATCGTGATGGAACCGCCGATCTTCATCGTTGTATTGACAATCGTCGGAGAGATGACATTCGGCAGCAGGTGACGGAACATGATCACCCGCTTCGGGCAGTTAAAGGACTCTGCCGCCTCCACATACTCTTTTCCTCTCTCGCCCAGAATCTGGCCTCTCGTCATACGCGCGCCGTTCGGGATGGCACTGATGGAAAGAGAGACGATGGTCTGCCAGAGGCCTGCTCCGAAGGATGCTGCTAAAAGCAGAGTCATCAGAGAGCCCGGAAGTGCGCCCCAGATATCACAGAAACGCATGATCAGGTCTTCTACTTTTCCCCCGAAATAGCCCGCGATGCTTCCCACAATTACACCGCCGACCGAGCCAACGATCGCAGCGGTAAGGCCAAGTGCCAGAGAATATCTGCCGCCGTAGAGAAGTCTTGAGAAAATATCTCTTCCCAGTTTATCCGTCCCGCACAGGTGGGCAAGCGACGGCGTCGCAAAGGTATTTTTCAGATTAACTTCCGTCGGTTTATAAGGGGCGATGACTGGTGCAAATACCAGCAGCAGTACCACAATCACAAACATGATGCCGCCCAGCTTCGCGCTCGGACTGATAAATACACGCCGGAAGGTCTCCATGAAATTATTGAAGGCCGGGCTGTAATGCCGTCCGTGATGCTCTCCGTGATGTCCTCCATGATGCGGCCCCTTTTTGTGCGGTCCATGATCCTCCCCGTGAGGACCGTGATGTCCGCCTTTTTTCTCTAAATTCAGATCTTTTTCAGCCATGATACTGCTCACCTCCCTGATTTTTTGCCGGATGTATACTGGGCCTTGATACGCGGGTCAATCCATGCATAGACCAGATCCAGTAGCAGATAGACCAGTGCGGAAAACGTTGCAAAGAACAGCGTACAGCCGCGGATGATCGGGTAGTCGCGGTAGCTGATGCCATCAAGCAGGTAGAGTCCGACGCCCGGGATGGAAAACAGTCTCTCTACAATCGCAGAGCCGCATACCACCAGAGCCAGGCTGCCGCCGAGCATCGTGATGACCGGCATCAGCGCGTTCGGCAGGATGTGCTTGCGGACGATCAGGTCTTCACTTTGCCCTTTCGCCCTCGCGGTAGTTACAAAGTCGGAATGAATGACCTCCAGCATACCGGAACGCATCAGTCTGGCCTGTCCGGCGATGCCGCCCATGACACCGGATACGATCGGAAGAATATAATACTGCGGTCCGCCGATACCATAAGCCGGAAGCCAGTGAAGCTGAAGAGAAAACAGCAATACGAACATCAGCGCTACCCACATATCCGGCAGAGATACCAGAACCATGCAGACGCCCAGCACACCATAATCCTGCCAGTGTCCCTGATGCCGTGCCGCGAAGATTCCCAGCGGAATGCCGATCGCCACTGTCAGGATCATCTGGCCGACGCCGATGATCGCCGTACGCGGCAGTCGCGAAAGGATGGTAGACATCACAGGCTCGTTGTAGGTCCAGGAAGTGCCCCAGTCCCACTTAATGAACGAGTTATAAAGGAAAGTCACAAGCTGCTGCAGGAAAGGCTTGTCTATCCCCAGCTTTGCCCGCAGAGCAGCCAGATCAGCGGCGCTCGCGTCGGAGCCGATCAGCTGTGCAGCCGGATCTCCCGGAGTGAAATAGGTCAGCAGGAAAATAATGATACCTGCACCGACCATGATAACGATCGACCATAACAGTCTTTTTACAATGTATTTCCACATGTTCATCCCTTCCTTTCGTCAGCTGATCTCGATACCGGCTTTGCCTGCCTGTTCGCTTTCCTCTGTCTCGTATTTTGTTCTTATCTCGACGAAGCGTATCATCCAGAGGAGGCCCGCCGCTGCCACGAGGATCACCGCGTTTTGAATATGACGGACATCCAGGGCCCGTTCATAAACCGCGTAAATCAGCTTCGCCGCCGCCGTAGCTGCCAGTGACACGCTGCCGGCCAGGGTTACCTGCGTCATGCGGATGTGGCTGCCCTTGTATTCGCTGTAAACCATTTTTCTGCCGGCAAGCAGACCGCAGACATAGATATACGCCAGCCACAGAAACAGGAAGATGTCCACAGACTGGAGCACCGACACTGCCGTCGCGTAATTTGCGGCCAGCTGTCCGGTAAAGCAGGATACATAATACAGGTAAACGGCTCCTGCAAGCAGGATCGCGTACAGAATTCGTTTTCCTATATAGTCCGCCGTCTTTTCCTGATCCAGGTAATAGCATCCCGCGTAAAACCGTTCCACTTTTTTATGCTTTCCGTCCTGATCAGCGGTCGTATTTTCACGGTAGCCTTCAAAATAGCGATGGTAAAAACCGCTGTGCCAGGTGCGGGCAGGCTGATCCTCATTCCAGGTGCGGTACATCAGCCTGTCGATTCTCCGGATAATCTGATCCTTCAGTTTCATATGATCACTCCTGTCCGCTTTCCCTGCGACTGGTAAAAAGCCAGTCCCTGACCGCCTCAATGCCGTAGGCTACCGGCCAGGTACATACATGATTCGTCGCCGGGGTCACTTCCTTTTCCGGCGGTACTACCGAGCTGCCCTCAAATACGGTGTAACGGATCCGGTACGAATCTGATGCCGCCTTTGCCGCCGCTTCGTTAAGCAGCTGCGGATCCATTTTCGCGTCCCAGCGGTATCTGCCGATCAGGGCACCTTTTTCTTCGAAAGCAGAGGTGATGGCGTTCATACCGGGCAGAGCCTTTTTGTCGCCCTCCGATACCAGGATCCAGATATTCTGATTCCAGAGAACGCTGCTGCGGGCCGGATCCCACTGTCCCGCCACCAGCAGGAATCCCGCGAAGAATTCCGGATAGCGGATCCCCAGCTCCAGGGAAGCCATGCAGCCCTGTGACTGACCGGTTGTGTAAATGCGGTCCATGTCGATGCTGTACTGTTCGGCGAGCAGATCAATCATGCGCTTAATCGTCTCAATCTCCGGATGAGCCACAAAATCATCGTCCGTCAGCCGGATCCCCCTGGGAATCTGTGGACAGAGGACAAAGCAGGGATGTTTTTTCTGTTCTTCAGGCGAAGCCCAGATCAGGCCGCCGTTCCCCTGCGCAAGTGCCAGCATCGGATCGTCTCCGCAGGGCCCCGCGTCATGAATGAACAGCACCAGCGGATACTTTTTCGCCGGGTCATACCCTTCGGGCACAAAAAGGCTGAATTTCAGTGCTCCGAGCTTCATCTGACGGAAATCGTCCGCTACCGGACAGAGTTTTTTGTTGGAAATGCGGAAGATGTCACTGCCTTTGCAAAGTTCGCCATTCACACCGAAGATATCGTCTTTCTGTTTCACAGAAACCTCTACCGGCCGCAGCTCCGCCGCCGAGCCTGCCGGGCCTCCCGGACCTCCTGGACCTTTCGGACCATCCTTCGGCGGACCTCCTGCGTCCATGGAATCCCCTCCCGGCTGCTTTCCCGGAAGCTTCGGACCATCCTTTGGCGGGCCGCCCGGACCCGGTCCTTTTAAGCCGCCCGGTCCTTTGTCAATCTGCACACTGGCCGTCTCATCCTTCTCACTCAGCTGCAGCACCACATAGTTTCCGGAGCGGGCCGGCTCCTTTCCGCACGCATCTGCGCTGACATACGCGTTCAGAATCGTGCGCTGATCCGCCTCGAACCCCTCCGGGCTGACCTGACTGCCAACGACCTCGAAATCATATTCCAGAATTGCTCTGGAAATCACCATTCCGTCCGGCCGGTTGGATGTCATTGCCGTGATGTTTCTGATCGTTCCGTTTTTACCCATCCTTTCGCCTCCGTCTCCTGTATACATTTCATCCGTTATTATCTGTCACAATTCATATCCTTCCAGCGAAGTCAGCAGGCCGGGATGCTCTTCGGTAATCTTAAGCGCCAGCTTTTCCGCATCCGTTTCCACCAGGTCTGCCATCTGATAACCGTCATCGCCAAAATGCATAGCCAGCGGAGACTGCTCTGTATAAGGCTCCCAGCGGCAAATACCGCCTCCGCTCAAATCATTGTTCTGATCCCCATTCGGGTCGCCGGTCTTCGCAAAATTCGTCCAGTAGGTCTGCATTGCCTCAGAGAGTTCCGCATCCAGCGCCTGAAATTTATTGCTGCGGCTTTCGAGCGTTCCAAACACATAGACAATCTCGGAAGAATGCGGAGTCCCTGCACCATACGCCGGAGCTCTTCCATGTGTCGGACCGCCTTCCTTTTTCGGCTGTGTCCGGTCCATATAATACGTATAGATCGGCGTACGTCCCTCTTTCACGCAAAGCCCTGCCCACGCCTGACTCGCCGCATAGGAGAATCCCCGGAAGTACCGGTCATTTGGAAACTGCCGCATGACCTTTCTGGAGAACATCCAGGCATCCCCGGCCACGGTCCCGCAGATAATCGGGATATCCGGATACTCGCCTTTTGCGATCAGCTTTCCCGGTACCTCCACCAGAGAAATGCCATCAAGGAACGGCTGGAAATACCCGACTTCAAAGCCTTCCGCCGTCTCCTTTGCCGCCTGCGCCATCTTCTCCGAGATCTCTTCCGCATCACGCGTCAGCATATCCTCAAGCGTCCATCCAAGATGCTGCATCGCCCGCTCGCAGACTGTCATAAACTCTTCCTTCGGCCGGATCGGGTCCGCTTCATTCAGGCCTCCTCCGGATTCAATGATCGCTCTGGAAAACATTCCTTTTGCAAGCGGGGACGTCATCAGCATTCTCGTTGACATCCCGCCGGCGGACTGTCCAAATACCAGGATGCGCTCCGGATCGCCTCCGAATGCGCTGATATTTTCGCGAACCCAGGAAAGCGCCGCAATCTGATCGAGAATACCGGCATTTACCACCTGCCCGTTTCGCTTCTCCAGCTCCTTTGTAGCAAAAAAACCAAACACCCCGCAACGGTAATTGATGGTAATGACCACCACATCTTTCCGGGTCAGGCTCTCGCCATACATCTCCGGATCTGAGGATCTGCCGCCGCCAAAGCCGCCTCCGTAAATCCAGAACATGACCGGAAGCTTTTCCTCCGCCGTTTTCGCCGGTGTGTACACATTCAGGTACAGACAGTCCTCCGAGATCGGAAATTCTTCACCCTTTCGATCCTGGATGCAGGCCGGGGAAAAAGAGAAGTATTCCCGTTCTCCTTTCCAGCTTTCTGCCTTCTGCGGAGCCTGATAGCGAAGTTCTCCAACCGGCGGCTTTGCGAACGGAATCCCGAGGAACATGGTGCATTCCGTCCGTTTTCCCGGCATTCCGACCACAATTCCATTCGTTGTCACCGCTTTTGTTATTGTCATTTCGTACATCTCCTAAACCATTCGTTCTTTTATCTTGGTCATATTATACAAAAGCCGGTCATCCTTTTCAATTCGTTATGTCTTAGCTTCATTCCGTTTTGGAATCCATTCGGACATTCTTTTTGACATCGTTTCCATCATCTGCTATACTACCAGCTATAAAGAATATCATCCTTTGCAAAGGGTCGGAACCGATACGGATATTCTCTGGAGTCTGTGTCGAAGCTTTGCATTTTTGCACCATTTTCATGGCGCTCCGGAAGCGAGGTACCACTATGGAATTAAACTATATCAATGAATTTGTCGTCCTGGCACGCGTGCTGCATTTTCAGGAAGCGGCGGATCTTCTTTTTATCAGCCAGTCCTCTCTCTCAAAGCACATCAAGTCGATTGAAACAGACCTGGGAGAGGATCTGTTCATCCGCTCCAAAAAGGGGGCTGTACTGTCTGATTTCGGAAAAGCATGGCTTCCCTATGCAGAGCAGATGGTCAGCGTCCAGAAGGAATACACGCAAAACCTGCTTGACCGGGAATCCGATGCGCCGGAGGTCAATATCGGATATATTCCTCTTGTGACCCTCTACAATTTTATTCCTTTCTTTAAGGATTATAAAAAACAGCATCCGCACTGCCAGTATTCGTTTCTGCAGGGCGGCGACCGGGAACTGCTTGACTGGCTGCAGCAGAAAAAGGTCGATTTTATTCTGACCGGCAATTATGATGTCCCGGAGGATCTCTATCAGAGGCAGTTTTACACCTCTGATACCCTCTCTGTCGTAATACCCGAGGCGCATCCCCTCGCCGGGAAAAAGGCGGTTTCTCTGGATGACCTGAAAAACGAATCCCTGATTGAATTCCGTCACATGAGTTCCCTGCGTGAAAGCATCCGCAGGGCAGATCCGTCCTTTGATCTGCACCCATCCATCTCTGTGGACAAGGCCTCTGTCCTCTTTGACCTGATCCAGAAGGGAATGGGACTGTCAATCCTCACACACAACATGGCTTCCCATCTGGAGATGGAAGGAACTGTGATCCGTCCCATCACACCGGATATTTTCTACGAGATTTATATGGTCTATCCCGTCCGGAAAACGCCTCTGGTATCCAGAGAATTTGCCGCCTTTCTCAAGGGGTAAGGAATCTCAGCTGCCTGCTCTGCCGGAACAGGCCAGTCGATCCTCACCGGCAGAGCAGGATTTTATTTTGTAATGTACGAGAAGCTGTCGCCGGACTGCACATATTTCATCGGCACTTCACAGCCAATGGCATTTGGCAGATACTGAACCATGTAACGCATGCCCAGCTCTTCCACATTGAAGTGTCCCATCTCCAGTATCGTTTTCGGTATCCCTGCCGCACAGGAATCACGTACGTAGGCACTCAGCGTCCAGTCGATGATCTCAAACGGAATCAGCACGTCCGCCTGCTCCCGCCTTACTTTTTTCATCGTCTCATTATCCGGAATCTCTGTCTTGTTGCCAAACGGTCTGGCTCCCTGCACATGCTCACAGAAGAACACTCTGCGGACGATCGTGTCATGGCTTCCTACTACACGGATACCGGAAATATTCAGCTTCTTCATCAGGAAATCCGCCAGCTCCGGCACTGTTGTCTGCGGAATCTCATAGAGCAGCGGCTTTTTCGTATCCCCGACGACATATTCTTTCCAGCCAAGCTCATTCATAATTCCGTAGAAAATGCCGTCAATGTTCGCTCCGCCATGGCCCCCGTGGATGTGGTCATGATCCCGGTAGACAACGATCTGGTTCTCTTCCAGCAGTTTTCTCTTTTCCTCGTATACCGGATCGTCTTCCAGCCAGTCCGTCGTATCCTCGTGGCTGTAAAAGAGCGGCTCGTGGCAGATGATCAGGTTGGCATTTTCCTGCACCGCTTTCCGGATCACTTCGATCGACGCAAAACAGGTGAGGATGATTCCGCTGCACTCGGCGTCCGCGTTCCCGATCTTTACAACATCGCAGGTATGCGGGTGCTCCAGCGGTGGGTGAAACGCTTCCAGCTTCTGTATGATCTCCTTTATTTTCATGGGTTCTCCTTCCTGCTGTTTTCTGTTCAGGGCAGCTTCCCTTTGGTCAGCTCTTTGATCACACCCGGCTCTGTGACAATCATGCGGTTCATTGGAGAGGACGTCGCTCCGCGGAAAGCTGTGATCGGGTAGCCGTAGGTGTCATTCGACATCCCTATGGCACGTCCGCGGCAGTTCAGATAGCACTGTCCGCAGCTCTGGCAGTTTTCCGGATAGGCCAGCACGGATTTGCGCGCCTTCTCATCGAAATAGAAAACATCCATCGGACAAATCTCTACACAGTTTTTGCATCCGATGCAGCGATTCAGATCAATTCTCACTACGCTCATTTTTGCTCCCCCTTTCCTTTCCGGCCTCTTTCTGGCAGCTGAAAGCCCATTTTTTCCGGCTCTCCGGGGAAATAAAATACATAGCGGGACTGATAAGCTTCCTCTCTGTCGCCAGCCCAGGCGTCCGGAACCGGTACCTTATCAAACGTACTCTCTCCGTTTTCTGCCTTTCTCTGAGTGATATAGCATAAAAAGTTCTCATCATCCCGGAACGGATAATCCTCGCGGTAGGTCGACCCGCGGCTCTCCTTTCGTTCCAGACCGGCGCGGAGCTTTAATTCCGCGGAGAGTACCTTGTGTTTCATTTCCAGGCAAAGACGCAGGTCGTGACTGGTAGCGGCCTGCAGCTTCGGTACCACATGATCACGCATATATTCCACCTGCACCAGCGCTGCCTTCAGGGTTGCCTCGCTTTTTACCACCGTAATCCAGTAAGGCGCCATGATGGAATGCAGCACGTCGCGCGCCCAGTTCGGGTCAAAACCATTTTCACGGCTCAGCGGGGCAAGGATTTCTTCTTTTTTCCGCTGAATTTCTTCCTCCGGCAGCGATGCAAAGCTTTCACCGGCTGCATAAGAGGCTGCCGCGCGGCCCGCATGGTCGCCATCAATGGAAGTAAAGCAGGAGGTAAAGCCAACGCCGCATGGGTAAGCGGAACCCGACGGAGATGTCGCATGGATTCCGTCTCCGGCCACATAGAGTCCGGCAATCTCTGTTTTTCCGTCTGTCTCTCCAAGTCCGCAGAACACGCCTGATGTAAGATGGCAGCACATACCAGTCGCCGCTCCCGCCAGCGTACTTGCCGCTACCGGCGTACTCATTTTTCCGGAACGTATTTCTTCCGGATCCGTCTCATAGACCTTCGAACCGCCGCGGCGGGTATAATTGGCTGTAGCCACATTCTGAATCTCGCTTCCATTTGCAAGGGGCACGCCATTTACCGAGTTCTGTACCCGCTTCAGGACCATCGCGTACCCTTTCGCCGACGCATATCCAGCCGCGCTCTCCAGATCCACATCGCCGCCGCACAGCCAGATGTTTTCCAGATACTGCCAGTGGTTGTCCAGAAATACGTTGCCCGGCGCCTGACTGGAGGTCGTGTGGAAATCTTCGAATTCCTTTCCCGCAATCGGAAGTCCCATCTCCCAGGCCATGTATTCTCCGTCAAAGGTATCGCCGCCGACCGGGTATCCCGTCGGCTTGTAGCTGCCTCCTCCAGTCGCCATGACCACCGCTTTCGCGCTTACGGTAATTACCTGTCCGCTCGGAACATGGAACGCGATCACCCCGCAGATTTTTTTTGCAGCTTCCGCCGCCTGGTTCTCTCTTTCCATTTCCGGCTCTGCGGCCCCGGCGATCAAATCTGTCACCATCGTGTGCTCCAGATACGGAATCTCATAACGGTTCAATACCTCAATCCATTTTTTATGGCGGTCAAATTTGTCAAACATCTCCCGGTATCCGACAAAATCTTCCCTCTCGTAAAAATCGCCGGCCTCCGCAGCCTTCGGATACTGGGCGAGAATCCCCCAGTTGGTCAGGCGCTCATAGATGCCTTTGGATTCCTTCAGCCAGCACTCATACCAGTTCAGATTACATAGATAGTCGCCGCCGCGTTTCATCGCTTCCTTAAAGGCTTCCTCATCATCTCCGCGCTCCGGGTCGAACCAGCGAAAGCTTGACGGCCAGGGAGAAAGTCCGGAATAGCCGGGTCTTCCTTTATCAATCACGAGGACATTCTGTCCTGCCTCTTTTGCGGAGACGGCTGCATTCAGCCCCGCGAACCCGCAGCCGATCACCACAACATCCGCCTGATAAGACTCTTCATAAGGACATGTTACCTTTTCCGGTCTCGGCAGCTCCATCGTACGAGGCATACGGGGCGTTTTGTTATTATCTTTCATGCTGTTCACTTCCTTATTCTCCATCCTTAAAATGTACACACGATCATTCAGGCCATGTGTGTTTCCGCTTTTTCGGATGCCGCACAGACTCGATTCCGCTTTTCAGAAGAGTTCCTCATGCCGTGCGTGCTCCATCACAGCCTTTGTAACATCCGCAGTCTTATCCGGACGCCCGATCAGCACTGCGCCCTGCAGGGCGCTTCCCATGAACCAGTACTGCTCCTGGCTATTGTCCACATCATCGACGGTTTTTACCAGTCGATAAGGTACGCCACTTTGCTTACCCGGATCTCCGATCGCAAAAAGCGTGGTCCCAAATCCATCCAGATTCAATCCCAGCAGCTGCGACTCGTACGCCAGCCGTTCGCCCGCCGCGTTCGCGCCCGCAATGCGGCCCTGCTCGGATGCTTCCGCCCAGAGCTGGAAATTTACACCATCGTACTGCGCACAATCTCCGCAAGCATAAACAAAAGGAAGGCTCGTCTCCATAAAGGCGTTCACAACAATCGCACGCTCCACCTGCATTCCGGCATCCTGTGCAGCTTTCACATTCGCCCGGTTGCCGCAGGAGACGATCACGAAATCTGCGGGGAATATCTCACCGGTTTTCAGCTTCACTCCTGTCGCCCGCTCCTCGCCGGTAATGCCCTCAATCTGCACACCTTCCAGGCATTCCACGCCCAGCGCCGCCATCTTTTTGCGCAGCACCGCGGCGGAATCCGCATCCGCCTGCCTGCCGATGATCTGAGGCGCGGCCTCCAGCACTGTCACATGGATCCCGTTCTTCAGCAGCTCGCTCGCAGCCTCCAACCCTAAGACGCCGCCTCCGATCACGACCGCGTTTTTGGCGGTTTTCATCCAGTCCTGAATTTTCCGGCTGTCCCAAAGATGACGGATCGTCGCCACTCCTTCTTTTTGCCAGCCTTCAAACGGCGGAATGAAACACTCCGCACCGGTCGCAAAAATCAGACGGTCATAAGGAATCTCGTCGCCGCTTTTCGCAGCATGGACGACCTTCCGGTCGGCATCAAGCGCATCGACTGTCTCCCCCAGCTGCAGGGAAATCCTTCGTTCCTCATACCATCCCGCCGGGTGAAGATAAAGCTCCTCGTCCGGCGCGTCGGCAATGCTGAGATTTTTCGTCAGCATCGGTCGATGGATGGGCATATAATCCTCCGCTGATATGATCAGGATTTCACCCGTCTGATCCCTTTTGCGGATGGCCTCTGCTGCTGAAGCACCGGCGACGCCGCCGCCGAGAATGACGTACCGCATATCGGAATCCTTCTGATAAGAGATTTCTTCCTCCTCGACCGGCACGCACTGGTCAAGTCCCACTCCGCAGACCGGACAGGTGCCAAGCGAGGCGTCAAATATTTCCCCGCAGACCAGGCATTTTACAAGCTTCGGCTTTCTGGGATTCGGCACTTTCCGGGCGCTGCATCCGACGCCGAAGCCATAATTCCCGGCGTTTTTCAGGTCATCCTCCGTCAGCTCCCCTGTAAAAAAGCTGCTCTGGATATTTAAATCAAATCCGAGGAACGCCAGATGCTCTCTTAATATGTCCGCGTTGTCCTCCCGTGTGGAAACCTTATAGAAAATCGACGCCAGCTTGCCCTTGCAGCTTTCCGCTTTCAAAGACGTCACCACATCCCAGATCGCCTTTGCAGGAGTCCCCTTCGAGATCGTCGTTCCAAGGAGCAGGACATCTGCCGAGAGCGCCATGCGGATCGCTTCATTCCGATCTGTGGTGGAAAGGTTACAACGTGTGACGTTGGAAACCTCAGCCTCCTTCAGGCCATTTTCCACACAGGCCGCGTAATCTGACAGTTCGTTCGTCCCTTCATATATCATTACCACATGCGGACCCGCAGAAGCTCCCGTTTCCGCCATCCCGGCCGCCAAAACTGTGTCTGGCCGCTCTTCTGACCTTCCGGCTGTTTCCCGAAGTGCCGCACTGCTCTGCTGCTGGTAGAAATCCAGCATTATCTCCAGTCTCCCGCCGCTCACCGCCGGTCCGACAGACGGAAAGACAGCTGTCACTTTCTGTTCCCGCACAAACGCGGCCGCGTTGCCCGCATCAATCGCTCTGCCGGAGGCTGCCAGGTCTTCATAATAGTCTTTCATCCCCAGACGCCACTGTATATCTCTTTCGCTTTCTGCCTCCGGAAGCTCCAGACCACTGTACAAAGATCCAAATGCATCTGATGCGTAAACGCTGTGTTCCTCCTCATCCAGCACATACAGAGCCGGACTAAGGTTTCCGCCGCCGATCATCCGGAAACGGAACGAACTTCCTGAAAACATCAGACTGCGGTTGTTCCGGATTTCCAGCGTTTTCGTTCCTGCCGGCAAAATTTTCCCAAGCTGCTCAAGAACCGGATACGCCGCAATGATTTCAATCCCGGCATTTTCCTGCAGGACGCGTAAAACAGCTTTTCTGCTGTTCTCCTCTGTAAATACGACCAGATGGTCAATCTGGTCAAAGGAAACCGTCCGGCAGATCTGCTCCATCCATTGTTCCACACAGTCATCCGGCACGGTGCCAATCAGCTGGTACCTCTCCTGCGTCTGAACCAGATACGAGCTAAATGTCAGTCCGTTTCCCGCATACGACTGATTCCGGAACACGCGGAGCCCGCTTCTCTTCACTCCAACATTCCGGACGTCATGGCTTTTGTCCATATTCTCACCTCTCCGTTCATTCATTCCTGTGATATTTTTTAGTAATTGTGGAGTTTTTTCAATGAAAATTATAATAAATGTACAGCAAAAGTACAATTCGATTTCCATAGAGGTCATTCCCGTTTGGAATAATTGACGAAATATCGCCTGGTGCGGCTTTAGCCGAAAAACTCCCTCGCCGGGTGGCATCCCACGCTTCCCATGGGATAGGCCCTCGCCGGGTTTTGCACATTAAAAAAACTGCCCTCAGGCAGCTCTTACCGCAGAATCAAACTGCAAACAGATTATTTCACAGAAGATACTAAAAAAACCGCTGATTCCATCATAGAAATCAGCGGTTTTTTCATCATCAGAACCCTGCCTTTTTCTTTGTCTCCTTCCGAATGCTCAGGAAACTGTAGATAAACGCCAGCACTTCTGAGATCCACATCGCGTACCAGGTATAGGAGATTCCGAGGAAGTTTGTGAACACCCATACAAGCGGCACAAGCACCACCAGCTGACGGATCGCGCCGCCGATCATGTTGATCACGCCATTGCCAAGGCCGGAGCCGAAGTAGCCGAAAATGATGGTCATCGTGGCAAAGACAAAGGTCACGGAAATGATCCGCAGTGCCGGTACGCCGATCGCGAGCATCTCTTCACTTGCCGCGAAGAGGCCAAGCAGCTGCTTCGGGAACGCCAGGAAAATCACCGTGCCGATCAGCGCCATCACGATACCGGCCGGAACAACGCATTTCCACGCCTGTCTGATCCGGTCTTTATTACCGGAACCAAAGTTGAACCCAACAATCGGGATCGTCGCCTGGCCAAGTCCGTTCATCGGCATCATCAGGAAGTTCTGCAGCTTATAGTAAACGCCGAAGAAAGCCACCGCTGTCGTAGAAACAGACATCAGAACCGCATTTACTGCAAAGGTCATCACACTGCCAATCGCCTGCATAACGATGGTCGGCATGCCGACGCGATAAATCGCCTTCACATCGTCCAAGTTGAAATGATAACCTTTGAAATGTACGTGGATCACCGGGTTCTTCGTCTTATTCAGCACCAGGGCCACCACCGCACCTGTACACTGTCCGATAACAGTAGCAATCGCAGCGCCGCGAATGCCCATTTCCGGGCAGCCAAGCAGGCCGAAGATCATAATCGGGTCCAGGATAATATTGATAACCGCGCCCGAGATCAATGAAACCATGCTCAGGATCGTGTCGCCGACCGCCTGTAAAAGCCGCTGTCCGTAGGTCTGAATAAACGTACCATAGCAGAAGATCACGCAGACCTGCATGTACTGAATGCAAAGCTCTCGAAGCTCCGGATCACTGGTCATCAGCGACGCGATCGGCTTTGAGAAAAAGATCCCGACCAGAGAGAAAATCAGGGCTGACGCAATGTTCAGAATCAGGCCTGTGGTAGCCGCCCGGCAGGCATCCTCCTCCTTCTTCGCACCGACATACCTGGACAACAGAGAATTCAATCCGACATTGGTACCGACACCGACAGCGATCATCAGGAACTGCACCGCATACACGAGCGAGGTGGCGGTCAGCGCCTGCTCCGAATATCTCGATACAAAAATGCTGTCCACAATATTATAAAGAGACTGCACCAGCAAAGACAGCATCAACGGTACAGACATCGTCAAAAGCAGCGTATTCATCGGCATGACTGCCATTTTATTCTGTGAGCCGCCCGCGCCATGCGCATTATTTCCACCCACGTTCTGTCCGCCAGCCGCATCCTTTCCTGCACCTGCGGATGCGTTTTGTCCTGTCTGTTTCGTTTTACTCTTTCCCATTTTCTTCCACTCCTTTTAAATTTTGATAAATGCGAGAAAGCACGCGCATGAACTGCTCCTGCTCCTCTTCTGATATTCCCGCGAATGCCAACTCATCCAGCTGCTTCATATACACATCCATTTTTTCTCCCAGTTCGGTGCCCTTCGATGTAAGAAACAGCTTCTTCTTCCGCCGGTCGTCCTCTTCCCGTTCGACACGGATCAGGCCGTCGCGTTCCATCCGTTCGATCAGGCCGGAAACCGTGGACTTATCCAGATCCCAGGCTTCGCAAACCTCTGTCTGCGAACAGCCGTCATTCGTCGCCAGATACTCCAGAATGTGCGGCTGACCCCGCAGCAATCCGATGTCTCTGGCCTTGCGTAAAATGTATTTGCTGAACTGTCCTTTCGTCAGGGCGATCCGAACATGCAGGCTGTCCATTTCCTCTCTCCTTCCCCGTCTGGAATTCCGCATGGCCTTCCGGTTGGAATTCCATTTGATTTTTGTTTGGTTTACGTTTCATTCCCTGTACGGTTTCGCATATAATTGGTTTGTATGCAAACCGTTTGCTTACCAACTATTATACGCTCACATTTCTGTTTGTCAACTGGCAATTTTCAATTATCCCCGAGTTTTTCTACCACACGGCAGATCCGCAGCAGGGCCTCTGCGTCTTCTGTTCCCAGAAGGTCTATGAGCCGGGCGGTCTCTTCCCGTTTTTTCTTTCGCCGCTGCTCCACACGCTCCCTTCCCAGGTCGGTCAGCTTCACGCTCACACGCCTGCGGTCGCACGCCGCCGTCTCTCTGACGATGAGCCCGTCTTCTTCCAGTTCATTTAGTACCGCCGTTACGCGCGGGGTAGTGACATGCATATAATCGCGCAAATCCCCAGGGGAAGCCTGCCCCTGGTGCTCGTACAGATAATTGAGGACCATCCCCCGCCCGGAATCGGATTCTCCGGAGCGCTTTCTTTTCCGGCTCACGCGCATTTTCCAGATTGCATTCGTAACTTCTTCAATCAGCTGTTCTCTGTCCATCTGTCTCTCCTTCTGCCTTTTGTCATCACGCTTTCCGGTTATTCCCCAGTCGCTTTGGGTCACTTTTCCATTACTCTTTGTTCGCTCCCCTGACACTTTTCGAGCAATTTCGGTCATTTGATCGGAACATACTTCATCAGAAGCTCTTCCAGTTCATCGTTCGAAATCGGTGTCGGCACGGAAAATCCGGTATTTTCCTCAATCACCTGCGCAAGAGAACGGTATTCGTCCGCCTGCGCGGACTCCGGCGCATATTCGATGACTGTTTTACGCTGAAGCTCTGCGTGCTGCACCAGATTATCGCGGGGAATAAAATAAATCATCTGCGTATTAATTTTCTCCGCAAATGCGGCCACAAGCTCTCTCTCCTGATCCACCATACGGGAATTACAGATGAGTCCGCCAAGCTTTGTCTTGCCGGTTTCCGCGTAGCGGCGTATCCCTTTGCAGATATTGTTCGCCGCATACAGGCTCATCATCTCCCCCGAACAGACAATATAGATTTCTTTCGCCTTTCCTTCCCGGATCGGCATGGCAAAACCGCCGCATACCACATCGCCCAGAACATCATACAGGACATAATCCAGATCCGATGTATAGGCACCCAGGTTCTCCAGCAGGTTGATGGCTGTGACGATCCCGCGCCCTGCGCAGCCGACTCCCGGCTCCGGACCGCCGGATTCCACAGCTTTCATTCCCTGAAAACCTGTGTAGAGGAAATCTCCCAGCTCCACTTCATCTTCGTCCTTTTCCCGCATCGTGTCCAGCACGGTCCGGCGCGCATGGCCGCCCAGAATCAGTCTCGTAGAATCCGCTTTGGGATCGCAGCCCACGATCATCAGTTTTTTCTTATTTTCCGCCAGAGCGGCCGCCAGATTCTGTGACGTTGTAGATTTACCAATGCCGCCCTTTCCATAAATAGCAATCTGTCTCATAGATTCATTCACCCTTTCCACATTTCGAACGGTGCCGGAGGCTTACAGACCTTCCGAATTCTTGAATGATGCCAGAAGTTTACAGTCCTTCCCGGTCCAGCCAGGCATCCAGTGCACCGCCCGTCATGTTGAACGCTTCCATTGGTTCTGCCGGAAACATACTGCCCGTATTGGGGAGCTGCACCCAACGCACTTCTTTTTTCACCAGCGGCCGCAGGTCGCCATCGGCACATATGATGCGGACAGACTCTGCATTGGCCTGCCTGATAAAGTCATCCTCTCCGATCAGCTTCTGATCGCCAGTCTCCATATAGGACCTGTCCATATCATAAAAACTGAGCACCCGGATCTTTGTTTTTCCGCGGCGAAGTAATTCACGGCGAATCGCATTGGCCGTAAACTGCTCCCCAACGATCAGAATCTCCGGCTCTGTATCCACATTATTTTCTTTTCTCTGATCTTCATTCGGGCTCGCGGCTGACTCAGACAAACCGACATCTATCCTTTGTTTCTCTCCCGAATGTTCCGTGTCAGTCACTGGGACGGCTTCTTTTAACCTGATCTTCAGTGTCACCGCAAAGTCCGCACCGAACGGTGCTCCTGCCAGATAGGGGATCCCATATTCGCTCTCCATATACCTGGCCAGTCGCAGACCGGATTCGTTTACTACCAGGTTCAGCGCCGCGGCAGACGCCAGCTTCAGATTTTCCGTCGTCTCCTTCCAGCCCCATCGGGAGAGAATCTGAACTCCTTCCTGCTTCAAAAGCGCCTCCAGATCGGCAAACGATTCCTTTGCCCAGTCAATCGTATTGGCGCCAAGAATATTCAGGGAGCCGGGAATCGTCGGACGCGGTGTCAGCAAAAGACGTCCCATTGCTTCCAGCGTGCAGCTGATCCCATACAGATAATCCTTTTCACCGTCAATCTTCACCGACGCCGCGGGAAGACCGCTCTGCACAGAAGCGCCACCTCTCTCCGTTCGGAGGCTGGCCGGTTCGTCCATGGAGGTTCGCCGCACGAAGGCAGAACCTTCCGTAATCTTCTCTGCCGCGTATTCCAGATCTGACCCAATCATAGACGCTGACGGTCCATAAGCAAGCAGGACAAAATTCGGGGAAAGCTGCTTCACACCCTTATCAAACGCAAGCATCACCTTCTTTTCCGTACCCGTAATAATATCCTCATTGCGGATGTCTGAATTGAGGACGCGCATTCCAGGCATCAGCCTTCCAAAGACGCCCCGACCGCCTCCATGTCCATGGTGGCCTTCCACTTCCGGCCGGCCATGCCCGCCGCGCCCAAACATAAGCGGCTTATAGGTGCTCGAATCATCGATCAGTCCCATTCCTTCTGTCTCATTCACGACTGCCTCAAATCCCATCAGATCCGAAAGGCAGGGCGGCAGCACTTTCCACAATCGCTTCATATAATCAATGTCTCCTTTTCTTTTGTTTCATCGAATCCGTCTGTTAAACCAAACCGGCCGCAAATCTGCGTCTCGTTTTCCCAAAACACGCTGCTATTCATGATCTCCAAACTCCAGATGTGCGTCCTCAAATACAGTAAGGTCAATGTCATATTCCCGTTTTACCCGCTCCTTCAGCAGCTCACTGTCTGTTGAGAGAATGACCCACTGGCAGCCGCAGGCAATGACAAACCGCTTCTCCCCATGTTCCCTGGAAAGCTCTGCGAGTGCCTCAACGATCTGATTCAAATAGCGCCCGCTGGAAAAATCGCTCATCGACGGACAAAGCAGCGCCGCCCGTCCCTCACGCATCAGTGCCCCAATTCTCCGATATGGCTTATGGCGCAGGCAATTCACGGAACCCACAAAAAGCAGCATTCCCTTCTCCGCCAGTTCCTCAAGTAAATGGTCTCCTTTTCCTCCGCGGTGAGGCATACACCCCTCATCCATGTTTCTATTCTTTTCCCTGTTCATTCATTTCTCCTCGGTATCATACCCTTTTGTCGCTCGAATCATATGATGATTATAGAAAGCCAATATCAATTATTTAATTCACATGAGTTAATCATATTCATTAATTATCTATTTGTCAAGTAAAATAGAATCCCGCCTTGCGGGATTCTCGCGCTGCCGCGCGTCTGCGTAAGCAGACAGTTTCTTCTAGCGCGGTATGCGCATCCTCCCGGAGGGTTTTTGTCCGATAGGGAAGTTCGGAGAACTTTCCTATTGGACAAAAAAAGCCCGCAGCTCCTCTTCTGTCAGAACAAGAGCTGCAGGTCATCTATCTTCTCTGCACCAAAACGCTGTTATACCATTATTCCTCCGCGAGCAGTGCGCTTTCCAGATCCGCAAGCATCGTATCAAGTGCGGTAATCCCGCCTTATGCGGTGTACCACACAGCCGGATGCTCCAGATACACGATATTGCCATTCTGGTATGCGTCCGTCTGCATCACCAACTCATTTTCCATGATCTCCTGCGCCAGCTGCGCACCCTCTGTCTGAATCGCCGCGTCGCGGTCCATCACAAAAATATAATCCGGATTCTGTTCGAGAACGGTCTCAAACGAAGACTCATTGCCATGTGTGGAGGTCGAGTCCGCCGCAGTTAAATTCTCAAAACCGATCTCCACGCCAATGATGGAGCAGCGGCCATCGTTTCCAAGCAGATTGAAGCTGCCGCTGGTGCACATACCGACAAGAGCTGTCTTGCCCGCCGCTGCTTCCTGGAGCGCTGCGATCCGGTCGTCAAAGGCTGCCATTTTTTCATCAATCTGGTCTTCGAGTCCAAAGATGGAAGCGATGGTCATCGCATTCTTACGAACGCTCTCCACCAGGCCGATCTCACTGTCCGTCGCCAGATACACGACCGGCGCGATCTCGCTCAGGTCGTCATAAATCGAGCTCAGACGGCCGCCGATAAAAATAATATCCGGCTCACATTCCATGACTGCTTCCAGATCCGCCTCTTTGATATTGCCAAGGTTCAGAATATTTTCATCCTCCGAGTAGGAAGAGAGGTAGTCAATCGAAGTGCTGGCGGTGCCCACCACCCGGTCGCCCAGGCCAAGGTTATCCAGAATGTCCAGGGAAGCCAGATCCAGGATCGCGATACGTTCCGGATCATACGGAACCTCCACCTCTGCCTCTTCGCCATCCGCGTTCAATGCAGTGATGGTGGTCGTTTCCGTTTCTTCCGCACAGCAGGTTGCACTGATTGTCATTGCCGCGACAAGCGCAGCGAAAATAAGTCTTTTCATTTACATAATCTCCTTTTTTGAAAGTACTGAAACAATAGAATGATGTGTAACCAGGAAACCTTTCCTGCTTTTTCAATAATAAATCGACAGCGGTTTCCCTTCAATCTCCATAATCTCAAAATCTACATTATAAATGCGCGCCAGGGTCTCCTTTGTCATCACCTCCTTCACGGTACCGAATTTTTCAATTTTCCCGTCCTTGAACGCACAGATGTAGTCTGAGTAAAATGCCGCATAGTTGATTTCGTGCAGCACTAAAATCACCGTCTTCCCAAGCTCATCGCAGAGGCGACGGACAATTTTCATCATATTGGTGGCATGGTAAATATCCAGATTATTTGTCGGTTCATCCAGCAGGATGTACTCCGTATCCTGAGCAATCACCATTGCAATATAAGCCCTCTGGCGCTGCCCGCCCGAAAGCTCGTCGATAAACCGATCCTCAAATTCTTCCAGTTCCATATAAGCGATCGCCCGGCTGATAATTTCCTCATCCTCCTTCGTCGTATGGTTTCCGGAATAAGGAAAACGCCCAAATGTCACCAGCTCCCGAACGGTCAGCTTCATCTGAATGTTATTCGTCTGAGTAAGGATCGCCAGGCGCTTCGCCAGATCGCGACTTTTCCACTGCGTAATATCTTTCCCTTCAAAATCCACCTCGCCGCCATCCCGCGCAATCAGCCGGGACAGGATATTTAATACGGTCGATTTACCGGCGCCGTTCGGCCCGATCATAGAGATGACTGCCTGCTTCGGAATCTCAAAGCTGACGCCATCGACTACTGTTTTTCCGTCATATTGCTTCGTCAGTTTTTTTGCAAACATTATCTGCTCCTTTCTTTTTATGCACAAGAGTACGCAAAAAATATACCTGCTTTGCCTGCATCCTGATTCTCCGATTTCGCCAGCATCTTCGATGCGCTTCGGCGATGAAAATCTCACCTAAAATGCGGGATGCCCACACCCGCAATCAGAGATTGTGGACATACCAGGCTCCTGCATTACTATTATCTTCTCGAATTTCTCAGTATCAAATACAAAAAATAAATCCCGCCCCACAGAGTAATAAACACGCTGACCGGCACAGAGTACACAAACACCCGCTCCACAACCAGCTGTCCCGCGACCAGCACCAGCATGCCAAACAGGGTGGAACCGATGATCAGCTCCGAATGGCGGTAGGTCTTTAAAAGCTGCCGCGACAGATTCGCAATAATCAATCCAAGAAAAGAAATCGGCCCGACCATTGCCGTCGCCACTGCGATGTAGAGCGTCACGCACAGCAGAAGCCTGCGGATACATCTGTCATAATCAACACCCAGATTGATCGCCTGATTTTTCCCAAGCGTAATCACATCCAGCAAGGCCAGTTCCTTTCGGAAAAGAAATGCCAGCGCTGCAAGTACAAGCACAGAAAAAACAATAATCTCGGTATTGATATTGTTAAAGCTCGCGACCAGCGTTGCCAGCAGGGTGTCATACTCATTCGGATCCATGACACGCGTCAGCGTGGACTGAATACTGGAGAAAAAAGAACTCAGCACCGTGCCGACCAGCAGGACATAAAGAACATTGTGTCCGGTCTTTTTAAACAGATAGCTGTAGATAATCGTCGCCGTGATTCCCATCAGCACCAGGTCAATGCCAAATGCCAGATTCGATTTCGTCATGATAAAGCTGGTTGTACCAAAGACAAAAACCACCGCCGTATGAATCAATGTATACAGCGAATTCATTCCCAGCAGACACGGTGTCACAATCGTGTTGTTGATAATCGACTGAAACACGATTGACGCGCTGCCAATGGCAAATGCGGTAATCAGCATCGCGGCCAGCTTTGGCGTGCGAATTTTCATAGAGTAGTGAAACAGCTTCGGATTGGCAAATTTCACACCAATCGTCATGTAAAGAATCGCTGCCAGAATGACAAGTATGCCCAGGATGGCTAGCTTCCGGAGGTTCGAAACATTCCCTTTCATTTCTCAGCTCCTCCTTCCTCTGCCTTTTTCTGCACGTCAAAATGTTTTCTGAGAACTTCCCCGACATTGACCGCTTTCCGCCCATGCCTCAGGCGGTACATCAAAAGCCCGATAAACAGGATGCTGCCAAGAATACCGATGATCAGTTCGATCGGCAGCTCATAGGGCGCAATCACCACCCGCCCGATCATATCGCATACCAGCACGAAGATTGCCCCAAAAAGCGCGATATCCGGCAGAGTCCCCCGAATTTTATCGCCCTTGAACATTGCCACCAGGTTCGGCACAATCAGGCCGATATAAGAAATGGAGCCAACCACTACCACCACGCTCGCCGTGATCAGCGCGGCAATGGTCAGTCCGCCAAACAGCACCAGGTTGTAGTGGACTCCCAGATTATTGGAAAAATCCTTTCCCATACCGACAATGTTAAAATGATTCGCGAATATGAAAGCCAGAATCAGCATCGGCACCACCAGATACACCAGCTCATAGCGCCCGCGGATAATCATCGAAAAATGCCCGACCGTCCAGGTGGAAAGTGCCTGCGTCATCTCATAGCGATAGGCAAAATAGTTTGTGATGCCCGTAATCACGTTGCCAAACATAATGCCCACCAGCGGCACCATCACTACGTCCTTAAACTGAATCCGCTGGATAAACCAGACAAAAACCCAGGTGCCAAGAATCGCGGTCGTAAACGAGAACAGCGCCCGGCTCCAGATTGTCGAATTCGGCATAAACAACAGGGCCAGTAAAATCCCCAGCTCCGCGGATGAGATCGTCGCGCCGGTCGTCGGCGAGACAAACTTATTCATGCAAAGCTGCTGCATAATCAGCCCAGCCACACTCATGCCCATACCCGTACATAAAATGGCCAGCAGCCTCGGCAGTCTCGACGCCATAAAAATCAGCCACTGCTCGGAATCCCCCGCGGCCAGACCTGCCAGATTCACATCAATCACGCCGACAAAGAGCGAGAAAAAAGATAGTAAAATCAGTGCCAGTCCAAGCAGCACTGTACTCCGGTGTTCTTTCAAAAATCCCTGTTTCATGTAAACCTCCGAAAAAGAACAGCAGGCTGTTCTGATTGGTTAAAAACAGCAGCACTGCGCATAAACAAAAAAACATCCACTATAGAGTATAGTGGACTGCTATCCGGTAAGTTCCGTAAATCTTTTATTAGTTATGTCTAATTTTCGTTAGGATAATAACACACGTTGACATAGAATGCAAGCATTATTTTCATGTTTGTGTAATTACGCTTGCCTATATGGAAATACTATTCATCCAACACAAAATGGAACGGAATCACAAGCAGAAACGTGAACCGTCAGACGCAAACGATTATCAGGCCGGATATGTAAATATCCGGCCTGTTCTGCTTTTTATCTCTGCGTCAATCATTTTATATCCTGCGAAGCAACGCCCAGATTCCCATCATGATTTCACTCGGAATAAATTTTGTCGCAATTCGGTGAACCGTACAAACCAGTCCTGGCGTGGACACAGGCAACCCCAGTTCTGCGTCGATCAGAGCGTGACGAACGACGTTCTTTTCACAGGACGCAAGCGGGAAATGCCGGATATACGTGCTGTTTTCTGTATTTTGGGCTGTGCTGATAAATTCCGTATCCTTCACCCAGTACGGACAGACCGCCGTCACATGGATACCCGCTCCAAGCAGTTCCACGCGTAGGGCGCGGCTGTAACGGTAAAGGAAAGCCTTGGACGCAGAATAAACGTTCAGATATGGAAAAGGCTGGAAACCTGCGGTTGAGCAGATTTCCAGCACATTTGCTCCCCTGCTCATAAAAGGAAGCGCCAACTGTGTCATATCCACCGCCGCCCGGCAGTTCAGATTGATCATATCATCGCAGTCTTCTATGGAGATATCTTTCCATGAGCCGATTTTTCCAAATCCGGCCGCATTAATGAGATACTGCACATCCGGCTGTTCTTCTTTAAGCAGGGCGCGGATTGTCTGAAACGATTCCTTCTGTGTCAGGTCAAGCGGAATCACCCGCAGAGTCGTGCTGATCTGGCTGCGCAGTTCAAGCAACCGTTCTTCCCTGCGGGCAATGACCCACATTTCATCCAGAATATCATTCAGGTTTTCTGTCCCTGCGCTTTTCTCCCGAAGCGTTTCCATTTTTTTATCCAGCTGCCTGACAAATTCTCTCCCCAGGCCGCTCGACGCCCCTGTAATTATCGCGATTCTCTTTTTTACCATTCAGGAAACCTTTCTGTCCGGTTCTTCCGGACCGTGGTTCATGATCAGCATCTGCAGCCGGTTTTCCACATTCGCATAGCTGGTGTCGGGATCGAGGTCGAGCGGCAGAATCGAAATATCCGGATATTCCTCTTTCAATCGTTTGATGACCCCGCGCCCGCAGACATGGTTTGGGAGACAGCCGAAGGGCTGCAGGATGATAAACGACTTTACTCCCTCTTTTGCGTTATGCGCAATCTCCGCCGCCATCAGCCAGCCCTCCCCGCAGCTTAAGGTCTCGGGGATGATGCTGCTGACTTCCTGGTACAGTTCTTTCGGCTTTTTTGCACATTCGTACAGTTTATGGCGGACGGCAACCTTTTCCAGCTGCTTCTGGACATAATCAAACAGTCCCTCCACCAGCTGCGGATAAGGCGGAATGCTGGCGTGGTAGTCTTTGATCTCACATTCTGTAGCCCGGAAATCCTTCCGCAGCTGATCGGTAATCCGGGGGAATGCCGTTTCCATGCCGTTGGCTTCCAGATACCGTTCAATATTAAAATTAGAGCCGGGATGATAGGTCACCAGCAATTCTCCGGTGACAAACACCTTCGGTTTCAAATGGCTCCGGTCATAGAGAATCTGTCCCATCCGGTCAATGCAGGTCTTAAAGACCCTTCTGGCGTTTTTCACGCCTTTGCGAATGCCTTCGGCCAGCTGATTCACGCAGTCATTATAAACCTCGTCTGTCTCCCCGGGATGCAGTTCGTAAGGACGGATTTTCCGGCAGATGTCCGTAAGAATATCCAGCATCATAAAAGTCCATACCGCCTCCCAGATGGCAGAGATTCCAAGGATCATTACACCCGGGTGCATATCCTTCGTGTCATTGGCATCGGTAGTTACGATGGGAACCTCGGTAAAACCGGCCCGATCGAGACCTTTCCGCAACAGCCCCGCATAATGCGACATCCGGCAGTCACACTGGAATTTTACCATGGCCACAGCCACCTCGTCCTGCCGGTAATTTCCTCTCTGCAATTCACTGATGAGTTCCCCGATCACCATCTGACACGGAAAACAGATATCATTATGGACATACTTCTTTCCCAGGGCAATCTGCTCCGGTCCGCCGATGGGAAGCGTTTTCACGGTGTAGTTTTCCTTTTCCATAATGGCGGAGAGCAGCATGGATACCTCTTTGGAAATATTCGGCACCAGAATCGTGCGTCGTTTCCGGTCATCCTTACGGAATTTCGCGGGACTCGGCTCTGATAGTTTTCCCTGAAAAGTGCCAGCCATACGTGCGGAATTCTCTGCATGACTGACAGTCTGCAACAAAGTAGAAAGCGTTTCCGGATGTTCCATGTGTTCCCGGATACACTCCTTTCTGCGCTTGATCGCTATCGTCTCCAGGAAGGACTGAATACGGATACCGAGGGAACCTGTTGCGTCGCTCTCGTCCACCTTGAGGATCAGCGGAGATTTATTGCCGCACTCCGCCAGAATCCGGGTGATCTCATCGGACAGGATTGCATCATGTCCGCAGCCAAAGCTGACGATCTGCACATATTCAAGCGCCGGATCTGCTGCCGCTGCCATCGCGCCCTCCAGCATCCGCGTGTGAAAGTCGTTGGTAATCTCGATTCTGGTATTTTTCAGATCCTGCTTACTAAGATCGGGCAGACTGTCCACCGTCAGTACGGAAACGCCGCGCTCGGTGAAACGCCGGGACAGATCGTGGCAGATAAAAGGATCCGTGTGATAAGGCCGACCGGCCAATACCACCGCATATGTACCGGATTCATGTGCCTGTCGGATGATCTCACTGCCCCGCCGCGTCAGCGTTTCCCGGAAAGACAGCAGTGCCTGCTCCCCGTCCGCAAAGGCCGACGCCGCTTCCGCTTTCGTCACACCCAGCGTCTCTACTGCATAACTGCAGATCTGCTTTTTCCGGTCTTTCTCCTCAAACCAGTGAAACACCGGCGTATCAAATACGACTTTTCCCTCTTTCTCCGGATTCTGCGAATTGCGCACGACCATCGGGTATCCCTGCAGAACAGAGCAGACATATGGGCTGAGCTTGTCCACTCCCTCCGGAGGCATGTGCATCACATAAGGGAAAAAGATACGGTCGACGCCCATCCCGGCCAGATCCATGACATGCCCATGCACCAGCTTTGCCGGAAAACAGACCGTATCCGACGCTACGTACTGTAGCCCCTGCTCATAAAGCTTCCGCGAGCTTTTGTGGGAAAACATCGTCTGATAACCGAGTGCCCGGAAAAAGGTACTCCAGAACGGCATACTGTCCCAGAATTCCAGAACCCTGGGCAGACCGATCACTTCTCCCTTATCCGGAGCCGCCTGATGGTACGGATAATCTGCAAAAAGCAGGGTTTCACGCTCTCTGAACAGATCTGCAGGTTTCTCTGTTTGTTTTTCTGTTGGCTTCCCTGTTGATTTCTCTGGCGCTGCCTTGTGTTCCTTCGTGGATTTTATATAATCTGCTTTACTCTGTTGTCCACATCCTGCGGTCACATCTTTTTCTTCAACCACCGCCCCTTTCTCACATCGGTTTCCGGACACCCAGTTCTTCCCGGTAGAAAAGGTGACGATCGTGCGGCTGCACCGGTTTCCGCATCCGGTGCACTGTACGCCGCTGCGCGTCTCATAGGAAAACTTCTCAAGAGCGTCAAATCCTATAAAAGAGGATTCTTTTCCGTCCGGATAACCCGCTTCTGTTATCTGACGTTTCACTTCCAGAGCCGCGCCGATGGCTCCCATCTCTCCCGGATAAGGAGCCAGTTTTACCTCAATGCCGAGGTATTCCTCCAGAGCGCGCAGCACCGCCTGATTGCGAAACGTGCCGCCCTGCACAACCACATGATTCCCCAACTGGGCTGTATCAGAAATACGAATGACCTTCGTAAAAACATTCTCGATCACGGAGCGGCAAAGTCCGGCCATGATATCATCCGGGCCTTTTCCATTTCGCTGCTCTGTAATAATCGTACTGTTCATGAACACCGTACAGCGACTGCCGAGCTTTGCCGGAGATTCAGAACGAAAAGCCGCCTCCGCAATCTCATCCACCGGTATCCGCAGACCGGACGCAAAATTTTCCAGAAAGGAGCCGCACCCTGACGAGCAGGCTTCGTTCAGCATAATATTTGTGATAATGCCATCCTCCAGCCAGATTGCCTTCATGTCCTGCCCGCCGATGTCCAGCAAGAAGGTGGTTTCCGGATAATAATGGGTACAGCCCATGGCATGAGCCACCGTCTCGACCGTATGATAGTCCGCGCCAAAAGCCCGCGCCAGCAGGTTTTCTCCATATCCTGTCGTGCCAAGCCCCAGAATATGCAGCCTGATGTTCTGCGCATCATATTTTTGCTTCATTTCAAGCAGGCCGTCCCGCACCACCAGCAGGGCTTCTCCCCTGTTAGGCGCATAAAAGCGGTCAACTACCCGGCCTTCCTCATCCAGCAGAACAAACTTTGATGTCGTACTGCCGGAATCAATTCCCAGCCAGACCCGCAGCTCCCCATCTTCCGGTTTCGGCGTACATAACGCCTGCAGTTCCCTGGCATGTCTATCCTGAAACCGCTTCTTTTCTTCTGGTGAGCAAAAGAAAGGCTTTGTCTTGTTCTCTGTCTCCCGGGAAGATTTTTCCGGAGCAGCAAGTCTCCTGGCCAGTTCACGCAAAGTGACTGTATCCGCTTCTTCCTCATCCTCCGGAAAGATCTGATCTATGGCGATAGCCGTCCCATAAGCTACAATCGTTTCCGGGTGTTCCGGGCGCACAATATCTCCTTCTTTTAAACCGAGCCTCTTTGCAAAGGTCTCGATCAATGTCGGATTGAAGGTCAGCGGCCCTCCCTCGAAAATAATAGGCGGCGCAAGCTCCAGCCCCTGCGCCAGACCGCCAATCGTCTGTTTTGCAATGGCATGAAACGTGGAAAGTGCAATATCCTCCTTCTTCGCCCCGGATAAAAGCAGCGGCTGAATATCCGTCTTTGCGAACACGCCGCAGCGACCGGAGATATCATAGACAGTCTGCCCCTGCGACGCCAGAGCTTCAAACTGCTCTGTCTCCACATTCAGAAGCGCCGCCACCTCATCAATAAAAGCGCCGGTGCCGCCGGCGCAGCTTCCATTCATCCGCATGTCAGAGGTCTGCAGCTGCTGTTTTTGTTTATCATAGTAAAAAAACACGACCTTCGCGTCCTGACCGCCGAGTTCAACAGCTGTTTTTACCTGTGGGTACAACGCCCGGACCGCTGCAGAATTGGCTACTACTTCCTGTATGTAATGGACTCCCAGCTTTTCGGCAATCGTCCGGCCTCCGGAGCCGCATACTGCCGCCCGAAACTGCTGATCCGGGTATTTCACTTCCGCCTCCGCAAGCAGATTGCCAACCGTCTCTTTCTGTCTCGCATTATGCCGCACATATCGTGCGTATAACATCTCCTGTGTCCCGGCATCCGTAATAACCACTTTCACTGTTGTGGAACCCACATCAATTCCAATTCGGAGTTCTCTGTTCGTACTTTCCACTCAAAGACTTCCTCTCTTCTTTTGTTATAGGCGTGTTATAACGTATATTCTATTCCATGTCAAGTCTTACCATGCGTGGCTCTGTGATCGAGTAGGAGGCGGCTTGTCGACTCCTGCTCGCTCGCGCGGTTGCTGCGTGCCAGTGGCACGCGTTTAGCAACGACCGGAGCGGCAGCGGAGATGCGTCCGGCGTCAGCCGGAAAACTCCTTACGCAGCCCTGCGCATATAAAAACCCCGGCACGGAAGCCAGCTTTTACCTGCAGCCACCGTATCGGGGTACCGTTATCTAATCAGGACGTTTTCCAAATCTTTCACTCGCAGAAAACCAGCTGCTCGTTATAACGGCAGATCCTTTTTCTGGAACCGAATCATACCCACCACATAGCAGGCTACCGCAATCAAAGCAAGAACGACCAGCTTCGGTACAAAAGCGTAGTCTACACTCCCGGAGCCAACGGTTCCAAGTGCTTCGATATCAAACAGACCGACAATGGTGAGCTTATTGAAGTTTCCAAGCATTTCCACGCCGATGCCCATGCTTACCATGCTCTCCGAGCCAAACATGCCAAGCAAAGAGCAGAGGAAAAACCAGACATTTAAGCCGCCGCCCAGCGCCAGTGCATACTTGCTGAGGTTAAGCAGGCAGCTTGCCAGATAGCAAATCGCCGCCATTGCCTCCGCCAGCAGATACAGCCCTCCATAAAGTGCGACAAATCTCGCAACATCTACTTCTCCGGCAAATGCCTGTGTCGCCGCCAGCTTTACCAGAAACGCGCATCCAACCATGATGAACGGCATTATAATCATATAAATAGCCTGCGTGATGACCACCGCACTGCGCTTCGTCGGGGTAGAGAGGATGTAAGCCATGGAACCCTTATCCACCTGATCGACCACCAATGCATTTCCGGCAAATACAAGAAACAGAATTAGCGGCAGCAGGCTCATGATCGTAAAATACATCTGATTCATCATGGCAGTCGTGTCCATTTCGCTCATCGTTTCCAGCATATCGGAAGGGATACCCATCATCTCCAGCATCATGGTCATCATAGACTCGATGTCCAGATCATCGCCGGAGAAGCAGCCTTGTACGGAGCCTAGAGCGTAAACATACTCAAACTGGGAAATATAGGCATCCAGACCAGCCTCCGATTCGGCCAGAGTTTCTGCCGCCGTTTCAAAGTTCTCGCAGGAAAGGTCGAGGTCGTCGGACTGTGCGGAGGCCATCTCAAAGGCTGTCTCATACATAGTCTGATCCTCCGCTTCCGCAAAATCCTCATAGCTCAGTTCCGTTCCCATCATTTCATTGTAGGAAGCCAACACATACAGATGGCTGTAGAAATCCGTCTGCGCATCCGTATAATCCACGGTCTCCGTTCCGCCCAGCAGATTATTCGCGTAGGTTGTGACCACCGTCATCAGGCACAGGACAAGCGTGCAGGCGATAAACAGGACTTTATTGGCATTCAGGCTCTGCTTCATCAGCGGCCAGGAAAATATTTTTGTAACTTTCATTATTGTCTGATCTCCTTCCGATAAATATTCATAAAATACTCCTCAAGATCTTCGTGAGTTTCATCAACCGAAACCACCGGCAGACCTTTCGTCGCTTTAATCGCGCGGTCGGTCTCGGCAGCAGAAACAGCAAAGGAAACTGCTGCCTGGTTTTCACGAGAGGACGCCCCATCCTCATCCACTGCTGCCTCCGGAGCGCAGTGAGGGGGCATTTCCTCAATTCTGTTCACGTATTCCTGTGCAGCTGCTTCATTAGCAAACGTGATCCGGAACATTCTCGGCGTGTCGTGACGCAGCTTATAGAGGCTCAGCACATCCTTTATTTCCCCGTTTCCAATGATGGCAACCCGGTCGCAGACATCCTCGATTTCCTCAAAAATATGGCTGGACATAAAGATAGTTCTGCCTTTTTTCTTTTCCTCACGGACCAGTTCCAGGAAGGTCTCCCGCATCAGCGGATCCAGGCCGGTGGTCGGCTCGTCCATGATCAATATTTTCTTATCACCCATCAGTGCCGCTACAATCGCCGTCTTCTGCTTCATTCCTTTGCTCATGCGTTTCAGATTGGCGGACGGGTCCAGCCCCAGAAGGTCGATCAGGTGATTCATGTAAGTAAAATCCTTCACGCCCAGGAACTGCGCCTGCACTTTAAAAAAGTCCGTGCCGGTGGGCAGATCCGGAAACGCAATCTCCCCTGGAATGTAGCTGACATCTTTCATCACCTCCGGCGCCTGCCTCCATGGATTCAGCCCATTCACCAGCACTTCACCGGAATCCGGCTTCAAAAAGCCCATCATATGGCGGATAGTGGTCGTCTTTCCGGATCCGTTGGTTCCCAGATATCCGAACACCTCACCTTCCTGGATGTCAAGGGAGATGTCAAACACACCGCGGTTATCTCCATAATCCTTTGTAAGATTTCTCACAGATATAAGACCTGCGCTCATGCACTCACCCCCTGAAAATGATGACCGGTATCGTAGAAGCCCATGAAATAGTCTTCCAGAGTAAACGGGATCTCAATAAAGTCCGCAACATTATAATCGCACAGACAGGTCATCAACTCGCCGACCCGGTCTGCCTCCATCTGCACCCTCGCACGGAGCTTCCCTTTGTTTTTCGATGTAAATCGGAACGGTTTCTGAACAAAATTCATATAAGAGATTTCGTCCGCAAATGTTACGCGGTAGATGCGGTCATGTTTCTGCTTCAGTTCCTCCGACTTGAACTCAGAGACAATCTTTCCATCCCTTATGATGGCAATGCGGTCGCAGGTAGCATCCACTTCATGGAAAATATGGGAAGAAAGGAAAATCGTCTTGCCCCGTTCCTTTTCTTCCTTTACAAATTCAATGAACGTCTCCTGCATGACCGGATCAAGTCCGGACGTCGGTTCATCCAGAATCAGAATATCCGGGTCCTGCATAAAAGTCGTGACAACCGCGAGCTTACGCTTTACGCCCAAGCTCATCCGTTTGATGCTGACGTTGGGATCCAGATCAAACTTTTCCAGCAGCATCTTCAGATAGCTGTCATTTTCCACATGGCGCATCTGTCCCATCATACGCAGGAACCCAGTTCCCGAAAGTCCCGCCGGCAGAGTTACTTCCCCCGGAAGATAGCCGACCGTATTTTTCAAGGTCGCGCTGTTTTTCCAGCTGTCCATCCCGGAGATTGCCGTATTGCCCTTCTCAGGCTTCGAAAAGCCCATCAAATGACGGATGGTCGTGGTTTTCCCGGCTCCATTCGGGCCAAGGAACCCATAGCATTCGCCTTTATCTACTTGAATCGATACATCGAACACACCGCGGCCGTGGCCGTAGTCTTTTGTCAGATGATCCACAGAAATCACTGTCATAAAATTCCTCCTTGATTTTTCCAACATTCTGTTGTACGATGCATTATACACACGACAAAAGCATAATTCAACCATCAGATTTTCAAAATCTGTCGGATTTTTGTGACGGAGGAACGTAAATGAAAAAGCAATCAGAGACCACCAAAAGGACGCGCCGAATCTTCATTGACGCCTTCTGGGCATTGGTAAAGGAAAAGCCGATTTCCAAAATCGCAGTCAACGAGCTTACAAGGCGCACATCCTATAACCGCGGTACATTTTATGAGTATTTTATAGATATTGACGACCTGGTCGCAAATGCAGAAGCAGACCTGTTAGATGAGCTGAAGCAGACGATTCGTCAGGTTATGCCGGAATCAGGCTCGGGGAATACGATACACCAGATGGCTTCTGAAAGGGCAGATTCCCTGAAAAACCTTTTTCAGATTGTTTTTAATGCTATGAATGAAAAAATCTACCTCCTGCTTGGACCGAATGGGGACTCTGCTTTTTTCCCAAAAGTAAAATCAGAATTACTCCCTTTGGTGGAAGATTATCTTCCACTCCCGGCGGATTCGCCATATTTTGATTATCTGTTAGACTACATAAATTCTGCAATGTTCAGCATTTTGCAGCTGTGGAATGAAAGAGGGAAGGACCTGCCTGCCGAAGAAGTCAGTACGTTAATGCAAAATCTGGTACTGCGCGGTCTGATGGCTTATCTTCCGGAAACCAACGATCCATTCTCCTTGCCCGGCTCTGCGATCGAGTAGGAGGCGGCTTGACGGCTCTTACTCGCCCGCGCCGTTGCTGAGCGCCAGTGGCGCTCGTTTAGCAACGACCGAAGTGGTAGCGCAGACCCGCGAGTGGCAAAGCCACTAACTTCCTTTCGCGGCCGTGCGCATTAAAAATCCCCGGGAATTTCCCCGGGGAGAAATTCTGTCACTCAATCGTTACATAATGCTTTTCTTCAACTTTTTTCCAGGAAGAGACATAATCTCATTTTATAATTTTTTCATTTGTGTTTGCTTTTATATGCGTTATAATACAGCTATAACAGTTGTTGGCTACAGATTCTGTTATACATTTTTATTAAACAACAAACCTGCGAAGGATTAATACAAAAAATCAGATTAAAAAATGAATGGAGGCAGCTTATGAAACGAATTATCACCATCAGCAGAGAGTTAGGCAGCGGAGGACGCACAATCGGGAAAATGGTGGCAAGCCGAAAAAATATCCCTTACTATGACAGAGAGCTAATTGACGAGGCCGCTAAGGTATCAGGTGTTCCTAAAGAGTACATTGAGAAGTCTGATCAGAAAATCACCAGCAGTTTCCTGTACAACCTTGCCATGGGAACCAGCTATGGCTATGGTATACTCGAAGAAGCGAGCAATCAGCCGCTTCCTTTAACCACGCAGGTTTTCTGCGCACAGCAGGAAATCATTCGAAACTATGCAGATTCCGGAAGCTGTGTCATTGTTGGCAGATGCGCAGACTATATCCTCAGAGACCGCAAGGATGTGCTTCGCGTCTTTATCTATGCGGATATGGAAAAGCGCATGGAACACAGTGTGAAAGAGTACGGGATGCCGGAGGCAACCGCCCGCGAGGAAATTACCCGTTCTGACCGTGAACGTGCCCGCCACTACAATATGTTTACCGAGCAGAAATGGGGAGATCGCAGGAATTACGATATACTATTGGACAGCGGGACTCTCGGCTATGAAAATTGTGCTCAAATCATCTGTTCCATAATCGGAATGAACTAACAGTAATGTATTTCAAAGCCTGATCCGGGGTGCATTGCTCCACGATTATTTTTTATATTGCAGGAAGGGCTGATCTCAGCCCTTTCTGCCATTACGAACTTTTAAACTTATTTTCTCCGTTTGCATCATGTAAGATTTACGCTAAAAAAGGAGGCCGTACACTTGCAAGCATTTCCACAAGTTTCCGGTCAGACTCAACAGTCTGACGAGATTTTTCATCCAGAAACATCAGGTTCGGTACTGCCGGTGTATGGAACATACCGTAGTTTCCATATGAAAAGCATAAGCAGGAGACGATAGCCGCCTCCTGCTTGATTGGAATCAGTCAAGATAATCGCCAACAGGACTGTTATTATACTGCTTGATAACCTTGATCATGATAGAACCGTCAGACTGTTCGGATTCGTCAATAATTTTATACTGCGTATGGTTTTTTTCAAGTGTCCGTTTATACTGTGCTACTTCTTCCTGAACCATCTTCACAGCATAATCATGCCCTAAGTCTTCTTTAAGCATAAAATGCAGTGTCTGGCAGATACAGGCTGCTTTTACTCTTTTCATCCCTGCACACCTCCTTGTCTGGCAAAAGCCTGTTTACCTATTACAGCAAGAGCCTGAATAGAGATATACAAGTATCAAAAATTACATGGAAGACTGTAAAATATGTACTTGAATATGTTTGAATCATATCATTTTTTTACGGGAAAAGTCAAAGCATGAAATTAAATATACGTTATCGGTCAAAGCATATCCGGGACAATGTGACCAACCATTTCCCAGCGATTTTTTGTGGAATACGTCTGTTGATTTTTAAGATGAAAAACAGTAAAATACCCGAGAACGTTCGAAAGTACAATTAAATAATAAACACATGAATGACACAAGTAGTGCTATGCACGTAAATCTGATCACGGAATTATGTAACAACTGATCTGATTACGCAATAGATGCTTGTGTTTTTTGTTGTTTTATTAAGATGGTGTCCGGTTATTTGAGACGCCTGTTATGCTTTTACGAACGGTTACACAGATTAAAAAAAAGGAGAAAAAGAGATGCCCAAGAATCAGTTTCAGCGAATGATTTTCGCACTTATCACTGTCATCATTACCGTACACGGGTACGTATTCTACAGCCTGTACGTCATAAACGGAGCAACACTCATGGAAGTGACTGGCGCCGATAGCGTCCTTCATGCCATCCAGGCGCAGGGCGGTGTGTACATGTTCGGTCGGATGCTGCCCATCTGGGCACTGATCCTGATCGAGTTTTGCTTTGCCTATGCGCTGGAGTGTATGCTCGGAAGTCCGTGTTCGTTCAAGCTCGCCTGCATGAACTTCGACCCGAAGGAGACTCATCCGGTAATTTTTGAAAGCGCCGTCATCTGCGCAACGGTCGGCTTGATGGTTCCTACGATGAGCTTTCTGGCCGCTCTGTTTTACTATCCGTATTACAATGGCTTCCATATTCTGACATTTCTGGCAAACTGGTTGAAGCTGGTATGCTATAATTTCCCATTTGCATTTTTCAGCCAGCTGTTCTTCATCCAGCCGTTGGTAAGAACCATTTTTAAAAAGATATTTCGGCAGTAAAAATAAAACTATATGATAAAACAGGCCGGATAGTTTCTTATCCGGCCTGAAGATTGTTTAGTGCATAGCTCTTCGTAGTCACAACATGGATGCCTTCTTTTGTTATTGGCGTGTTATAACGTATGTTTCTTTTCGTGTCAAGTCTTACCCTGCCCGGCTCTGTGTTATTAAAATCGGATAACTGTTTCATCGTATCGTTCAGATTAACATAATATTCCCATCCGAACCGCTTCTTCCCGGAGCTTCTCATTTAACGCATTCATTGTCCCAAAAGAATCAATACAGCAGATGACTTTCCCGCAGGAGCGAAGGATTTTGCACGCCTCCTGCATTTTTTCTTCACTTACCGGCTCAAAAGCACGCTCGGAAATCACCACGGACGCAAGGGCTTTGGCCACTTCATAATCAATGTCGTTTTCGTGCAGGACCCCGGTCGCAAAGGGTACGCCCTCACGCTGCAGCCTGCGGCAGGTGGGAATCGCGCTCCCGCCTCCGCCGATCACAAACACCTCGGGAGTGCCGTGCACCCTTTCCATCTCAATGCAGCCGAAGAGCGGGTCATAGCTGCCGGTCGTGATCCCGTAAAGCCGGCGAATATAGTCCGGCGTAAAAACCTCTTCGGGAGTGCCATAGCAGTCGATCGTGCCGCACAGCTGCGGATCATTTTCTCCGTGCACGCAGAGCACCTGATCGGAGACCTTCTGCGCAAGATCCAGTTCATGCAGAGACATGATCACTGCCAGCTGATTCTGCGCAACCAGCTTTTTCAGGATAGAGAGCAACTCCAGCTTGTGCCGGATGTCAAGGTAAGAGGTCGGCTCGTCCAGAATAATGATCTCCGGCTCCTGACAGATTGCGCGTGCGAGCATGATCCTCTGCCGCTGCCCGTCGCTGATGGCCTTAAAGTCCCGGTCGCACAGGTCAAGGGCATGGACCATCTCCATTGCGTCGTGTACTTTTTGGCGGTCTTCGTCTGTCAAAAGCCCCAGCGTCCCGGTGTAAGGATAGCGGCCAGTTGCCACGATGTCCTCGCAGGTCATCAGGTCGGACTGCATCCGTTCCGTAAGGACAACCGCCATTTTCTGCGAAAGAGCTTTTCCAGAAAGTTTCTGAATCGTTTCGTTTTCCAGATAAACCGTACCGGCAATCGTTTTCAGCTGCCGCGTGATGCTCTTTAATATCGTGGATTTCCCGCCGCCGTTCGGTCCGATCAGCGTGAGGATTTCCCCGCGGCGCACATGTATCTCAATATCTTTGATCAACGGTTTGCCGTCGTAACCGACTGTCAGTTTTTCCGTGTGAAAATACCAGTTGTTGTTCATGCCGATTTCCTCCGTATCATGATATAGATGACGACAGGCGCACCGAAAATGGCCGTCACGGAGCTGATGGAGAGTTCCGTCGGAGAAAAAGCCGTCCGGGCGATCAGGTCGCAGAACAGACAAAACGCGGCTCCGCCCAGAAAACAGGCCGGAATCACGAGGATAGGTTTTGCCGTATTCAGCAGGCTTTTTACCAGATGCGGCACTGCGATCCCAACGAAAGAGATCGGTCCCGCAAAGGCAGTCACGCAGGCAGAAAGAACGCTGGAAAGAAGGATCAGCGCCACGCGGAACAGGCGGATGTTGACACCAAGGTTCTGCGCGTACACCTCGCCGAGCTGGTAAGCGGCGATCGGCTTGGAAAGGAAAAAGGCGATCACCAGTGATATGCCGACCACGACCGCCATCACGCTCACGTTGCTCCAGGTCATGCCGGAAAAGCTGCCGAGCGACCAGTTATGAAGGTTGACGATGTTCGAGTCATCGGCAAAGGTCACCACAAAGTCCGTGATTGCCGAACAGATGTAGCCGATCATCACACCGCAGATAACGAGCATCGACATACGTTTTACTTTCCTCGACACAAGCAGGACAAACCCCATCGAGATCATCGCCCCGATAAATGCGGCAATGATCATCATACCGGAAGACATGGTCCTGGATACGGAAAGATAATAAACCATCAGCAGCGCCACGACCAGCTTGGAGCCGGACGAGATACCGAGCACGAACGGTCCGGCGATCGGATTGGAAAAGAAGGTCTGCAGCAGAAAGCCGGACAGCGAGAGTGCGCCGCCTAAAATGATGACAGCCAGGATCCTCGGAAGCCGGATCTGCCAGATGATATTGTAGGCGGTCGTATCGCCGGTCCGCAAAAAGATGATCTGACAGATCTCACGGATGGACAGGTCGACGCTGCCGGAGTTGATATTCCAGATGAACAAAATGCCGGTCAGCAAAAGCAGGATGGCAAATGACGCCGTATAGCGCACGCGGCGGTGCGCCGCAGTATCCTTCCGCCCCCGATCCTTTGATTCTGTATTTTCCCCGTCTGTATTTTTCTGATCTGTATTATTTAGCTCTATATTTTTTTGAACTGTATTTTCCGTCTTTGTATTTCTCATCTTTTTTCCCTTTTAGGCATTCCGTTCTGCTTTTCGCTCTGCGCTCCGGTACCGGAATACCAATTTGCTGATCACTCACTCACAATCCTGTGCAGAAATTCCAGCTCACTTTCGTCCGCATTTTCATCGATAAGAATCGTATGAATCTCCACGATCAGATCACCTAATGAGGTCGTCTCCTGAAAGAGATTTTTGCCGGTGCACCAGACATTTCCGTTCTGCACAGCGGTGAAATCAGCCAGCAGAGCGCTTTTTCCGAGCAGCTCGTCCATGGTATAGAGTTCGCCGTCGATCGTGCTGTTATAAATAATGTAATCGGCGTCACAGGCTCCGGCATAGAATTCTTCCATCGTCATGTTGACCGTAGAGGTCGCGCTGTCGTCTTCCCCCAGATCCTCAAATACGTATGTACCGCCCGCCAGCTCGATCATTTTCGCTACATAATCATTGGATTTGCGGACATTCGCCGTCCCGGCTGAAGTAATGTAGAAAAAGGCGACGGTTTTTCCAAGAGACTCTTCTGACTCAATCGCCTGCACATTCGCGACCTGTTCGTCAAAAAGCTCTTCCGCCTCGTCTTCCAGACCGAGCAGCACCGCGTAAAGCTTGATCCACTCCGTCCTCCCCATCGGATGCGTCTCATAGCTGGAGCGTTCTACCAGCACGGGAATTCCGAAGGTCTCCAGCTTCTCCTGCACCTCGGGATTATGATATATCATCGTGGACTCAATGGCAAGCCCGCAATTTTCCGACAGGATCAGTTCATAATCCGGAGCGTTGTATTTTCCGGCGTACAGGATATTTCCGGCCTCCATCGCCTCCTGCGCTTCCTCTATATACCAGCCGTCCGCGTTCGTCCCGGAAAGACGGATGGAATCCAGCGCGTCCAGCGAAACAAAAAAGTCCATCGCCGAGGTCGCAACCAGATAAATATTTTCGATCGGCCGCTGCAGGACTACCACGTCGTCAGGCAGATTTTCCAGAACAGCCTCTGTATCCGTGGAATCCTCTGAGGAAACGGTATCTGTATCGGCCGTGTCTTCAACGGTGCCGCCGGTTCCGTCATCGGCTGTGTCTTCGGTTCCGCTCTCCGGCAGCAGCAGATAAACGTCCTCGTCCGCGATCACGATTCGCGTGAAGCCGCCCTCGTAATAATCAACTGTGAACTGCTCCGCGTACAGAAGCTCCAGAGAACTCTCCCATGTGAGGCCGCACCAGTCTTCGCCGGAGGGATAGTTACGCGTAGCATCAGCATCCTCTGCGGAAGACGCACTCTCTGTATTCACGGCTTTATCTGCATCTGAATCTGAGTCCGCATCCGCGTCTGCTTCTTCATCTGCGTCCGAATCTGAGTCCATATTTGCACGCGCTTCTCCATCTGCGTCCGAATCTGAGTCCGCTTCTTCATCTGCATCCGCGGTCCGGACCGTCGCCGAATCAAAATACAAAGTATAGTCAATCTCATGCGGCGTGCTCATCGCGGTCGTATCCGCAGTCACCGCAATCTCACAGTCAAAAGCGCTGACCGGGATCTCGAACGTCGAGTTTCCTTCCGTATTCACCGGCTCATACCGCTCCCCATCCACGATCATATAGTCATAGTAAGGACTGCTGAATATGATGGAAGCCGTCATCTGTCCGTTCTCGATCACCACTGTAGCCGGGCTTTCCACACTTGCCTTGCCGGAGCCGCCCGACAGCGTTACCCCTGTCAGATAAATACCGTCCTCAAGGCCGAGATCCGCGGCAGAAATCCCGGCATTCTCTGCGCCATCTTCCGCAGCATCGCTTACGGAGTGCTCTCCATCCTCCGCAGCAGATACGCGGATTGAAAAGATATCCGTATTTCCCTTTCCGGACAGACTTGCTTCAGGAATCTGCATGATTCCGATCACGCCAGCCAGTAAAAATCCAAACAACAACGGTCTTCTGTGCTTCATAATATCACTCCTTATATAATCCGGCAGATGGCGGCTTATCGGCTCCTGCCCGCCGCGCGGTTGCATCCAGCCCAGCTGGAAAGCTTCCATATACGCATACAACACTGCCCCCGCCGGTGAAAGCGGGGGCAGGCAAATATTTCAATTATCCCGTTCTGCGATGATGCCGGATCATCACAGAACTTTTCCTTCGGAACTGATGTTTCTTACCCTATCGCCACCGGGTTCGTCACGCTGACCTTATGGTCATACCATACACCCTTTGTGCCAATCAGTGCAACATCAAATTCTTCATCCAGCGCCGGAACCGGGATATCAAATCCGTAAACCTCTTCCGTCAGTCCGTCGCTGTAGGTTACTGTGTCTGTCGTCGGCTCAAGTAAAACTGCTCCTTCTGTTTCAGCATCCGCAGCCAGCCCGCAATAGAGGTTCACGATGCTCTTCGATACCAGTGTCACATGTACGGTCATCTCACCGTTTTCCACAGTCAGAGTAGCCATGCCGTCCAGTGCCTCATTTACGTGAAACATGCTGCTGTCGGTGTTAAAATTTACTGAATAAAGGCCGTCCTCCAGGGCCGCGGTCTCCGTAGCGTCCTCGGTATCCGCTTCTGCAGCGTCCTCACCGTCTGTCAGTCCCAGAGACTCGATTGCTGCAGCTGTATGGGCTACATAGAGATCCTCGATTGCCTCAATGCGGCCCATGCCTTCAATCTGCGTATCTACACTCTCAAAGAGACCGGACGCATTGAACATGGACAGCCAGGAGTCCTCATCCTCACCGGCCATATCGTTATTCGCATGGTCGCCTGCCACTACCATCAGTGGGCGAAGGATAACCTTCGTATAGCCTGCTGCCGCAACTGTCTCGATCACTGCCTCGCATGCGGTCTCTTCCGGCTCACCCTCAACGGTACCAATAAATACGTTGTCATAGCCAAGCTCTTCCATCTGAGTCTGCATCTGGCTGTAGGAAACCTTCGCGGTATGAGAAGTTCCATGGCCCATCAGCACGATCGCGGTGCCGTCCTCAGCTGCCGCGTCAAGGCTGTCATAATCCGAGCTTTCCACTGCTGCCGCAACGACCGCTTCTGCTACCGCCGCCTTGTCCTCATTGATCACAGTCGCGTCGTCGCCAACCTCGCCCAGAAGCGGCTCTGCTACTACTACGCTCTCAAACTGATCCGCATACTCATTAACTGCCTCAACCAGTTCGTCATACTCTGCGCCATGCATCAGATGCGTCGGCTGTACGACCAGATTCTTCACGCCGTTTGCCACCGCACGCTCAAGAGCCTGATCCATATTGTCAATCGCTTCGCCGTCGCGAGCCTGTACATGGTTGATGATGATCTGCGCCGTAAACGCTCTTCTCACCGACCAGTCCGGATACGCCTCAGCGATCGCCTCCTCGATAGCCTTGATATCCTCAACACGGCTGTCGTTAAAGGATGTACCGAAGCTCACGACCAGGATCTCATTCTCGCCGATCTCATCGGCATTTCCCGGATCATCCAGGGAAGCGTCGCCGGTGTCTCTGCCAAAATAATCCGGATCCGCATTCTCGCCCTCGACCAGCTCCTTCTGCTCGTCGGTCAGCGCGTCCCAGGCTTCCTTTGCCGCCGCGCACTGCTCGTCCGTGTCGTCCGTTCTTTCCTGCACATAGATCGCGTCGATCAGAGCAGCCACTTCATCCGCCGCAGCCTGATCCTCATCTGATACTTCCGCAGCTGCTTCAGCCGCTTCGGTCTCTTCCTCCGCAAGTACGTTCGCGGAACCCATCGCAAACACGGTGGTCATCGCAAGCGCGACTGCAAGAGATTTCACTGTTCTCTTCTTCATGTTGTTCTCCTCCTGTGAAAATGGATTTAAATGAAAAAAAAACCTTTTACACAGGGCAAAAGGATGAGCTAAATCAGATTGAAAAAACTTTCAATCTTTTCGCAGACCAATTCCCCGTGGTCCGAAGCCGCCATCCATGCCGAATATCGTATTTTACAACCGACAGGCCTGTTTGCTCTTTAGCGCTGTTATCCATAAAGACACAGGCGAACCCGATAGAAAACGCGCATCATCGAAAAACAGACAGGAAAGCAGCTTCCGCGCATGCAGCAGGCAGGTCTCCTGGCTTATAGTTCATCACGCGAGCCGCCTTCCCGGTCTCCCAGTGGCGTTTCGGCCGCGCTCCTTAAATACAGTGACGGGATCGTACAGGATTCGCACCTGTTTCCCTCTTAGCCAAATCGCAGGCCACGTATCTCACAAACAACGTCTGTCATGTGAGAAAAGCTGCCCTTTGATTCGGAACCCGCTGCGTTATTTAGTTATGGCGGCAGTCCATCATCTCCGATAAGAGAAGTCCCGCGCCGCTTGTTATAATGCGGTACGTTCTGCCACAGACAGTGTACTACAACCGCTATGAAATTTCAAGGTAATTATTTAACTGTGAAGGTACTGAACTGTTACATTTCAAGAAAAGATTCTACCGAACTCCTTACCTCTTCTTACAGCTTTTCCATCTCATCCATCCAGATCCGCACACTGGCATCGCTGGGCATGCGCAGGTCGCCGCGCGGCGAAAGCGCAACGCTTCCAACCTTGGGGCCGTCCGGAATACAGGAGCGTTTAAACTGCTGCGCGAAGAAGCGTCGGTAAAAGGTTTTCAGCCATTTCAGGATCGTCTCTCCATCATAGACTCCCTGAAATGCCCGCTTCGCAATCCGGTAAATCTTCGCCGGAGGATACCCGAACCGCAGCAGATAATACAGGAAAAAGTCATGCAGCTCGTAAGGCCCGACCAGATCCTCCGTCTTCTGTGAAATTTCCCCGTTCTTCGGCGGCAACAGCTCCGGGCTGACCGGCGTATCAAGTACGTCGTACAGAATCTCACTGACTGTCCGGTCTCCACAGGTGTCCGCGTAATAGCGCACCAGATGGCGCACCAGCGTCTTCGGCACCGAACAGTTCACCCCGTACATCGACATATGGTCGCCGTTGTAGGTCGCCCAGCCAAGTGCCAGCTCCGACATGTCTCCGGTGCCGATGACCAGGCCTCCGGTTTTATTCGCCAGATCCATCAGAATCTGTGTCCGCTCTCTCGCCTGTCCGTTTTCATAGGTCACATCATGCACTTCGGGATCCTGCCCGATATCCCGGAAATGAATGTTCACAGCGTCCCGGATGTCCACCTCGATCAGCTTCGCTCCCAGACTTTTTGTCAGGCTGCAGGCATTGTGATACGTACGGTCTGTCGTGCCAAAGCCCGGCATTGTCACAGCTGTCATCGTATCACGCGGCAAGCCAAGCAGATCGCATGCTCTGGTCATCACCAGCAGGGCAAGCGTCGAATCCAGACCGCCGGAAATGCCGACCACCAGACTTTTCGCATTGGTATGCTGAATCCGCTTTTTCAGGCCAAGCGCCTGAATATTCAGAATTTCCTCGCACCTGCGGCTGCGCTCCTCGTCCACGTCCGGCACAAATGGAGCCCGGTCAAAGATGCGCGTCAGCACAGTTTCTTCCATATTTAAATGAAACGGTATGCGCAGATACTTTTCCCAGTCGGGCGAAGCCTGAAACGTGGTATTCCTCCTGCGTTCCGCACAAAGACGGCTGATATCAAACTCAGTATACGTGACTCTGCAGCGTGCAAAAGAAGCAGTCATGGGGTGGCTCTCCGCATATTGTCCGTACTCGCCTCGCGAGTATGGACGCAGGTCGGCGCATCGTCCACAGGACGATTCTGCATGCACCGACTCTCCGAGAATATGCCCGTTCTCCGCAAGCAGGCTGTGCCCGCCGTAGACGACATCCTGTGTGGACTCTCCTTCTCCCGCGCTCGCGTAAATATATCCGCATAAAAGCCGTGCCGACTGTCCCGCGACCAGTGCCCGGCGATAATCACTTTTTCCGATCACTTCATCACTCGCGGAAAGGTTCACGATCACATTCGCGCCGACGAGGGCATGCGCCGTACTCGGCGGATTCGGCGCCCAGAGATCCTCGCACAGCTCGGCCGCGACGCACAGATCTTTTGTATAGAACAGCAGATTCATCCCGAACGGAACCGTCTGCCCGTTGAAATTAATAAACGAAACCTCTTCACATCCCGGAGTGAAATATCTCGCCTCATAAAACTCATTATAATTGGGCAGATGCCGTTTCGGCACGAAGCCCAGCAGGTCTCCGTCTGAAAAAGCCGCTGCCACGTTGTAAAGCTTTCCATTCCTTTCTATCGGCAGTCCGACAAAGATCAGAGCATCCTTTCCCGTAGAAAACGCGATCAGCCGGGTCAGCGAATCCCGCGCGGCTTCCAGAAGTGTTTCCTGCCAGAACAGATCCCCGCAGGTGTAGCCGGTCACGCACAGCTCCGGAAACACCAGAATCTTCACGTGCTCCCGCAGGGCTTCCTCAATTCCGGCGCAGATGCTCTCTGTATTGTATACACAGTCCGCTACCCGTATTTCCGGCGACAGCGCCGCCACCTTTATAAAGCCATCCTTCATTTTCTTCCTCATTTCCGTCCTGCCATATGCAGCACAGGCATCTGCACAGGTTATTTTTTTCTGGCCAGTCTCAGCAGCTCCTGCAGTTCTTCCACGCTCACCTGATATTTTTTATCGCAGAACTGGCAATTGACCTCGATCGGCTCTCCGTCCGCGATCATCTCTTCCAGCTCTTTTTTGCCGAGGCTGATCAGAGCGCGCTCTATCCGTTCCCGCGAACAGTCGCAGTGATAGCGCGTCGGAATGGTTTCCGTGATCTCCAGCCCGAACTCACCGAGCAGTTCCTCAAGGATTGCCTCCGGGCTCATCCCATCATCCAGCATTGCCGTGACCGGTCTGATTTCCGAAATCTTCTGTTCCAGCCGGTCAATGATCTCATCCGAAGTATACGGCATCAGCTGAATGATGAAGCCGCCCGCCTGCCGTACCTGCCCGATCTCCGCTAACCCCTGCGCGGAAGCTATCGCATCGGCAGCTTTTTGGGAGGCCGCTGCCCTGCTTCTTTCAAGCAGCACGCCAAGCCCCACGGAGGACGGCACCTGCTCCGACATCGCAAAATAATACGTAAGATCGTCGCCGATCTCACCGGTCTGCAGATTACTCTGCCCAATATACGGCTCTTTCATTCCCAGGTCGCGGATCACGCTTAAAATACCATGTCCGACCGCGCCGCCCACATCCAGCTTGCCCTTTGCCGTTGCCGGAAGATAAACGCCGGGATTGTTCACATAGCCCTTGACATTTGCCGCGGAATCCGCCGTAACCGTCAGCCCGCCGAGCGGGCCGTCCCCTCTGATCTGAAGAGTCAGGAGGTCTTTTTCCCCTTTCATCATCACGCCCATCATCGCTCCGGCTGTGAGCAGGCGTCCCAATGCCGCCGTCGCCACCGGGCTTGTGTTGTGATACCGGCGCGCCGTCTCCACCATTTCCTTTGTCGTCGCCGCAAACGCACGAATCTGCTGATCCGCGGCCACGGCCCTTACTATATAATCCATGTCGTTGTCTCCATATTCCTGTCTATGATGTCTGCCTGTCTATTCAAGACGGTACCTCGCAGCTGTAAAGGTAATGCACGGTTGCAATCGCTGAGAAGTGACTTCACTCCACAATCGAATACGCCGTGTTGCGCAGTCTGCGGATCATCTGCGGGTTGTAATATCCGCCGACCTGCAGCATCAGCACAAAGGCAAATTCCTCTTTCGGATTCGCCATGAAATACGGCCCGGTCCAGCCGTCCCAGCCAAACTCGCCTTCATTTCCGCTGCAGGCAGCCTCCGTGCGGTCGTCATAGACGCGCATGAAATTACCATAGGTAAAGCCGCGGATCTGGTCAAAATAAATCGTCTTTTTCTGCGCTTCAGAAAGCTGTCCATGTTCAAAGCTCTCGACCGTCTTGCGTCCGAGGATCCGGCAGTCCTTTCCTTTTCCATAATGCGCGAGCATATCCGCGAACTTTGAATAATCATCAAGCGTCGACACAATGCCCGCGCCGCCGGACTCAAAAGCCGGAGGCGTCAGGCATTCGGTCAGGCACAGATGACGCCCGGCTGCCTCTTTGTAGCGAAGCGCTCCCATATTCTCCGACACCTCATAAAGTGTCGTGAAGCGATCCTGCTTCTCCTTCGGCACATAGAAGCCGGTATCTTCCATGCCAAGCGGCCGGAAGATTTCTTTCTCATAAAATTCGCTTAAGGGCTGATCGGCCACTTTCTCGATCACAGCTCCCATCACATCGCAGCTTAAGCCGTAGCGCCAGCGCTCTCCCGGATGAAAGGCCAGCGGCCGTTCCGCGATCAGGCGGCAGAGTTCCTGCGTGGAGGTCTGCTTTCCCTGCGTGATCTCCTTCTGGATGCGGCCAAAAAGCTCATCCATCTCTTTTCCTGCCGGATCCGTATCCGGATAGACAATGCCGGACGTCATCCGCAGCAGATCAACCAGATCAATCGGACGGGCAGCCGGAACCAGACCTTCCTCGGTAAGCACATTCATATGTTCATACTCCGGCAGATAATAAGAAAGCGGCGTGTTCCAGTCGAGCTTTCCGCGTTCCCAGAGGATATGCGCAGCGACCGCCGTGATCGGCTTGCTCATCGAATACACCCGGAAAATAGCGTCTGACGCATAATTAATCTGCCGCCGGATGACCGTCTCCCCGCGGTACAGTACCGCAAAAGACGCGCCCGGCACACCTCCGCTTAGTATCTCCTGTCTTAAAATTTCTTCCATGCAGTCGGCCGCACGGTCAATTCTGTTCATTTGCATCTGTTCCTCCCTTACTCGTCTGCTAAAAACTGTTTTCAGTATAAAGAAAATCCCTGATTTTCGCAAGATATATTTATATAAATAAAATTTCCTTTCGCGGCCGTGTGCATAAAACAGAAACGGCAGAATCACTCCGCCGTTTCCGTCTTACCCCCAATATGCTTCTCCGATAACACTATCTCGTATAAACGAGCTTCACCGGTCTTGTCCCGGTCAATTCCGCGCTGCGCTCATCCGGCTGGCTGCAGCCCACGAAGATTTCAAATGTGCCGCCCGCTTCACGGCGAGTGCCGTCTTCGTCCACGACTGTAAAAGCCCCGGCTGAGACCGGCAGCGTCACCTGCATGGTCTCGCCCGCTTTGACACGGACACGGGCAAATGCCGCAAGCTGCGGATTCGGCACAGCCAGCGGAGAATCCAGATTTTTCACGTAAACCTGTACGACCTCCTGTGTGTCGAAGGAGCCGCTGTTCGTAAGCTTTGCGGTGACGGATAAGGTTCCATCGGCCTCTGGCTCCAGCTCCGCCTTCGCCACTTCTACTTTTCCGTAGGTAAGGCCGTATCCGAACGGGTACTGCGCCTTCTGTGTCATATAGCGGTAGGTACGTCCCTGCATGGAGTAATCCGTGAACTCCGGCAGCTCCTCCAGGGAATTGTAAAAGGTCACCGGCAGCTTGCCCGACGGAGATACTTCTCCAAACAGTACCTTCGCCGCTGCACGGCCACCCTCGCCGCCCGGATACCACAGCACCAGGACCGCGTCAAAATGCTCTGCCGCGTAGCTCATGTCGATGTCGCTTCCTGCCATCAGGCAGAGAACTGTTGGTTTGCCACTCGCAGCCACCGTCTCCATCAGCTCACGCTGCACCTTCGGAAGCTGCAGATCGATCTTATCGCCGGACGCGTCGCTGTTTCCGGTATCGCCCTCCTCGCCTTCCAGCGTCTCATCCAGTCCGACACAGAGGATCACGACGTCGCTCATATCCGCCACAGTACGGGCTTCTGCCAGACGATCCGGTCCGGCGGAAAGGCTCTCTGCTTTTTCACCAAAAAGCGGACAGCCGACACTCGTCAGCACGCGCACCTCTTCTCCCAGATAATCCTGAATGCCTTCCTGTAACGTCACATAGCGGGAAGCTGTCCCGTGATAATTACCGGCCAGAGCAGCACGGCTGTCCATATTCGGTCCGATCAGGCCTACCGTCTTTACATTTTCTTTCTTCAGCGGAAGCAGTCCATTATTCTTTAAAAGGACAAAGCTTTCTTCCGCTGCTTTTTCCGCCAGTGCCAGATGCTCCGGCGACTCCACTTCCAGATAGGAAATAGTATCATACTCGCTTCCGTCAAACAGGCCGAGCAGATAACGGGTCGTAAAGAGCCGCACCGCAGCCTCCGTGATCGTCTCCTCGCTCACCAGCCCTTCCTGATACGCTTTCAGAACATACAGATATGTATTTCCGCAGTTCAGGTCACAGCCGGTATTAAGAGCCATCGCCGCAGACTCCGTGGCGTTCTTTGTCACCAGATGATTCTCATGAAAATCGCGGATTGCCCAGCAGTCCGAGACAAAATGTCCTTCAAATCCCCAGTCCCCGCGCAGCTTTTTCTGCAGGTAATGGTTCGCGCAGGCCGGCTCACCGTTGACGCGGTTGTACGCGCCCATCACCGACTCTACGCCTGCCTCCTCGACCAGCGCTTCAAACGCCGGGAAGTAGGTCTCCTCCATATCTTTGGCGGAAGCTTCCGCGTTAAATTCATGGCGAAGTGCTTCCGGTCCGGAATGCACAGCAAAATGTTTGGCGCACGCCGCTGCTTTCATCGTCTCGCCGTCTCCCTGCAGGTGTTTGACAAACGACACGCCCAGACGGCTGGTCAGATACGGATCCTCCCCGTAGGTCTCATGTCCGCGTCCCCATCTGGGATCACGGAAAATATTCACGTTCGGAGACCAGAAGGTCAGTCCCTTGTAAATGTCACGGTCTCCTCTCTGGGAAAGTGCATTGTATTTCGCGCGTCCTTCCGTCGCGATCACTTCTGCGATCTCCCCGATCAGACCGGTATCAAATGTTGCACCCAGACCGATTGCCTGCGGGAACACCGTCGCCTGCCCCGCGCGCGCGACTCCGTGAAGAGCCTCGTTCCACCAGTTGTAGGCCGGAATGTTAAGCCTCCCGATCGCCGGTGCGTCGTAGCGCAGCTGGCTGGCCTTTTCCTCTATTGTCATCTGTGAAACCAGTTTTTCAGCTTTTGTTCTCGCCTCTTTTCGGTTCATTGCACTTATGTCCTCCTTAAGCTTGCCTCGCCGGAATTCTCCGAATTGTTTTATTGATCCCGGCTTTCGTTCATGGCGAATTCGGAATTCGAGATCCTTCTATCGGGAGAATTTACGCTCCCCTTATCCTTTCACTGCTCCGGTCGTCAGACCATCTACGATCTGATTACTGAACATGCAGTATACCACGATCGTCGGAATGATCGCAACCACAATTGCCGCAAACATCTGTGTATAGTTCGTATTATACGGACCGACAAATTTGGACAGCGATACCGGCAGTGTCTTTTTCGTGTCGTCCGAAATGAATACCATGGCGAGCAGCAGCTCGTTCCAGTTCGCGACGAAAGTCATCAGCCCCGTCACAAACAGTCCGGTCTTCGCCAGCGGCATACAGATTTTGAAAAAGATGCCGTAGATCGTGCAGCCGTCCATACACGCCGATTCCACCAGTTCATTCGGAATGCTGCGGAAAAATCCGGTCATGATAAAGATGGTGGTCGGCAGCGAAAAGGTCAGGTAGGGCAGGATCAGTCCTACCAGGGAATTGGAAAGCCCCAGCTTCGTGAATCGGGTAAACAGCGGAATCAGCACGCAGTGTACCGGAATCATCATGCCTGTCATAAAATAGACCATCATCGCTCCGGAGGCTTTCCAGCGCAGACGCCCGATCGCGAAAGCTGCCATCGAGCCAAACAGCATGCTGAGCACCAGCGTTGATGCGCAGACGATAAACGAGTTCAGCGTAGCTGTTCCAAGGTGACCGGCTGTCCAGGCCACCTGATAGTTTTCCAGATAAAAGGTCTCCGGCAGAGCAAACGGACTGGTAAAGATCTCCGAATTCGTCTTAAAGGAAACCAGCACTATCCAGACCAGCGGCAGAATGTATACAAGCGCCAGAATGCAGAGAAACACATAGATCAGAATGGTCGGAATGCTGATTTTTTTCTTATTTAATTTCGTCTCCATATCCGCTCCTCCTACATCTCATAGCTTTCCGTCTTAAACACGCGGTTGATGATGAACGTTGTCAGCAGGCAGAGCACCAGCAGCACCACGCCGATCGCGCTGGCATATCCGTATTTGAAATACTCAAACCCCTGCGTATACAGATGCGTTGCGAGCACCTCTGTCTTATGGTTCGGTCCGCCTTCTGTCATGTTAAAGATCAGGTCAAAGAATTTCAGGGAACCGATCGCGTTCAGCGACATCGCCGTGCCGACCATCGGTTTGATCAGCGGCAGCGTAATATAGCGGAACGCTTTTACCTTGCCGCAACCGTCGATATAAGCAGCCTCATACAGGGAACTTCCGATCCCGGAGATCTGCGCCATATACAGCATCATAGACTGCCCGACATACTGCCACAGAGCCACAAAAGTGATCACCCACATCGGCAGTATGATAAAGCCGTCTGTGGACATCAGCCACAGCGGGCCTTCAATCCCAATTTTTGCCAGCAACTGGTTAATGCCCAGCTTCGTACTGAAAATAAACATCCACAACAGTCCCAACGCTGCCGAAGACAGGACACAGGGAAGGTAAATGATGTTCTTAAAAAGATTCCTGCCCTTTTTGATATTCGTCAGAAGACCGGCCAGGATCAGTCCCATGATCAGCTGGGAGACGCAGGAAAAGATCAGGAAAAACAGGGAGTTTTTCAACGCAATCTTCATTGTCTTATCAAGAAGCATCCTTTTGAAGTTTTTCAGTCCGACAAATACCGGAGCCGACAGCGCGTCATAATCACAGAACGCGTAGTACACCGACTGGCAGATCGGGATAAATAAGATCAGCGTAAAAAGAAGAAAAGCCGGCAGGAGAAAAAACAGTAGGGCTTTCTTATCCTTTAACAATTTATCCATAGTCACGCCTCCAAATACTCTCCATACTCGCTCTGCGAGTATGGACGCAGGCCGCCGCATCGAAAGCAGGACGATTCTGCATACGACGGCTCTCCTGTCAGAAAAAGCGGGATTGCCATCAAGGTGACAACCCCGCTTTCAGGCAACATTCAGGTAACAGTACCTTTATCTATGCCATTTGATCATCTAAGTTCGTAAAGTCTGTATGTCCCAGACTCTTTTTCATTATCTGATCTCCAGATTGTACCAGTCCTCAAGTGCCTGCAGTGCTTCTTCCGGAGTCTCATCGCCGAGATAGATGGATACCATCTCATCATCAAACATGGAGCCTGCCTCTGTGGTAGCCAGAGACTCATTGTAGAATCCGAATGTGCCGCTTGCATTAGAGAAGATATCCATTACATATGCAAGCTGTGCCGGAGCTACGTCTGCGTCATACTCTACGTTGGTAACCGGAATCTTGCCGCCAACTTCCGCCGTGTACTTCTGAGCGGTATCATCTGTAAAGTACTTCATCAGAGCGATGCATGCTTCCGGATACTCTGTAGCAGAGCTCATAGCCAGAGAGTCAGACTTCGCGATGATTCTGTCACCGTCATTGCCGCCCTCGATAGCCGGGAACTGGAATACGCCGCACTTCTCTTCGAAATCCGGATTCGCGCCGTTGATCTGAGCGATCGCCCAGGATCCCTGGATCAGGATAGCCGCTTCTTCATTATAGAATGCTGCTGTCGCTACGTCGTTGGTATCGCCTGCTGCTGTCGGCTGGAAATACTGGGAAAGCTCTACCATCTTCTCTGCCGCCGCGATTGTCTGATCATTTACCCAGCTCTGCTCGCCGGATTCGATCGCCTCAAGATCTACGCCCTCTCTGTCACACAGATAACCAGCTACCATGGACAGGCACCATGCCGTACCGGCGCTGATGCTGATCGGTGTGTAGCCCGCATCCTGCAGTGCCTGGCAAACCTCAAGGAACTCATCCCATGTGGTCGGAACCTCAACACCTGCGTTCTCAAACATCTCGGTATTGTAGAATACGCATGCCGCAGCGATATTCAGCGGAACCGCGTAAATGCTGTCGTCATAGGTCATCTGAGAGAATACCGCATCGCTGGAGAATGTCTCTTTCCAGCCGTCCGCTTCCAGATACTCATCAAGCGGAGCCGCGATGCCAGGGTCTACATACACATCAAGGTTCGGGCCCGGGCTGACGATAAATACATCCGGCGTGTCGCCTGCAGCTACCAGCGCGTTCAGCTTGGTGTAATACTCCTCGAGGTTCGTCGTGATCGCCGTCACATGATAAACGCCGTCATAGTCCTCATTGAAGCGCTCAATGACTTCCGCATACCCCAGAGAGATCAGGTCATCCGTAGCCTCCAGGTCATCCCAGAACATCCAGGTGATCTCCTGTACGTCATCCGCGGACGCAACCGTCGGAACCGCGATCGTACCCATCGCTGTGACTGCCGCAAGTGCAAGTGCCATCCATTTTCTTCTCATATTTCATTCCTCCTTTTTGAATGATAAAACGAATCACAATTGATGCTTAAACTATAACAAAAAATGCGCCCCTCTTCTTCTTATTTATTGCCTTTTAGTAATCAAATCTTGCGAATTTTATGTTTTTCTGTTGACTAATCCGTTAATTTCTCCGGTTGCTGTCGATTTTTTTTGTGCAGATTTCCATCTGTTTTTCATAATCATTTTCAGATTCGAGGGATATTTTGCTGACTTTTTTTAAGGAAGTGAAATTTTTCATGCACAATATACAGAACGGCTCATGACAATTTTTGAGAATTCAATTGGATTCCCGTTTTTCTCACTTGCATGTTTTTTTTTTGTATGTTATAGTTATGAAGATCAAATGAGATAGTAACATCCAATTTAAGAAAACGAAAACCCCGGATCTGCCAATCCGGGGTTTTCTATTCCTGTTATTTTGCGTGAAGGCTTAATCCACGAGGCCATTATTACGATCATTTATCACCATCTAGCCATTTGATGAGATAGTAACTGACTATCTCAACCGTGACAGCGATCAGAAATGAGATCATAACATCCACAGCCTCACCTCCCTCTGCACCATGTATAGGGTTGGTGGCGCTTATACGATATCATATATTAATTATAAAATCTACATTCTATATTTCTTTTATTATTAAAATTTTATAAACATTGCATATTATGTTTTTATATCATCAATACGATCATACCAATCAATACGCCCGCAAGCAACCCGCACAAATATAATGTCGCCGTAAGGATCAGATTCTCCTTCCGGTTATCATTCTCCCGGTACAGCACAAGCAGTCCGGTGCCCGCGCCGCAGAGCAGCCCCGCGAACAGTGCCCCGATATCCAGAACGCCTTCCAGATAAAGTTCTGTGATCAGAACGGAGGCTGCGCAGTTCGGGATCATGCCGATAAGCGCGGCCAGCGCAGCCTGCACGCCCGGCAGCGCGAAGATTCCTCTGGAGAAAGCCGTACCCTCAAACCAGTCCATGCCGAATCCAAGAACAAGAGAGATCAGCAGAATAAACGCACCCGTCTGTGCCGTATGATACAGCGACGCGCGGAAGATCCCCTGTTCTTCACAGTGACAGTGATCCTGCTCACAGATGTGCTGACGGGACCGGTGTTCCGTTCCCTTCAAAGACAGAGTGAAGCGTCTCTCCTTTTTCGCTCTCTCCGGACGTGCCTTTTTCCGCTTTTCCCGCGGAACGATCCGGGGCTTTTCTTTCCCGGCTGCATTCCAAAGATGCAGCCGGGCAGCAGCAACATCCACAAGCAGTCCGGCCGCTGCCCCCACGATTCCCTTGACTGCCAGAATCCGGAAAATAAAGTCCGGACGGATGCCTTCTGAGAGCATAAGCGGAAGTATTTCATCTGAGGTAGACAAAAAGATGGCAAGCAGAGTCCCGGGGGATACGATTCCCGCGGCAAAAAGACCCGCAGCGGCGGCAGAAAAACCGCACTGCGGGATCATTCCGATCAGAGCACCGATCACCGGGCCGGCCTTACCCGCCCGGTAGATCCACTGCCTGCTCCGGTCGCTCATACGATGTTCGATGTATTCCACTGCCAGATAGGATAAGCACAAAAACGGCAGCAGCTTCAGACTGTCCAGGAGACTGTCAAAGATGACATCCAGCATAGTTTACATTTTCCTTCCATTCCTGTCTTTTTGGTCTCCGCTTCATTTTATATTGTGATAATACTACGGATTGCTACGTGCTCCGCACTCCCGCAATCCTAAAAACATTCGGAATCCGCTTATTTTTCTGCGAAAAATAGCTACTTCCTCATGTTTTTTGCGGTCCCAAAGGCCATGAATAGGAACGCAAGCGTTCCATTCCTGTCCTTTTGGTCTCCGCTTCATTTTATATTGTGATAATACTACGGATTGCTACGTGCTC
>JAJQHQ010000025.1:0-36697 GCA_021199655.1 Lachnospiraceae bacterium | reverse complement strand
TTGCGGTCCCAAAGGCCATGAATAGGAACGCAAGCGTTCCATTCCTGTCCTTTTGTCCCTTGTATTATCACATCCGTTCCGGTGCTTCAAACCCCAGCAGATCAATCCCCGTCTCGAGCACACGCAGAGTCAGCGTAAGCAGCGCGATCCAGCCTGCCTGCTGTGCGGCGTCCTCATGCGCCAGAATTTTTGTTTCATGGTAGAAGCGGTTCAGCGCATTTGAAAGATCATAGATGAAGGAGCAGATCTTATGCGGCGCAAGCTCCTCTTCCGCCTGTTCGATCACGCTGTTAAACTTTGTCAGCTCCAGCATCAGGGCTTTCTCACTCTCACCGGCAGGAGTAAGGATTTCTGCGGTCTCTCCCGCAGCCGTGTTCGCGCGATATTTTGCAAGGATTGACTTGATCCGCACCATCGTATACAGAATGTAGGGACCGGTATTTCCCTCAAATGAGGTAAACTTGTCCACGTCAAACACATAATCCTTGGACGCCTGATTGGAGAGATCGCCGTACTTGATCGCGGAAAGGCCGACGAGCTTTGCTGTCCGGCGCGCTTCCTCCGGGTCTGCCTCATGATTTTCCATGATCTTTTTGTACATTTCCTCGTTGATCTCAGAAATCAGGCGTTCGAGCCGCATCACGCCGCCCTCGCGGGTCTTGAACGGCTTACCGTCTTTTCCGTTCATCGTGCCGAAGCCGAGGAATTTCAGGTCCACATCTTCCTTTACCAGCTTCGTCTTCCGCGCACAGCGGAACACCTGTGTAAAATGCATCTCCTGGCGTTTGTCCACGACATAGATGATCTCGTCCGGGTCATAATTATTCACACGGTCGATGATCGTCGCCAGGTCGGTCGTCGTATAAAGCGCTGCCCCGTCCGATTTCAAAATGATGCAGGGAGGCACCTCCTTAGTATCGCTTTCTTCCTTCACATCCACGATCAGTGCGCCCTGATCCTCGTAGGCGTAGCCTTCCTTTTTCATCATTTCCGCCATATCCGGGATGTAGGGCTGCGCATCGGATTCCTTTTTCCAGAGGTCGAATTCCACGTTCAGGTTGCCGTAATTCTTCTTCAGGTCTGCAATCGAGACATTCAGGATATGCTGCCACAGCGCATGATAACCGCGGACACCCTCCTGCAGCTTCGCCGTCGCTTCCAGTGCTTCCTCACGGTAAGCCTCATCTTCTTTTGATCTTGCGCTTGCAGTTGGATATATTTCTTCCAGTTCTGAAATGGTAAACGGTGCTTCCTGCGGGTACTCTCCCTCAAAGCTTTCATCAAAATACGGCAGATCCGGATTCCGGTGCCGTACCTCCGTGATGATCAGCCCCATCTGCAGACCCCAGTCGCCAAGATGCACATCGCCAATCACCTGATGCCCCGCAAAGCGGCAGATTCTCTTGATGCTCTCGCCGATAATAGCCGAGCGCAGATGTCCTACATGGAGCGGCTTTGCGACATTCGCTCCGCCGTAATCAATGATAATCGTCTTCGGCTGCGCGGCCTTTTCAACGGAGAGATTCTCATCCGCTGCCATTTTCTTTAAATATCCCGCCAGATAATCCCCCGACACCTTCAGATTGATAAAGCCGGGATTCACGGCTTCCACAGAATCAAACACCGGAGTCGTCCCCTGCTCCCGTGCTTTCTCCATATTCGCCGTAAGCTTTTCCACGACTTCATTCGCGATCACGATGGGCGCCTTCTGATATTTTTTCTTTGCCGCCATCGCGCCGTTGCACTGATATTCACACAGGTCCGGGCGGTTTGAAATACTCGTTTTTCCATAGGATGCCTCGTAACCGCAGGCTTCAAACGCGGACGCCACCTCCGCGCTGATCAGGTCCAGAAATTTTTTCATAATAGTCCTCTCACTCTTTCCTTATTATATTACGCATTCTGCGTCAGTTCCGCAATGATATGCTCCCTCTGCCGCGCGATATGCCGCCGCGTTGCCTCAAGCGCTTTTTGTTCGTCACGGTCTTCCAGTGCCTGCAGGATTTCGGCATGTTCCTCCGCCAGTACCTGATGAGACGACCTGTCCTTCAGATATTCCATACGGTAGCGGTACATCTGCTCCCGCAGGTTGTTCAGGATCTGCACCAGGCGTTTATTCCCCGTCGCATTGTAGATTGCTTCATGAAAAGCCATATCCGCCTGCGCGCACGCTCCGACGTCATCCCCGTCCAAAGTCCTGCCAAACCCTGCCGCCAGCCCTTTCAGTTCATCAAGCTGTTCCCTGGTAAGTTTTTTGCAGACAATCTGTACTGCCAGTTCTTCCAGTGCCAGACGCACCTCCAGCACATCCTCCATATCAGAGACCGTGATATCCGCCACGACCGCGCCGCGGCGCGGGATGGTCGTCACCAGTCCTTCCAGCTCCAGCATCCGGATAGCCTCCCGCACCGGTGTCCGGCTGACCCCCAGCTTCTGTGCGAGATGAATCTCCATCAGCCGCTCTCCCGGCCGGATCTCCCCTCTTAAGATGGCCTGCCGGAGCGTCTGAAACACCACGTCCCGCAGAGGCAGGTATTCATTCATTTCCAGATGTAACGTCTCTACCATGCATTCTTCTCCTGTTACAATATAGCTTTGATCTGATTCTGAAGCAGGCAGCGGGGCCTGCGATTCAGTCGAAGGCGGCTTTTGCCTCATACTCGCCCGCGCGCATCAAAAAACGTTGTGAGGAAAACCTCGTTTGCAAGTGTTCCCCGGCATAGCTCCTCATACGCATTTTCTGCCCTGCCGCGGTCGTCAAACAGTCCGAACACCGTCGGCCCGCTCCCGCTCATCATTGCGTTCACAGCGCCGAGCTGCATCATCTGTTTCTTTATCTCCCCGATCACCGGATATCCCGGAACTGTCACACTCTCCAGAACATTCCCCATCAGAGCCGCCATCCGATAAAGATCTCCTTCCCGGATGGCCCTCACCTGCGCGTCAATGTCCGGATGGGTGATCCCGACCGAGGCAGTTTTCATAAGACCTTCCGAAACAGAAACATCCTCTGACCGGTCAGCGTCATCTGCTGTCAGGCTGCTGCAGGAAAAGGCTTCCATATCCAGATGCGTATACACATACTTTGTAGATACCGCAACCGGCGGTTTTGCCAGCAAAACAAACGCTTCCGGTGCTTGCGGAAGCGGAGTCAGCCGCTCACCGATCCCTTCCGCCAGCGCTGTGCCGCGCAGAATGCAGTAGGGAATATCCGCTCCCAGCTTCACACCCCGCTCCATCAGTTCTTCTTTGCTTAAGCCCAGTTCAAACAGTTCATTGGTTCCGACCAGAACTGCCGCCGCGTCCGAGCTTCCGCCCGCCAGGCCGGCCGCCACGGGAATCCGTTTCTCCAGAATGATCTCCAGCCCCTGCCGGATCTCAAATTCCTCCATCAGAAGCTGGGCCGCCCGGTACGCCAGATTGCGCGAGTCCGCAGGCACCAGATCTTCTGCAGATTCACCGCTGCGCACAATGAGCCGAATCCCCAGCTCATTCTCCAGCACCCGCAATATAATCTCATCGCACAGATTCACCGTCTGCATCACCATGCGCAGGTCGTGATAGCCGTCCGGACGCCTTCGCAACACATCCAGTCCCAGATTTATTTTTGCCCTTGCCCGTAATTTTCGTTCCATAATAATAAATCTCCTGTAACTGTAAAGGCACTGAACAGTTACAATGTCCTGTTTTGTATACAATATCCTATATTCTATCTTGAGAACAAAACCTTGTCAATATTCGGTTGAATTATTTTATAGTAAACGACGTAAGTCGTTTTACTTCGAAAAAGCATCCAAACGGAATATTTTCCCACTCCGCGCAATAAGAATAAGAGTAATGACACCGGAAGATCTGTGAATATGAACGACAGGTTTCAAAAATTTCGAAGCATCGTGCATCGGTCTGCAGTAATCTTTGTATTGTCCGGCATCCTGTTTTTCCCCACAGGCTGCCAAAAACAGGCGGAAAGCGAAAAAACAGAGGTGGAATACACCGTAGCTACGGCAGAGGAAATACCGGATGAACTGGCAGCGGTCATCGAGGAAAACAAAGAAAAAGAAATGCGGCTGACCTGGATGGACGGCGACGAGATGTATCTCATCAGAGGCTACGGAAAGCAGGCGACCGGCGGGTACAGCATTGCGGTCGCAGAGTGTACAGAGGATGAAGAAACGCTGTGGTTTGACACCAGGCTGATCGGTCCGCAAAAGGAAGATAACGCTTCTGCGGAGCCCTCTTATCCCTGGCTGGCTGTAAAAATCACAGCTACGGATAAAGAAGTGGTAATCGAATAATCAATCCCTGACGGAGGCAAGACATGGACTTATTAATGAAAAATATTCACATGTGCAGGCAGACGAAGCATGGCGAAACGCAGATCACACTGGACGAGGATCTGAACGTACCGGATATCCGTCCGGATGTCGAGCTGATCGTTCAGAGCCGGGGCCGGCTCATCATCGAACATACCAGGGCGGAGACGCAGAAGCTTTACGTGGACGGCTTTATGGAGGCTGGCATTCTGTACATGGATAACACAAAGGAACGGCAGCTGCATCGGCTGAATACGAAGCTGCCCTTTGATGAAGCCTTTTCCATGGATGGGCTGGAACCCGGGCAGGAAGGAATCCGATTGCGCCATGAGATAGAGGATCTGAGTGTCTCGCTGATCAACTCCCGCAAGCTGGCCGTCCGGGCGCTTGTAAGTCTGGATGCCTCCGTTGATAAAATTCAGGATCTGTCGGCGGCAGTTCAGACCCCCGCTTCGATATATTCCGGCCCCTCCGAAAGCGGTGCATTCGATTCGCCCTCTCATGAAGTTTCCGGAAGCATACCTTCTCTTTGTGAAAAAACACAGAAGCTGGAATTTTTGCAGCTGGAAGTGCGCAACAAGGATATCCTGCGTCTGAAAGAAGATGTGCAGCTGCCTTCCAATAAGCCGGACATCCGCGAGATCCTGTGGGAGGATGTCGAGCTTCGCAGCTGCCGTACGCATCTTGCGGATGGTAAAATCACGGTACAGGGCAGCCTGTTTCTGTTTGTTCTTTACCTCGCCGACGCTGAAAGTGAAAGCCTGCAGTGGCTGGAACAGTCCATCCCTGTGGAGGGCGAGCTTGCCTGCAGCGGCTGCTCGGCAGAACTGATTCCGGATATCGAAGTGACACTTGCCGAGAGCAGCGTTGCCGCAAAAGAGGATATCGACGGGGAACTGCGTACCGTTCACCTGGAAGGCACACTGGAGCTGACCATCCGTCTGTACGGAACCGACCAGGCGGAAATCCTGACGGATGTCTATTCGCCGGAAAAGAATCTGGAACTGACAACAAGCGACGAGACCTATGAGACGCTTATCGTGCGCAACGAGTCCAAATGCAAAGCACAGGGAAAACTCCGCATCCAGAGCGCCAAGCCCCGCATCCTGCAGCTTATGCACAGCAGTGGAAGCGTCAGGATCGACAAGACGGAGATTGTGCCGGATGGGATAAAAATACAGGGGGCGCTGCCGGTCTCGATCCTGTATATTTCCCCGGACGATACACAGCCGATCGCCGTACTGGAGGGAAGTATACCGTTTTCTCATGTAGCCGAAGCGCAGGGAATTACCAACGGCACAGGTAATGATGCAGAAAGTCCGGGTGTTTCTGCTTTGGGACAGACGAATGCTCCCTGCCGTTACTCTCTCACCACAAGCCTCGACCAGCTCTCCGCCACGATGTCCGACAGTGAGGAAATCGAAGTCCGCGCCTCCATCGGTCTCAACCTGTTTGCCGTGCGCACAGAAAAACAGCGCTGCATACACGAAATTCATGAAAGCGACTACGCTCCGGAGTGTCTCGAAGCAATACCCGGCATCACCGGCTATATCGTACAGGAAGGCGACACGCTCTGGGATATCGCAAAAGAGTATTTCTCTACGCCTGCGCAGATCATGGAAATGAACGGGCTGACATCAGACCAGATCAAAAAGGGCGACTGCCTGATCCTGATGAAAAATGTGAAGATACTGAACAGTTACGTGTAATTTTGCGTTGTCTCATCTGTGATTCTATGTTAAAATATGCTGATTGACAGCACGATCCTATGGGAGACTCTGATTCAGGATATCCCGGAGCTTCAGGCTTACTGTGAAGAGATATTAAATAAAGAATAAATACAAAGGAGTTCTTCTATCATGAACACAAAAACGACAGCACCAGCGGAACCGGCTGTGGAACTGCCGGAATACAGCCGCGTATCCGGCATTCTGGCGCACCCGACCTCTTTCCCGTCCCCGTACGGGATCGGCGATCTGGGTCCGTCCGCATACGATTTCATTGATTTTCTGGAGGCTTCCGGGCAGCATCTCTGGCAGGTGCTGCCCCTTGGTCCCACCGGATACGGAGATTCGCCGTATCAGGGTCCGTCCGCATTTGCCGGGCAGCCGCTTCTGATCAGCCCGGACAAGCTGATCGAGCAGCATCTGCTCACCAAAGAGGATGTAGCGGAGAGTCCCAAATGGGATGAAGATAAAGTAGACTACGGCCCGGCGATTGAATTCAAGACCGCTCTTTTGAAAAAAGCATGGCATTCGTTTCTGCACACGCCGGATAAGACGATGATCGAGAATTTTGAGGCGTTCTGCGAGGAGCAAAAGAGCTGGCTGGATGATTTCGCGCTTTTCATGGCGTGCAAGGATGCGCAGAAGGGCGTTTCCTGGCTGGAATGGGAGCCGGAATACCGCGATCCCACCGAGAAGCAGAAAAAAGCGCTCCGCGCAGAGCTTGCTGATGAGATTCAGTATTACTGTTTCCTGCAGTTTCTTTTTCAGGAGCAGTGGGACGAGCTTCGCACCTATGCGCACGAAAAACATGTACGGATCATCGGCGACATCCCGATCTTTGTCTCCACGGACAGCGCCGATGTCTGGAGCAACAAAAAGCTGTTCCAGCTGAATGAGGACGGATATCCAAGTCACGTAGCCGGAGTGCCGCCCGATTATTTCAGCGCGACCGGGCAGCTCTGGGGCAATCCGCTCTATGACTGGGATTACCACGCGGACACCGGCTACCGCTGGTGGATCAGCCGCGTACGCCGTCAGCTCTCTCTGACTGACTATCTGCGTATCGACCATTTCCGCGGTTTTGAGGCATACTGGGCCGTGCCGGCAAAAGAAGAGACGGCTGTGAACGGCCAGTGGGTCAAAGGTCCCTGTGAAAAGCTGTTCAAGGCCATCGAAAAGGAGCTGGGCGAGAATCTCCCGATCTGGGCGGAGGACCTTGGTGTCATCACTCCTGAAGTAGAGCATCTGCGCGACTCGCTCGGATTCCCGGGCATGAAAGTGCTGCAGTTCGGCTTCGGCGACATGAATGACACCTCTTACATACCGTTTTACTATACGACGACCAACTGCATCTGCTACACCGGCACCCATGACAACGACACTACCATGGGCTGGTACAAAGAGCAGCCGGACATCATTCAGGACCGCATCCGCCGCATGAGAAATACCGACGGCAGCAACGTCGGCCATGATTTTATCTGCATCGCCATGAACAGCATCGCAAAGTACGCGATCTTCCCGGTGCAGGATCTGCTGCAGCTCGGCAGTGAGGCCCGCATGAACACGCCGGGCGTGGCAATGGCGAACTGGGCGTTCCGCTTTAAAGAAGGGGATCTGCACGAAGGGCTGGCAAAATGGCTGCTGGAGACGACAAAGTTATACGGAAGATACAGCGAATAAACAGAGCCCGCATAACTGTTTCGCACCTTCAGCATTGCAAAGAAAAAGCGGCTGTGTAATCTTACGATAAAGTTCACGAAAAGAGAAAGAAAAGGCGATATGGCATGATACGCTTTTTGGCAATCATCATTTTTGTAGTATGCTTCCTGATCGTGTCCATTCCGATCTTTCTGGTAGAATGGATTCTTGGGAAAACAAAGCCCTCCGCGCGTGAGACCAGTTCCCTGCGCATCGTCCAGTGGGCGCTGAAGGTCATCACATGGCTGGCCGGGGTTGACCTCACCGTGCTCGGCGAAGAAAACGTCCCGAAAGACGTCCCGGTGCTATACATCAGTAATCATCGGAGCTATTTTGATATCATCATCACCTATGCGCGCTGTCCGCGGCCGACCGGCTATGTGGCCAAAAAGGAGATGCTTAAGATTCCGCTGCTCTCCCGCTGGATGAAGATCCTGCACTGCCAGTTTCTGGACCGTTCTGATCTTCGCGCCGGGATGAAGACCATCCTCACCTGTATCGACCTGGTGAAAAGCGGCGTCTCGATCACCGTCTTCCCGGAAGGTACCCGCGGCAAAGGAAAAGACGAGCTTGAAATGCTGCCCTTCCACGAAGGCTCCTTCAAGATCGCGTCCAAATCCGGCTGTCCCATCATCCCGATGGCGGTCACCGGCTCCTCTGACATTTTCGAGGATCATATGCCATATGTCCGCAAAAGACATGTCACGCTGGAATACGGTGCGCCGATCCGTCTTTCTGAACTCACAAAAGAGCAGCAGAAAGCGCCCGGAAAATATGTGCAGGGAGTCATTGCTGACATGCTGAAATCACATACAACCGATTAAAACATGCGCCCGGTGTAAGCCGGAAAAACACCTTACGCCGTCAGGCACACCATAAAACGAGCAGGGGAATTTCCCCTGCTCATCTGTTTACTCCTCCGGCTCCTCGTCCGCCGCTTTCTCATACGCATCCAGAATGATCTGCTGAATCCGCTCGCGTGTAGCGGAATTGATCGGGTGGGCGATATCCCGGTACTCACCGTCCGCGGCTTTACGGCTCGGCATGGCGATAAACAGGCCTCTCTCGCCCTCGATCACCTTGATGTCGTGAACGACAAACTCCTCATCCAGTGTAATGGACACGATGGCTTTCATCTTGCCCTCTTTTGCTACTTTTCTGACTCTTACATCGGTTATCGTCATTGCTAATACCTCTTATCTTTCCATAATTACATTAAAACTATTGCATAACATATCGGTTATCCGACTCAATCACAATTCTGGGATCGCCCTCTCCCACAATGTGTGAATCCGCACGGATGGTACCGCGGCTCTCGACAATGCAGTTTTCCAGATAAACATTGTCGCCAAGATACACGTCATTGAGTACGATTGAATTTTTAACAGTACAATGATTCCCGACAAACACATTTTTAAAGATCACGGAATTCTCTACCGTTCCATTGATGATGCAGCCATTGGCCACAAGACTGTTTTTCACGTTGCTGCCCGGATTATACTTGGCCGGAGGATTGTCATCCACCTTCGAGTGCACATCCGGATGCTCACGGAAAAAGTAATCCCGCACATCCTTTTTCAGGAAATCCATATTGGTCCGGTAATAGGATTCTACCGAGGCGATGTTGCTCCAGTAGCCTTCCATCCGGTATCCGTAGATCCGTTTTACGTCCTTATAACGGATCAGCACATCTCTCACAAAATCATGCCTGCCCTCGTATACGGCCTGTTCGATCAGCTCGATCAGCAGTCTGCGCCGGACCACGTAAATCCCGCAGGATACGATATTGGACGATGCCGCCATCGGTTTCTCATCGAACTGGACGATGCGGTCGTCCTCATTCATCTGCACCAGACCGAACCGCGTGATATCTTCACTGGGCGGAAGCTCCTTGCAGACAACCGTGACATCCGCTTTTTTCGCGATGTGATATTCCAGTACCTTCCCGTAATCCAGCTTGTAGATACCATCTCCGGAAGCGATCACCACATACGGCTCGTGGCACTGCTTCAGAAAATCCAGATTCTGATGGATCGCGTCCGCCGTCCCGCGGTACCAGTGGCTGTTGTCCGTGGTCAGCATCGGCGGAAAGATAAAGAGTCCTCCCTGCTTTCTGCCGAAATCCCACCATTTCGAAGAGCTTAAATGCTGATCCAGGGATCTGGAATTAAACTGTGTCAGCACGGCCACCTTCTGTATGCTCGAATTGGACATGCTGCTCAAAGCAAAATCGATCGCGCGGAAGCTTCCGGCCATCGGCATGGCCGCGATCGCGCGTCTGTTGGAAAGCTCCTTCATCCTGTAGCTGTTGCCGCCAGCCAGGATCATTCCCACCGCCCTCATAGCACATCACCTGCCTTTTCCTGTCCGGCATCGTCTTTTATGCCGGACGAAGGCCGCTCCATCGCCTCCCGGCGATTCTGCATGGTATGTCCCGATTCACGCAGTGAATCGAGGACCCTGGAGCGGCTCTCGCGGCTCTCCACATCCAGTGTCTCTCCGCCCGCAAGAGCGCCGTCCGGATAGTCCTCCGGCACCGTGATGCCGGAAATCGCCGTATTCCTGCCGATACTGACATTCGGTGGAATCACCGAGTTCTCCCCGACGACAACCAGCCCGAACGCGTATACCGACGGTTTTAAGCGGTTCGGCACTTCTTCGCCGACACCCATCTTTACATGTTCTCCCACGACTGTATTTTCAGCAATGATCGCCTTATATATATCCGCACCTGCTTTGATAACCGTATTCTGCATGATGATGGAATCCCGCACCACCGCTCCTTCTTCGATCACCACACCGCAGCCGATGATAGAATTGTATACCCTGCCGTAAATCTCAGAGCCGTCTCCCACCAGGCAGCGCTCAATCACAGAATCCTGTGAGGCATACTGCGGAGGAAGGATGTCATTCTTCGTATAGATTTTCCAGAATTCCTCATAGAGATTGAACTCCGGAATGATATCGATCAGTTCCATATTGGCTTCCCAGTAAGAGCCAAGCGTACCCACATCTTTCCAGTAGCCGTTGAACTGATAGGCTACCAGCGTCTCGCCTTTCTCATGGCAGTACGGAATCACATGCTTGCCAAAATCACAGCCGCTCTGACCGGAAAGGGCGACCAGTGCTTCCTTCAGGGCATTCCACGAGAATATGTAGATTCCCATGGACGCGAGATTGCTCTTCGGCTCGGCTGGCTTCTCCTGAAACTCCGAAATACGCCCGTTCTCATCCGTCACAACAACACCGAATCGGCTGGCTTCCTCCATCGGCACCGGCATGACCGCGATACTCACGTCCGCATTGTGCGCCTTGTGGAAATCCAGCATCACCTCATAATCCATCTTATAGATATGATCCCCCGATAAGATCAGGACATAATCCGGATGAAAGGATTCCATATAGGTCAGGTTCTGGTAGATCGCATTCGCGGTACCGGTGTACCATTCCGTATTCTCCACCTTCTCATAAGGGGGGAGAACCGTGACACCTCCCTCATTCCGGTCAAGATCCCACGGAATGCCGATACCGATGTGGGAATTCAGCCGCAGCGGCTGGTACTGGGTCAGCACACCCACCGTATCCACTCCTGAATTGATACAGTTGCTCAAAGGAAAATCAATGATCCGGTATTTCCCGCCAAAAGCAACCGCCGGCTTGGCCACCTTCGATGTCAGGACACCAAGCCGGCTTCCCTGTCCGCCCGCAAGCAGCATTGCTATCATTTCTTTTTTAATCACGTTATCACCTCTGCGATGTCTCTCTTTTGGCGTATTATATCACACCTTTTCTAAATAGTGAACATTTTTTACAATAATTTCTATGTTTTTTATCAATTCTTATTCTAAATAACGGGTGGAAGAAATATAGATATTCTTTTTTCGACACGAAATACGTCATTTTCGATGAGTTTTTAAAAATTCTTTTGTCTATTATTCTATGCCGTATCTGTTTCCTTTTATCATAGACTTTTCAGGGAAAAATGAGTATAATTGGAGGAAGTGAGTGCGCAGCACGGAGCAATCTGTGGTATTTTCGTATTATCACGCAGAGAAAAGTAACGCAACAGATTAAAAAAGGAGCATTTTCGATTATGGTTCAGATCAATTTTGACCAGCCGATCCACGTTCACTTCATCGGAATCGGCGGTATCAGCATGAGCGGCCTTGCGGCGGTCCTTTTAAGCCGCGGCTTTACTGTCACCGGCTCAGATTCCCGAAAAAGTGAGCAGACCTCCTGGCTTGAAAGCCTCGGAGCTCATATTTCCATCCCGCAGAGTGCAGCGAATATCACCGACGGCATAGACCTTGTCGTTTATACTGCCGCCATCCATCCGGACAATCCGGAATATGCGGCAGCAGAGGCTGCCGGGATTCCGATGATGCCGCGTGCTGAGCTTCTCGGCCAGCTGATGACACAGTATCCGACCTCCGTGGCTGTCGCCGGTACGCACGGCAAGACAACTACGACCTCCATGATCGCTCATATTATGATGGCGCAAAAGATGGATCCGACGATCTCGGTCGGCGGCATTCTTCCATCCATCGGTGGAAATATACGTGTCGGGCATTCCGGCTCTTTCCTGACGGAAGCCTGCGAATATACGAACAGCTTCCTTCATCTGACACCGCAGATCGGCGTCATCCTCAACATCGATGCTGATCATCTGGATTTCTTTAAGGATCTGGATGACATCCGGCATTCCTTCCGTCTCTTCGCGGAAAAGATCCCGGCCGGGGGCACGCTGATCCTGAGTGCAAAGATTCCGGAGCTTAATACTTTCACTGAAGGACTCGCCTGTCAGGTCGTGACGTTCGGCGAGGGCTGCGGTGATTATCACGCGGAAAATATCACCTGGGACGACTTCGGATGCGCCTCATTTGATCTCTATGTACGCTCCGGTCTTCCATACAGTACCGCCGCGGCGGCGGATCCAGAGAGTACCTGCGGCTCCGACCTTCTGCCGCCGAGCCCTGGCGAGGGGACGTTTCTGCTTGGCCGCTTTACCTTACACGTGCCCGGTGAGCACAATGTCACAAACGCCGCGGCGGCGCTCGCCTGCGCGGATCTGCTCGGCGCGTCCGTCTCCTCCATGGAAGCGGGACTTTCCGGCTTTACCGGCACCGACCGCCGTTTCCAGAAAAAAGGAGAGATCGGCGGTGTCACGATCATCGACGACTACGCACATCACCCGACTGAGATCCGGGCGACTCTGCACGCAGCGCAAAAATACCCGACGAAACGGATCTGGTGCGTCTTCCAGCCGCATACCTACTCCCGCACGAAAGCCCTGTTCGATGAGTTCGTCGATGCGCTTTCCCTGGTGGATCATGTCGTGCTGGCTGATATTTACGCAGCCAGAGAGACGGATACTCTCGGCGTCAGTTCCGCTTTGCTCTGTCAGAAGCTGAAAGAAAAAGGCCGCGAAGCATGGTACTTCCCGACCTTTGATGAAATCGAAACCTTTTTACTTGAAAACTGCACCGCCGGCGATCTGCTGATCACCATGGGCGCGGGCGATGTCTACCGCATCGGCGAGCGGCTGCTGGGACAATGATCATAATGATCATTTAATAGTAACTGTTCTGAACAGTTACATTTAATATACATTTTCATACGCACTTCGCAGCAAGTGCGAAGTGCTGTCATGAAGGATTACGATCATTTCTTATGCGCCGCCAGGAACTTATTGATCCGGCCGGTCGGCGTCAGCAGGTCGCTGACCGAGCCGTCATGATTCAGTGTGTCAATGATCAGAGCGATATATTTGCTCAGGTCGCAGCCGGTATAATAGGGCTTTGAGAGCAGTTCCGGCGGCTGATAGACCAGATTCGTCGTCACCAGTGCGTCAAACAGTCCCTCCTCCCAGGCTTTGTCAAACTTATCCAGACTCTTTGTGAACAGACCGAACGTGGCGCAGATCAGTACACGGTTCGCCTTTCTTTTTTTGAGCTGCTTCGCCGCGGCCAGCATGCTCTTGCCGCTGACGATCATATCATCAAGCAATACTACATCTTTCCCGCTTATGTCTCTGCCCAGAAATTCATGCGCGACAACCGGATGCTTGCCATTTACCGAGCGGGCATAGTCCCGCCGCTTGTAAAACATTCCCATATCGACGCCCAGCAGGTTCGCCATATAGATCGCACGTCCGGCAGCCCCCTCATCCGGGCTGATGATCATCAGGCGTTCCGGATCGATATCCAGATCCGGAACAGCCCGAAACAGTCCTTTGATAAACTGATAGACCGGAAGAATATTTTCAAAGCCATGGAGCGGGATCGCGTTCTGTACCCGCGGGTCATGCGCGTCAAACGTAATGATATTTTCCACGCCCATATTTACAAGCTCCTGCAGCGCCAGGCCGCAGTCCAGCGATTCCCGGCCCGTGCGTGTAAACTGGCGGCTCTCATAGAGGAACGGCATGATCACATTGACCCGTCTGGCCTTGCCGCCGATCGCGGCGATGATGCGCTTCAGATCCTGATAATGATCGTCCGGCGACATGCGGTTCGTATACCCGTTAAGGGAATAGGTAAGGCTGTAATTGCAGACATCCACCAGAATATAGATGTCCTTTCCCCGCACAGAATCATTGATCTGACCTTTTCCCTCACCAGAACCAAAACGAGGAAGATCCGTGCTTACCAGATAAGAATCCTTATCATAACCCTCCAGAAGCGGACTGCCCTGATGCTCATGTACGCGCTCCGAGCGCCAGTCAACAATATGATCATTGATCTTTCTTCCCAGCTTCTCACAGCTTTTCAGAGCGATGATCCCAAGATCCCCGACCGGGATCGACTCCAGATTCCGCTCATAGCCTGTCTGAAACTCCATGCTCTCTCCTCCTGTATCTGCCAACCCTGTATAATGTGCTTTCTATAATATGAGTGAACTGCCCATTGTCTGAAGCCAATGGGCTTCCTGCTTCATCAGTCTTCGCTCCGCTACGGTCGGCGCTAAACGGACATCCACTGGATGTCCAGCGCCCTCGTAACCTACTATCTCCACAGGCGTAAATTCGGGCGGTCCCCGCCCTATAAGGAATTTCTTTATGCGATTTGTCTTAACCCCTCTGTCAGTATATTCCTTGCTGCATTTACATCCCGGTCATGACTCGTGCCACATACCGGACATATCCATGACCGTACGGACAGATTCTTTGTCTCCGCATTCTGGTAGCCGCATACCGAACACAACTGGCTGCTGGCATAAAATGTGTCCGTTTTGATATACTTCCTTCCATTCCATTCCGCCTTATATTCCAGCTGTCTCGTCAGCTCGTACCAGGATGCATCCGTTATGCTTTTTGCCAATTGATGATTCCTGACCATATTTTTTATCCGCAGATTCTCTGAGACGATCACTTGGTTTTCGCTGACTATCTCATGGGACATCTTATGCAGATAATCTTTCCTGGTATTTGCTATTTTCTCATGGCATTTCGCTATCTGCTTTCTGGTTCTATAATAATTACTGCTTCTTTTTTCTTTATGGGCTAACTGTCTTTGCAGTCTCGCAAGTTTCCTTTCCTGCTTCGCCAGTGTCCTGGGGTTCTCGTATTTCCGCCCGTCTGATGTGATACATAAATCCTTCAGCCCCAGATCCAGCCCGATCTGTCCTTTTGCTTCCGGCAGCATATCATGCGCAGTCTCTGCCAGTACGGATATATAATACTTCCCGCTCGGTGTCCGGGATACCGTGGCGGATTTTATTTGTCCGATAAATTTCCTGTGCAGCTTCGCCTTTATATGGCCAAGTTTGGGCAGTTTTATCTTTTTATTCTCAAAATCAACACTGATGTTTCCATTCGTATAGTTGGTTGTATAAGACTTGTGGCTGCCGTGTTTGCTTTTATATTTAGGATAACCCGCATGTTCTTTAAAAAATTTCTGATACGCTGAATCCATGTTATAAACCGCATTTGTCAAAGCGAATTTATCCACTTCCCTCAGCCATTCGTACTGTATCTTCAGTTCCCGATTGCAATAATTATTACAGTCTGTTTTACTGACAGATTTCTTTTCCACTTCATACATTTTCTTACGGTATGCCAATGTTTGATTATATACAAAGCGGCAACTGCCAAAGGTTTTTGCGATCAATTCCTGCTGTCCTCTGTCTGGATATATCCGATACTTATATGCCTTTAGCATCTGTTGCCGCCTTCTTTCCTAACCCTGGTTTTCTATATACTCTTTTCACACTTTTTCTGAAACATTACCTACACTGCAGGCAAAATATCCATCCGTCCAAAAAGTATGTTCCTTCCAAAAATGCTTTTGTAAATACACAAGATAACGTTCCCATATATGGTATGTCGTATAGCTTTTCATCAGATTTATGATTTTGCTGATCGATATTGTAGGTTCAGTCTCTATCATATAGTGAATGTGATCTTTATCTGTTTCCATGTATTTGATAATAACCCGATATTTCTGACAAATCTCGTAAGAAAGCTGTTTGATATCATCCGATATCTGGCTGGAAGCCAGCTGTTTTTTTCTGTATTTACATACGAAAATAATGTGATACTGCAATAAATATTTATGCCTGTTTTTAGATTTCCATTTTGTCATACTGAAATTCTAACACAAAAATTTGCTTTTGTCGACCTTAACCCATCGTCTAAAACCAATGGGATTGCGGTCGACCTATTTCAAGCGACAAAAGGGTATGATACCACGGATTACTCCGTGCTCCGCACTCCCGCATCTTTGCTGCCGCTTCGGTCGGTGCTAGCCCCCATACTTCTTCTGTATCCGTATATCCTCCCCGATCAGCTTCAGCATCTGATAGCTGCCGGTGATCCGCGAGACCACTCGCTCCGAATAGCGTTCCGCCATCTCTCCTAAAGACAGATTCGTCGAGATCAGCGTACTCTTCTGCCGCAGGATCCGTTCATTCAGCACATGAAAAAGCTGCGAAGCGACAAAAGAATTCGTCTGCTCTGTCCCCAGATCATCAATGATCAGAAGATCGCACTCAAAAATATGCCGTTCCAGCTCCCCCGCTTCCGCTTCCTGCGTCCGTCCGAAGGAAGAATCCGCCAGAAGTTCAAAAAGATCATAGGCGGAAAAATAGATCACCGAATGCGTGGTCTCAAGCAGTGCGTTCGCAATGCAGTGCGAAAGGAACGTCTTCCCGAGTCCGGTGCCGCCGGAAAGGAACAGGTTCCCTGCGGTCTCATCAAATTCCTGCACAAACTGCCGGCACACCTCCAGCGCGTGAGAAGCCATCTGCGCCGCTGTCAGCCCTGTCGACGGATCTTTAAGATCCTCCGCATAATACCGCAGTGAAAACGCCGGGAACGTCTCTTCTTTGTAATGTTCACGCAGATTCGACTGCGTATAGAGCAGATCGATCTCTGCTTTCAGAAAACAGTGGCACTTCTGCTGCCCGATATACCCGGTGTCCTGACAGTCCGGACATTCATACCGCATCTGCAGATAATCCTCCGGATATCCGGCTGCCTTCATAAGCTGTGCCTTCCGGACACTGATCCGGTCAATACTCTCCTTCAGTGTACGAAGATCCGCCTGGTCTTCCGTCTTTTGCCTGTCCGTTACGGCAATCTGATCCTGCATCGCGGCAGACGCGGCCGTTATCCCGGCCGGAGAAATTCTGTCATCCAGCAGCATTGCGCGCGCACAGGCGACGCCCGCAGCGGCAATCTGCTCATCCAGATCCGCAAATGCCGGAATGCGCTCACGCACTTCCCGTTCACGTTCAACAAGCTCCCGCCTGGCCTGATTCTGGCGGCGCTGGTAGTCCCGCATAATCTCATCATACTGTGAATTTGTCAGTCCCATGCTGCTGCCGCTCCTTTTATACCGCTGATTTCGCTTTCAGCCAACAGGATTCTCTATTTTTGCCCGAACACTTTCTTTTCCAGGCTGTCATAATCATAATTTCGCTGCGTAAAGCTGTTGAAACGATTGGCTTTCCCCTGTGTGCGTCCTGCCTGCGCCGGAGCCTGTGCAGGCTTCTGCGCGTTCCCCGCCTTTTGCGCATTCCTTTTCCCGGCCTGCTCCTGCTCCCATTTCTGATCCGCGGCCCGGACATCTTCCATGGTATATATGCCGTCTTCATGCCACTGGGAAAGAATGCTGTCGGCGTATGTAAAGCTCGGCTCATGTATCTTGTCGATCGTGCGTCTGCAGGCTTCCAGGATCAGATCGATCGGCAGAGCGTATTCATCCAGCCACTTTTGCATCCACTGCTGCTCTGAAGCCGCCGGATGGCGGTTACGGATGCCGAATGCTTTCATGATCTGATAATAATTTTTATTGTAAAGACCGGATTCCCGCTTGGCCTCCTGCACCGTCGTGATCCCTGCCTCCGCCCAGCCAAGCGCCACTTTCCTCATATATTGCCTGCTGGTCGTCCCATGTGTGAGACAGTAATCCAGAAGATACTCGATCAGGTCCGTCGAAAATCCCAGCGTATGATAATAGTAAACAAAATCATTCTGCTCCGAAGCCGACAACGGTCTTCGCAAATACTGCTCCGCCACCGGAAACAGTTCCTTAAGCTCCTGCTGCGCAGACGCGGAAAGCGACGACAGCATCGGAGCGCTTATCCCGGCATCTTCATGAGCCATAGCAGGTGTCTCAGGCGTCCCGGATGTCTCAGGTATCTCCGATGTTCTGAACGTCTCAGACATCCCGGGTATCCGGGCTGTCCGGGGAAGCTCCCGATGTTCCGCCATCCCGTCGCTGCAGAGAATCTCTTCCGCCAGGATCACCGGTGTGGAATAGCAGCCGGGATCCGTAAATGTCACAGACACGATCTCCCCCTCATCCGTCAGCTTTGTCCGGATCAGGTTCTGTCGTTCCCAGTAAGTCAGTGCGCGCCGTACATCCTTCTCCGTATGTTCAAAAACATCCGCCACTGAAGAAAGCGACAGCTCACGTCCACTGTCCGCGCAGCGCAGAAGATACAGATACACCTTGACGAACTCCCCGTTCGCCTGCGGCATATACTGATCGATAAATGTATTCTGAACGACTGTGGACCCCTCCGGGGTGTCTGTATAAATCTTCATGACTGCGCCTTCCTGATTTCTGAACTCATTCGTAGACTTTTTCGATTTCATTCTAGCACACTTCCGCCGAAATGAGAACCGCTACTTTTCCACACTTATCCTCTGCCCTTTCCATCCTTTTTTCCTGTGGATTGTGTGGATAATGTGGATAAGTGGTTAACAATCACACGGGCATCCAGCCCGTCAGGCCGCAAAAACAGGCGAAAAATGACAGTTTTTGTCAAATTGGTCCGCTAAGCGGGTTATCCACAGAAAATCCCTTCTCTGCCAGATCCAATCTGTGCATAAAAGTGTGAATTCAGTGAATAACCCGGAAAAAAGCAGGAAACAGGCTCTCTTCCGGGTGTGAAAAAATTGTTTATAACCTTTCTGATGATACCGGGATCTTATTCGCAGACCTTATTCGCAGACCTTAATAACGCCCTTTACGATCTCCGCCTTATTGTCCACGCAGGAATCCAGCGCGTTCTGGATATCGTCCAGTTCAAAATAATTCGTCACGATATCCTTGATGCGGACCTTCCCGGATGCTACCGCGTCAATCGCCATCGGATAAATGTTCCGATAGCGGAAGACCGTCTTAAACGTCAGCTCCTTATCCAGAGCCATACCGATTGGAAGCGTCATATCGCCCGACGGACTGTAACCAACAAAGACGATCGTCGCGCCCTTTTTCGCCGCACGGATCTGCTGCTGCGCCGTGATCTGCGAACCGGCTGTCTCAATGCCGAGGTCAAATCCTTTTCCTTCCGTAATCTCCGCGATGCGGGCCACGGTATCTTCCTTCGCGCCGTTGATCACCTCGTCCGCGCCAAGCTCTTTCGCTTTCTCCAGACGTTTGTCCATCACATCCACAACGATCACTTTGGATACGCCTCTTGCTTTCAGAGAAAGCATGGAAACCAGTCCGATGCAGCCGGCTCCGGTCACCACGGCAGTCTGTCCCAGATGCGCGTCCCCCTGGCTCGCCGCATGCATGCCGACCGCCAGCGGTTCGATCAGAGCGCCTTCCATGGTGCTTACATTGTCCGGAAGCTTAAAGCACAGCCCCGCCTCATGCGCCACATACTCCTGAAACACTCCGTCCACAGGAGGCGTCGCAAAGAAAACAACATCCTTGCAGAGATTGTATTTTCCCTGTTTACAGAATTCACAGTGTCCGCAGGTCTTCCCCGGCTCCAGCGCTACACGGTCGCCGACCTTCAGGTTCTTCACATTGCTTCCGACCTCGACCACTGTACCGCCCGCCTCATGCCCGAGCACGAACGGCGGCTCTACGATAAAATCGCCGATCCGTCCGGCCTCATAATAATGCAGATCTGAGCCGCAGATGCCCACATACTCAATCTTTACGAGCACCTCATCCTCCATCGGCACCGGAATTGGTCTTCTCTGGATCTCGACCTTGCGAATATCCGTCATGACTGCGGTTTTCATAGTTCCATTCATTGCTTTGTTCCCCCTTCTTTCGCATATTTTACAGCAAACGACACAAGTCGTTATACTTTCGTCTGATCAGCCGCTATGATACAGCATGTCCTTTCCGGCAGCTCTTCTCCGGTCCGAAATAAGACGGCAGAAGCTCTGCCCCTTCCCGCACAAGAGTCAGCCGTTCCAGCGCAATGCCGGCATCCCCGGCAAAAACCGTGATGCGGTTGAGTCCCTGAATCAGGCGTACCGGCACGGAGGCTGCATGCTCCTGATCCAATGCCGCACGGCACCATTCCTCACAGGAAGGATCTCCGCCGCGATACCCTTCCCCCGTAAACCATACGGTCTGTACTTCTTGGCCGTTCACGGACACACCCAGACGCAGCTGCCCGCCGTATACCAGCGGATTGGACGGAGATGTGTGCAGGATCAGACGGCAGTTTAATTCATCCGCACCGGCCCAGACCTCCCAGGTAAGAGACGGCGCCCGTCCAGCCTCCTGATCTTCCCTGTCAAATACTGCCGTACCCGGAAACACCCTCACCGCGGAACCATACTTTCCATAATCCTTTAAGACGCCGAAGGAAGCTCTTGTCTGAACTGGAGACACATTTTCAGAGCCGTCCCTGACAGGAATAGCCACGGAAGTCTGCCCGCAGTAATCCGCCGCATCCCAGACGCAGACGCCGTCCTGCATAAGAAACGCTCCGTCCGGCGCATCAGAAAAGTCCCTGTTTTCCGCCAAAAGAACGACCGGTACCTTCTCCCTTCCGGAGCACACCGAGAAGCGAAGTCCCACCGTCTCCCCGGCAGGGATCCGGTCGCGCAGCACCCGAATCTCCACCTCCGTCTGAAGCTCCGTGCTGCCTTTTGACGGTGTGATCATAAAACAGTCGCCCGGCGTTGTATTGCCGGCCGTAGTATCGGCCAGACGCGAAGCGTTTTTATCATGGCCGATACGACCTGCCGCCGAACGCACGTGAGAGGGCGCTTCCGCATCTGCCAAAAAGCACGTTTCTTTGACAATCTCCCAGTCTACCGCTCCCCGGCCGCCGTTCGCGACCTGCAGTGTCACACAGTCTGTCCCCACATTCCGGAAATCATCGATCACAAGCGGAGTCGGAAAATACTGGTTGGTGAAGCTCTCCGTGCGGTCCGCGCGGGATACCACAAGTCTCGGCGTCTGAGGCAACGTCAGCATATGGCGCACCGGATAACGGAAATCTTCGTCATTCCAGTTCACAAAACCGATGTGCTTCTCAAGCTCCATGCCCTTCCATTTGCCGCCGCAAAAAGCCGCCATTCTCCTGGCAAGCTCCTCATCCCGCTCAATGCATGCCTGCAGCAGTTCACCGTAGCGGTTTGCGATGGCTTTCCCCTGCGCACTGCACAGATGGTTCCGCCCCGTATAGAGATGCATTTTCAGCAGATTGGCAATCCCTGCTGCCGGAAAATAAATCAGACTAAAGTAAGCGTCCTCGAGAGGACTCCCTTTCAGTGCCTGCAGCAGTTCTTCGTTTTTTTCCTCCAGTGCTTCCGCCCGGGAGAGCATCCTCTGCCCTTCCGCGTAATGCGCCGTATGGTAAATCCGGTCGTTAAGCGCCTCCGGACGGCGCAGGCTGCCAAGCCGCACGGACTCAGTCAGTACCCAGGTGATATCATCCACCAGCGCTGCCGCCGAACGTACATGAGAGGACGTTTCCGCCGGCACTTCCGCGGCATCCGGATTTCCTGACGCGGCCCGGATTGCTTCATCCGGGAAAAACCGGTCATTCCAGGTGCGGGAGGGAAATGTCTTCTTCCTTTCATATCTGCCGAAAATGGAAGTAATCCATTCTTTCGGATAAGCGAGCGTCCGCTCGTAAGCAGACTGCCAGTACGGCGCATTTCCTGACAGGAGGGCACGCCCTGTCCCATCCGGAACATTTTCAGGACAAAGGGCTGGATCAGCCCCATAGGTATCAAAATCATACGCCAGCGCCAGAAAATAGCCCAGAGGATACTCGTTGAACCGAACATCGCCGACATTCAGGATCCAGACGTCGCGGATCCCGTATTCCCAGGCCTGCGTCATCTGTTCCCATATCCTGGTGATCGGGGTCGAATTGACCCACTCGTAGGAAATCGGGCTGCCATGGTAATCCACATGATAATACATGCCGTATCCGCCGCGGTGCGGCTTCCATGTCTGTCCAGGCGCTTCCGTCTCCGACGACGGCTCCTGGACCTTTGACATTCCTTTTCGCTCCCCGCCGGAGACCGCGTAGTCCTGCGGCAGCGCACGCATATAATTGAAGTTGTCCTCGCAGAACATCAGCGTGACATCCTCCAGCTCTTCAAAACCCTGCAGTCCTTCGGAAGCGCCGGCCGGGCACGGCTCCTTTTCCGCTGCAGAAGCATTGCCGAAATAATAATCCTCCACCTCTTTGTAAATGGCAAACAGCTGCGGCACCTGTTTTAAGTCCGGATTGATGTGCTTCGCGATCAGTTTTCTCTGCTCGGTGATGATCTCCTTCAGCAGACGGACATTTTCCTCCACGGTCGAATCCTCGCCCAGCATCTTTGAGTCATTCTCCCCGCGCATACCGATTGTCGGAAAGATGTTCTGGCCCTTTACGCGGCTTAATCCATCCTCCCAGAAGCGCAGCAGCCCTTCTTTGTTCGTCACATAGCTCCACTCATTGCCATAGGGTGAATTATCCCCTTTAAAGATGGAAAACTCCGCACCGGAGCGCATACACGGCTCATGATGGGACATCCCGATATAAATGCCATACTCGGTCGCCAGTTCCATCGAGGCAAGTCCCGGACCATCAAGAAGAAAAGAGGAAGACCACATCGCCGGCCAGAGATAGTTGCCCTTCATGCGCAGCAGATATTCAAAAATATGGTCGTACATCTGTGCCGTAAAGCCCTGATAATGGGAAAAAGTCCAGTTGCCAAAACAGGGCCACTCATCGTTGATAAAAAAGCCGCGGTATTTCACGGACGGCTCTCTGGAGATGCCGTTCTCCACAAAAATCAGGTGGAAATCAGAATCCTTCCCGCCGGTTCCATCTTCCGGCTCCTGCGCAGCATCATCCGCAGCGGTCAAACGCAAAGCATTTTCTGCCTCCGAACGCATGTGAGAAGGCGCTTCCATAAGCATTACGTTCCCCAGCCACGGAGGCGTGACGTCTCCCCAGAACCCCCAGGCCGTCACGCCCAGCAGCTCCGAAAGATGAAACATCCCATAGATCGTGCCGATCCGGTCGCTGCCGACGATCACCAGCCCCTGTCCGACGCCGTCGATCGGGTGCTCCGCCAGATAAAATCCATAACTCTCCCATCTTCCCTTCAGCGAAGCCAGCTCCGGTATATTGGCAAGCAGAGTATCCGCCAGTGCGTCGTGCCCCAGCTCCGCCACGAGGATCGCGCACGGAACATGGGCTCCGGGAAGATTGATCTGACTCCTTGTGCCGGTCACTGCCTCCACATCCGCGGCCACCTTCGCGCCGATCTTCCGGATTCCCTGCGCCGCGTGCGGATCCAGAATCACATTGATGTATCCGTCAAGTCTCAGTTCTGCCATTTCTCCCTTTACTCCCTTTCTACTATACTGATCATTCAGGGTGACCGTTTCGTACCTTCACAGTAACGGGACCTGCTGATTTTCCCATACTGCACATTCTCATTCCGCCTGAAACTGCAGCCAGTGGAAATCAAAACTACAGCCCGGCAAAAACACGAGGCTGACCCGTCTTTTTCCGGTCAGCGGCTCCAGCGCAAACGTATATTCCCCGACTCCGCCCGGGAACTCCAGCACCCGGCGGTCAGCCTCGGCTAAACGCGCAGCGTTTTCTGCTTCAACATCCTCCAGCTTCAGAAGAATACTGTTTTTGGGCAGCGGCGTCCGCCCCGCGACCGTGATCCGCGCCGCACCGTTCTCCCCAAAATCCAGTTCTCCGAATTCCAGTGTGACATTGTTGCCGATGTCACGCACCCACTCGCCGTCCTGCATAAACTGATCTCCGTAGACGCTCCGGCAGTCCAGTGCCGTCAGGCGCTCATAGGCCAGCGTCTGGCGCGTAAAGGAAAAGCCTTTGATATGTATCTTATCCCGCAGAACGAAGCAGAGCGACGTCACTCCCCGCAGGCGGCGGTTCAGACGATACGTCTCCGGCTGGTAGGTATTCCAGATTGATTTCTTCTGATATACCACTTCCGCGATCTTCTCCGCATGCGGCTCTCCCGGCATTCCTTCATAAATCTCAATCTCATACGGATTGTCCGTAAGCGCAAAGATCGGGATCGTAATCTCATCCGAGCCATCCGTCCCGAAATCAATGTTGTGATAACCCACCTGTGTCTCCCCGTCCCGCGCGGTCGCCACTCCGTGTTCATTCCCGCTGCCCGGCGTCCCGCGGCTGTAATCATAAAGCGCACCCGCGATAAATCCGTACGGATCCAGAAACGCCCGTCCGAGGCCTTCCGCCGTAAATTCGATCTGCGAGATCATCCGCACCTCATCTGTCCCGCTGCAGGATGTACAGCGCAGGCGAACCTTACCATCGCTCACCGCACGCACCCGCACCAGCCGGTCAAAGTCAGGGAAAGCATCCTCAATATGCGCAGCGTTTTCTGCATGCTCAGCGTTCTGCTGCATCCCGGACGGCCAATGGTCCACAGCCTCCACCGCTGCCAGCGAGGAAGGAATCCCGGAATCATCCACCACACTGAACGACAGCCCGCGGTCCGTCGCGTCCGGCGGACAGATGGTCGCCGCCACAAGCGTCTCCGGATGCTCCGCGGTAAGAATCGTGCCGCCGAGACTTTTCAGACGGATCGCCCTCACCGGAGTATCGGCCAAACGCGCAGCGTTTTTATCATGGCCGATACGACCTGCCGCCGAACGTACGTGAGGGCGCTGATCGTCCAGTGGACGATTGTTTAGCGCCGACCGAAGCGGAGCGGAGAGCGCTTCCGCAGCGTCGGCCAAACGCGCAGCATTTTTATCAAAATCTGCCGCCTTCAGTACCTGCTCCGGCAGGTAGGAAAGCGGACTGCTGCCGGGAACGGGCGTTCCCTCTGTCACCGGCACGGACAGTACCGCGTCCTTCAGACCGGGCGAAGCCACCGTGACGGTCAGTGTGCCCGGATCGCTGTCCGCTTTTACTACAGCCAGCAGTTTGCCACTGAACAGCCGGCGGCAGCCGCTTTTATAGCTTTCCCGGTCTGTGCTGTCGCCATTGTCTGTCCCGACAAGCGCCCCGGCTCCGTTCACGGAGATATTCACCCGGTTCACCGCGTTTTCCACGGGATTCCCATCTTTATCTTCCATCGAGATCTCTATAAAAAGCAGATCCATACCATTCGCCGTGAGCGTACATTCCCGTTCTTCGGAGCGCATGTCTGCGCCGCCCTGCGAAGAAGAGACCCCGTAAGGCTTCAGTATGATCTTTTCCGGCTCGCCAAAGGAGCGGTGCACGTCCTCTGCAATGACACGTCCCTTCTCATCGTAGGCCGCCGCGCGGATCTCGCCCGGTGTATAGTGTACTTTCCAGGTCGCCGAAAGCCGGACTCCCACCCCCCTGCGTCGTACTTTCTCTTCCGGCGACAGCAGTGCCGGCGGATCTGTCAGCTGACGAATGCCCTGACTTTCCCCGTTCAGAAACAGCTCGACCGATGCCGCGTTGGAATAAACGCGCACATCAATCTCCTGCCCCACATTATAATCCCAGTAAGGGAACAGATGCACCACCGGGTGTTCCTTCGGATCTCTCCAGGCTGCCTGATAGCAGTAAAACGCATCCTTGGGGAAACCCGCCGTGTCAATCTGTCCGAAATAGGAGCTTTTCGTATGATAAGGCGTCGGCTCTCCGATATAGTCAAACCCGGACCACAAAAACTGCCCGCAGGAATACGGGTGTTCCCATTCGGTCCTGACACATTCCTCGTGCGAATTCGCGCCCCAGCTCGTAGTCGAATTTCCCAGAGAGGAACACTGCTGATCCTCATCCGCCAGAACCGATTTGTCATACGGAAAATGATAAATCCCGCGGCTCTGTACGATGGAGCCGGTCTCGCTCCCGTACAGGATCCAGTCCGGATGTTCCTCATGATGCCGGTCGTAATAATTCGCCCCGTAATTGTAGCCCGCGAGTTTCACCAGATCCGCGCATTTCTGCGCGTTCTCCCATGGCATATAATTCGAGCCGATCGTCACCTGCGCGTTGCCCAGCGGATCGTATTTCTGCGTCTCCTCTGTCAGTACGCGCGTCCACATCTGTCCTCTCTCCCCGGTGTGCGTGTCATGGATCTCGTTGCCGATGCTCCACATGATCACGCAGGGGTGATTCCGGTCCCGACGTACCCAGGACGCTACATCATAAGGGTACCATTCGGGGAAAAACCGCGCGTAATCATACGGCGTTTTGCCGGATTCCCACATATCAAACGCTTCCGCCACCACCAGAAATCCCATCCGGTCGGCCAGCTTAAGCACCTCCGGCGCCGACATATTATGGGAGCAGCGGATCGCGTTGCATCCCATCTCCTTTAAAATCCGCAGCTTTCGCTCCATCGCCTGCGGATGGAACGCGCTGCCAAGACATCCCAGGTCATGATGATCGCAGACGCCGTTCAGCTTCAGCTTTCTCCCGTTCAGGCAGAAGCCCTCATCCGGCAAAAATTCCGCCGTGCGGAACCCCACTTCCTGTTCTTCAGTCTGGATCACCTCGCCGTCCCGCACGAGCTTCACCCGCAGAAGATACCGATACGGCCGCTCCACATCCCAGAGCACGGGATTTTTCACAAAACCGCTAAAGCGGTGTATCTCCCTTTTCTCAGATGCCGGATTCCCCTGTGCCAGATCACTCTGTGCCGGATTCCCCTGCGCCGGATCACCATTCGCTTCTGTCTCCGCTTTTCCCCAACCGGAGAGAATGACATGACCGAATCCTGCCGGTGATTCCCCGCCAGATCCTTCCATCGCGCTGCAATTTAACATGCGTGAATCATTTGACGCATCGCCGGAAAACGGCTCGCAGAGCTCAAAAAGTGTTTGTACAGCCCCAGCCAAACGCGCAGCGTTTTCTGCAGCCCCGGTCACAACCTCCGCACGCAGCTCCACTTTCCAGAGCTCTTCTTCCTGATCCGGGCAGGAGGAAGCTTCCTTCTGCGCGTGAAAATAAATCCCATCCGCGGCCAGATACTGCTCATGCACCGTCCGCAGCCAGACATTCCGGTAAATCCCCGCGCCCGAATACCAGCGGCTGTTCGGATTGCGGAAATCCACTGTCACCAGCAGTTCATTTTCTCCGTCCAGAAGCGCCTGTGTGATCTCAAACTCAAAGGTCGAATATCCGTACTTCCATTCCCGTACCTGCTGTCCGTTCAGATAAAACCGGCTGTCCATATACACGCCGTCAAAGCGGAGAAATACCCGCTCATCCGTCTTTTTCGTCCAGTCAAATCTCTTTTTATACTGCCCGAACGCATCTTCATAAAAGCTGTTCACATCCGAAATTGCCCAGTCGTGGGGCAGCCCCACCGGGTAAAACGGTTCGCCGTTCTTCGAAAATTCCCAGCCGCTGTTAAATAACTGCCTGCCGCTCAACAACGTCTCCTCCCCTGATCCTGCAGAAAAAAATCCTTACGCAGCCCTGCGCAAAAAACAGCACCAATCTCTGATACCATTGATGCTGTTTTCCGTATTCGTAACTGTCCTGAACAATTACCCGTATTCGTAACCGTTCAGTACCTTCACAGTTACGAGGGAAAAGCCCATTTAAAATCGCTTCGCGATGGGGCTTTTCCCCACATAATATACGTTTTCATACGCACTTCGCAGCAAGTGCGAAGTACTGTCCTGAACAATTACCCGTATTCTTTATAATTGGCAGACCGCCAAATGTCAAGCAATTCTTTTCATTCGTTCCACACAGATCCTGTCATTCGTTCCACACAAATCCCTCAGCGATCTTCTGCCCGATCTCCTGAGGCGTATCCGCTTCCTGAGCCTCGGCCTGCTCCGCCTCGGCACGGTACTCTTTCACTTCCACACAAAAGCACTGATAGTCTCCCACGACATAATGGTAAATCGTCCGGTATTCCGCAGAGGAATCATCCACAAGGATAATATACAGATAATCCATCGCCAGCGTATAGACCGCGCTGGTCGTGATCTGCGCACTGACATTGCTATAGAGGATCTTGTTCGTCAGCATATCACGAAGCTGCTCATAATCCTGTCTGGAATAATTCGTATCAAGGAAACTGCAGGAGATCAGGGAAGTCTCGGGACTTTCCGCATCCGCGTAAGCGTCCTGAACATATACGGTAACGCCGTCCGAACTTAAGAGTTCATTCTCCGTCCAGCCTTCCTCCATCGTATAAGTTCCCGGAAGCATCTCGGTCTCCGTCTCATATTCCTCAGCGGCCATCCCGGCATCCGATGCGCCAAAGCCCGCCTGATCCGCCGCAAACGTATCCGAGCTCCCGGTATCCCCGGAATACACATCCTGCCAGAGCGTCTCTCCCGTACCGTCAGAATATCCGGCCTCTTCCGCCTGTGCCCGCATCAAACCCGCACGCCCGGGACAGACCAGAACAAACGCCAGCGCCATAAAAAGGAAAAGAAAAGCCGTCCGGACATCCGGAGTCTTTGTTCTTGCAACCTGCATCTTTCTCATTCCCGCATATCTCCTCGTATCGTAATCCAAAATCGCATTCCCGGTAACTGTCTGGATCTTCACAATTACCATCCCTGCATATTTACTGACAGTATAATATCATATGCAGGCTTTGTCACGGAAAGGTTTTCTTAAGATTTTTGCTAACCAGTTCCGAACAGCAGCAAAAAGAAAATAAAGGCCATGCAGATTTTATCTGCAATGGACTGTATTTTCTTTTTGGGATGGGCGGGACGCCCATCAAGCCTCAGGTGCTGAGCGCCAGTGGCGCTCGTTTAGCACCGACCGGAGCGGCAGCGGAGAATATGACGCTGAAAGCGACATATAGCCTTCGAAGAAGGCGGTCTGTGGCCTGCTGTTCGAACATGTGGCCTGCTGTCACACTCCCCGTCCCGCCAGCATATCCTGTAAAAACCGCACATCAAAGGAGCCGTCCGCCATGCATGATCCGCTCCCCCCCCCTTTCCACCGTCCATCCGTTTCTGCGTCCTGCGCCAGAAAGAAGTCATCAACATCTGCAGCTGCCGGACCCTCGGCTGCGTCAGCGACCTGGAGATAGACCCGCAGACCGGCTGCATCCGTTCCCTGATCGTGCCGGGCAGCGGACGTTTCTGCTGGTTCCTCGGGCGGGAATATGAATTCGTGATCCCCTGGCGCTGCATCGTCCGGATCGGCACGGACATCATACTTGTCGAAGTCAATGAAGAAGACGTCCGCCGGAAATACGACTGACACCGGAACTGTCAAGGCCTAAAAGTTTTTAAATTTCCGCGCCGCACGAATATCCGGGCCGCAAAAAGTGAATCATTTTATCAGAGAAGAATTCCGGTCACGCTGCCGGGACCGGCACATGACAGGAAGCAGGAGGATGATTCACATGGCATTTACCAAGGTAGAGATATGCGGCGTCAATACATCAAAACTCCCGGTTCTGACAAATGAGGAAAAAGAGTTCCTTTTTGAGCAGATTCAAAAGGGAGATGAAAACGCGCGGGAACTGTATATCAAGGGCAATCTGAGGCTTGTCCTGAGCGTGATCCGGCGTTTTTCAAACAGCAATGAGAATGTGGACGACCTGTTTCAGATCGGCTGCATTGGCCTGATGAAGGCAATCGACAATTTTGATACTGGTCTGAATGTAAAATTCTCGACATATGCGGTACCGATGATCATCGGAGAGATCCGCCGGTATCTGCGCGACAACAATTCGATCCGCGTCAGCCGTTCCCTTCGGGATACGGCGTATAAGGCGATCTACGCAAAGGAAAATTATGCCAAACAGAATCTTCGGGAACCGACGGTCAATGAGATCGCGGAAGAGATCGGCATTCCCAAAGAAGAGATCGTCAACGCGCTGGACGCCATCCAGAGCCCGGTGAGCCTGTATGATCCGGTCTACTCGGACGGAGGAGATACGCTCTATGTGATGGATCAGATCAGCGACCGCAAAAACCGTGAGGAGAACTGGGTCGAATCCATATCCCTGCGCGAGGCGCTCGAACGTCTGCCGGAGAGGGAAAAACATATCATCGAGCTGCGCTTTTACGACGGAAAGACACAGACGGAGGTCGCCTCCGAAATCGGCATTTCCCAGGCGCAGGTCAGCCGCCTGGAGAAGAGCGCACTGAAAACGATGCGCAATTATTTACACTAAAACGTAACATCTGCATTTTTCATATGAACTTCGCAGCAGATGTGAAGAACTGCCCTGAATAATTATGTCGAAATAACAATATTCACAAAAGGTTTCTTTTGTGATACACTGCAGAAAAAGGAGGAAATTCATCATGTCATTCCTGCTCAATCTGCAGATCATCCATGACGCGGCGGCGAAACGCTATCCGGGCGAAGTCCGGATGTACGGCCAGGACCGGGCGGCGCTGGAAAATGTAAGACTGTACCAGTCCGACGAGCTTTTGCAGCCGCAATTTGTCTATCTGATCGCAGCGGAGGACGTGGATGCCTCCTTCCGTTTTCATAAAGACATCGCGCTGATCCTTTGCGGGGAGGACGACGGAAAGGAGATCCCCGAGGACTGTATGGTCCTTAAGGTCACCGCGCCCGCGCCCATATCCGAGTTCTTCACACTCGTACAGGATGTCTTCGAGCGCTACTTAAAATGGGACCGGCAGCTGCAGAAGGCATACCAGATGGACCACCCTCTGGATGCCATGATGGAGGCCAGTCTGCCCATCTTCGGCAACCCGATCTTTGTCCATGACCCGGATTTCTATGTGCTGTCCTGTCCGCGCCATATTCCCGGCATGCTCGTCTGGACCAGGGACAAACGAACCGGCTGGAACATCGTCCCCCTGTCTGTGATCAACGATTTCAAGGCGGATCCGGACTACTTATACACACTGTCCACGCACGGCGCAGCTCTGTTCCCGAAGGAACAGCGCGGCTACCCTATCCTGTATGTCAACCTCTGGGACGGCAGCCGTTATCAGGGACGTATCTGTATCGATGAACTGGAAACTCCCATAGAGCCGGGGCATTACGCAGCCCTTGACTATCTGGGGCATATGACAGAAGAGCTTTTGCGGAACAAGACACTGTTCCGGCTGAATTACAGAAATGAACTTCAGAATTTTTTCACAGAATTTCTCGAGGGCAAAATAAATGAGCCCGCACAGCTCATGCAGGCTCTCGAAAATCTGAACTGGAAGCAGCGCGACCGCTACCTGTGTCTGCGGATGGAAGGCCAGCAGAAAAATATCCGGATGCTCTCCACTGCCGCCACCCTGAATCATATCGAGACCCTGATTCCAAACGGCAATGCCTTTATCCATCGGGACGGTATCTCCATCATCGTCAACCTTTCCTGGACGCATGCCCGCATGAACGATGTGATCAGCAGCTTCGCCATCCTTCTGCGGGAAGGACTGCTGAAAATGGGCGTCAGCTCGGAGCTTGGCAGCTTTCTGCAGCTTCCTCAGGGGTATACCGAGGCCTGTATGGCTCTGGAACTCGGACAGAAAAGCGACAGCACGGCCTGGTGCTACCGGTTTGACGACTACCTTCTGGATTATCTCGTAAAAGAAGGGACAAAACAGCTTTCTCCGGAGCTTCTCTGTTCCAGCAAGCTCTCTCTTTTAAAAAAATACGACGAAAAAAATAACACGGATCTGTATCACACGCTCTGGCTTTTTCTCAAAAATGAGCGCAACATCCTCAAGACATCCCGGGAGCTCTTTATCCACCGAAGCACACTGCTTTACCGTCTGGAGCGCATCCGGAAGATAGCGGACGTGAATCTCGACGACCCGGACGAGCGCCTGATCCTCAACATGTCCTTTTACATACAGGAGCAGAAGAAAGGCACAACGCAGCCATGAATACAGATACGGACAACCATTTTTTGCTCAAAACGACATCGGAAAGTCCTTTTCCAGCAGCCGGATCAGCCCTGTCACACACCAGCAGATGGCAATGCTGATAAAGAGCACCCTCACATCCGAGGCTACATGTTCCCCGTAATGGAATCCCGAAGTGTAAACCATCTCATACAACAGAGAAAATACCGTACAGGATAAAAACGCGGTCAGGGCGCGTTTGGTATTCGCCCATGGTTTTCCCTTAAAACAGGACATCAGATACGAATACAGGAAGACGCCCGCGATTCCGAAAACAATACATTTATAGTCCTCATATGCTGAGATCCTCTGCAGCTCACCGATACCGAACAGATTCAGGATCAGCATGATCACCAGAAGAGACGCTGACATGACCAGTCCCAGCCACAGGATATCCTGACTTCTCCTGTCCCGTTTCCTGTTCAGTCCGATCACCCTTGTATCGCCAAACTCATAGACCGGCGCCTTCGCGGGAATCAAACTGCCGTACCGCGGAACAAGGCCCACTTCCACGCCTCTTGCCGTCACCATGCGGATGATCCGTTCCGCCTCCTCCATACCGGTATCCTCCAGCGCCAGGATCACCTCATCCGCCTCACTGCGATCCAGGATGTCATTCAGATCCCGCAGATCGCCCAAACACGCCGGACCACTCTGATCTTCCCACTCATACTGGGTCAAAAGAGACCCCGGTGTGCCCTCTTTTCCCGTTCTGACAAAGCCAACGATGGTCCTTCCCAGAGACGGATACGTATAGACAGACCGCAGATACTCCTTCGCCAGCTTCCCATCTCCGACCACGATCGTGCGGATCCCATAGCGTTCCCTGACATTCTCCTTCGACAGGATGTTCTGTACAATTCCTTCCTTAATAATGATCCCCGCACTGGAAATGCCCCAGAACAGCACCAGCGCCCATCTTGAAAAGTACACCACACCCACGACAAAAAAGAAGGACATCAAAAACAGGCAGCCAATCACATTGACCGCAAGAATCTTATATCCGCTGCCGCCATTCAGCTTCGAATAAAGCCGCATATCCTTGCCGGTCCGGTTCTCATTCCCGGACTGCACATACGAAAAGATGCACGCCATGATAACGCTGTACACCGCTGCCACCAACAGATAGGGTGTCGACAGGATCGGCAGCCCCGGATCGCTGTCCATGATATAATATCGAATGAACATCGAAATCACATACGAAACGAACAGGATGCACGCATCCGAAATGGTATCCAGATAATATAAAGCACTCTTATTCTTCCCTGTCATATCTTCTCATATCCTTTCAGACAAAGGATTCCTTTTTGTGCCTCTATTGTGCAAAATCTTTTCCAAATTGTCAAGTGGAATATACGAAAAAGGGCTGCTCAGCGCAGTTCCTCATCGCACTTATCCAACGCCGCGGCGATCACCTGATCCATATCGTAATACTTATATTCTCCCAGCCGCCCACCGAAAATAACCTTCTCTTCTTTGACGGCCATCGCCTTATACTGCTCATAAAGCTTTCCGTTCTTCTCGTCATTCACCGGATAATACGGCTCATCCCCCGGCTTCCACTCCGAGCTGTACTCCCGGCTGATCACCGTCTTCGGCAGGTCATTGCCCGCTTCATCCTTACCAAACTCAAACCACTTGTGCTCGATGATCCGCGTCCAGGGTGTCTCCCGATCCGTATAGTTCACAGCGGCATTCCCCTGGAAATTCGGCTGATCGAGAAGCTCCGTCTCAAAGCGCACAGAACGATATTCCAGACAACCAAGCTGATAGCCAAAATACGCGTCGATCGGGCCGGTATACACAACACGATCCGCATGCGCATCCAGTTCCGCCTTCTGCTCCAGATAATCCGTGTTCAGCCGCACCTCAATGCCATCGAGCAGGTTCGCGACCATCTTCGTATAGCCGCCGATCGGAATGCCCTGATAGAGCGCGTTGAAGTAATTGTTGTCAAAAGTCAGGCGCACCGGCAGGCGTTTTATGATAAAAGCCGGAAGGTCTTTGCAGTCTCGTCCCCACTGCTTCTCCGTATAGCCCTTGACCAGCTTCTCAAAAATATCCCGCCCGACCAGCGAGATTGCCTGCTCCTCCAGATTCCACGGCGTGCCGGTAATCTCCTTTCGCTGTTCCTCAATCTTCGCCGCAGCCTCCTCGGGCGTCACTACACCCCACATCTTATTAAACGTATACATATTGAAGGGCATCGAATAAAGCTCGCCCTTATAATTCGCCACCGGCGAATTTGTAAACCGGTTGAATTCCGCGAACTGCGTAATATATTCCCAGACTTTCTTATTGTTCGTATGGAAAATATGTGCGCCGTACTTGTGTACATGGATGCCCTCAACCGTCTCCGTATAAACATTTCCTGCTATGTTCGGCCGCTTGTCCACCACCAGAACCGACTTGCCCTTTGCTTTCGCCTCATGAGCGAAAATGGCGCCGTAAAGGCCGGAGCCTACTACCAGATAATCGTACTTCATAATGTTTTCTCCCTGTTTTCATATTCGTAATAGTTCCTGACCTCAATGTGCGGCCGGATGGTAAAATCAGCAGAACAGTATATTCTTTCTTTGTCTTTTGTATATGCATGTTTGTTCTAAAATTCAAACCTCAAATTCGTTTTACAACTTCCGTTCGTTCCTCTTCAGATACATCTAGCAAATCCATTGCATTTTCTGCAGTTGTGTCCAGTTTCTTCATCAATTTCTTTACATTCTGCAGAAGATTCTCAAATCTGCCTTTCTGCAGTCCTTCCTGCAATCCTTCCTGCTTTCCTTCACGAAAGATTGTCTTTGTCTCGTATTCCAGTACTTTTCCACCCATAATCGACCTCACTCCTTTTTTGACATTTTGGTAATTATTTGCCAGTTTTTCCAGTACCTTATGGGTCATTTCTATGATCGTACTTCTGGTATATGCGCTGATCTTTCCCTCTCTCTGTAATTCCTCCAGCTGGTTCATGATCCTCACATATTCTTCTTCTAAGCGGGTCAGCTTCTCTCTGTCTTCGTCATATTCCCGCAAATACTTTTCATGTGAAAAAATATAAAACGGCAGCAGGAATAGCAGGTCTTTCTGAAAGATTTCGTTCAGATCGTAGCTTTGTGACTTCATCACAAATACATCGATGGGAAGCGTCCCTCCCGATGCATGCATTCGGATAGTCATCTTATCCGGTGTATTTTTTGTGCTTCGCAAAAACAGCACTGCACAATTGGGAATTGTTACTTCCAGTATATTGCCGATGAATTTGCCTTCGTCTAATGCGATTTGAGTCGCGTATTCGAAAATTCTGACCAGCATACTGTTGTCTGCAGTGCTCTGTACCTCAAATAAGTACTTTTTTTGATTCTTTTTCTCCGATGACTGTAAAGCTGCTGTCGGTGATGCGTTTGTCTGCTTCCCCGCCCTGCTGGTTGATATAATGTTCGTTTGGTGCAAAAAGAACCTCTTCATTCCCCTTGTAATGCTCACCAAATATCTCGTTTAACACCGGCAGTATCAGTGAACTGCAGTCATTTAGTAATGTACGGGCCACATCGTCATATGGTGTGGCGGATTTTGAACAGGTTTCGCTGTGCGCTGTATTGCTGTTATTCGGCACAGGCAATTCACCTCTGTTTCTTTATGTTTTGATTCCACCTCTTCCGTACGTTTTTTCAGGCTGTTTTGCCTCCTGAGTTTTTTCTCTGCGTCTGCTGATGGTTTTATTATAATGGATGTCCCTTTAAAATACAACCACAAAGTTTGCTTTTTCGTAATACTACAATTCTCTTTCCAGCGCTTCCATATCCCATGTTATATAATTCTCCTTCGCGGCAAATCCTCAGAAGTTCATCGAAACAAAGCTGTCCGGATTCAACACAATTCCGTTGTAGAAGAACCGCCAATGACATTTATATTTATTTTATAAAATTTATCCTTTTTTCCCGGGGTCAGACCCCAAGACTTCATTTGGTAAGATGCAGCTGCGCGGCGTCAAAGAAAGTTAATTTACGCTCACCATCCTCTTGTGAAATACCTGCCTCTTTCTGAAGATCATCATGCCATTGCAACATAGCATCAATCCCCTCCTGAACTGCGAGAATCTCCGTATAGCCCACCAAGCCTGCTGTAGTTGACAAAAATCCATACCAGTCCGTGTCGCCACTATCATATCCTTTCGCAGCAGCCGCCATCCCTGAACTTAACATTTCAAACAGCTTCCATGGATTTCTGTTTTTCTCGCAAAAGCTCTCATGAAACAAATAATTGATCCAGCCCGTATATATATCTTCATTCACCGCAGCTCCGTTTAAAAGCACGCCTCCTGTCCTGTCAATGTAAAGATTCTCCAAAACATAAGCCGCACACATTGCAATGTAGAATTCTCCCCGACCAATCTTTTCGTGTTAATGCTCGGCTCTCTTGACCGTCTATAGCTTTGATATTTTGACCCTCATTT
>JAJQHQ010000063.1:23505-28672 GCA_021199655.1 Lachnospiraceae bacterium | reverse complement strand
TATTTATTGAATTTTCAAGGTGCAATCGCACTTTTTAAAGTGCGAAGTTTGAGTTATGAAACCTGTATGGAATCGGACAGCTGTTTCCGTAAGCAGACGGTAGGCAGATTTTTGCAAGCTTCTCGAGCATAGTTTTCTCTGCTTCGCCATTGTCTGAGCGAAGCGAGTTTCAGCGAAGCAGAGAATAACAGACGGCGCAGAAGAAGCGCAAAAATCAACGTGGCTGCGTCGGGAATCAGCTGTCCGATTCGAGAAAATTTTCAGAAAGAAGGTGACACAATGGTAGAACTTGACCAGTTCAAAGCAATTTTAAACAGCTACACAAAACCATTAGTGGAAGTGAGGGATTCACTTTGACCTCGTAAATAAGGAACAGCGGATTCAGGAGCTAGAGCGCCGGATGGAGGAACCGGACTTCTGGGACAACCCGGAGAAGTCGCAGGAGACCATGAAGGTGCTCGCGAGTCTGAAAGAGGACGTATCGACTTACAAAGAGCTGAAGGATCAGTATGAGGAAGTCGAGCTCCTGATCGAGATGGGTTACGAGGAAAATGACGCGTCCGTGCTTCCGGAGATTCAGGAGACGCTGGATCAGTTCCGGACGACGCTGGACGATATTCGTATTAAGACGCTGCTCTCCGGCGAATACGATGAGGAGAGCGCGATCGTGACGCTGCATGCGGGCGCAGGCGGCACGGAGTCCTGCGACTGGGCTTCGATGCTGTACCGTATGTATACGCGGTGGGCGGAAAAGAAAGGCTATCAGGTCGATGTCCTGGACTTCCTCGACGGAGAAGAGGCTGGTATCAAATCCGTGACCTTCCAGGTGAACGGCGCGAAAGCCTATGGCTATCTGAAATCAGAGAAGGGCGTACACCGTCTGGTGCGGATTTCTCCTTTTAACGCGGCCGGCAAGCGGCAGACTTCCTTTGTCAGCTGCGAGGTGATGCCCGTACTGGAAAAAGACGTGGACATTGAGATCAATCAGGAAGATCTGCGCATCGATACCTACCGCTCCAGCGGCGCAGGCGGCCAGCACATCAACAAGACGTCCTCCGCGATCCGCATCACGCATCTTCCGACCGGCATTGTGGTAACGTGCCAGAATGAACGTTCCCAGTTCCAGAACAAGGACAAGGCGATGCAGATGCTGAAGACGAAGCTCCTTCTGCTGCGTGAGCAGGAGAATGCCGAGAAAGAATCCGACATCCGCGGCGAAGTCAAGGAAATTGGCTGGGGCAACCAGATCCGTTCCTATGTTATGCAGCCTTACAAGATGGTCAAGGATCTGCGTACAGGCGAGGAGACCAGCAATGTGGACGCGGTCATGGATGGCGCACTGGATCCGTTCATCAACGCATATCTGAAGTGGAAGTCGTTAGGCGAGCCGTAATTCCCGTGCATTTCACGAATGGTCGTTTATTTTTCACGAATGGTTCATCCCAAGGCAAAAAAATGTGTTATCATACATCCATACTCGCGCAGCGAGTATGGATGCAGGCCGTGCCAATCGCGCAGCGATTTTTAAATGCGCGGCTTTCATTGTAACATATGTGTAACGTTGGAGTAAAATGCGGCTGACGGCCCCAGATCTCCAAAGGCGCAGAACGGGAAGGCGCACCCCGGCCTTTCCGTCGAAATCTTGCATAAAGGAGAACGATTATGAGAACACTGAAAAAACTCACAGGCGTCCTGCTGGCGCTGATCATGGCTTTCGGTCTGACCTGCATTGCGTCCGCCGCCACCTACACCATCACCATCGACAATGACGAAGCAGGCTATCAGTACACCGCCTATCAGGTTTTCAGCGGCGATGTGTCGACGCTGAACGGCACGGCTGTGCTGACCAACCTCAATTGGGGCCAAAATGTTACCGCTGGCACTAACTTAGATAGAGCTTTACAGGCTATCTCGGTCACGATAAATGGCGAGACTGTATACCCCTTTGCAGATATTGCCACATCCGGTAACTCGTTCGAGGTAATATTAAACGTGCTGGCAAGCTACGCTGATGAAGATGACAATGTAGTCGCCCAGGCGTTTGCCGAAGTGATGCGTAATTACGTCGGTAGCGCCATCGCGACATCTACTACTGTCTCCCCCCTACACCATCACGGTGAATGAACCCGGCTATTACCTGATTGAAACAACCACCGCCCCTGAGGACGGCGCATACACCCGGTACATCCTGGTCATGGTCGTGGATGAGAATACAGCCGTGGTAGTGAGCGATAAGTCCGACGTGCCCACCGTGGATAAGGCGGTCAGCAACCTGGACGCTGACATCGGCGACACCGTGACCTACTATCTGGCGGCCACCCTGCCCACCGAGTACTCGAGCTACGACACCTACGCCCTGACCTTTAACGACACTCTGTCGGGGGGTTGACTTACACGGCTGACTCCGTGGCCGTCAAGGTGTTTGACAGCGTGGATGACTATGAAGCCTACCTGGCTTACAAAAAAGCTCAGGGCGTGGACAGCAGCGTCACCGCCGCCACTTCGGACACCAGCACCACGGTCGCCTCCGGGTATACTGCGACCATCGGCACCCCCATCACTATCTCCATAGCCGACACCAATGCGCTGTATGCATCTGGCAGCTCGACCCCCATCACCGTTAACAAAAATTCCATCATCGCCGTTGAGTTCACCGCCACGCTGAACAGCAGCGCCGTCATTGGCGGCAACGGCAATCCCAACACCGTCACCCTGACCTATTCCAACAACCCCTACGATAATACGGATACCGGCACCACCGTGGCCGACGTTGTTTACACCTGGACTTATCAGCTGGAGCTTACCAAGACGAACGCCAGCGGCACCGCGCTGGAAGGCGCAGAGTTCAAGCTGTATCGCTTGAAAGATTCGATGACCGAAGATAAGGAATATGCCGTAATCGACACCAGCACAGGAATCGTCACCGAATGGGTGGATGATATAGACAATGCTACCCTGCTGACCACGGATTCAAACGGCAAGCTCAACGTTGGTAACGGCTATATCATTGGCTTGGATGCCTCCGCTTGGGACGAGAATTATAATGAAGAACGAACCATCACCTACTACCTGAAGGAAATCACCGCCCCCACCGGCTATAACAAGATAACTGGCAGTGAGAGCGTCGCTATCGAAATAAAACCCACCTACACTCAGGTCACCGCTGATACCGACCTGACCGTGGATTATACCACCCTCTCAAACCTGACGGCTGCCTGCCGGATCGACGGAAGTTCCACTATAGATTACCCCGACATTGGCTCGATAAGCGCTGTTGCGAATACAGGCACTGTCAGCGCCACCGTTGTGAATAAGGCGGGCGTTGTCCTGCCCTCCACCGGCGGCATCGGTACCACCATCTTCTATATCGTTGGTTCGGTTCTGGTCCTTCTGGCAGTGGTGCTGCTGATCACCAGAAGCCGCATGAGAGGACACAGAGAAGAGTAAAAAACGAAAAGGCATCCCGCACACTGTGCGGGATAAGCCTTATACGGGAAGACTTTGAGACTGCGAAATTGCGGAATCATTACAGTGGTTGCAAAGCTTTGAGACAGTCATGTATGCGGAGGTGCGGTTCGGGACGGCATGAAACGGCGCGAAAAAAGGAAGCAAAATGGCAGAAACGACCGGGTGACGACGATCATTCTGGTGTGCGTGCTTCTGGCCGGGATTGTCATCCTGGCTTATCCTTCTGTGAGCAACTGGTGGAACCACCGGCTCACTGCCGGGGTCGTCTCCACCTATGATTCGGCTGTGGACGATATGTCCGAGGAGGATTACAGCGTCTGGTTCGAGGCGGCGGAGGCGTACAACGAAGCCCTGAACGCCGTCGGCTCTGCCGCTGCGATCACCTCCCCGGAGCTTGTGGACGAGGACTATTGGGACATTCTGGACATCACCGGCACCGGCGTCATGGGCTACATCACTATTGAGAAGATCGATGTTCAGCTTCCCATCTATCACGGCACGGATGTCAACGTCCTGCAGGTCGGCGCGGGCCATCTGGAGGGCACCAGCCTTCCGGTGGGCGGGGAGAGTACCCACAGTGTGATATCCGCACACCGCGGTCTGCCGAGCGCCCTGCTCTTTACCAACCTGAATCAGCTGGAAGTCGGGGATACCTTTACCATCACGGTACTGAACCGGGTGATGACCTATGAGGTTGATCAGATTTCAATCGTTGAGCCGGATGAGGTGGAAAACCTCTATATAGAAGAAGGCAAAGATTATTGTACCCTGATGACATGCACACCCTATGGGATCAACACGCATCGGCTGCTGGTGAGAGGCGTGCGTGTGGAAAACGCGGATTCGACACTGATTCATGTGACTGCAGAGGCAGAGAGGATATCGCCGCTTCTGGCCGCGCCGGTTCTGGCGGTTCCGATGGTGCTGTTTTTGCTGATCTGGGTGTTCTGGGACTCCCGCAGGGTCAGGAAAAAACGGATTGAGGAAACGGAAAAAGACGAGGACGAAAAAGGCTCAGGCGACATGGACGTACCCTGACGGGAAGGAAAGAATGTGAGAAAAATGGCTGGATTTCCGAAAAAAACCGGACATGTGAAAATAGCTGCGTTCCTGATGGGATTGTTTTTACCTGCAGCAGGCGCGGCAACGGTGTTTGCCGCAGAGACGGCCGATCTGGATCTGACCCGGAGCGGTTCTGTCGGGCTGACTCTTACCGATGTGGAAGGGAAAACGGTATCCGGCGGCTCTGTGACACTCTACGAGGTCGCGAAGCTGTACCTTGACGACGGCGACATGGCCTATGAATATACGGAAGCCTTTTCTGAATGTACGGTCACGCTGGATGTGACAGACCTGACGATGGCTGAGGCTCTGGTCGGCTATCTGGCAGAATATCCTGCGGATGGCGAAGAAAAGGCCATCGGCGGGGATGGGAAGATCAGCTTTACGGATCTGGAGCCGGGGCTGTATCTTCTTGTGCAGACAAATGAGTCGGACGGCTTTGAGAGATTCAACCCCTTTGTCGTGACCGTGCCGATCGATATGGATGGCGAGTGGGTCTATACGGTGGATGCCAGCCCGAAGGTAGGTCCTGTGACGCCTGAGGAGACGGAGTCCCCGACAGAAGGAAGTACAGAACCATCGACAGAAGGAAACACAGAACCATCGACAGAAAGAAGCACAGAACCATCGACAGAAG
>JAJQHQ010000063.1:0-23405 GCA_021199655.1 Lachnospiraceae bacterium | reverse complement strand
CACAGAACCATCGACAGAAGAAAACACAGAATCATCGACAGATGAAAAGACAGAGCCGGAGACCTCGCCGGAGACATCTCCCGCGGCGGATTCCAATAATACCGATAATACCGATAATACCGGCAATACCAATGATACCGCCACATCCACGCTTCCGCAGACCGGCCAGTTGAACTGGCCTGTTCCTGTTTTAGCAGCCGGCGGAATTTTGCTTCTCCTCGTTGGCCGGTATCTGAAACGCTCAGAGGAAAAGAGAGAAAAGCATGCGTCGTAGGATTGGTTCGTTTTGTATGGCTCTGGGCGGCCTGATGCTGATCGCGGCGATCGCGCTGCTGGCCTACAATCGATGGGATGACTGGCGGGCCGGAAATTCGGTGGCCAGGATACAGGATGAGCTGGAGAACGAGAGGGAAGCCGGGAGAACAGATTTATTTTCAGATTCAGGGACGGCTGACGCCGGGACATCAAAGGCGGGCAGCGACGAGGGATCGGATACGGAGATGGCCGAGATTGAGATTGACGGCTACGCCTATATCGGTACATTATCTGTCTCAAGATTCGGTCTGGAGCTGCCGGTCATGTCAGAGTGGAGCTATCCGGGGCTGAGGATTGCGCCAGGGCGTTACAGCGGCTCTGTCCGGACAGACGACCTGGTCATCTGCGGGCACAACTACGAGCGGCATTTCGGGAACCTGAAAAATCTGGAAGCCGGGGATGAGATCACATTTACGGATGTGGACGGCAACAGTTTCGATTATGTGGTGGATGAAGTCCTGATCCTGCAGCCGACAGACATTGAGGAAATGCTTGACGGGGCTTCTGATCAATGGGATCTGACTTTGTTTACCTGCACAGTGGGCGGGCAGACCAGAGTGACGGTCCGCTGCAGCCGCGGGGAAGAAGACGGATAAGAAACATCGGTAAAACAGGAGGAGACATCATTTGACTGAGAAACATTATGATCTGCGCACGGCCAGGATACCCAGCGAGGAGGCCGTGAAGGCAGAGCGGGAGCGGCTGAAATACCGGAAACGGTATCGGCAGACCCTGCGGACGACGATATACGCGCTTATCGTTGTTGCGGCGGTATCTGTCCTGCTGGCGACCCTGTTTCTTCCGGTGCTGCAGGTGTCCGGCACCAGCATGGAGCCGACCCTGTCGGACGGCGACATCATTCTTCTGATAAAAAACGGAAAGTTCGAGACGGGAGATCTGATTGGGTTTTATTATCAGAACAAACTGCTCCTGAAGCGGGTCATCGGAGGACCCGGCGATGTGATTGATATTGATGATGAAGGCAACGTGACAGTCAACGGCGAATTGCTGGAGGAACCCTATGTCACAGCAAAATCACTGGGGGAGACCGACATTACCTACCCCTATCAGGTGCCGGAAAGCCGCTATTTTGTCATGGGAGACAACCGGGCTACTTCGATTGATTCCCGAAACAGCGCGATCGGCTGCATAGAGGTTGATCAGATTGTCGGAAAAGTCATACTGAGAGTGTGGCCTTTAAGTCACATTTCTATTATAAACTGATCTTAAATATAAACTGATCTGAAACGTGTGCCGCCGGCACGCAGGACTGTTTCGTAGAGATGAGACGACACAGGAGATGACGGTATGCAGAATCTTGTAAATGTTTTTATTGAAAAATTCAAGAGAGAACACCGCATGCGCAGACGGTTTGTCTGCATGCTGCTGCTGCTCGCCGCATTGGTGGGTACAGGGGTATACTGGCAGCTTCGGCTGACGGGCGCTGCTCTCGCAAACGAGGTCTATTGCGGCAAGACAGAACATCAGCATGACGACAGCTGCTATGAACTGGTGCTGGTCTGCGGTCTCGAAGAATGTGAGGCAGTGGAAGGCCACACGCATACAGACACCTGCTATGAAGAACAGACAGAGCTGATCTGCGGTCTCGAAGAATGTGAGGCAGTGGAAGGCCATACGCATACCGACGCCTGCTACGAAGAGCAGACGGAGCTGATCTGCGGTCAGGAGGAATCGGAAAGCCATACTCATACCGCGGCGTGTTATACCACGACAAAAGTCCTCATCTGCTGTCAGGAGGAACAGGAAGCGGTGGAAGGCCACACGCACACCGCAGCCTGCTATCAGACGACGAAGGCTCTCATCTGCGGCCTGGAAGAGTGTGAAGCGGTGGAAGGCCACACACATACCGATGCGTGCTATGAAAAGCAGCTCGTGTGCGGTCTGGAAGAGCACACCCATACGGTGGATTGCCTGATCGACGAGTCGGCGGACTTAGAGACTGCGTCCGACTGGGAAGCGACTCTTCCCACATCATTAAGCGGGATCTGGGCGGAGGATCTCGTGGCGGTGGCAAAGAGCCAGCTGGGCTACACCGAAAGCACAGCCAATTTTATACTCTCTGACGATGACGAAACGGTCCGGGGCTATACCCGATACGGCGAGTGGGCAGGAAATGAGTACGGTGACTGGGACGCCATGTTCGTCTCTTTCTGCCTGCATTACGCCGGCATTTCCAAAGATGATTTCCCGGAGGCGACCGGCGCCTATGCCTGGTCTGTCACCTTGAAAAATATGGATTTTTACGAGGACGCAGCGGATTATGATATCCAGTCCGGCGACCTTGTATTTTTTGATGCCGATAAAGACGGCAAGATCGACCACGTCGGTATTGCCGTGAATGTCAATGAAAACAGCGGACAGCTGACTGTCATCGAGGGCGACTATGCGGCCAATGAGGACGACACGGACGCAGTCTGCCTGGTAGAATACAGTCTGAGCGATTCGCAGATCATCGGCTTCGGAACCGTATCCGCGGCGCAGAAAGCTGCCCAGGAGACCGAGACAGAAGAAACAGCGGCCGAAGAAGAGAGCGAGACGGAAGAGACTGTGTCCGAAGCTGAAAGTGAGACAGAAGAAATTGCGGCCGAAGAGGAGACCGAGACAGAAGAAATTGTATCCGATGAGGAAAGCGAAATAGAAGAAACGGCAGCTGCCGAAGAGAATGGGATGGAAGAGCCTGAGACTGAAGAGTCTGCGGCCGAAAATGAGCCTGAAACAGAAGAACCTGCAGTCGAAGCTGAGAATGATACGGAAGAACTCACGCTCGGGCAACAGATTCTGGATATCATTTCCGGCGATGCCACGATCACCGTCAGCGGCCTCCTGCCGGAAGGCGCTTACATTACTGCCGCTCCTGTAGATGTGGAGATCGAGGGCGAAAACGTGCTGCTTGCCTTTGACATTTCGATATACTATGAGAATTCAGATGGGGAAACGGTCGTTTTCGAGCCGGATGACGGCAACATCACCGTGACCATCGAATCCTCTGAGATCACGGACGGCAGCAGCGTCTACTACGTGCCGGAGGAGGGCGAGCCGGAGAAGCTGGATACATCAGAAGCCGAAGAGGGCCTGGTCGTATTTGACGCGGAGCATTTTTCTACCTATGCTGTGACGAACTCAGGCAGTGTGGTCGCCAGCGGAACGATTGCCAACGGCGAAGGCGAGGAGGACGCCATCACCTGGACGATCTATGAAGACGACGCGGGCAACCGCACGCTGGTGATTGAGGGGGATGGTTCGATTCCTGATTATTCGTCTGAGAATGCCGGGCAGCCCTGGTACAGCTACCGCTCTACGATTTCGACGCTGATTTTGGGTGAAGGCATCACCCGTGTGGGGAATCAGGCATTTCATGGCAACTATTTTACGGATATTCAGTTTTCCAGTACTGTGACATCCATTGGAGAGCAGGGATTCTCCTACAGTCAGAAGCTGACCTCTGTGACGATTCCGGGGACGATCAAGACGATTGGAACGAGTGCGTTTGCGTATTCCTATTATTTATATGATGTGACGCTGGAGGAGGGGATTGAGACAATCGGGGACAGTGCTTTCAGCGGCAACTGCGGCAACAAACAGGATTGCAGCAATAATTGGATCACGATTCCGTCGACAGTGACAAGTATTGGTCAGTATCCGTTTGCGATGGCGGCCGGATACATCGTGGCAGAAGAAAGCACCTCCTTTTCCGCGGACGCGGACGGAGTACTGTACAGCTATGACGGAACCACGCTGGTTGATTATCCGAAATGCCGGATAGCTGAGTCCTGGACCATTCCGGAGACGGTCACTACGGTAAAACAGGGGGCACTTCAGAATGTAAGGTATACCAGTGAGATCTATGTCATGCATCAGGTAAGCCTGCCGAATCAGGCGTTTCGTGATTCCTCCGGCTATACGTATATATATATTGCGGATGATGTGTCTGTTCCGACTAATATTGGTTATGTGTTTTATAATTCCTCCACGTCGTCAAATAACCTGACATCGGTTCATTTGCCGGAAAATACGACATTAAATATCGGCAGCAGGTGGTTCCTGAACTGTGCCCAGCTGTCGGAATTAAAAATACCGAAAGGGACTACAGCGATTGGTGATTATGCCTTATCCGGGACAACAGGCCTGGAGACTTTGTACTACGACGCGGCGAAGGCTACGATTAGTACAACAGTATTCGGGACATCCTCTGCGCCCATGTTTGACCTGACTATTGGGACGAATGTGGATTATCTGGCGGCGAACTTCTCGTATATCCTGGCACACGCGAACAGCCTGACCATCGAAGGCCCGAACGCTTTCTACGTGGAGGATGGGGCGTTTGCCAGTGCCCCGGCTCCCTATACCAGCCTTTCCGGCTGGATCTATGTGACGGAGGACGGGGTGGTCTATACGCTGGATACGGACACGTTCGAGGCGACGCTTCTTTATGTTCCGGATGGCCTGACGAGCGTGACGATCCCTGCTGCGATCACCGACACATTAGATGGAACGGAGGATATTACCTTTAACGTCACCACTGTGGCTAAGGATGCACTGAAATACGCGGACGATCTGACCGGTATCACTTTTGAGGATGCGTCAAAGATTACGACGCTCGAGGCCTATGCCCTGGCCAATGCGCCGATCGAAAGCGTGACAGACAATGGTGCGGGCAGTACCGCGACGACGGTAGATGGAGCGACAGCGCTTTTTACAAACGCCGGCATTGGATACAATGCGTTTTACAACACAGAGCTGGGCGGCTCTGTCCAGGCAGTGGACTTTGCGGCAGGCATGAATGGCAGCACTGACGCATCCGTGGACTGCATGACCATCAGTGTAAAAAATGGGAGCACCACCGAATGGGTCGAGATGGATGAGGATGATTCAACAACGGTCGGCGGGTATTCCTCTCTGACGGGCGATACGGTGCAGTTTATAGTCGCTGTGAACAATACCAGCGGCTCTGCTCAGACCTATCGGGTGTATGTCCAGGTGACAGAGGACGACTGCTCACTGAACTACACGGCGGGCAATACCTATACCGTGAATGGCGTGGAGGTCACTGCAAGTGCCACGGAGGATCCGTATACCATCTGTCTCGAGTTTACGGTGGAGGAGGGCCAGACGGTAAGCTTCTCCGTGAATGCCCTTTACCCGAGCCCCGGCTCGGACGGCGGTGGTGTTACCGTCTGGGGCGCTCTGGTGGAAACTGATCAGGGCGGAAAAGAGACCGAGACCCGGACGGATAAGGAGATTGATGCCTGCTGGACGACCCTGGCGGATACTTATGCTCTTGCAAAAACAAACAATAATCAGACATCCGTCAGCATTACAGCTGATGATGATGGGACGGTTCGCCCTTCCGCGGAACTGAAATGGCAGATCACATTGACTACTAACGGGGATCAGAGTGATTTCGGCGAAGATTATGTCACGTACGTGACATATACAGATGTGATGACGCTTCCGGACGGTATGCAGTGGGATGAGACGATTCTGACGGCGATCAAAAGCGGAAACGTCATCACGAAAAGCAACGGGCTTTATGTGGGTACCACGCAGATTGCGGCTCTGAGCCTTGGCAGCAGCAGCGATCTGTCCTTAAGCGGGCTGAAGATCCGTTATGATGAAGAGACAGAACAGGTCATCCTGACATGGAAGGTCCGCAACACAGGCAGTGAGAACCTGAATACCAATACCCTGAACCTGACAATCTATCCGGCGGCGCTGACCGTTGACATGACAGTGTATGATACGGACGCGGCAAACACGGTCACGAACACAGCTGCAGCCACGGTAAACTACACCTACAGCACTCCGGATACTCAGGAAGCGTCTGTGGAGAAAACCCTGACCGGGGGTAAAGGTACGATAAATCTCAGTAAATCCGGCACAGATGTGACCTACTTTGGCGAGGATCTGACCTATACTCTGAAGGTTTATAACAACGGCGGTCTGCCGTATACAGACACTCAGGCGTATACCCTGACAGACAACCTGATCAGCAGCTTCTACATCAGTCCGGAGAACATGGAGAAGATGTTCCTGGAGGCAGCGGAGGATAGAACGGCACTGGTGATCACCATCTCGGGCGCGAAGCTTGCCGATGGATATACGGCGACGGATACGGACGGGACCGCGGACAGTGCGCTGGTGAATACGGGCAACTCGGACCTGACAGAGACCACCGGGAATACGCTGACCATCAGCTATGACAGTACAACAAAACAGTATACTGTTTCCGCAGACAATGGCAGCACTTACACGGGAACCGGTCTGGAGGCTCTGCTTCAGAGCTTTGGCTACGGCGTTACTGCCAGCGCGGCTTATTCCTGCGTCTGGACATTGCCCGTGACGACTGTGGATGAGACGACCACTTTCATGCTGGCAAGCGGCGGAAGCTATACGTACAATATTTATGCTACGGTCAAGAGTACGTTCCAGAGCCTGGACGGCAGTGACTGGCCGAATCAATACCCCAAAACCAGCGCGCTTTCACTGACTAACAGTGCGACGCTGGCCTCCGCGGATAATAAAACAAAAAAGACTGCCAGTGCCACAAAGGACAGCGTCATCCGTGAGGCTACCATTGACAAGAGTGTTTCCGTAGACGGTGAGGATCTGGGATCCGCGCCGGCAGCCTCTGACGGCGACGTACTGGATTATACGCTGACATTCACCCACTATGGCGACGGCAGCTACGACGATCTGCCGATGGTGGATGACCTGTACGGCAGCCAGTATCTGCTGGTGCCGATCAGCCAGAACAGCAGTAACAGCAGTATTACCGGCAATATCGTTGCGGGCGCGGACTGGTCCGGAACCGGCGTGAAAACGTACGATGCGGATGACGACGGGACGCCTGACTATTATGTGCTGGGCACCGGCACCTATACGGACGTGGTCGTCGGGCAGGACGCGGACGGAAGCTGGATGACGGCGGCTTCCATCACGGTGACAGTCGGAGCGGATCAGAGTGTCGAGATTGGCGGGGAAATCAACACCTGGTCCGGCGTCCACAGCCAGATTAAGTGGTATTTTGATGAGCTGGACGGCGGCAATTATACGATTCAGATTTCTTACAGTGCGCTGATGGATATCACCGGCTATGAGGCTTCCTACACCATCGGCAATGTGGTGTGGATGAACGACCGCACCGGTTCCCGCATCTATGCCGGACTCTGGGGCGGCGGCACTATCATCGGCTACGACAAGGACATTGTCGTGGAGCAGGACTCGGACGGCGATGCGGACGGCGACGGCCTGGATGACGACAAATATACCACGGTCAAGGAAGGCGAGACGGTGACCTACCGCCTGACACTGGAGAGTACTGGCGACTCCGGGACGTTCGACGTGACGGGCGCGAATATCGCGGATCAGCTGCCGAACACCTACGGTGTTTTCGAGTGGACGAAAGACAATGTGAAGATCGCGAAGGTGGAAGTGGATACCTCTGCGGGAGGCAGCGTGTCAGGTGCAGAGCGCCTGTCGGATGACGATAACTGGTATATCAGCGACAGCTACAACGGCATCAGCGGTACGGGAGTTTCTTTCCTTGTCTGGGATGACGATGTTACGGTGTCTTTCTCCAAAAATGCGGCAGTTTACATCTACGTAGAGCTCACCTACCCTTCAAACGATGAGACGACTAAAGATGCGGACGGCAACGATGTGGGACTGTGGAATGCATATGCGGACGGCGCCAACGGAACCACCTTAAGCAATACGTTTTACGTCTACCGCAACCCGGCCAATGTCACGCACGTGCTGGCGAGAGAAGGTGAGGTGACCCTCCAGAAGGGTGTGTATGCCCTGGCAAGAAGCACTGAAAACACGGGATTGGGGACTGCTTCCAACGGACACTATTACACGACCGGTGCGGACCGGAACTATTACAACAATCAGGACAGCAACTACCGCCACGTAGTTTATTACGTGAGCCTGTACAACGGAGCGACCACCAGACTGTACCTGAACGATCTGTATGACCAGCTGCCGGATGGCTTTACCTATGTGACGCTGCTGACCAATAACTATACTTTTGGAAATAATCTGGCCAGCACGCACCTGATCACGACATTGAGCAGCAGCAACAGCCTGACAAACTGGCTGATCGAGACGGATTCCGATACGACCTATATGAGCGCGGCCGTCAGTGCCGCGGTGGACAGTGACGGAAATCTGGTCTTTACCTTTGGTGCGGGCTCCGGCGATTATGCCCTGAAATATGACGAGGATCGGGGACAATACTATCTGGATAAGGGAGAGGCCATCGTTTTCGGTTATATCTGCCAGATTGGTCTGGCGGCCGACACAGAGGATCAGGCAGTCAATACCATCGCCATGTCCTATACCGATTATACCGACGCGGGAGTCACCACGGCTGATAAGTCCTTCGAGGCGCGGAACTATGAACCCTACGGCAGCAGCGACAACGACGGCAGCTGCTCCATCGGTACAAGTGATGAAGTGCTGTCGAAATATGGGTTTGACGATGGCAAAGAGAACAGCAGCTGGCTGGTCTCCAGCGTAACTCTGGAGCGGGGCGGCATCAGGCCGGGTGTGAATAAGGAGACAGTCAGCTACCAGACGGACACTTCCAGCAACGCGGTGGCATACGAAAATTCCGTGCATGCTACCGATCTGGTCAACTGGAAGACTACCCTTTCTGACGGCGGTACGATGAGTATCGTGGATTATACCATAACGGATACAATGCCGAATCCGTATGTATTCACAGGGGATGTGGCATTTACCATTTACGATTCCGATAATAACGCGCAGAGCTCCGGGACGTTGATTACGATCAACACTTCACCGGATAATTTAAGCGGTCTGACCGCATTGAATGGCTCGACGCTGACCACACTTTCTGTTACTCCGAGCGGCAGCTCCACAGCACAAACCGTCAGCACGGACGGGACAGAGTATACGATGAATGTAACGATCAGCAATAAAAAGGCGACATTTACTCTGCGCTTTTATTTCGACGATAACAATAATCTGGTGATGGAGCTTGGCATGACAGACAGCAACCTGGCCATACCGGAAGGCGGGAAAATCGAGATCACCTATACCTCCTGGAACCCCACCACCACTCAGGCCAGCACCACCTATATTAATCAGGTGACGCTGACTCCGTCTCAGAGCTTTACCAGCGCGGACATTCAGTCGGGCAGTGCCGTGATGGATGAATATGACAATCTTGTGGGAATCTCCGCTCTTTCTCCGGTGACGGTCACATCAGGCTACTCCACGAACGCCTATAAGATCGTGACGGAAACAAAGGACGAAGACAACACAGCGAGCTCTACCAGCGCGGATAACTGTATCGCGCTGGAGTCCGTAGACAGTACCTTTACCTATACGCTTTCCGTAGAAAACGTCAATGATGTGGCGATCAGCAAACTGGTGCTGATTGACAACCTGCCGTTTGTGGGAGATGATTATACCTACAACGATTCCATCTCCCGGGGCAGTGAATTTGATGTGGAGTTGGCCAGCTATGTGTTTGTGGTGACGATCACAGATGGATCTGGAAACGTAAAGACACTGACCAGCGGATATGCGATTGAGTACAGCAGTACCGAATCGGGCAATTTTACCGATGAGGACCGCTCCGGCGAATCGACCTCCAACTGGAAGACGCTGACCAGTGAAACAGACCTTTCTACCGTAAAATCAATCCGCGTGATTATAGATGAAGAGATTCCAGCGGGAGCCACGGTGTCGGTAAGCTTTCAGGCGAAGGTTTCCGATCCGGATAACGTGAATCCCGGAGAAGTTGCCTGGAGCAATTTCGGCTACCGGTATCAGATCGCGGGCGCGGGTGTTGAACTGGAAGCCATGCCGTTGGCGGTGGGCGTACAGGTGCCCTCCGCTCCGGAACTGACCAAGAAGCGGGTCGATCTGGACGGCATTGCTTATACGGTGGACGCGGACACGACATTCACTTTTGTAATCTACGAGGGAGAGGAGCTGACGGACTCTGACAACAATAGCTACACCTCGCAGGAAAAGCTGGTGGCTGCGCTGGATGCATTGGCCGGCAGTTCAGACGCGAGAGAATACCGGATCGTTACGATTACTGTTCCGGCGGGCAGCTCCGTTTCGGATACGCTCTCACTTTATGGCTCGAACGGACTGGAAGCAGGCAGCAGCTGGTGGACCTGGACAGAAAACGAGAAGTACACGATCGCAGAGTTTTCACAGAATACCAGTATCCTGAAGGAATGGGATTCCGGCAATGCGAAGCTGAGCGAGAGCAATTCCTATACCTTCACCTACGATAGATCCACTACCTTGAGTCTGACCTGCGTGAATATCAGCCAGATCTGGGATCTGACTCTGACCAAGGTGAATGCCAACAGCTGGGATGACAGTACCGGAACCTATACAATGCTCCTTAACGGCGCGGTGTTTGCCCTGTATACAAAGAATGAATCCCTGAAAATGTCAGATACTGAATATGCTGCACTTTCGCTTGCCGACAAGCCGTCTTCGACCATCGTTGAGGGTTCGGTCACCTGGTATCTGGCGGCGGTGCAGACTACAGGCACCGACGGTACCCTGAGCTTCACCGATCTTTCAGAAGAGGAATACTATCTGGTGGAGGTGACGGCTCCGGACGGCTATAATCTGGATGCTACTCCGTTCCTTGTGAGCCGGGGCAGTTCCGCGGAGGTTTCCAGAATCGTGACCAATACGCCCGGCTATGAGCTGCCGTCATCCGGCGGTTTGGGTACATGGATGTTTACCCTGACGGGCATGCTTCTCATCCTCTGCGGCGGCGCGGGACTGCTGCTTTACAGGCACAGAAGGGAAAGGATGCTTTAATCTTCATGAAAGCATAAAAGGCAGGTTAAGCTGATGGCTGAAAAAGAACTGCGGAGGATGAACCGCACGGAGTTGATCGAGATTATTTACGCCCTGCAGCAGAACGGCAAAATGCTCCAGCAGGAAAAGGAAGAACTGCAAAGACAGCTTAAGGACAGAACGATCCGTATCGAAAACGCGGGCTCCATCGCCGAAGCCGCGTTAAGCCTGAACCGGATATTTGAGGACGCCGAGGCCGCTGCGCAGCAGTATCTGGACTCCATTCGGGTGGCCAGCCAGCCGGTTTCGCCCAGGCAGGAGACAGCTAAGCCGGCGAAAGTGTCAGATTTGAAAGAATGCGGCCTCATGTGTGAAGAGACTTCGAAGGAGTGTGACCGCATGCTGGAAGAGACCCGTCAGGAGTGTGACCGCATGCGGGAGGAGACCAGCCGGGAATGCGCCCGGCTTCTTGAAGAAGCAGAGCGGCAGGTAAAGGAAAAGGCCGACAGGACAAACCGGCAGATAGAAATGTTGCTGAAAAAATATCCGACGCTTATGGAATACTTTACGAGAGAATTCGATGAGGAAGGAAAGGACGCCTGATACGCATTTTTTACTTGCATTGCCATACAAAGTATGGTAAGATTCCATCCGTGATACACATATGTTTTTCGGTCGCGAACACTGGAAAAAAACTGCCATGCGTTACAGGCAGTTTTTTCACGGGAACAAAGCAGGGCAGCATGCGCCGCCCTCTGACCATGAATGGAAAGAACGGCGCGGAGGAATGAAAATGTCAGATGGTTCAAAATACTATGTGGTAAAGGAAAAGGCGGTGCCGGAGGTGTTGATGAAGGTCGTGGAAGCGAAGCGGCTATTAGAGACGAAGCGTGCTGCCACAGTGCAGGATGCCGCGGACATGGTCGGCATCAGCCGCAGTTCTTTTTATAAATATAAAGAAGATATTTTTCCCTTTCGCGACACGGTAAAAGGGAAAAATTTTACATTCCTGATGCAGATGCATGATGAACCGGGACTTTTGTCAGATGTTCTTCACATCGTAGCGGATTACCATGCGAATATTCTGACGATACATCAGAGCATCCCGACGAACGGGGTAGCGATGCTGACGCTCAGTGTAGAAGTGTTGCCGACGACCGGGGATATCACGGATATGATCAATACGATAGAAGCAAAGGAAGGCGTGCAGTATCTCAAAATTCTGGCACGTGAGTGACCGGCTTTCAGGGACAGGATGGCGATTACCCGCGGGATCAGAGATTTTGCGGACGTTGGAAATAGTAGAGAGGAGACAGTGAGACATGGTAGCAGTAGCGGTGTTAGGATATGGCACAGTGGGATCCGGTGTGGTGGAAGTGATCGAGACCAACCACGACAGCATTTTGCAAAAGACGGGCGTGGATCTGCAGGTGAAATACGTGCTGGATCTGCGGGAATTCCCGGGAGACCCGGTGCAGGAAAAGCTGGTGCATGATTACGACGTGATCGTGAACGATCCGGAGGTACGGATTGTCGTTGAGACGATGGGCGGCCTGAATCCGGCGTATGAATTTACAAAACGGGCGCTGGAAGCGGGTAAGAGTGCGTGCACATCCAATAAGGCTCTGGTGGCACAGTACGGCACGGAGCTTCTGGAGACCGCGAAAGCACACCAGGCAAGCTATCTGTTCGAGGCAAGCTGCGGAGGCGGAATCCCGATCATCCGGCCGCTGCGGACGTCCCTCGGCGCGGATGTGATCGATGAGATCACCGGCATCGTGAACGGTACGACAAACTATATTCTGACAAAGATGTCCGACGAGGGACTGGAGTTTGACGACGTTCTTCGCGACGCACAGCAGAAGGGCTATGCGGAGCGCAACCCGGAAGCCGATGTGGAAGGACATGACGCATGCCGGAAGATCGCAATCCTTTCCTCTTTAGCATATGGAAAACGCGTGGATTATACCGACGTCTACACGGAAGGAATCACGAAGATCACTTCTGCTGAAGTACGCTATGCGAAAGAGCTTGGCATGGCCATCCGTCTGCTGGCCTACAGCCATAAGGACGTGGAGAACGATGGCAGGGTGATCGCGATGGTGGCGCCGTTCCTGGTAAAGAAGACCGATCCGCTTTATTTTGTAAACGGCGTGTTCAACGCGATTTTTGTACATGGGAATATGCTGGGAGACGCGATGTTTTACGGTCAGGGTGCCGGCAAAGAAGCAACCGCGAGCGCGGTTGTGTCGGACGTGATCGAAGAGGCGCAGACATTAGGAAGCAGCGTGATGTCCGAGTGGAGCCCCGAAAAGCAGGAGCTGCAGCCGGTATCGGAGACGGAAAAACAGTTTTTTGTCCGCATGGCCGGCGACGCCCGGAACCGCGAAGAGGCAGAGCAGGTGTTTGGCGCGATTTCCACTGTACAGGCGGATCTGCCGGACGAGTACGGATTCATCACACCGGTGATGTCCGAGGCGAAATTCCAGGAATGCGCGGCGCAGCTGGAAGATAAGGTGCTGGGGATGATCCGGATCCGTGCGTAAGCTGCTGCGTGTATGATTTGATAATCGTGTGCGGCTTGGCGAATCGAAAGAGCTTTCCTCGGAAAAAGGGGATTAATCAGGACACAAAATAGGAATAAAGGCGGAATAATACGATGAAATATATTGTGATATTAGGCGATGGCATGGCAGATGAGCCGCAGGAAGCGCTGAATGGCCGCACTCCCCTTGAGGCAGCCGTGACACCCGCGATGGACGAGCTTGCAAAGACGGGTGAGATCGGACTGGTAAAGACGATACCAGACGGCATGGCGCCCGGAAGCGATACCGCGAACCTGGCGGTATTGGGCTACAACCCGCGTGAATATTACACCGGGCGTTCTCCGCTGGAAGCGCTGAGCATCGGCGTGCCGATGAAAGACACGGACGTTGCGATGCGCTGCAATCTGGTGACGCTCACAGAAGAAGAACCATATGAGCAGAAGCGCATCCTGGATCACAGCTCCGGCGAGATCAGCACGGAAGACGCGGCAGTCCTGCTGAAAGCCGTGCAGGAAGAACTGGAGAACGAGACGTATCAGTTTTACGTGGGGACGAGCTACCGGCACTGCGTGATTCAGGCGAACGGAACGATCTCTGCACTTGAAAACCTTATCCCGCCGCACGATCATCTGACTGAGGTGATCGGGCCGTATCTTCCGGCGGACGAGACGCTGCTTGCCATGCAGAAGCGCAGCTATGAGATCCTGGCAAACCATCCGATCAATCTGGAGCGCAAAACGAAAGGCCTTAATCCGGCGAACAGCTGCTGGTTCTGGGGCGCGGGTACAAAGCCCATGGTAGACTCTTTTGAAAAGAAAAACGGGGTCAAAGGCACCATGATCTCGGCGGTCGACCTCTTAAAGGGCATAGCGATCGGCGCAGAGATGCAGGTAGTACTGGTGCCGGGCGCAAACGGCGGCCTGCATACAAATTACGAAGGAAAAGCGCAGGCAGCAGTTGACGCTCTCTTAAAAGATGGGGCGGACTACGTTTACGTACATCTGGAAGCGCCGGATGAGATGGGACATCAGGGCAGCCTTGAACGCAAGCTTCAGGCGATTGAGAATCTGGATCAGCGCATCATCCGCATCGTCAAAGAGCAGATGGACGCTTCGGGGGAACCATACCGCATGCTGGTCATGCCGGACCATCCGACTCCGATCCGTATCCGCACGCATACAGCGGATCCGATTCCCTATCTGCTCTACGACAGCACAAAGCCGCTCTACACGGAAAGCAAAGCGGTACAGAAGAACTCTGGAACGGTTGGAACAAACGGGCCAATGGCTGACGAAAATAAAAATGCCGCTGTGGAGACGGGTGATATGAATGTTAGCAGGATCTACTGTGAGCGTACGGCAAAGGAGAGCGGTATCTTCCGCCCGGAAGGATATAAGCTGATTGATGTGCTGCTGGAATCCTGAGGAGAAATAATAAGCTGATTTAAGAAAATCATTTCGGTCCCATCTGCCGTACCTGTATGATAGGTGCGGCGAATGGGACCGAAAAAATTGGAATTGTTTTTTAAAATCCTGCCCCTTATCCTGTTCGTATCTTCATGGTTACGAGGCATTGTCCGAAATCAAATCATTACCCGGATATTTTCTTATAGAAGTACCCGCTCGTTGTATAGACATACGGATTGACGAACAACAGCCCGATCCCAAGGGAAAGCAGTCCCAGCAGATACATGCCGATGAAGCTCAGCTGCATGTGAAGATAGCGAAGCCGCATGCCGCTCATCAGATTCCAGCTCTCTTTCATCATTTCTTTGAAAGACAGATCCGGGTCGTTTGCGTGAACGAACAGGGTCATGGAAAATGAAATCTCAATGGCGATAAAGAGCACCGCAGCTATGATGAGCACGGCCGTAGCGAAGAGCACATTGTTTATGCTTACTTCCCCGTAAAACAGGAGGTTCAGTACGACTTCCAGCCACCAGAACGCGATCTGCACGAAGATCCAGGTCACAAAAAACTGCAGGATGGAATAGATCGCCACCGGCTCCGGGTGTTCGGTGAACATCGAAAAGAGGTCAGTCCAGCGGAACGGGTGGTTGTTGCAGATGTCCAGATAAATGCGGTACAGACCCGCGAGCAGAATATAATAAATGATATTGACCACGATCGAACATCCAAAATAGATCAGCATACTTAAGATGCCGGTGCCTGAAGGCGAAGCCATCAGAGCCAGATAACTGAGCACCAGATTCAGCGCCGTAAGCAGAAGCGTGACACCGGCGAGCACTGCGTGCTGCCCTTTGAGGACGCAGCGCGCGTAGCATTTTATTTCTTTTATCACAGGCTTTCCCATCAGATAAAGCCTCCTTCCCCATCAGAACCGGAACCGTTTGAACCGCCGCTGTCATGGTCACTGCCTCCGCTGCCGCCATGTTCATTTCCATATCCGTCATCAAAACCATCGTCGAATCCGTCGTCGGAGCTGCCATCGGAACCATTGTCTGAACCGCCATTATCAGTTCCCAGGCCACCGTTTCCAAAGTCATCGTTCGTCCTGTCGTCCGTAGCGGAATCGCCACTGCCGTTTTCTGACCCGCTCGTGCTGTTCTCATCCGAATCATACAGGAACGGGAACAGTTCTTCAAACGCTTCGTCCACGTCAAAATCATAATCGCCGGTGTACATCCGATAATAGTATTGCAGGTATTCCCGGCCGTCCTCGGTCGTCAGTACATAGCGGAATGCAGATACCGTGAAGACCAGGGTGATCACCATTCCGATGCTGCCGCAGATGATGCCCGCCTTGCTTTTCCCGACCATCGGCCGGTTATCTCTTGAAAGAATCGCGCAGATAATCGCGATTGCTCCGCAGGGCAGCGATACATAAAACACAGAACACAGGGTAATCGACAGAACCCCAAGTACAAGCGCAGCGGTCGCCATCGTATTTTTGCGGCCGCCTGCGGGGCGACTTTCCCAATTGTATTCATCGTCATAGTTGTACATAACGTCACTCCATTTCGGTATCATAACTTTCGAATCATGATATCACAAACAGAACCAGAAAACAAGAACACTGCAATTTTTAAAATTGCTCAAAAATCGTAAAATTCGATGACAAATCTAAAAATACAATAAAAAAATGGGACGGAAACACGCAGATTTCGAATGAAATGTGGATTGCAGGGAAGGGCAGTGCTATGGTATAATGCTTTTCAAAATAATATAGGCAATATCAAAAAATGTTGCGGTCAAATAATCTAAAATCGAAAGGAGTGCAGGCCATGCAGACAAACACAGCCGAAAAAAGAATTCATGACGCATATCTACAATGCAAAAATACTTTTGATCCTGGTGATGCTTTGATTAATGATGCTGTTACAATTAAAAATGAAGAAGAAAATTTGTTTTACCGATTGGTAAGTGATTTTTTCATTCAACAGAAGCAGAAAGAGATAATAAATAAGTAAATGATTGAATTTAATGATAAAAGAGTTTACACACTGTATGCTGGAGCCAATGGCGCCGGAAAATCCACAATATATAAAATCATGAACCCGAATACTCAGGATAAATAGGTAAATTCGGACGAAATATTGATTTCCAATGGCGGAAATTGGAAAAATGAAAAAGATCAGTGGAAAGCAATGAAAGAAGCGGCTGTAAAGATAAAACGATATATCAAAGAAGGCATTTCTTTTAATCAGGAAACAACGTTAGCTGGCCGTACGAATGTTAGAACGATTCTCACTGCAAAAGAGCAGGGATTTTTGATACGATTGTATTATGTTGGACTATCCGATGCTGATCTGGCTGTAAAAAGAGTTCGACAGCGCGTGGAAAATGGTGGTCATGGGATAGAAGAATCTTTAATAAGAAAACGGTATGACATTTCATTATTTAATTTAAAAAATATATTGCCGTTATGTGATTTGGCGGTGATTTACGATAATACAGAAGAGTTTAGAAAAATTGCAAAGTATGAAGAAGGCAGATGGATATATTACGAATCAAATTGCAATTGGTTTAATAAGTCAATTAGATGTTTGGATTAGATGAGAGTGGATTTATAACTTTCAGACAGATTGGAGAAACCATGGATATTATAAAAACACTTGCACAGGAGCTTGCCATTCGCCCGGCACAGGCAGAGGCAGCCGTGAAACTGATCGACGACGGCAATACGATCCCTTTTATCGCGCGGTACCGCAAGGAGGCGACCGGGTCGCTGAATGATGAGGTGCTGCGTTCGCTGCTGGAGCGGCTTACCTACCTGCGGAACCTGGAGGAGAAAAAAGCGCAGGTGCTGGCGACGATCGAGGAGCAGGGTAAGCTGACGCCGGAGCTTCGAAAGCAGATCGAGGAAGCGCAGACGCTCGTTGTGGTGGAGGATCTGTATCGCCCGTACCGCCCGAAGCGCCGCACACGCGCGACGGTGGCGAAGGAGAAGGGTCTGGAGCCGCTTGCGGACCTGATCCGGCTGCAGATGACGAACCATCCGCTTGCAGAAGACGCGAAAGATTATTTATCAGAGGAAAAAGAAGTCCGTACCGTGGAGGAAGCAATTGCCGGTGCGTGTGATATCGTCGCGGAAGCTGTTTCAGATGAAGCTTCGTATCGGCTGCGCATCCGTGAGATGACGATGCGCGAGGGCCTGCTCACGAGCGAGGCGAAGGATGAAAAGGTGCAGTCCGTCTATGAGAATTATTATCATTACACAGAGCCTCTGGCAAAGACGGCGGGACATCGGATCCTTGCGCTGAACCGCGGAGAAAAAGAGAAGATTCTGAATGTAAAGATTGAGGCGCCGGAAGAGAAAATCCTTCTTTATTTAGAGCGTCAGGTTATTATACGGGACAATCCCTACACCACCCCGGTTTTAAAAGAAACGGTGCAGGACGCGTACAGCCGTCTCATCGGACCGGCGATCGAACGCGAGATCCGCAGTGACCTGACGGAGAAGGCTGAGGACGGAGCCATTTCGGTATTCGGGAAAAATCTGGAGCAGCTCCTGATGCAGCCGCCGATCGCGGGGCAGGTCGTGCTCGGCTGGGATCCGGCATTTCGCACGGGCTGCAAGCTGGCTGTTGTGGATGAGACCGGAAAAGTGCTGGACACCGCAGTGGTATTTCCGACGGCGCCGACGAATGAGGCAAAGATCCGCGCGGCAAAAGACACGGTCAAAAAGCTGATCGCAAAATACGGCGTAACTCTGATCTCGGTGGGGAATGGTACGGCTTCACGCGAGTCAGAGCAGATCATTGTCGAGATTTTAAAGGAGATTCCGCAGAAGGTATCTTATGTGATCACCAATGAGGCGGGAGCTTCCGTGTATTCCGCGAGTAAGCTGGCGACGGAAGAATTTCCAAATTTTGATGTAGGACAGCGAAGCGCGGCGTCTATTGCGAGGCGTGTGCAGGACCCGCTTGCCGAGCTGGTCAAGATCGATCCGAAGTCGATCGGAGTCGGACAGTACCAGCATGATATGAACCAGAAGAAGCTGGGAGATGCGCTGGACGGCGTTGTGGAGGATTGCGTGAACCGCGTCGGCGTGGATCTGAATACAGCGTCCGCACCGCTGATGGAGCATATTTCCGGCATTACGAAGACGATCGCGAAAAACATTGTCGCGTACAGAGAGGCAAACGGCCGCTTTCGAAGCCGCCGCGACCTTTTGAAGGTGCCAAAGCTGGGGCCGAAAGCCTTTGAACAGTGCGCAGGCTTCATGCGCATTACAGGCGGCACGGAGCCGCTGGATCAGACCAGCATTCATCCGGAGAGCTATGCGGCGACAGAGAAGCTTCTTGCCGAGCTCGGATATACAAAGGAAAGCTTTTTCGCGCAGAATGTGAAGCTGGTACGCATCCGCGATTACCGGAAAACGGCGGAGCGGGTTGGCGTTGGAGAGCCGACCTTGCGGGATATTGCGAATGAACTGGCGCGTCCGGGCCGTGACCCGCGTGACGAGATGCCGAAGCCGATCCTGCGCACGGATGTGCTGGAGATGAAAGATTTAAGAGAGGGCATGATCCTCAAAGGTACTGTCCGCAATGTCATTGATTTCGGCGCGTTTGTCGATATCGGTGTCCATCAGGACGGACTGGTGCACATTTCGCAGCTTTCCAACAAAAAGTTTGTGAAGCATCCGCTGGAGGTCGTGAGCGTGGGCGATATTGTTGAGGTCAAAGTCCTGAGCGTCGATCTGCAGAAAAAGCGGATCAGTCTGACAATGCGGATCTGAAACAAAGGGGGTAACAATGCCGTCGACGGAATCGGCAAAACGTAACGCCGCCCGGGAAAGAACTGCTGTTTCGCCGGAGACGGAATGCAATGCCGGAAAGAATACATCAAAGATTTTAAAAGATAAAGACATCCGCGAGCCGCTCTTTGATTTCCTCGAAGAGACATATGGGAAGATCCGTATCTTTGAGGAAAAACGGATGGGAGGCTCCCGCGCAGATATCGTGATGGTGACGCCGGAGCTTGTAATCGGGATTGAGATCAAAAGTGACGCGGATTCTTACACACGCCTGCGCAGCCAGGTCGAGGATTACGATCGGTATTTCGATCAGAATATCGTAGTGGTCGGGACGAGTCACGCCATGCACATCGAGGAGCATGTGCCGGAATATTGGGGTATCATTACGGTGGAACGCGTGGTCACGGAAACAGTGCTGCCGGACTTTTACGTACTTCGTAAAGCCTCTGCCAATCCTAACATGCGCAGAAAGCAGAAGCTCAGTCTTCTGTGGCGGCCGGAGCTGGTTCGCATACAGGCGCTCAACGACATGCCCAAATACGCGGGAAAGAGTAAGGAATTTGTCATTGACAAGATTTTGGAGCGTGTGCCGGAGGAGACGCTGGCGCCGCAGATTTCCGAGGAACTTTTTGAACGGGACTACAGTATGATCCTGGAGACCATCAACGAATACCGCCAGCAGCACGGGCAGAAAAAACGGCGGAAACGCAGAAGAAGGAAGTATAAGCCGATCGTATAAAGAAGAAAAACGAATTTTTTTCGGAATATACAGAAAGACTTGCGCAGTCTGGTCTGACAAATTATAATTTCAGATGAGGCAGGCAGTTTTGGCATATGAGGAGGAGACAATATTATGGAAAAAATCAGAATGACGACACCGATTGTGGAGATGGACGGCGACGAGATGACGCGCGTGCTCTGGAAGATCATCAAGGACGAGCTGATCTGCCCGTATGTGGATCTGAAAAGCGAGTATTACGATCTTGGTCTGGAAAACCGCAACGCGACAAACGACCAGGTAACGATTGACAGCGCGAATGCGAACAAAAAGTACGGAGTGGCTGTCAAGTGTGCGACCATTACCCCGAACGCTGCCCGCATGAAAGAGTACAATTTAAAAGAAATGTGGAAGAGCCCGAACGGCACCATCCGCGCGATTCTGGACGGCACGGTATTCCGTGCACCGATCACGGTAAAAGGCATCGAGCCCTATGTCCGCACCTGGAAAAAGCCGATCACCATCGCGAGACACGCCTACGGCGATGTCTATAAAAATGTAGAGATCGATGTGCCGGGGCCGGGCAAAGCAGAGCTTCTCTTTACTGGCGAGGACGGGACTGAGATACGCGAGACGGTCTTTGAATTCAGGGGACCGGGCGTCCTGCAGGGCATGCATAACATCGACAAGTCCATCGCGAGCTTTGCGCGCAGCTGTTTCAACTACGCGCTGGATACAAAGCAGGATCTGTGGTTTGCGACAAAGGACACGATTTCCAAAAAATACGACCACACGTTTAAGGATATTTTTCAGGAAATCTATGATACGGAATACAAAGAGCGCTTTGAAAAGGCAGGGATTGTCTATTTCTATACGCTGATCGATGATGCGGTCGCCCGTGTGATGAAGTCTGAAGGCGGATTCATCTGGGCCTGCAAAAATTACGACGGCGATGTCATGAGTGACATGATCTCCTCTGCATTCGGCTCGCTGGCGATGATGACCTCTGTGCTGGTATCCCCGGATGGCAAATACGAGTACGAGGCGGCACACGGCACCGTGCAGCGCCATTATTACAAATATCTGAAAGGCGAGGAAACCTCGACGAACTCCGTGGCAACGATCTTTGCCTGGACGGGCGCACTCAGAAAACGCGGTGAGCTCGACGGAATTCCGGAGCTGGAGCAATTTGCTGACCGTATGGAAAAGGCTGTGATTCAGACCATCGAGAGCGGAAAGATGACGAAGGATCTTGCACTGATCACTTCTCTGGAAAATGTGACCGTCCTGAACAGCGAGGATTTTATCAGGGCAATCCGTCAGACATATGAGACGCTTTGATGCTGCGGGGCTGATCTGATCATGCTCGCTGCCACTATGCATTCGCCCTGGTCACCCAGCAGGCGCGTGGTCAGGTTGTGAACAGAAGTTACTATTCACAGCTGCGCTGTGAATGTAACGATTTCGCCCCATTTTAAATGCATCTTCGATGCATGGGGCGAAATCACACATTCGAAACGTGTTTTGGCGCAGCCTGACAGCAAGTGTCAGGCTCGCCGTGAATAGTAACGAACAGTACTCATGTTCATGGAAAAGAGCAAAATTCCGGTTGCGAAAATGACCGTATTGGGGTATACTAGGTTTCAGTAAAACGCACGGAAGCATTCGGTTCGTGTGTGACGTACAGTTATTATTTTCCTGGGGTGTTCGACACTCCGGTCGTGTTGAACCTGCAATTACTTTAAATGGGATTCCTATATCGCGTCGGCCGATGCCAGGCCTCCGTTTGCAGTGGAAGGCAGACGTCGGCGCTGCGGTTACCCACCTGGCACAGCCAGGAGTCAGATGGTCGGAAACGGCACCCTGGGTTTTTACAGATTATACGTAACTGAGAAGGCACTGAACAGTTACCAGTTCCAATGATTCAGAACAGTGCTTCGTATTTGCTGCGAAGTACGTATGCAAACACGGGTTACGGATTTTGGGGATATAGCTCAGTTGGGAGAGCGCCTGAATGGCATTCAGGAGGCCGGCGGTTCGAGTCCGCTTATCTCCATTTTCGTTTCAAGGCTGTTCCGGAAGGAGCAGCCTTTCTTCATGATTATTGATGATTAGGAAGCGCATTTTCTGATATCATGAAATGCTCTGCAGGAGCGCATTCTATTTTTGAGGCAGGAGAACGATGATGGATATTTTTCACGGAAGACCTGAAGACATGAGCGGACGGCAGCAGCGGGAGATCGCGGTGTACGATCTGCTGGACGGGATGGGCATTCCATATGACCGTGCGGATCACGAAGCGGCCATGACGATTGACGACTGCAAGGGAGTGGATGAACTGTTTGGAATTGAGATCTGCAAAAACCTGTTCCTCTGCAATCGCCAGAAGACGGATTTTTACCTGCTCCTGATGCCCGGTAAAAAGAAATTTGTGACGAAGGAACTGTGCCATCAAATCGGAACGCCGCGCCTTTCTTTTGCGGACGAGTCCTATATGGTGGAGTTTTTGAACATCCATCCGGGCGCGGTAAGCGTTATGGGTCTGATGAATGATAAGGAGAACCGGGTGCAGCTTCTGATAGACCGCGACGTGACAAAGCCGGAATATTTTGGCTGTCACCCCTGCGTCAATACATCGAGCCTGCGGCTGCGTACGGCGGATGTGCTGGAGAAATTCCTGCCCGGCGTGCATCATACGTATCGAGTCGTGGACTTATAAAGAATATCTGTAACTATTCAGGACAGTACCTCGCACTCGCTGCGAGGTACGTATGAAAACTTAT
>JAJQHQ010000079.1 GCA_021199655.1 Lachnospiraceae bacterium | reverse complement strand
ATGCACAGACCTGTTTGAAGAAATTACAATATGTTGGTGTGCTGGCGTTCTCGACTGTGGATTCTGATGGAAGCCCGCAGATCAGAAATATCAGCGCCATTCACTATGAGCCTGACGCAATGTACTTTTTTACGGCGAGGGGAAAGAATTTCTGCCGAGAACTGTTATCCGATGGGCGGGTACAGGTGCTGGGTTACACCCGTTACAAGGAAATGATCCGCCTTTCTGGACGGGCGGTTCCCGTTCCCCAGGAGGAGCAGCAGAAATGGACAGACGTCATCTTTGATGAGCAGCCCTATCTCGCCAATGTTTATCCTGGCGATACAAGAAAAATCGGCATCGTTTTTAAAATACGGAATGCCGAAATCGAATACTTTCATCTCGGCGTCAATCCAATTTTCAGGGAGACGTATACGATTGGAAAGGGAACGATCCGGCCGAAGGGGTATCGCATCATGGATGCCTGTATCGGCTGCGGAAAATGTGTGAAGATATGCCCGCAAAAAAGCATCGAAAAGGGCAAGCCGAGCGTGATTCATCAGGAACATTGCCTTCACTGCGGCAACTGTTTTGAAAACTGCCCGGTAAAGGCAATCGAGAGATTGGGGTAGTCTGATACAAAGCCATAGCAGGATCGAGGTGATTTTCAATGTTTTTAAGGACATCGACTTTCAAATCTACAGAGAACTCCTTACAGCAGATTGAACAGTTAAAAGCCGCTCTTAACGAGGCAGAAGCTGTCGTAATTGGAGCCGGTGCGGGGCTTTCCACATCGGCAGGATTTGTGTATAATGGAGAGCGGTTCAGGAAGTATTTTTCTGACTTCGAAGCAAAGTATGGTTTCCACGATATGTACTCCGGCGGGTTCTATCCCTATGATACGCTGGAAGAGCATTGGGCATACTGGAGCCGATATATCTATGTCAACCGATATGTGGATGCACCAAAGCCGGTTTATCAGGAATTGCTTTCATTGGTAAAGGACAAGGACTATTTTGTTCTGACCACGAATGTGGATCACTGTTTTCAGAAAGCCGTATTTGATAAAAAGCGTCTCTTTTACACCCAGGGAGATTATGGTTTATTCCAATGCTCCGAACCGTGTTATCAGAAAACCTATGACAACGAAGACGCAATCCAACAGATGATAAAGCAGCAGCGGGATATGATAATCCCGTCAGAACTGATTCCCCGTTGTCCGGTCTGCGGTAAACCGATGACGATGAATCTGCGCAGCGATGACACCTTTGTGGAGGATGAAGGCTGGCACAGGGCGGCGGAACGCTACTCGCTTTTCCTTCGCCGTCATGAGGGAATGCAGACACTGTTCCTGGAACTCGGAGTCGGCTATAACACGCCGGTTATTATCAAGTATCCCTTCTGGCAGATGACAGCGAAAAATCCGAAGGCGACTTATGTCTGCATCAACAGAGGAGAGGCGTTATGTCCGAGAGAGATCGAACAGCAGTCGATTTGTATGGACGCTGATATTGGATATGTAATAAATCAGTTGAAAGAAATGTAAGAAGGTGAAGAAATGATTTTACAGACAGGGCTTCGCACAGACATTCCGGCATTTTATTCCAGATGGTTTGCAAACCGGCTTCAGGCTGGTTTTGTCTGTGTGCGCAATCCGTATAACCCTGTTTCTGTGACCAGATACACGCTGTCTCCGGATGTCGTTGATCTGATCGGTTTCTGCACTAAAAATCCCGCGCCGATGTTTTCATATATGAATCTTCTTGCTCTATACGGGCAATACTGGTTTGTCACGATCACACCATACGGGAAAGATATAGAGCCAAATGTACCGGAAAAGGAAAAAGTAATGGAGAGTTTCCGGGAACTCTCCAATATCGTTGGCATTGATTCTGTTGGATGGAGGTATGACCCGATTATGATTTCGGATGTCTATCCTGTGGAACGACATATCTCTGATTTTGAAAAGATGGCAACATATCTGTCCGGATATACAAAGATTTGCGTCATCAGCTTCATTGATATTTATAAAAAGGTCGAGCGCAACTTCCCGCAGGCGAGGCCGGTGCGTCCTGCAGAACGGGTGCAAATTGGAAAAGCATTTTCAGAGATTGCGCGCAAATGTGGTATGGCAATAAAAGCCTGTGCGGAGGGAATTGACCTTGCTCCTTATGGAATTGACTGCACCGGCTGCATGACGATTGAAACTTTTGAGAGTGCCCTGCACTGCAGACTGGACGTTCCCAAACGGAAATCTGCCCGCAGTGAATGCGCCTGTTATCTGGGAAATGATATAGGAGCATATGATACCTGCGGGCATCTGTGCCGGTATTGTTATGCCAATGCAAATGCAGCGGCGGTTCGCCAAAACATGAAGCTACATAATCCGGAGTCCCCATTCCTGATAGGAGAGGGACACCCGGATGACCAGATTCACGATGCAAAGCAGACAAGCTGGATTGACAGACAGATGAGTTTATTTTAATTGTCCATAGATTTTTCAACTTGCTGCTTCAATCATAGTATACAACGAAAGAATTAAAAATATGGAATCTTAAATTCCGTTCTTTTTTCCTGAGCTTTGTTTAGGAAAGCTGGCGGATTTGCCGCGTTGACTGATGGCACTGGTCATGAGAGGAGACTTACGGCTGATTCGTGACAGAGCTTCTTGTTCATCCTGCGGAAGCTTATCATAGTCTACGTGCAGCATCTCGCAGATCAGATAAGCACGTTTTTGGTTGAGGGTTCCCTGATACTGGGTGGCTTTGTCCAACATTTCCTGTACTTCTTCCACAGTTGCGGAAGCTTGTGGATCGGCATCAGCGGTCGTGTGATCCTGCTGGTGAGCGGTACGAATATCTTTTACAATCGCATCGAGGTCTTTATGGATAACGTGGCTGTAAAAAATATCTTCACTGATTTGAGCCAGCTGGAGAGTTCTGGTGTGCAGGTCATTTTCATCGGGAGTATTTTTCAATGACGCTTTGCCGTGTCAGTTCCAAAATCTGATTCAGGTCATTAATACGCATATCCGCAATCCTTTCTATACAACATAGATGAATGAAATTATAACACGAATTCCATAAGAATGGAAATATCCGATTTGCATTTGCTTTTCCAACGTTTTGGATATACGGGAGAAAGCCGTTTTTTTCAGTAAGATAGGTTCACAAGAAAGATGAACCTTGACAACTGAACAGCCGGCTGTGAGAGGCATATGCTTCAAGGGGAAGTGACGCGAAGAAATGAGCGCACCAGAGGGAGCGATACGTTGGGGGAAAGCCCGGACAGGAAGATGGTAACAGAACCGGTGTGATTAAGATGGAACATTTAGAGAATATCAACTATAAATACGAAATACAGGAGGAATATTTATGTGGCAAAGTTATCTAAGTATGAGAAAGAAACTATTATCCATTTCAATGAGAGGGATAAGGAAGCAACAGTTTACACATTTAATCCGGCACTGAAACGACGATTGGCGGAGTTCAGCAGAAAGTACCCCACACTGTGTTTTCTGAAACGAAGCACGGATGATGGGAGTGTGACATACACAGTAGAGAAATCACGGTTGTCAATCCGGCTGATTCCACCGTATAGTGAGGAACGCAGGGCTGCGGCAAGGGAACTTGCGAAGGAGCATGGGTTTCAGGTAGTTCATTCACTGAAAAAGGCGTCATGACAAAGGATTTGGAATACTACCGAAAACATTAAAAATATGCGAAAAGTCTGATTGAGAATGGAATCCTATTGTGGTATCATTAAAAATTAAGGTGTAGCATTTACAAGTGAATCAGCTTGCGTTGCTGAGCTGATGAAGCTGAAAATCGAAAAAACCAGTTGAGTGCAATCCGGCGATTGTGCTCCGGTTTCTTTGAGCGGAAGTCCAGAGGAATGCAATTTCTTTGGTCAGTGTCCAGAGGTGAAACCTTGGTTGGGAGTGCAGAGGGGGGTGCTAAACGGTCCTGTGTGCCGGTGGCACACGTTTAGGACCGACCGGAGCGAAGCGTAGACCCGGTGGACGTTTGCTTAGCACCGACCGGAGCGAAGCGTAGACCGCGGCGTCCTGCGTAGGTCAAGGGTGGAACGCCTTGCCCAGCTAAGATTGATGCCCTGCGTCAATCTGTACTGGGTATTATCTGACGCAAAAAGGCGCAAAATTTTAAGGCTTGTTGTGCCAGATTAGGCAGCTTCGCTGATTTTTTTTGAAAAATGAATTGAAAAAGCATGGAGTGATTTGGTTTCGTAACCGAAAAAATGGTATTGCAACTACCAGTTGACATATTTCCAAGTCTAAATGGTGGCTTTGCAACCGACAGTAATGCTACAATCAATGGCACTATAAATTGTAAAGGAGTGCTGGCAGATGAATATAGCAGACAGAATTCAACATTTAAGAAAAGCGGAAGGATTGTCACAGGAAGAACTTGCTGATAAAGTAGGGGTTTCAAGACAAGCCGTTTCCAAATGGGAAAGCGGACAGAGTACGCCGGATTTAGACAAGGTAGTCATAATGAGTGATCTGTTCAAAGTGACAACGGATTATATTCTGAAAGGGGTAGAACCTGTTCCGGCTGTACATAAGAGCCACATTCAATTTTTGTATATTGGATTTGCGATTATCTTTGCGGTTATTGTAGGAATATGGTCTTATGCGTCCAACAGGTTCGCACCAGGAGAATGTATCTTAATTGTATTGGCGGGTGCTGCTGTTGGAGTGGGAGTAAGTCTGGTAATCCACGTAATAAGTGGTTTACTTAAAAGCAAGTAAAAAGTTGTTAAAGGGCTTCTTGTTCTTCCGGGGAGCTATGCAAAGCGAAAAATCGGAATTTGGTATACGAGGTGGTAGAAGCATGATTTTTAATTTATTCGGAA
>JAJQHQ010000006.1 GCA_021199655.1 Lachnospiraceae bacterium | reverse complement strand
CATGATTTTATCGCCACGCAGACCTTCCCGGAGGATTATGACTTCGGGGATCAGGTGGTCCAGTATATCTGCGGAATGAGCGTGCCGCCGGTGATGATGGCGCAGATTGCGCGGGAGGTGTATGAGCAGTGGCTGAAATGAAACGTGTGCAGCCGGGCAGGAAATGAGGGATGCGTGATGGAGTATGAAATATAAACCGACAAGGTTCAAGGCGGAGAATTCCGTATACAGCAAAGAGGCTGCGGATTTTGTCGTGATGTTCATTGAGCAGCTGAGCCATACGAAGGGCAGATGGGCGGGGAAGAAGTTCCAGCTGCTGCCCTGGCAGGAGCAGATCATCCGGGATGTGTTCGGGATCCTGAAGCCGGACGGGAAGCGGCAGTTTACGACAGCTTATATTGAGATCCCGAAAAAGAATGGAAAGTCCGAACTGGCTGCGGCCATTGCGCTGTACCTGCTCTTTGGGGACGGGGAACCGTCTGCGGAGGTGTACGGAGCGGCGGCGGACCGGCAGCAGGCGTCTATTGTGTTTGATGTGGCGCGGCAGATGGTTGTGCAGTCTCCGGCATTGAGCAAGAGGAGCAAGGTGCTTACGGCAAATAAGCGGATCTGCTGCCATGCGAACAACGGCTTTTACCAGGTGCTGTCTGCGGAGGTCGGGACGAAGCACGGTCTGAATGTTTCCGGGCTGGTGCTGGATGAGATCCATGTGCAGCCGAACCGGAAGCTGTATGACGTGCTGACAAAGGGATCCGGGGATGCCAGGGAGCAGCCACTGTATTTCCTGATCACGACGGCCGGGACGGATACGAATTCCATCTGCTATGAGCTGCACCAGAAAGCACTGGATATTATTGAGGGCAGGAAGATTGATCCGACGTTTTACCCGGTGATTTACGGTGCGGATGATGCGGACGACTGGACGGATCCGGAGGTCTGGAAGAAGGCGAACCCGTCCCTGGGGCATACGATCTCCATTGACAAGGTGGAGGCGGCCTGTGAGTCGGCGAAGCAGAATCCGGGCGAGGAGAATTCCTTCCGGCAGCTGAGACTGAACCAGTGGGTGAAGCAGGCGGTGCGCTGGATGCCGATGGAAAAATGGGACGCGTGTGCGTTTCCGGTGGATGAGGAAGAACTGGAGGGGCGAGTCTGCTACGGCGGGCTGGATCTTTCCAGCACCACGGACATCACGGCTTTTGTGCTGGTGTTCCCGCCGCTGGATGAGGAGGACAAATATATCATCCTGCCGTATTTCTGGATCCCGGAGGAGTCGGTTGACCTGCGGGTGAAGCGGGACCATGTGCCGTATGACGTATGGGAGAGGCAGGGGCTGATCCAGACTACGGAGGGGAATGTGGTGCATTACGGATTTATTGAGAAATTCATTGAGCGGCTGGGCGAGCGGTTCAACATCCGGGAGATCGCCTTTGACCGGTGGGGCGCTGTGCAGATGGTCCAGAACCTGGAAGGGATGGGCTTTACGGTGGTTCCGTTCGGGCAGGGGTTCAAGGATATGTCGCCGCCGACGAAAGAACTGATGAAACTGACGCTGGAGAAGAAGCTGGCGCACGGCGGAAACCCGGTGCTGCGGTGGATGATGGACAATATTTTTATCCGGACGGATCCGGCCGGGAATATCAAGGCGGACAAGCAGAAGTCCACGGAGAAGATTGACGGTGCGATTGCGACGATCATGGCGCTGGATCGGAGTGTCCGGTGCGGGAATGCGAATGCGCCGAGTGTTTATGATGAGAGAGGGATTTTATTCCTGTAGGCTGTAAAGTATAACAATCAGGCGGATGTATATTTGTGCAGTTTATGCTGTCGATAGTGCTTGCTACTATCGCCAAAAAGAGTGATAAATATACTACCGAAAGGGAAACACCTAAAACAGTAGGGCACGGGGCGGTATTAAAGGACTTATTACTTTTCAGGGCGAAGGCAGAGATGGATGCCTACCAGGGCATGATGGAAGGCTAAACCGAAAAAGTAAAGGAACTGCAGAGACAGCGCTTCTGCTCGGTTTACCAGATTATCGAAGAAGCGGAACTTGAGGACGAATATGGAGCATGGAGACAGAACAAATAAGACTGAAGCACCACGGCCTTTTTTTCTTAGGCTTATAACCCAGAGCAATGATTTTTATCATTTCAATATTTTGCCTTATTTCGGACAATGTTAATTTCTGTTGCTTGCCGCAAAGGGATGTACTGCTATATAATAACGGTATATCAACCGATAACAACAGAGCATAGAAGGGAGCACAAATTATGCTAAGTGAAAATATAAAACATTTCCGCAAGGCAAAGGGAATAAGTCAGGAGGAAATGGCTGTAAAACTAAATGTTGTAAGGCAAACGGTTTCAAAATGGGAAAATGGTTTATCTGTCCCTGACGCAGATATACTCATTCACATAGCGGAATTACTTGATGTGTCTGTTAGTCAGCTTTTGGGAGTTGAAATGGAAAGTAAATCCACTGAAGACTTATCCGAAGAATTGGCAAAACTGAATGAGCAGCTTGCACAGAAAAATCAGAAAGAGAAATTGCTGCTTCAAGCGAACAAGAAACGAAGCTTGATTTTAGGCTTTTCATTCTTAGCTATGCTGATTGCCTTACTTGTTCAGAATGAAGTTATATCAATTTTGCTGGTAGGCGTATGTTTATGCACAGCAGTGATTGTTTTATATCGTAATATGGCGCTGCTTACCAGCATTACCACAGATGATATGCGAATTGGTATGCTTCGTATTACCACTTTTTTTGATATCGGTGTTTTAGCTGTTGGGATTGTATTTGCTCTTTTATCAGTCTTTGACATGATTCCATTTTCGGAAAACGGAGAGGAAATATTTGCTATAGCTCTTGTTTCTTGTATGATATTGTTTGCAGGGGTTGTGTTGCCAAAACTCCCATATACAAGACATACAGGTCTTCGCTTACCGTGGACAGTGCAAGATGAAGATACATGGAATGTTGCTCATAGAATTATTGGGTATATTTCTTTTCCCACTGTTCTGCTATATTTAGCTTGCGCATGGACAATTCCTAATCTTGAAATTGTGACGACCTGTACTGTAATAATATGGATAGGTATTCCTGGCGCCATTTCTTATGTGTTTTTCTATAAAAAATATAAGAACTGATAGGAAATAACAAGACCAATCTCGTATGTTTTTACTGATGTATAATTAAGGGAGTAATAGCCTAAAGAGCTGTCGCTCCCTTTTATCGTTGGAATAAGTATTGAATATATTTCATAGTGAGCTACAGTGATTTTTGAAGAAATCCTGCATTTTTTCGCCCATTATGGAAGCGATTGCGATGGATTTATTCAATGCAAACGAGATAATGGTCTAATGTTTTGAACATTCGTGGGCAATACAGAAAAGCATCGCTACGGCGGTGTTTTCTTTTGTCCATTTTTAAGTGAAAGTCGGTTTTTCTCATTTTTGAGAAATAGGAAGGAGCGTGACGATTATGGGTATTTTATCAGGATTATTCAGGTCAAGGGATAAGCCGAAGGACAGCACGGCGGGGAGCGCCTACCGGTTTTTCTTCGGGACGGCGCAGTCCGGGAAGCTGGTGACGGAGCGGAGCGCCATGCAGATGACGGCGGTGTATGCCTGTGTCCGGGTGCTGTCGGAGGCGGTGGCCGGGCTGCCGGTGCATCTGTACCGCTACAGCGGGGACGGCAGCAAGGAGAAGGCGATGGACCATCCATTGTATTTTCTTCTGCACGATGAGCCGAACCCGGAGATGAGCTCTTTCGTGTTCCGGGAGACGCTGATGACGCATCTTCTGTTATGGGGGAACGGCTACGCGCAGATTATCCGGAACGGGAAGGGCGAGGTGGTGGCGCTGTACCCGCTGATGCCGAACCGGATGACGGTGGACAGGGATTCCCACGGGAACCTGTATTACGAATACCAGCTGAGCACGGATGAGCCGAGGATTGACGAGCCGGGGACGGTGGTCCTGCATCCGTCGGAGGTGCTGCATATTCCGGGGCTGGGGTTTGACGGCCTGGTGGGATACTCGCCGATCGCGATGGCGAAGAATGCCATCGGGCTGGCGATTGCCACGGAGGAATACGGGGCGAAGTTCTTTGCGAACGGCGCCACGCCGGGCGGGATCCTGGAGCATCCGGGGGTAGTGAAGGATCCGGCAAAGGTGCGGGAGAGCTGGCAGAGAGCGTTCGGCGGCAGCGGAAATGCCAACAGGGTGGCCGTTTTGGAGGAGGGCATGAAGTACACGCCCATTTCCATCTCACCGGAGCAGGCGCAGTTTCTGGAAACGAGGAAGTTCCAGATCAGCGAGATCGCACGGATCTTCCGGGTGCCGCCGCATATGATCGGGGATCTGGAGCACAGCACGTTTTCCAATATCGAGCAGCAGTCCCTGGAATTCGTGAAGTATACCCTGGAGCCGTGGCTGGTGCGGTTTGAGCAGTCGATGGCGCGGACGCTTTTAACGCCGGGGGAGAAGAAGGATTATTTCGTGAAGTTCAACGTGGATGGGCTCCTGCGCGGGGATTACCAGAGCCGGATGAACGGCTACGCTACGGCGCGGCAGAACGGCTGGATGTCTGCGAATGATATCCGCGAGCTGGAAAACCTGGACAGGATCCCGGACGAGATGGGCGGTGACCTGTACCTGATCAACGGGAACATGACAAGGCTGCAGGATGCGGGGCTGTTTGCCGGGAAGGCATCCGGCGCGGCTGGCGATGACGGAGCCGGTGGAGAAATGAGGAACCGGACAGTGCCGCCTGGTGCGGGAATGTCTGCCGGAAGTGTATCCGGCGGGAAGGAGGATATGACAGGGAAATGAAAAGATTCTGGAACTGGAGGA
>JAJQHQ010000093.1 GCA_021199655.1 Lachnospiraceae bacterium | reverse complement strand
CCGGGCGGATTCCGGACTTGCACCGGTTAGAAACGTGCGCCGCCGGGCGCACGTTTAGATCGCGCGGGGAGCACTCCCCGCGCTCTTGTTTTACATAAAGGTGCCTGACCCATTACCCCCCTTAGTGTTCATTGTAAATACTTTGCTTCCAGCCTTGAATTTTATCTGCACTGGCACAGAAAAGAAGCGGCATCCACAAGGGATACCGCTTCCTTTTCATAACTTCTCCATATATGTGGTGTGTAGAGATTTGTTGATTACTGCACCAGAACTGTTACAGAAGAGCTCTGTACAGATGCAACGCCACCGCAGCTCGGCGTATCATACATAGCGATAACTACATAAGAGGAATACTCACCAGCTGTTGCTGTTGTATCTGTGTATGTCGTGGAAGTCGTGGTCGTGGTCGTAAGAGTCGAACCAGACTTACCATACATTACTTTGTAATAAGAAGCTCTGTCTACAGCATCCCAGGTAAGGGTTACTGTGCCATTTGCGCTTGTTGCTGCAAGGTTCGCAACCTGTGCCAGCGGCTGGATACCATATACATAGTCGCAAAGCTCACCAACAACGTCGTCGTCCTTGCTGTATGCTACTACCCAGTAGAAGTTGTACTCATCTGTTGATGCCTTCGCATCTACATATTTCAGAGAAGCAGTATAGCCAATCTGGCCTACATACTTGCCATCTCTGTAAGCAAGAATCAGATAATAATCAGCGCCGCTTACTGCGTTCCAGGTAAGGGTAACTGCATTGGAATCAACCGTTGCAGAAGCCTTCAGGCCTGTTACCGCTGCGAGCTTGCTAGCTGTGGAAGTATCAGTTGATGTCTGTGCTACTCTGCTGAGCTCAAGTCCGCAGATCGCGCACTTTGTCACTGTGTAAGTAACTCCATCCTTTACTTCCGTGTAAGTGTACTCAGAATGTGCTACTCTCGCTTCATAATCTGCTACAGAAGCATAATAGGTTACAGTCTTAGAAGCTGTATCAAGAACTGTTCCTGTATAGCTGCTGGTCTCTGAATCCCATTTAACATCAGTACCATATACAGTTGCGGTAATCACAACTTCCTTGGAATCACAGAAATATTCTGTGTCGACCGGCTCACTAACTGTTACATACAGATAGCCTACTACTTTGCCATCCTTATACGGATCACAAACCTCTCTAAGAGAATTATAAACATAACCAAGAGATGCATATCCAGTTACGCCTTCAATTTCAACCTTGCTTGCTGCAACAACGCCTTCTGCACCTTCTGTCCACTCACCATCATCGCCGCAAACTGAGCATTTCAGAGATACACCAACCTTAGTTGTAATACCTGAGCCATCCCAGCCATTGCTATAGATTACTGTGTTTCCACTGATATCAATGGTCGGAACCCATACATGAGCATTCGTCGGCTTTGTTGCTACTGTAATCGTAGAGAATACACGACCGCAGTCTGCGCATTTGATAATCTGTGTATAAGATCCGGAATGACCACATGTAGCCTGAACATAGTCTTCAATGACCATTTCTTTCTCATGAGCTTCGGTTGCTGTATACATTGTCTCAATATGTCCGCAATATACACACTTCTTCTCGGTTGAGTAATAATGAACGTTCTCATCCTTGTCCTTATATGTCTTTGTTGTCGGGGTATATTCCTTGCCATATTCATGAATGCCTGTAGCCTTAAGTTCCGCGCAATCATCTGCCGTGATCTTTACTGCTTTTGTTATAACGGCACCATCTGTTACGCAAACTTCATCGACATAAATGTAACCATCCTCAGAACAATGATTGTTATAAGCGCCAATTACATTTCCATTGTTGTCATAGATAAGCATAATGCTGCCATCATCGTTCTTTGTCAGATAATCCGAAGCATTATCTGTCACAGATGTAGAAAGCACCCACTTTGTCTCATAGTGACGCTTGGTAATAGTATAAGTCTGAACATAAGTAACCGTCCAGTTATCCGGATTTGTCGGATCACCATTTACGTCTTTCAGCGTATATCCGATTACATTGAACGTACCGCTCTTAGTATGATCATCCAGTCTGATGATGCTGTCAATCAGGTCAGAGGAGATGGTATGGCTGCTGTCCGCAGTCGAAAGAGCTGCAAGGAGAGCGGTGTATGTGTCGCCATCGCCATTGCTGTAACCATTCATGAAATACGTGTTAGACGGAACCTTCTGACCATTTGTGATTGCTTCTGCCAAATGTCCATCCGTATAGTCAAGCGCTGTATCATTCAGAGCTACATCAATAAAAATATAATCCTCAGTATTCTTGGTAGGATTAATTACATGAAGCTTAGCATCCTTGACATCGCCGCACACTTCACCGTTATTGACATTCGTACATGTCTGTGCCGTGTAATAATACGCAACAAGATTCTCATCAAGAACTACCGGAACACCCTCATCATCCAGTACAGCAACTCCATCAACCACCTTAATATTAGAATACGGATAGTTGACAGGATCAGATACATATACATAGGTATCGCTGTAAGTATGTCCGGTAGCCGGAATTACTTCCGTCAGGACATTATTAACCGCGCCTGTCACTCCACAATCACAGGTGCAAGTCGCGCTGCCGCATGTACAAGTATAAGTTGTAACCTTCTCACCATCTGTCGTACAAGTCGGAGCGGTATAAGAAGTCACAGCTGCTGTAAAGGTAGCTTTAAGCTTTGTGCTGGTATTCTCATACTGGCCAGAAGTCACGGTAAGCTCGCTGACGCTGCCGGTAAGACCTTCCGTATCGGTATAGCGGAATGAATAAATATCACCATGGCAGCAGGTAGCTGCTTCTTCCAAAACTGCATTTGCAGTTACGGTTTTGGTATAATCACTACTTTTGTTATTGTTATCATGATAGGTAACTGTTACTGAAATTGTTCCTGCCGTATAATTGATGGTTGAGCTATCCCAAACAGCATTCGTAATAACCCAGTCATTTGTTGTCTCTTCAGAAACGGTCGCAATACCCTCTTCTGCATAGACAGCCATCGGCGCTACACTCATCATGGCTACGGCTGACATAACAAATGCACCAAGCGCCCATTTAGCAAATCTGCTTTTCATAAAAAGAACCCCTTTCTATATAAGTATTCTCCACACACACACCTATGTGGTTATGTTGCATTATAGCATCCATCGTTTTCCAATGCAACAACTTTTTCACCAAATTTTAACAGTATTTTTCACAGAATTTTAATAAAATCTTTGTGTGATTTGACCGCTTTTCACGATTCCCCGGTTCCCGCGGTGGTAATGTGGGGGCTGTGACAGAGGTTTTTCTTTTGTTTTCAGGCATTTTGACGTCCTTTGTCAGGGCGGCCAGGGAAGGGGTTGCCTCCAGCCCCCTCGGATCTTCGTTATCTACGGGAAAAGCATATGTGAATTGGAACCGGGTGCTGCCGAAGATTGGTTCTGCTTCGGGCAATCGGGAGGATGAGCCTCCTGATTTGACCTGATTCAGTTAATCATTGATTATATGATGCATTTAAACCGAATTACTGTGTTCTATTTCTATTTATCTGTATTCTTATTAGTTAATTATTGTTTATATTGTTTTTAATTATGTCTTAATTGTTTTTATCTACGTTTGTGTTATAATCCAGCTGTTACTGTTTCCAATATTTCATATCCAGGGATCGTTCTTTATAATACATACGTTTTGGCAGAATCCAGATCTTTCCGGATTACCGCGGTTCTTGACAGTATCTGTTTATCTGGATTTTCCTTAATTCCTTCGAAAATCTTTTTGCAGGAGCACTACCAAAATCGCAGAAGAAATGGTATGATTATCAAAAGAAAGCCCTTTGGATATGTTTGCATCTGTTAGAAAGGGGTTTTCATATGACACAGACGAACAACGATTACATCATGCTTCCCACTGTTGATTTCTGTTTTAAGGAACTGATGCAGAATCCGAAGGTCCGGCAGGGTTTTATCGCCGCAGTGCTGAGGGTCAATCCGAAAGCGATTTCAAAGACCACTCTTTTGCCTACCATTTTGTCGCGGGACAGCGCGGATGATAAACTCGGTATCCTCGATGTCCGGGTAAAGCTTGTCAATGGTACACAGATTGACATGGAAATGCAGGTCGCTACCTTTGAGGCGTGGCAGAACCGCATCCTCTTTTATCTCTGCAAAATGTACACGGAGCAGATTAAAGAAGGAGAAGACTACGATGTCCTGCAGAAATGCATCCACGTCAGCATCCTGAACTTCAACCATTTTCCGGACGATGAAACGTGCTGCCGCACGATCACCATGCGGGACAATGAGACCGGCGAGCTGTACAGCGACCTGCTGGAGATTCAGATTCTGGAACTGAATAAGCTTCCGAAGGAACTGCCGGAAGATGACGACATCATCAGCTGGATGCGCTTCTTCAATGGGAAGAGGAAGGAGGATTTTCAGAAAATGGCGGATACAAATGAATATATCGGTGAGGCTTACGATACACTGGTGAAGCTGAGCGCGGACGAACAGAAGCGATTGGAGTACGAGGCACGAGAGAAAGCAATCCGTGATTACAACGCCGGGATTAAGTTTGCGAGGAAGCAGGGTATAACAACGGCGGTTCAAATTATCACAGACCATAATAAAGGTATTTCCAATGAGGAGATTGCAGAAAACAGAAATATACCGTTAGAGGATGTCAATCAGACTGTCCTGCAGTACGAGTCGGCTTGACCAGATGAGCTCCGCATCGGGTTTTTGATGTTCTATATGAGAGGGGGCTGCAAAATGCAGCCCCCTCTCAGCATTATGAATTACAGGTTCTCTCATAGGATTCTATCCACTCTTTAACAGTATCAAGGCTGTAATTTACAGCTTTTGCTATCTGCTGATCAGTAAGCCCCATATCGTGGAGAGTGTATGCTGTTTCCATCGCCTTTTTCAACATTCCTTTTGCTTCTCCTCGTGCTTCTCCCTGTTCAAAAATTCCTTCACTCAAATTACACATAACATCCATCTCCTCTCTCGGGAGGCCAGGGTCAGACCCCCGTAGAGAAACGAAAAACTTCTTTAAAACTTTATTAACAGTT
>JAJQHQ010000088.1 GCA_021199655.1 Lachnospiraceae bacterium | reverse complement strand
CAACCACCTTTCTCGGAATTCCCTATATTTGTATTATACAGGAAGCTCGTATTTACCATAAATATCAGTCCGGTGCATCACAGTGCATGGAAAATCGGCTCCATGTTTTCATAAGTACAGAAGTACCGAAATCCAAGTTTCTTCAATACCAGGCTGTCTTCCCGGATATATGCTCCAAGATGAGAAGGCGCATGGCTGTCGCTGCCAATGGTGAGGATTCTGCCTCCCAGATCACGGTACAGTTTCAGAATTTCCGTGCAGGGCTGAGAATCCTTTAAGCCGTAACGGTGGCTTGAGGTGTTGAGTTCAATGCCCTTCCCATCAGCAATCACAGTTTTCAGAATTTCCTCAACGACAGGGCGGATTTTTTGAAACGGATACACACCCGCGTTGTCATATCGCGCAATCAAATCCATGTGGCCTAATACGCTGTAATTTTTATAGCTTTTCACCAGATTGAGCATTTCCTCATAATAGCGCTCATTGTATTCCTGCTGAGACCTTCCACACTGAAAATCCTGCGTCCAGAACTCTTTGTCCTCCACCTGATGTACAGACAGGATAATAAAATCAAAGGGATAACGGGCAAAAAGCTTTTCATACAGCGGGATTGTATGCATCTGCATTCCAAACTCCAGGCCGGTTCTGATCCTGATTTTATCCCCATAGATATTTTTCATCTGTGCTATTTCAGCCATATATCTGGGATAATCCACATTGGCAAAGGGATCTCCATTCCGGTATTTTATTTCCTGTCCCCAGTCCCAATCGACCTTAATCCCGTAATCCACATAATCCGTGAAACAGATTTCCTCCATTCCCATCCCAATGGCTTTTTTCACTACATCCTCCATGGGCCAGGTGGAGTCATCGCTGTAATAAGTATGAACATGATAATCAGCAAACATCGTTTCTTCTCCTGCTGTAATGTATTTTTCTCTGACTTCGTTTTAGATAATCCAGACTTTCAATCCCTTACAATCTTTGCGTACGAGCCTTACTTTTCATGCTTCCGATTTGAATTCCGTCCAGTCAATCCTTTTGTCTTTAAAATAATACTCGCGGTCATGCTCGTTCACTTCCCGCAGCACCCGGCAGGGATTGCCGACCGCTATGGTGTTGGACGGCAGATCCTTTGTGACAACGCTCCCTGCGCCGATCACTACATTGTCACCGATGGTGATGCCCGGAAGGATCTGGACGCCCGCGCCGATCCAGCAGTTTTTGCCGATGTGGACGGGCATATTATACTGATACCCTTTTGCCCGCAGTTCAGGCAGGATCGGATGACCGGCGGTCGCAACGGTCACGTTCGGACCAAACATGGTATAGTCGCCCACGTAGATATGAGTATCGTCCACCATCGTCACGCCAAAGTTGCAGTACACACCTTTCCCAAAATGAACATGGCCGCCGCCCATATTGGAATAAAAGGGCGGTTCGATATAACAGCCTTCTCCAATTTCAGCAAACATTTCTTTCATAAGAGCCTGCCGTTTGTCCATCTGGGTCGGACGGGTCTGGTTAAACTCATAAAGGCGGTCAAGCCGTTGCAGCTGGTCGCGCATGATCTCCTCATCACCTGGCAGATACAGTTCCCCTGTGTGCATTCTGTCTTTCATAGCCATATTAAATTTCCTCCTTCATTGTCAGGTTTTTCACCCATCTGTATTTTTTGTAATGAATATATACCGCCGGCAGCTTGATTATCTCATCAAGACTGACGATGAAATACACCACAATAACCGGCAGTTTGATCACAAACGCGCTAAAACAGCCAAGCGGAACAGAAATACACCACATCACTATTGTGTCGCAGAGGAAACCAAATTTAGAATCTCCTCCTGCGCAGAAAATTCCGGAAATGGTGGTACTGTTGACCGATTTTCCTATCATATAATACGTACAGACCAGGAGCATACCGTTCAGATATCCTGTTGCGATGTCGTTTAAAGCAGCGACAGAGAGTATCAGCGGACGCAAAACGAGCAAAAATATTCCGGATAGTATGCCGACAAGGACAGAGAGTACGCATAACCGATCGCCATAGTCCCCGGCTTGTTTCAGTCTTCCAGCGCCCAGCTCATTTCCAACCATGATCCCACCGCCGCTTCCCAGACCGAGGCACAGGCAGCAGACAAGGTTTTTCACAATACCTGCGACAGAGTTGGCGGCAACTGCATCGCTCCCCAGATGTCCCATGATGACCGAATACATGGTAAACCCGATTCCCCAGACAATTTCATTTCCGAGCACAGGTGCTGTGTACTTCCAGAAATCCCTGCAAAGCACTTTGTCGTTTTTGAGGAAATTTCGGATACGCAGCTTCAGGCGTCCTTCTTTTGAAAGTGCCGCGGCACACCAGAGGACTTCGGCGCCTCTGGCAATCGTAGTGGCCATGGCAGCACCGGCAATTTCAAGACGGGGGAAAACCCAAAGGCCCAAAATTAACACCAGATTCAGGAACAGATTGCCAATCATACATACGGAACTGATCAGGCTCGCCTTTTTTGCCCGGCCACAGTTCTTTAACACGCACAGGCAGACCTGAGATATGCCTGTCAGAAGATATGATGGCGAGACGATCCTAAGATATTCCGCTCCGCCCTCGATCAGCACCGGTTCATTCGTCAGCACCCCCATGATGAGCCGCGGGCAGGCAAGCGACGCAATGAAAAACACAAAGCAAACCGCCGCAGTGATCTTCAGCACATAGGCGAAAATCCGTTCCACTGCCTTTACATCCTTCTTGCCCCAATACTGCGCTGCCAGCATGGACAGGCCGATGGTCATGGCTGTCAAAAACAGATTCTCCACAAACGTGATCTGAGTGGCAAGGGATACCGCCGACATCTTATCCTGTGAGATGAGGTTGAGCATGATGGCATCCGAAGCACTTACCACGGCGAGCATGAACTGCTGCAGCGCTATGGGCATCACAAGCGATGCGAGCTTCTGATTAAATTCCTGATCTTCAAATACCGCAAATAATTTCCGCAATGTTTCTTTCTCCATGTTGACCCCTGCCGGTTTCTTTGTATAATTATATAGGAACCAATTAGGAAAAACTTTCATTATTTCGCAAAATAATATAACAATATCGTCGAATTTTGGTAACAGTTCGGAACAGCATCGAAATGAAAAGCCACCGGACGTCTACACTTCGTCTCGGTCGGTCTTGAACGCGTGCCACTGGCACGCAGGACCGCTTAGCGACGACCGAAACGGAGCGTAGACCTGCGGCCTGCTGTTCTGAATAATTACATATCAGAATTATATATTAGAAAGGAAAAACATGATACGGGTAGACATCCGGAAGGACGGAGCAGAAAATGTAAAATATGATTATGACGGCTATTTTGCGTATGTGCGCAGAGGTCTTCTGTCATCTTATCCCGGGTTTGCGGCAGATAGCCACTGGCATGACGACCTGGAGTTTATATCTGTTCTATCAGGCGATATGTATTACAATGTCAATGGCGAAATTGTACATCTCGGCGCAGGACAGGGAATATGGGTGAATGCCAGGCAGCTTCATTATGGCTTTTCGCCGGAGCATACGGAGTGCGATTTTTACTGTGTGCTGCTGCACCCCATGCTTCTTTGCGCTTCACAGCAGATAGACCGCGACTTTATTTCACCGATCGTCTCGGATGAGTCCCTTCCTTATATCCTGCTTGACGGCCGAACTCTCTGGCAGGAACAGATACTGGAAGCGATCCAGTTCATTTATGAATGCCGGGAATCCCCTTTTGCGCCTCTGCACATCCAGAGTCTGTTCTACCAGATATGGGGACTGATGAGTGAAAACCTTCAGAACGTCAGCCGAAAAAGGGGCGTAAACGACCGCCGCCTGTCCATCCTGAAAGATATGCTGTCTTACATTCAGGACAACTACAGCAGCAAGGTGACGCTCAATGACATTGCGGCTGCGGGAAATGTAAGCAGCAGTACCTGCCTTGTGATATTTAAGAAATATCTGCGGGATACTCCTGCAAATTATCTGATCAGGTACCGGCTGAAAAAAGCGATGGAATTATTGCAAAAAAGCGACCTTTCCATTACGGAGATTGCGTTTGATACAGGGTTCAGGGGAGCCAGTTATTTTGCAGAAGCATTCAGAAAGAACTGCGGCTGTTCGCCGAGCGAGTACCGGGCAAAGAATCAACCCGAAGCGTAAAAAATATCAGTCTGCGCCTTAAGCAGCGCGCAGACTGATATTTTCTGCTGATCGCATTCATCAGTACTAAGGAATATCTGAAACAGGCGCGAAATCTGGATGCGCTCATCAACTCCCACATCAGGGAAAAGGAAGACCTGCAGCATATGGCGTACAGCATCAGCAGTCCGAGTCTCGGTGAGCGCGTTCAGACCAGCCGGAACACAGATGCACCATATGTGCGCACATTGGAAAAAATCATGCTTTTGGAAGACCGCATCACAGCGGAAATCGACCGTCTGGTGAATTTAAAGACAGAGATGCTTGCCGCTATCGAGGACATGGAGAATACGGAAGAAAAGCTTCTCCTGAAATACCGCTATTTCGAGGGACACACCTGGGAAGAAATCGCCGTCCGGATGAGCGTCTCCATCCGCACGATGCATCGGATACATGGCTCTGCATTGCAGAATTTTATTGTGCCGGTCTGAAGGTTGGCACACTTTGGCACAGTTTGGCACATGCTTATGATGTATAATGGTATCATGAAAAACTGGACAATGATAGAGAAGCCTTCGTGGGAACAAGCCTCCTGTGAGGGCTTTTTTGTGGCGTGAAATTCATCCTGTGGCCTTCGCGGAGGCGCAGCCGTGACAGGCGGCAGATAGATGGAGGTGGAATCATTGCCAAGAAAACCAAAACACCCCTGCTCTCACCCCGGTTGTCCGGAACTTGTGGAATACGGGGAGCGTTACTGTGAAAGGCACCAAAGGCAAGAAAACAAACGCTACGAGAAGTACGACCGGGACCCGGCTGTACGCCGTAGGTATGGACGCGCTTGGAAACGCATCCGAGACAGCTACGCAGCAGCTCATCCTTTGTGTGAGCTCTGCCTTGAGAAAGAGATCTATACAAAGACCGAGGAGATACACCACAAGCTGCCGCTCTCTGAGGGAGGGACGCACGATCGAGCCAACCTCATCGCTCTATGCAAGCCGTGCCATGCGCGGATTCATGCGGAGCGCGGCGACAGGTGGCACAACA
>JAJQHQ010000104.1 GCA_021199655.1 Lachnospiraceae bacterium | reverse complement strand
ACTAAATTCAACTTGCATCCCTTCAGAGTGGAATTTACTTTTTCACTTCAGCAAATTTAAGAAATAATCAAATACTCTATATACTGACTTCGAAAATCATGCTATACTTATTTATTCATCTGTAATTATTTCTCTTAATATAGTATTTCATTTAAAAAAGAAGTAATTAAATTCAATTCCAGATTATCGGCGATTTAGGAAAGGATAAGGTGACAGAACGTGAATAAAGATCCCTTTAAGGAATATATCAAAGAGTCTGAGCCAGATAAAAGGGAAAAGGGATATGCATGGCATACTGCTATTGGTTTGCAGGCCGTTGATGGATTAAAAACATCGGAATATCTGCTGCACACTGCCGTTCGAAACATAGAAGGGGAAATATCTTTTGAAGAAGCGAACGAATTGCTGCAGACATATTACGAAGAAAATTCTGCTCATCATACAGGAGACCGCACGGAAGAAGCTGACAAGGTTTCCGCGCGGATAGCGATGCTTTTGTCCGAGCAGGCATTCAGCTTTACCCCAAATGAGTATATTTCTATTCACAGAAAGCTGTTTACAGGGATTTATTCTCAGGCAGGATGTATCCGCGATTACAATATTACAAAAAAGGAATGGGTACTTGATGGAGCGACCGTGCTTTATGGAAGTGCTTCGGAGTTGCGCGCAACGTTGGACTATGACTTTTCTGAGGAGAAGAAATTCTCATATCGGAACCTTTCCATGGATGAGATCATTCGTCATCTTGCGATATTTATATCCAGATTATGGCAAATCCATATATTTGGCGAGGGGAATACCAGAACAACGGCTGTGTTCTTCATTAAATACCTCCGCTCACTTGGTTTTAAAGCAACGAACGATATTTTTGCTGAGAATGCATGGTATTTTCGGAATGCATTGGTCCGAGCAAATTATAATGATCTGAAAAATGGTATTCACGAGACTACGGAGTACCTTGAACTATTCCTGCGCAATCTTCTGTTAGATGAGCATTACCCACTTCATAATCGAACAATGCATATCAGTGGCACTTTCAAAGCACCGAAAGAAGTGAACATTGACGGTCAAAAAGCGAACATTGAGAGTCGAAAAGCGAACATTGAGAAACGCTTTACCCCTAAAACTGCTGATCATGTCCTGAAACTGCTGACCACACTAAGTTCGCAGACAGTGTTTGGCAGGTCAGATGTTCAACGGGTACTTGGGCTGAAACCGACAAGAAGCTCTGCTTTGATCCGTGAAATGGTAAAGCAAGGTATTATAGAGCCAGTGCCCGGATATGGAAAAGGGAAGTATCATTTTCTGTGAGGATTACATCGTCCCGTTCCAGTTTATCAATTTTCTTAGTCAGCGAACAACTGGCTTTGCTGAGAATGCAAAAAGGACGCAGCTATGGCATTATACACAATCGGAGATTTCCACCTTTCCTTCCAGGCTGATAAATCCATGGACAAATTTGGAAGGGTCTGGAAAAATCATGAAAAGAAAATCAAAAACAACTGCTCCCGGCTGATTCATCCGGAGAATACGCTCGTGATCACCGGGGATCATTCCTGGGGCAAAAATTTAGAAGAATGCCGTGAGGATCTGGCGTTCATCGAGGCATTACCGGGAAACAAGATTCTGCTCAGGGGCAATCACGATATGTTCTGGGATGCAAAGAAAACGGAGCGGCTGAACCGGGAATATCAGGGCCGGCTTTCATTTCTGCAGAATAATTATTATACATACAAGGACTACGCTCTCGTCGGAACAAAGGGATATACCTTTGAAGGGCCTTTTTATCTGGACCGCAGAGGAAGAATCATCGGCTGGGATGAAAAGATGGAGGTTCACGCAAAAAAGCTGGTTGACCGCGAAATCGCAAGGCTGCAGCAGTCCTTCGATGCAGCAACGGCGGATGGATATAAAAAATTCATCCTCTTTTTGCACTACCCTCCCACCAGTATCCTCGAAAAAAAAAAGTGCGTTTACACGGCTTGCGGAGCAATATCATGCCGAGCATGTCGTGTATTCTCATTGCCACGGGGAAAGCCGATTTCATGACAGCATCCTCGGAGCATAATCACGGCATCTCCTACCATTTGGTTTCCGGGGACTATCTGAACTTTCGTCCGAAGCGGATTCTGTAAAAGAGAAATCAACACTTTTAAGATAAAAGCCGTCTTAAAAGCTGCTCCCGGTTGTTGATAAACATCTCCGTAACCTGATAACTGTCTGTATCCTCATATCTGCAGGGGTGAATCTTCCCGTCATCGAAAGTAAGAATTTCCGCGTCCGGGATCCCCAGCAGAATTGGCGAATGGGTAGCAATAATAAACTGAGATTCTTCACTCGCACAACCGGCAATCTCCATCAGGAGAGTCAGCTGTCGCTGCGGAGATAATGCTGCTTCCGGCTCATCGAGAATATACAGCCCATTCGGTTTGAATTGGTCCTGCGCAATCTGCAGAAAACTCTCTCCGTGTGATTTCTTATGTAATTCTTCCGATGGCGCACCAAACGGTCCTTTCGCGTATTCTTCTTCCTGCGTAGCTACGTTATAAAAACTCTCAGCTCTAAGAAAGTATCCCCAACCAGCCCGGCGAGGTGATTTTGAAAGCCGAATCGCATCACACAATTCTGAATGAGAATCATACGTAGAAAAGCAATAATTCTTTGTACCACCCTCCGGATTAAAACCCCATGCAACCGCAATCGCTTCCAGCACGGTTGATTTTCCACTGCCATTTTCCCCAACAAAGAAAGTAATCGACTTCTGGAACTCAATATAATCCAGTCCTTTTAATGCCTCAATCTTTCTGAGATAGCTGGATTCGCTGATTTTATTCCAATCTATATAAACTCCCTGCAATAGTTGATTATTCATCCTCATATACCATCATTTCACCAGATATAGGCTTTTACTTCACAATTTCTGATTCCGAACGCAGCGAATTCTTCATTGCTCATGTCATAAAAGTAATTTTCCCATGGATGCAGCCGCCGTTAAAGTCAAAGCAGAACGCTGCAAATCCCAGTTCTGCCAGGAATTTCGCGTATCCTTCTGTCGTCTTGTAGTTTGCCATAAAGCCGTGACTGACAATCGCAATCGGGAGGTTCTGCCCTTCCGGGATAAAAGCAAGTCCCCGAATTACCATCCCGTCGCGTCGGCATAAAAATCGTTTCTCTGAAATATTCATATGTACCACCTTTCCCTAGCCGGTTAATTTCATCCCTCTGCAGCGCAGTCATCGAGTGCACATTGATAGTCGAAAGTCACTGATACAACAGTCCCAGCACCAGCATATAATATTCCGGCAGTTTCCCCTCTTCCATCCAAAGCAGCTTCTGGTGCAGATATTTCGTCACAGTGAGCCCGACATTGCCTCCCAGAGCTTCGATTGAATAACGCATCCGTTCCGGATGGCGGCAGGGCCGGCCTTTCGTCCGTGTGCAAAAGCTGCTGTCAATCATCTGTTCTTCCGACTCATCGCCTCGCTGCTCCCGAGCACACTGGGAACAATAACCTCCGCTTAAGGATACTGAGTATTCCGGCCATTTCTGGACGCTTTCCGGCTTTTCCTTTTCCATTTGCAAAAGCTCTTCTGCCAGATCATTCTTGTATATCCCCATAATCCTAGCCGTCATCCGCGCTGTCTCCTGCGTCGAATAATTCCCGCTGGTCAGATACTCCGGAAGATAAATCTTCTCTCCGATCAGATGAAGCGTCTGATAGCGTTTCCAGTAGTCGAGCGGGTCAAAATCGAATTCCGGGCAGGACCAGGTCTTATTATAATTGGGGCAGGCGCGGCAGTATTCCGCAAATGTCGGTACATCCACACAGGTCTCCAGATATTCTTCTACGGGAACATCCGCTTCAAAGCGCTCTGTGTGAAAATTTCGAATATCTTTCTCCTTAAGATCCAATTTATCCGTATTCATAAAAACCCACCCCTCCTTATGCTTCACGCAAACTTTTATAAATCTCGTCCGTAAAAATTCCGAGAACCTGACGCTTTATTTCATCATTACTAAGCAGCAGGGAGAAGAAATTCTGGTTCTGCGACAATCCCTCAATAAGAGCACCATCGATATCATCGAAGTAGGAAAACTCAAAATCTTGAACAGTACTGTCCTTCGCACTGGTTTTGAACCGCTCTGATTTCATTAGAAGAAATCGTTCCTTTGTAAAGCAGTTCGTTCACCTTTTCCATGTTGTCTGGGTCGATTACTGTATACGCATCAATCTTTGCCTCGATGGATGTCTTTTGATATCGCAATTTGCGACCTCAAGCGTTATCAGAACAATCTGATGAATTTGTATTATCTGTTAGCATCAGACGATCATATAGGATCTTACTTTCCTGTGATGAAATATGTAAACGTTCTTTTTTCAGGATAGTACGTGTACGCTGATTGCATTCATAATCACGCTCGCCCTTGATGAACGCAGAGCAACAAAGATAATCACACTTTGCCGCTCCATCCGAACCGGCTTTGATAATAAACACAAAATTCGTTGTATCCAGATGACTCGATCAGATAATCCGCTTTTATCATTGTGGTAAATGGATACATGCGGGGCATATAGGAAAAGAACAAAAAATCTGTTTCAATAATATTCTTTAAACGAGTCAAGGCTTCAAGACGGGGTTTTACAAGATTCTCGTATTGTTCACCTTTGTAATTTGCTCGAATGTAATTTTATGGTCAAGGATTCGGTCCACGGTTTTACGCGGATTGTACCTCGGCAAGGATAAATCCCGTAAATATTGAAATCCTGCAAGATGTGGAAAATCCTCCAATGAAAAAGTCAGATTGACGGTATAAAGCTGTTTTTTGTAGCCGTATGTCAGGGCATATCTGTATTCTGTTAATTCATTCCATACAGAAGCAGCCTGATAAAGAATATCCAAAGCTTGTCCGTCCATACTACACCTCCAATCTGAAAAAGAAAGAGCCTTGCCATTGCAAGGCTCTCACTCAAGCGTTTTCATTCGATTCCGGGGAATCTAGTCAGCTTGTGGTAGCCGCATAACCCACGGGCTGGCTCCACAGATGGCTGCATTCCGACACAGTCAACTGTTTCATCACCACGATAGCTGGTCATCGCCGCTATCCTCTATAAACATTATAACACAAAAAAGGTATCCGTCAATGAGATTTCTGCTTTTCTTACAGGAAGTCCAGGGCCTTTGTTACTATTCACGGGGTGGGGGATGAAGAAAGACTGAAATTTTGACTTTTCG
>JAJQHQ010000057.1 GCA_021199655.1 Lachnospiraceae bacterium | reverse complement strand
TGGCATATATATTTGGTATGCTGTTGAGCGCTATGGGAATTGCTTTGCAGACAAAAGCGGGGTTAGGTTTATCCATGGTTGCTGCTCCTGCATATCTGTTATCTATGAGAGTGCCATGGCTCTCCTTCGGCATGGGAGAATGTATCGTGCAGGGTTCGCTGTTTCTGCTTTGTTGTGTATGGACAGGCCGTTTTCTCAAAAAACAGCTTTGGTCTTTTGTGGTGGCAATTCCCTATGGATGGATTTTAGATCAAATGCTTCAGGTCTTCGCAGACATCTATCCGATATTTTTATGGGAGAAGATGATTATTTATTTACTGGGATCATTGACTTTAGCGGCTGGCATTTCTCTGTTCTTCCAGAGTTATTTACCATGCCAGGTATATGAAATGTTTGTAAAATGCATTGCTCAACACACTGGAAAACCTTTTAGTAGTGTCAAGCAGATCTATGATTGGAGCAGCCTTGGAGCTTCTTTTGTCCTTTCGCTGCTATTTTTTCACCGCATAATTGGTATAGGAATCGGAACAGTTTTATGTACACTGATTAACGCACCTCTGATTCGTATATTTGAGAAAATGTTTTGCCGAATTTTTAATTTTCGGCCAGCATTTCCTGCATTTATAAAAATTTTTAACTGAACAGCAGAAAGGAGAATTTCAGCGATGGAACAAAAGGTATATTGGGACAGTGTTTCAGAACAAAAAGAATTTACGACACCGTTTCATGCAGACAGCTTCTCTAAATATGTGGGGATGGAAGAAAAAGTTCTGGATGTAGGTTGCGGCTATGGAAGAACGCTTGATGAATTATATCACAACGGTTATCGCAATCTGATCGGAATTGATTTTTCAAAAGGCATGATAGACAGAGGAAAAGAGCAATTTCCTTACATTGATCTGCGTGTAAAGGAAACGGATACAATTGATCTGCCGGATTCGAGTGTTGACGCCGTGATTCTATTCGCGGTTTTAACCTGTATTCGTACAAATACAGAACAAATGCAGCTACTCCGGGAAATTCAACGTGTATTGAAACCGAACGGAATTTTGTATGTAAATGACTTCCTTCTGAATACAGATGAGAGAAATGTTGCCCGTTATAAAAAATATCAGGATGTTTATGGGGTATACGGAGTATTTGAACTGCCAGAAGGAGCGGTATGCCGACACCATGACGAAAAATGGATAAAAGAACTGTTGGACGGTTTTACTGAACAGGAATATCAGCATTTAACATTCACAACAATGAATGGGCATAAATCAAACGGTTTTTATTTTATTGGGAAAAAGAAAGATTAATTTAGAAACCGGAGATTCTCACCAGAGACAAGGGGAGCGAAGAGGCAACGTATGGAGGCCCCTTCGCTCGTATAAACCTTCGTATTCTTTTCAAATCTTTTCACAGAAATCCAGACTGATCCACCCGTTTCGTCCGCTCTGGTATGCTTTCAGCAGTCCCCATCCGGCAGCCGATCCCGTTCCCTCGGAAGTCTCCACAATCGTGAACACGCCCTTCCCGGTATACTTCCCGGTCTTCGCAAACCCCGTTCCAGGACCAACCCGGATATTCAGGTTGCTGATGCTCACCTTCACCTGGAAGCCCCGCTTTCCCATTTGGAAACCGACTGCCTTGATACATTCAGTTTCTCCGCAAGTTCTTCCTGGCTCAGCCCAGCCCTGGTACGGAGAGTCAAAAGTTTTTCTGATAAAATCATATATGTTTTTCCTTTCTTCGCCCGGATCTTTCCGGAGCACCGCCCTGCGCGAAGCGCATTGAAATGGCGGTGCGACCTGCCCTCGCCGGGAGCATCCTCGCCCTTCGGGCGGGATATCCGCCGAACGCGGTGAGGGGGCGATTCCTCTAATGCCAGGGAGATTATAACGAAACACACGGTTGCTCTCCACCAACCGGACTTGAAGATTATCGCAACCGGCAGTTGCAATTACCCGTAACCATTACTTTTCAAGCCACATTCTGCATTATACAGGAAACCTCTCCCCAGTTAAAGCAGATTTTAAAATTCTTTCAGCGTGAAACTCACTTCCAGACATCAAAAAAAAGAGCAACTGTATTAGTCGCTCCCAGTTTTCTTATTCGTATTTTTTATTGCTGTATGTTTTTATATGCTGTAATAATCATATGAACTGTCTTTTTCGCTCACTCCATATCTTTCCAGAATTGGATTTAACACATCACAAAATAATCCGTCATATGTTTTATTAGCCTGCATAACTTCCGGCTTATTAAGGACAACCCTGAACACAGTTTTATGTTCAGAAATATAGGTTAAATATGGAACCAGGAACTCCGAAGTCATAAAAAACAATTCTTCTAATGGGGCTGATTCTATTTTTCGCATCATTTCTGTTTCTTTTACTTTGAAATATTCAGCAAACTGTGCATTCATTTGCTCTACACATTCTGACAGCAAATCGCCGATCGTTTCATAGTGAAGATAGAAAGTAGAACGATTAACTCCGGCTAATTCACAGATTTCTGATACTGTAATGTATTCGAAATCTTTTCTTTCCATCAGTTCCAGAAAGGCCTCGTCCATTCTTCTGGCTGTATTAAAATATTTGCTTTCCGCTTTTGTCATTTCATTCACCCTCTATCTTCACTGGAATTTTAATGCCAGTCAGCTTTCACTGATTTCTTTCGCCAGTTCCATAATCTCGAAAGCATATTTCTGTTTTCCTTTGTCACGTATCCTTTTGTAAATTGGATAGTTCACCGACATAGCCACGAATCCAATCACTCCAACGATAATGCCAGCCGCCATACCTGCGGCAGACTGTGGTCCAATTACCTGCATGGAGAGGCACATACCAAATCCGGCAATCAAAGCTCCTATGATTCCAAACGTATAGCCGAAAATATCTGCCGGACGTTTCGCCTTTCTGTCCAGCTTCTTCAATGCCACAACCTTTGACGTGTCCTTGGGAGCATACTCATTTGCAAGAGACTCTGCATAAATCTTATCTGTGTTCATTCTGATGAACCTCCTTTATTTTTGATGGCTCAATTATATAAAGAAGAAGTTCTGAAACAGAACAACACGGATTGCCAATATTGTTGATTTCAGCTTTTTTCGACCTCTCAAAGTATAGGCAAAAACAATCTGCCTCCAAAATTATTTTCACAATTAAAAAGATGTTCCCACTCAAATAAAGGACCGCCTCATAGCAGTCCCTTGTCTTTATATCATTTTAAAATACTTCAACGCCTCCGTAATCGCCACCTCTTTCTCCGGCGAACATTTCGACTGTCTGGAATCCTCGCTTTTCGGTTTGTTGTAGCACTCCCGCTCGATGATTCCATACTTCTGCTTGACCTGCGCGATATAAAGATTACTGACCTTAAATCCGCTATATTCCAAGACATACGCTTTGATCTCTTCATAGGTAGCCTTACTTTCCGCAGCAGTTAAATCCATCTCATCCATATGCAATTCCACCTCTATATGATGCTTTGAATGAAGTTTGGACAATAAACAAATCGTCTCTACGTTGCACGAGAAAACGATATTGGTGTCACGTAGAACCCAGCTGTCTGTGCAAACATATCGAAGGGCAATTTTTGCCGTTTGCCCGTGTGACAAAACATATCGAGCCGTTTTTTGCCCGTTTTGAGGCATTTTGGCGCTTGCGGGTGTCTGCACAAACATATCGACCATGCATCAGCCTCTCAAAAAAATGAAAAATGTGATTGACAGCTTTGCATATTTCGAGTAGTATAAGGATACAATAAATTAGTGGTGACCACTAATTGGGCTGGTCGTAAGACCCTGGTCCACCGAGCGGCGGGGAATTTCCCCGCCATTTTTATTCTTTACTGGCTGATACGTCGCTTTGCTGTCTGTATAATACAAAATATCAGCCGAAATTTCAATGCCAAAAAGGGGATTTATTATGGCAGAAAAAACACTAAGCGTTTTCATAGATGAGTCAGGCGACTTCGGTCCTTATGAGACACACGCTCCATACTATTTGGTTTCAATGGTTCTCCATGACCAAAGCATCGATATATCCGGCAACATTTCTGCCTTCGAATCCCATTTAAGAAATCTGGGGTACACGGAGCACGCCGTTCATACCGGACCGCTCATTCGTCGGGAATCGGTTTACAAGAATGATCTGGTTGAGAACCGAAAGCAGCTATTCAATGCGCTCTTTAACTTTTCCAGAAAGCTTGACTACATTACGCATATGCAAAGATTCGAAAGAGTGAATGCCCTGACGTCATCACGATGACAGCTAAGCTCTCCAAATCAATTGCTGAAATCCTCTGCTCCAACGAATCATTCTGGAACAGCTATGACCGAGTTATTATCTACTACGACAACGGTCAGATTGAACTCACAAAAATTTTGACTTCTGTATTCAACACACTCTACACTCATGTGGAATTCCGCAAAGTGAAACCTGTTGATTACAAGCTGTTTCAGGTTGCAGACTTAGTCTGTACAATGGAATTGCTATCGGAGAAAGCTGAAATAGGAAACTTCTCTGCATCAGAAATGGAGTTTTTTGATAATGTCCGCTCCTTCAAGAAAAATTATCTCAAGCACATACAGAAAAAGCATCTATAGCAACAAAAAAGATACCATGCCACACTTTCGCGTACAAGGTATCTTTTTCTATTTCATGTTTAAATTCACATCGCCACTTCCGTCTCCAGCCCCGATTTAAACTCCACCGTGAAGTGGCCATCATAGACCGTAATCTTCTCAATCAGCTTTCGGACAAGGCTCTCGTCATATTCCGTAACCACCATTCCCATTTCATCGAGCAATTTTTCCATCAGCAGGAAGGCGGAACTGTCGTCCGCAATGCTGCCATAGCCTCCCACACCTCCCAGCGCGCTGGTCAGCGCCACCGCCGCGATCGTTCCATTCCCCTGCGTGTTCGTAAACTCCCAGACGAACTGGTACCCGTCGTCCGTCGCTCCGCCCTCCGTCTGGCTTAAACTTCCCCGCTGCAGGTCTGTGGATGAATTCACATCGTTGGACGTATACGCCACCGGAAGGTTTTCCGATGTCGGATAGATATTCCCGGAATCCTCCGTCAGCGTATTGGGGAACAGCAGGATCCCTCCGATCAGGTTCGGGCAGATCGGCAGCAGGTTGGTCATCCACCCGTTCTGGCTGTTGGAATAACTGCCCCCGAAATAATACAATGTCCCCAGCAGGTTCAGCCCCAGGACATTGCTCACCGCATCCGTCATCATGTTATCATGCTCCACCGTGGTCACTTCCC
>JAJQHQ010000013.1 GCA_021199655.1 Lachnospiraceae bacterium | reverse complement strand
AAAAATTCCGGCGTGTCCAGCAAAACCTCTACATATGCTTTTAATGTCGGATAAATGGGCGTTAGCGTCAATTCCACATAGCCATCCCCTGTCCCAAGAATCGCTCCCAGTTTCAGGGTCAGTTCATCTTCGCCCATAAAAGAACCTGCTGCCAATATACAAACCGGAACGATCATAACCAGAACGAACAACAGCATCAAAGCCTCCATTCCCTTTCCGCAATGCTTCATATCCTTATATCAGCTCCTTTCCACAGCATCAGCAAAGATTGTTTCCCCACGCCCTGTGCAGAAGAATGATCATCAAAAAGATCACCATTCCCAGAAGCACAGATGCTGCCGACATCTTATCCAGGGACAGCGCTGCAAACCAGTTGTTAAACAGATGCTGCATCAGATACATACTTTCATGCGGATAATTGCCCGCCACCAGATAAGCCTCCCGGAATACTTTAAAAGAATTCAGCAGGGACAGCACCGCCACCGTGTAAAATACCTGCTTCATATTTGGAAGGATAATCCAGAAAAATATCCTGATTTCTCCGGCTCCATCCACTCGTGCCGCTTCGTAAATGTCATTTTCAATCTGCTGCAGGCCCGCTATCCACAAAACCATGTCATATCCGATATTTCTCCACAGATAGCTGAGCACCAGAACCCAGAAGGACGCTCCCGAATTCAGCCAGTCTGTTGTTTGAAGCCCGATCAGGGACAATACCCCGTTTAATACGCCATGGTTATGGAACAAAAGCTTCCAGATCAGAGCCACCGACACCGCCGGTAAAGCCATCGGCAGCAGCATCGCGCTTTTATAAAAATTCCCCCATCGGCAGCGCATGATCACTACTGCCAGCAGCAATGACATAGTCAGCAGAAGCGGGATACATACTACAATAAAGCGCAGTGTATTTTTTGCCGCAAGCTTAAAGGCTGTATTTTCAAAAACCGTTTGAAAATTCTTCAGTCCAACAAAAGCAGAACCTGCATTTTCCGTCACCGAGCGGCGGATTACGTCCATCAATGGTATACAGTAAAAAATAATTGTTCCGAAAAGGCTCGGCAAAATCCAAAGAAAGCCTTTCCAGCGTTTTTGATTTGTCATAGCCTCCGTTTTCTCCTTTCAGCATCCCTGCTCCCTGCTTCTGACACCATTCTATCAGGCGAATATCTAAATTTAATCTAAATGGGAAAATTTCTTTATCTAATTTTCGTCTAAAAGTTCAGAACAGCATCGAAATGAAAAGACAGGCTGGCAGGTTTACCTGCTAAAGACTGTATTTTCATTTCGGGATGGGCGGAACGCTGATCGTCCAGTGGACGATCGTTTAGCGCCGACCGAAGTGGAACGAAGACGCCCATCGAGCCTCAGGTGCTGAGCGCCAGTGGCGCTCGTTTAGCACCGACCGGAGCGGCAGCGGAGAATATGACGTGCAAGCGGCATATAGCCTTCGAAGAAGGCGTCGCTGGACGTCCAGTGGACGTCCGTTTAGCGACGACCGAAGCGGAGCGTAGACCTGTGGCCTGCTGTTCTGAATTCAAAAAAATATAGAAGATTAGATAAAATTTAGATATTCGTAGTGTATAATGGGATTAGCCTAACACTATGAATTATGGGAGAGCCACATGAGAATATTGCTGATTGAAGATGATCTTGATTTTTCTTACGCATTGAAGATACAGCTTGTCAACCATGGCTTCGAAACGGATACCTGTACGAACGGCAACGATGGCCTGTTTTATCTGCAGCAGCAGACTTACCATCTGATTCTGCTCGACTGGAAGATGCCGGTTTTAAATGGCATTGATTTTCTACAGATTATACGGGATAAGGGGATTTCCACACCTGTAATATTTCTCACCGGTATGGGCGATTTGGCGCAAAAAATTGAAGGTCTGAACCGTGGAGCTGACGATTATCTGGTAAAACCATTTGCTTTCGAAGAGCTGCTGGCACGTATCCACTGCATTCTTCGCCGGCCTCAAATGATAAAGACCAACACACCGTCTGCAGGAGATTTGTTTCTGGACACAGATAAGCAGGTCTTACGTTGTAACGGGAAAACAGTGCCGATTACTGCGCGCGAATCTGCCCTTCTGTTATTTTTCATGAGTCACGCAAACCAGACATTTTCAAGAGAGGCGCTCCTTGCAAATGTCTGGAATGGAAGTGTAGATGTAGAGAGCCGGAACGTGGATAATTTCATCTATCTTCTGCGAAATCATCTGAAGACGCTTAACAGTCTTGTCCAGTTAAAAACGGTAAGAGGCGCAGGATACCGATTGGAAGTAGAGGAGGTGTCTGAATAAATGTTTCGTAAACTTCGCATAAAAATGACGCTTTTCTGTGTTTTTATCATCTCTCTGATTCTGTTGTCTATGACCGCTGTTTTGCTCTTTCTGCTTCACCAAAACGAAGAACTGACCAGCTTTCAGGATTTTGAAGAAACAGTGAGTGAGCTTTATCAGGATTTCACCGGAGAAGTTGCGCTTTCCCATCCCTGGCTTGACGAGGTATGTTCGAGCAACGACCTTATCGTTTCGATCCTGGATAACGGAGAACCTCTCCTCTATCGCCAAAATCAAATAGATACAGATATGGAGTTGTTGTTTGCCCAGGCACGGGAAACAGCTTTAAATGAATACGCCGTCTCAGAGCTGTCGGTCGCAGACGGCTCTTCGCTTGTGCACAAAGAGTTCCAAATGAATAAAAGCTCTGAGGGAGAAGGAATCAGAAAAAGCTGTCAGGCATCCGTGGCCTATATTTCCACAAATTATTCTGTTCTCTGTATCACTGCTATCCGCTTCCCCGTATCACAAAATATCTGGACAAACACCCTTTATCGGTCAGTTATTCTGACCACTTTATGCGCTATTTTACTGTTAAGTCTGCTGTCATTCTTCCTGATCCGCTATCTGGTTCATCCATTAGAAGAAGGGCATAAGCGCCAGATCAATTTCTTTGCGGATGCTTCACACGAGCTGCGCTCGCCCCTGGCTGTACTGATTTCATCTCTGTCTGCAATGGAATCCTGCCCAGAACGGGGAAAGGAACTTCTTCAAACTATAAAAAAGGAAAGCCTGCGTATGCAGCGCCTTGTAAATGATATGTTCACACTTGCCTCCCTGGATAATGGCAAGATCGCAATCCATAAAACAGAAGTCTGCCTGAACACTCTGTTTCTGGAAGCATATGAAAAATTTGAAGCAGCTGCGATTCACAAGCATATTTTTCTGGAAATCTCAATTCCTCTGGAATCGGCACACGCACCTTACGGTGCACCTGCCAGCTCGGTGACGCCATTTAAAATCGCTGCGCGATGGGCGTCTCCTAAAGAATCCGACGCTACGGCATATTGCGATCCAGAACGTTTAACACAGGTTTTCACAATTTTGTTTGATAATGCGGTTTCCTATACTCCTGAAGGCGGGCATATTCTAGCTTCTATCTTAGAATCTCACAACAAATTTATTATTACAGTGAGTGACAGCGGGCCAGGCATCCCAGACGAAGCAAAGGCGAAAGTGTTTTCGCGTTTCTACCGGTATGATCAGTCCAGAACCGATAAGAATCATTTCGGGCTGGGTCTAAGCATCGCGAAAGAGATTATAGAATTGCATGAAGGCACCATCACTGTGCAGGATTCAGCGGAGGGAGGTGCGAAATTTATAGTTGTGCTGCCTGCAAATACCAATATGTGCCTGTTTGCATTATAGCACCGGTCATTCAGATTTGAAACTCAAACCGCACCATATTTCAAAGTAATAGTGGACGTCTTCCTTTACATAAACTGAAATACCAAGGGGTGCCTGTTATGGCAAGAAAAAGTGCTGAAATCCATGTGATTGTTCACTATCCCAAAACAGAAGCCGGAAAGAAAGAACTGGCAGAGCGTGCCGCCGGCATCCACGCGGAAACCGTCAGCCAGTATATAAAGCATCTGGATTGTCCTGCTGCTCAAAAGGAGCTTCTGCTCGACTCGGTTATTGAAACTGTCTCGAATAGAAAAACAGGCGCGCAAGCCGATTAAAGAGAGCTTGTTCGCCTGTCTGCTTTTACCTGTTTTGGATCGTCTGCTTTTCTATTTTACAAGTATGCTTTTTATTCGGATCGTTCTCTGAATAATTGATCCCAACCAGAAGAATATCATGCCGCAGGTTTTCCAACTGTTTCGGATATTTACGATCTTTAATCTGTGCAATCGCACTGTCATCTGATTCATTCCATTTCAGTTCAATCAGAAGTACCGGTAAGGGCGAGCCTGCCCGGGGCAGATAAACCAGATCTGCATATCCATGGCCGGTAGGAAGCTCCTGAATTTCCGCATACTCATCTATGCAAACCATATATGCCGTGCGAACCACGCTTCGAAGTGCCTGTTCATTATTGTAAAACAGAGGCGCCGCCGAAGACTGATGTACCGACTCGATTGCTTCTGCCACAGCATCCTCGCGCATTGCCAGTGTATCCTTTAGAAGTTGTCTGGACCGCACAATCAGTCTTGCAAGTTCTACGTGTTTTTCGCTGTCTTCGATAGCGGTAATAAATTCCTGTCGGATTTCCTCATTTGGAATGCGTACCGTCTTTGTATTCCTGTCATATGCCAGGTATCCCAGATGGATAAGCAAAGTAAAAACATCATCCCTGTTTTTCAGAATGCTCATGTCGTTTTGAAATTTCCGTATATTGACAGGAACATCCTGTCCGCTCAGCATACTTTTCAGAGCACTCTGAATTCCGTCAAAGTCTTCTTCTATATAAGATTTCAGAGACTCATATGTTTCCGTATTCGCCCAATACGTATCGTAATTACGCATGGAGATTGCCTCCATGACAGAATTCGGATTATAGACAGATCCGCTGTCATCAAACGAATATCCATCATACCAGCGTTTCATATCCTCATAATTCAACTCATGTTCTTTACAGAGAGCCTTCACTTCATCTTCTGTAAAGCCTACATAACAGGCCAAATTCCCAGGATTGACCATAGTAAGCTCCAGAACATCGGTCAAGGCCGACTGCTTTCCATATTTTTTGATTGGAAGGATGCCAGTCATATATGCCACAGCAATAGCCCTGCTGGTCACAGGACTTTTAAATAAGCCCCGAAGCAGATTCAAATACTGCTCTTTCACAAGAGCATTATCAGCTGCTTCTCGAAAAATCGCATCCCACTCGTCAATCAGAAAAACAAACTGCCGCCCTGTAGACTCCGCGATCTGAAAAAGCGCAGTCGGAAGTTCTGTCCCGCCTTTTACCTGCGGATAATCACTCGCAAGCTCTTCGATCACCTGAC
>JAJQHQ010000007.1 GCA_021199655.1 Lachnospiraceae bacterium | reverse complement strand
TGCATTTAAAATGGGGCGAAATCGTTACATTCACAGCGCAGCTGTGAATAGTAACAAACAGCGGAGGCAGGTATGAAATATAATATTCCCGATAAAGTGTTGAGGAGAATACCATCATGAATATAAAAGTAAGACAATTGGAAGCAAGGGATCTTAAGGCAGCCATTGCCATCTGGAACCGGGTAGTCGACGACGGCATCGCGTTTCCGCAGGAAGAAGATCTGACGGAAGAGACAGGAAAGACTTTTTTTGAGTCACAGACTTATACGGCAGTTGCTGAGGAAGAGGAATCCGGACAGATCTACGGGCTGTATATCCTGCATCCGAATAATATCGGCAGATGCGGACATATCGGGAATGCGAGCTATGCGGTGCGCTCCGATGTGCGCGGGCTGCATGTCGGCGAAAAGCTGGTGAGCGACTGCCTGGTGCAGGCAAAAGCACATGGATTCCGGGTGATGCAGTTTAATGCGGTGGTGAAGTCCAACACGCACGCGCGTCACCTGTATGAGAGGCTGGGCTTTGTGCAGCTGGGGACGATTCCGGGCGGTTTCCGTATGAAGGACGGGCATTATGAGGATATCTGCCCGTATTATCATGAATTATAAGGAGGGGTTCGCCATGATTTACGATGTCATTATCGTCGGTTCCGGTCCGGCCGGTCTGACAGCTGCGATCTATGCGGTGCGGGCGCAGCTGTCCGTACTGGTGCTGGAAAAGGAATATATGAGCGGCGGGCAGATGCTGAACACCTATGAGGTGGACAACTACCCGGGACTGCCGGGGATCGGCGGCTTTGAGCTGGGCGTGAAATTCCGGGAACATGCGGAAAAGCTGGGCGTGAAGTTTATTAATATAGAAGTAAGACATATCAGCGAGAACGCTGCGGAGCACTTTTGGGTACTGAACACGAGCAGTGAGGAATTTCGCGCGCGCACGGTGGTGCTGGCGATGGGCGCAAAGCACAGCATGCTCGGCGTACCCGGTGAAAAGGAGCTGGCAGGCATGGGTGTTTCCTACTGCGCAACCTGTGATGGGGCTTTTTTTAAGGAACGGGCGGTTGCGGTCGTGGGCGGCGGCGATGTGGCGGCCGAGGACGCACTGTTTCTGGCGCGTGGCTGCAGTAAGGTGTATCTGATCCACCGCAGGAATGAACTGCGGGCAGCACGCCTTTTGCAGGAACAGCTGAAAGCGTGCAAAAATGTGGAAATTATCTGGGATTCCGAGGTAACGGAAATCCGCGGCGACGATCATGTGGAGAGCATTCGAATCCGGAACAAAAAGGACGGAGGCGAACGGGCACTTGACCTGGACGGTGTATTCATTGCGGTGGGGACGCGGCCTAACACGGAAATTGTTACCAATTTATTACAGCTTGATAAAAATGGTTATATTTCCGCGTCCGAGGATGGAATTACGGAAAAACCGGGTCTTTTCGCAGCGGGAGACATCCGAACAAAGCGGTTGAGGCAGATTGTGACGGCGGTTTCGGACGGGGCAAACGTGATTTCCTCTGTTGAAGCGTACCTGAATCGGGCTTAATCCCCTGGATATTTGTTATAAAACAGCGCTTACTCAGTAAAAATGCGGAATCGGCAGGCCTTTGATGGCCTGCCCTTTTGCGCCTTTCTGGAAAATGTAAACAGAAAATGAAAAAAATTAAAAAGTTGTTAATAACCCTTGACAATATCCAAGTCCTTTGTTATGATAAGCACGTAATAAATGTAATAATTTCGTAATAAATTTTAAAAATACTTGGAGGCGGGGATAGATGATGAAGAAGGCAGTGATGCAGTTTACAGCCTGCTGTCTGGCAGTGGGAATTGCGGTTTCGAGCTTTGGCATGGCTGCTCTGGCAGATAATTCAGGTATGACGCTGGCAGGGCTTAGTGAGAAAAATACAGTAGTAGTCAGCACAACGCTGGCAGGACTTTCCGAGACGGATTCTGTGATCGCTGTGAAGGGAACGGCGAAAGCTTCTGCAGAAGAGTCGGCAGATGATACATCGGAATCCGCAGCGGATACGGCTGAGTCCTCCACAGATGAGGCAGCTGAGACAGCGGCAGAGACTTCTGCGGATACGTCTGTTGCTGAGACAGAAGCGGCTGAAACAGAGACAGAGACAGAGCTGGTATATGACACGAGCATGAGCGGCGAGACGGCTTTCGGGCAGTGTGATAATTACATCAACGTTCGTTCTGAGGCAAGTGCGGACAGCGAAGTGGTAGGCAAGATTTACAATAACAATTCTGTGACGATCCTTGGGCAGCTTGGCGACTGGTATGAGATCCAGTCAGGCAACGTGACCGGATATGTGAATGCGGCTTATATCGCTACCGGCGAGGAAGCGAGTACGATCGCGGAAGAGACAGCCTACAACGTAGCGACGGTCAATGCGGAAGGACTCTGGGTTCATACAGAGGCAAGTGAGGATTCTGAGACGATCGCCATGGTTTATTATTCCGATCAGATGGAAGTAGTTGCTTATGAGGGCGACTGGATGAAGGTCGTGCTTGAGGATGGTACATACGGATATGTCAATGCCTGGTATGTAGACTATGACTCTTATTACTCTACAGGAGAGACTCTGGAAGAGGAGCAGGAGAGACTGGATGAGCAGTGGCTTGCATATCTTGCCGAGCAGGAAGCAGCGGCGGAAGCGGCAGCAGCAGAGGCGGCGGCAGCAGAGGCGGCGGCAGCAGCAGAGGCAGAAGCGGCAGCGGCGGCCACCACAACGACCGAGACAACGACATCGTCTTCGACAAGCTTAAGCGAAGCGCAGTCAGCGGTAGATGCGGCATATCAGACTTATCTGGACGCGCAGGAAGCGGCCGATGAGGCGACACATCAGGCGGACGAACAGCTGGTATATGACACCTATGACGCGGCGGTAGCTGCATATCAGGATTATTTGAATGCGGTAGCTGAGGCGGATGAGATCAAGTACAGCTCTTCCACATCGGAGACAACGACTACGACAAGTGAGACAACTGCTGCGGCCGAGACGACTGCGACTGAGGCAGCTGCTACAACGACCGAGACAACGGCGACCGAGGCTGTTCAGACAGAAGCGGCACAGACCGAGACGGCAGCTACGGAAGCACAGACTGAGGCGACCACGACGACTACCACAACCAGCTCTTCGTCCTCTACCACCGGTCAGTCCATCGCAAACTATGCGGTACAGTTTGTGGGCAACCCGTACGTATACGGTGGGACAAGCCTGACCAACGGCGCTGACTGCTCCGGATTTACACAGTCTGTATTCGCGCACTTCGGGATCAGCATTTCCCGTACAGCAGCTTCTCAGGCAAGCGGCGGTACAGCGGTATCCTTAAGCGACATTCAGGCGGGCGACCTGCTGTTCTACTCGAACGGCGGCGGCATCAGCCACGTAGCGCTTTACATCGGCAACGGACAGATCGTACACGCAAGTACATCCAGCACCGGCATCATCATCTCGAACTACAATTACCGCACACCGGTATGCGCAAGAAGATACTGGTCATAAAAGAAACAAAGCAGAGGCTGCTCACCAGAAGGCGGGCAGCCTTTTTTCTTTTTTTCCTTTCATTCTTGCGTGACTCCTGCTTAGGTGATATACTCGAAGCAATAAGCCGACGCATTGATTTTGCCTTTTCGGGATGCGGATGTATAAAGACGTGACAGCGGCGGCTTGCGACAGAGAAGTGGAGTGCGTGATATGACGAGAAACGACTGGTATGAGACCGGCGAGCAGATAAAAAATCTGGTACAGGACGCTGTGGACACGGGAGATTTTTCACAGCTGGGGAATACGATTTCCAATGTTGTGAATGATGCGATGGACGGGCTTCAGGATGCACTGCGGGGGAACCTCGGAAGCACGGGGAACCGCGGAGGAAGCCATGGAAATGGCTATGGTTCCTACGGAAATACGGGTAACGGCAGGAGCGGTGAGTATGATCAGACGTATCGCGGTTCAGCGGATCGTACGCGCAGGGCATATGAGCAGGCTTACGGCAGGAGCGCCGGACAGTCTTCCCAGAGCGCCGGAGGGGCTTCGCAGAATGCCGGGAGGTCTTCCGGGAGCGCCGGACAGACTTATGACCGGCGGTATCAGCCGTCCGCGGTAAAACGCAGGGTGCCGGGCGAGCTTGGAAGCAAGGTAATGAAATATGCCGGCTACGGGCTGGGCGTGATGTTTGGAGGAGCGCTGGCACTGGAGGCGATGGTCGCCGCTGTGACAGGCAATATGATTTTTCTGGTGGGAAGCGGTATGATGAACGGGATCTGCTGTGCGGGCAGCCTGCTGGTCGGCGCGACAGGACAGAAAAGGCTCGGACTTTCCAGACGGTTCCGCCGTTATCAGGAAGTGCTCGGCGGGCGGACATACTGTAAGATCGAGGAGCTGGCTTCCGGGATTGGCGATACGACGAAATATGTGGCGAAGGATCTGAAAAATATGATCCGGCGCGGTTATTTTCCGGTGGGGTATCTGGACCGGAAGGAGACGATGCTGATCACGGATCAGTCGACTTATCAGCAGTATCTGCAGACAGAAGAGGAATTTCAACGGCGGCAGCGGGAGCAGGCTGCGAATGCAGCGGCGGCTGCACAGAGCTCTGCGGCGGGAACCGCGGATTCCACCGACAATTCCACGGATTCTGCGGCATCCGCGAACAGTTCGAAGAAGCGTTCGCCGGAGCATCAGGCGCTGATTGACGAGGGGAAACGCTATATCCGTCATATTCACGAGTGCAATGAGAAGATTCCGGGAGAGGAGATTACCGCAAAGCTTACCCGTCTGGAACTGGTGGTGACGAGGATTTTCCGGGAAGCAGAGAAAGATCCGGGGGCGGTGACGGATCTCCGGAAGATGATGAGTTATTATCTGCCGACGACACAGAAGCTTCTGGACGCTTACTGTGAACTGGACGCACAGCCGGCAGAGGGCAAAAATATGGCCGAGACAAAGAAAGAGATCGAGAGCGCGCTGGATACGATCAATACAGCGTTTGAGAACCTTCTGGACAGCCTGTATGAGGAGCAGGCGTGGGATATTTCTACTGATATCTCTGTACTGAACTCCATGCTGGCTCAGGAAGGACTGACCGGGGGAGGTTTTACGCAGAACGCGGATAAGAAAGCTTCCGGGACACAAAAATAATATTGAAGGGAACTCAAAAATGTTGGGGCTGCCACTACAGTAGATGATGTTTACGGATTGAAATGCTAAAAACATCATATCAAAAGGAATATTATAGGCTCTCGGAATCTTGAGCCTTCTGGCCGAAATCCAGCGACCGACTGAACAT
>JAJQHQ010000011.1 GCA_021199655.1 Lachnospiraceae bacterium | reverse complement strand
GATATTTATTGAATTTTCAAGGTGCAATCGCACTTTTTAAAGTGCGAAGTTTGAGGGTGAAACCTATACGAGCACATTTGACCTGCCAGATTCGACAGGCACGGAGGGTGAAACCGGGACGGAAAGTGAAACGCCAGTAGAAAGTGAAACACCTGCAGAAAGTGAAACACCAGTAGAAAGTGAAACACCTGCAGAAAGTGAAACACCTGCGGAGACTGAAACTGAAACCTCTGTAGAAACAGGATCAGAAACTGAACCTGAAACTATAAGAGAAACAGAGGAAGAAACATTCACAGAATCAGAAACCGAAATAGCTCCGGAAACAGAAAGGGAAACGTCCGGGGGAAATTCCGCCGGGACGGAAAACGAAACAGAGACTGAAACAAGCAAAGAAACGGAAAGCGAAACGGATACCTCGTCTACGGAAAGTGAAACATCATCCAGCCCGCAGACTGGGGATTCCAGCCCGGTTGTCCTCTTAATTGTAATTATGATGATTTCGATGATGGCTGTATCAGAAGCAATGATTTACAGAAAGAGAAGGTAAAGAGAAAGCCCTGCTGAGATAGGCAGGGCTTCCTTTATGGATATTTTCGATAAAAGGGAACTACGCATATGGCAATTTTAAAGCTTGCATGAAAACGTGGCTGTCAAGCTTGCATGAAAACGTGGCTTGCTAAGCAGGTCGGAACGTGGTAATCTAATGAAGCGAGGGGTGACAGGCTTATGGATGACTTACAAAGATGGTGGGACATGCCGATCAGCGAGCAGATCTGCAATGCCGGAAGCGAGGTGGCTCGTGCAATCCGCCGTAAAAATAAGAACGATAAGCTCGGGGCATCGGAGTTCTGCATTCATGCAATAGAAATGCTCTGTTACACGAAGCTGGATCCGAAGAATGCGAAATGTGTAAAAGAGCTTTCCTATGCGCAGGAGGAAATTCTGGATTATATACTGGGAGATAACCTGTATCAGAATGACGATCAGTCGATTATGAAATGGTATGACGCTTTTTTGAGATGAGAAAGAGGAAATGGATGAAAAGGAAATTGTCACTGCTAATGGTATCTGAATGGTAACAGTGAAGGCACTGAACCGTTTCGAAGGAGAGTGAAAATCATGGGAGCCTATTTGAATCCAAGCAGTTTGAATTTTAGACGAAGCATCAATTCAAAAATATATGTGGACAAATCTCAGCTGATTTCATTCACGAATTCCTGCCTGAATACGCAGCAGGGCTACATTTGTGTCAGTCGTCCGCGCCGTTTCGGCAAAACAATGGCTATGGATATGCTGTCCGCATATTATACCGCAGGAGAAGATACCGGTGCGCTTTTTCATACAATGAAGATCAGCAAGGACCAGTCATTTCAGACTCATCTGAATCAGTACAATGTGATCAAAGTCGACATGCAGTCCTTCATGACAAAAGAGAAAAATGTAGAGGCTATGCTTGATCGCCTGACAAGATTTGTCATGATAGATTTGAAAAGACAGTATTCGGAGATTGTTTTTCGGGATGAGGAGGATTTATCTGAATCTTTATCGGATGTTTTTCAGGAAACCGGAAAACAGTTTATTCTTCTGATTGACGAGTGGGACTGTGTGATGCGGCGATATCATTCGTTGGCTGAGCAGATTTTGTACCTTGATTTTCTTCGCAACCTCATGAAAGACCAGCCCTATGTTGCACTGGCTTTTATGACAGGAATTCTGCCCATCAAAAAATATGGGGAACATTCGACACTGAATATGTTTTTTGAGTATTCCATGACAGATTCAGCGGAACTCAGTGACTGTTTTGGTTTTACGGAAGAAGAAGTGGTTGACCTGTGCAAACAATATTCTATGGACATTTCCGGGGTAAAGGAATGGTATGATGGTTATCATATGATATCCAATCCGGAAGGAGAACGGAAGGAATATTCCATTTACAGCCCAAAATCCATTGTGGAATCCATGCTAAGGAAAAACTATGGCACCTATTGGAACCAGACGGAGAGCTATGAGGCGCTGAAAGATTATATTCAACTTAACATAGACGGCCTGAAAGATGCTATCATAGAAATGCTTTCAGGAAACACAGTGGAAATAGACACAGGAGTTTTTAAAAATGATATGTCAGAGTTTCACAGCCGTGATGAGGTGTTGACTTTATTGGTACATCTTGGCTATCTGGCATATGATCAGGAAAAACGTTGTGTATCTGTTCCCAATAAAGAAGTTGCAGAGGAATTCATTCGTTCGATTCAAAAGATTGATTCCTGGTCTGAAGTGGCAGAGTCGGTACGGACTTCGAGAAAACTGCTTCAGGCGTTGTGGAATATGGATTCTGATACGGTGGCGTTTGGAGTGGAAAAAGCACATCAGGAGTGTTCTGTTTTGAAGTATAATGATGAGAATTCTCTTAGTTGTACGATAACGTTGGCCTTTTATTTTGCACGGGAATATTATACTGTGATCCGAGAATTGCCGTCAGGAAAAGGGTATGCGGATATTTGCTTTATCCCAAGGCCTCATCATATGGATAAACCTGCTGTTGTAGTAGAATTAAAGTATCATAAATCTGTTACTGCTGCGATTGCTCAGATAAAAAAACAGAATTATCCTGAAGCTTTGAAGGATTATTATGGAAATTTATTACTCTGCGGGATCAATTACGATGAAAAAAAGCATCATGAATGTATCATTGAAAAAATGAAAAAATGATAGAACAAATTAAAATAAGAAACGAGACATAAGGAGAACCGGAAATGAAACTGGAACAGCTTTTGGAACAATTGGAATATGTATGTGTGCAGGGAACGACGGACACGGAAGTGAGGAATCTGGTCAATGATTCGCGTAAGGTGGAGGAGGGTTCTCTGTTTTTCTGCATCAAAGGAGCCGTGACGGACGGCCACCAGTATGTGCCGGATGTGGTGGCGAAGGGCGCGAAGGTGCTGGTGGTGCAGGACGAGGTGGAAGCACCTGCAGATGTGACGGTGATCCGTGTGGCGGATACGCGGTACGCAATGGCGCTGATCTCAGCGGCTTATTTCGGATATCCGGCAAATGAGATGAGAATCATCGGTGTGACCGGGACGAAGGGAAAGACGACCACGACCTATATGGTAAAGTCGATCCTGGAGTCGGCAGGCTACAAGGTCGGGCTGATCGGCACGATCGAGGCTGTGATTGGCGAGGAGCGGATTCCGGCGCACAATACGACCCCGGAGTCTTATACGATTCAGGAGTATTTCCGGCGCATGGCGGACGCGGGCTGCCAGGTCGTGGTGATGGAGGTGTCCTCGCAGGGCCTGATGCTGGAGCGCACGGCAGGGATTCCGTTTGAAATCGGTATTTTTACGAATATCGAGCCGGATCACATCGGACCGGCAGAGCACGCAAGCTTTGAGGACTATCTGGAGTGCAAAAGCCGCCTTTTTAAGCAGTGCAAATACGGAATCTTAAACGCGGACGACGAGCACCTGGAAGCAATCTTAAAAGGACATACCTGCGAGGTGGAGACTTTTGGGCTGTCGGGAAAGGCCGGGGTACGCGCGGAGAATATGAAGCTGGTATCGCGGCCGGGGTATCTGGGGATTGCGTACACGGTATCATGGAAAAATGCGGCTGTGGAGAAATCATCTGACGAGGATGATACCACCCGCTTCGATGTGGAGATTGACATTCCGGGCAAGTTCAGCGTATATAATTCCCTGACAGCGATTGCCATCTGCCGGCATTTTAAGGTCGGTATTGAAGACATCTGCAAAGCGCTGAAAACAGCAAAGGTAAAAGGCCGCGTGGAGCTCATAAAGGTTTCGGATGAGTTTACGCTGATGATCGATTATGCGCACAACGCGATGGCGCTGGAAAGCCTTCTGGAGACGCTGCGCGAATACCATCCGCACCGTCTGGTCTGTGTATTCGGCTGCGGCGGCAACCGTTCAAAGCTGCGCCGCTACGAGATGGGCGAGGTGTCCGGAAGACTGGCGGATCTGACAGTGATCACTTCGGACAATCCGCGTTTCGAGGAGCCGGAGGCAATCATCGAGGACATCGTGACCGGCATGAATAAAACAGACGGAAAGTACATTAAGATCACGGACCGCAAGGAGGCCATAGCCTGGGCCATCCATCACGGCGAGCCGGGAGATATCATCGTCCTTGCCGGAAAGGGCCATGAGGACTATCAGGAGATCCGCGGCGTGCAGTATCCGATGGATGAGCGCGTGCTGATTCGGGAGATATTGGAAGAAGACGAGAAGAAATGAGATTACAAGTCACACCTGTGTCAGGACAGAATGCAGCCTCAGGTATCCGCACGCAGGCGGTAGGCAGATTTTTGCAGGTTTGCCGAGCATAGCTTTCCCTGCTTCGCCATTGTCTGAGCGAAGCGAGTTTCAGCGAAGCAGGGAATAATAAGCGGCACAAGGCAAACGCAAAAATCAACGTGGCTGCGGTGGATGCCGAGGCAAATAGTCTGACTCAGGTGTGACCTGAAGTTAAGAAGGTGACGCATGACATTATACGCAGATATCATCATCGATATCTCACTTGGCAAACTGGATCAGTCATTTCAATACCGGATTCCTGACGAACTGGCGGACACACTGGAGCCGGGCGATGTGGTGGAGATCCCGTTCGGGCGTGGAGACCGGCTGACGAAGGGCTATGTGCTGCGCATTTCACCGACACCCGCCTGCGCGCCGGAGAAGATCAAGACCATCCGGCAGCGGGTGACCAGTATCGGCGGCGCGGAGTCGAAGCTGACAGCTCTGGCGCTCTGGATGCGCGATTATTATGGTTCAACGACCGTGCAGGCGCTTCGCACCGTACTTCCGTTTCACAGCAGCGCACCGCAGAAAAAGAAAAAACGGGTGGTGCTCGTTCTGGATTCCGAAGAGGCAGGTGTCAAGCTTGCGGAGTTTAAGAAGAAGCATCAGACCGCGCGGGCGAGGCTTCTGGAGGCATTGATGGAGGAACCGGTGCTCCCGCAGGAGGCGGTGACCGGTACCTTACGGATCACGCAGCCGGTGCTGCGCTCCATGGAGGAGATGGGTATCATCCGCTGCGAGTCGGAGCAGGTCTACCGGACTCCGGCCGTACTTATGCAGCTGCGGGAGGAGATGCAGAGCGCATCTGCACATTTGCGGGATGAAACCGGAGCGAATGAATTTTTGGAGAAGGGAAGATACAGTTCTGTGACAGGTTTCGCCCTGACGCCGGAGCAGCAGAATGTGGTGGATGCCATCTGCAGATCCTGGGCTCATTCTCCAGATGAATCGTTTCCGGCAGACAGAAAAAATGGCTCGGGTAAGCAGAAACAGACAGACAGCGAGACAGATAACGAGACAGATAACGCGACAGACAGCAAAGCTGCAGATACCTGCAGCGAATTTCTCCTCCACGGCGTGACCGGCAGCGGCAAGACGGCCGTCTACATGGAGCTGATCGCGAAGACGATCGCGCGTGGACGGCAGGCCATCCTGCTGATCCCGGAGATTTCGTTGACGTATCAGAATGTCGTCCGCTTTTATCACGCCTTTGGCGACCGGATTTCGATTCTGCACTCCAGACTGTCGCAGGCGGAACGCTATGATCAGTTTGAACGGGCGAAGGCGGGAGATATTGATGTGATGATCGGCCCGCGCTCGGCGCTGTTCACACCGTTTGAGCGTCTGGGACTGATCATTATCGATGAGGAACATGAGCCTTCCTATAAAAGTGAGACGACGCCGCGCTACGATGCGCGGGAGGTCGCCCGCAAGCGGGCGGCGCTGGAGGGAGCGACTCTGGTGCTGGGTTCCGCGACGCCTTCTCTGGAATCCTATTATGCCGCTGCGCGGGGGATGAGCCGGCTGCTTAAGATGGAGCACCGGGCGACCGGTTCGCAGCTGGCGGACGTTTCCATTGTGGATATGCGAAAAGAACTTCGGGACGGCAACAGCTCGATCTTAAGCCGTTCCCTTGCGGAAAAAATGCGTGCGGTTCTGGATCGGGGGCAGCAGAGCATGCTTTTCCTGAACCGCAGAGGGTATGCCGGGTTTTACTCTTGCCGTTCCTGCGGCCATGTGGTAAAATGCCCGCATTGCGATGTTTCACTCTCTCTGCATAAGAAAAGCGCTGGCGCCCGTCTGATCTGCCATTACTGCGGCTATGAGGAGCCGGTCATGAAGAAGTGTCCGAAGTGCGGCTCACCGTTTATCGGCGGTTTCAAGGCAGGGACGCAGCAGATTGAGGCGGTCGTGGCCGCGGCTTTTCCGGATGCCCGGATTCTGCGGATGGATGCGGATACGACCCGGGGCAAAGACGGGCACGCGGAGATCCTCCGTGCCTTCGGCAGACACGAGGCGGACATTCTTGTCGGCACGCAGATGATCGTGAAAGGACATGATTTTCCGCAGGTGGCTCTGGTCGGAGCGCTTGCGGCCGATCTTTCTTTGAACAGCAGCGACTTTCGGGCTGCGGAGCGGACCTATCAGCTGCTGGCACAGGCCGCCGGTCGGGCCGGGCGCGGGGAAGTGCCGGGAGAAGTGGTGATCCAGACGTATCAGCCGGAGCATTACGCGATCAGCTGCGCCGCGGCGCAGACCTACGAGCCGTTTTACGGGCAGGAGATCGAATTCCGCTCACTTTCCGGCTATCCGCCGGTCGGCTCTCTGATGAGCATCCACTGCGCTTCCGGGGATAAGGAGCGTCTTACGCAGGCGGTGTCGTATCTGGCCCGGTTTGCGAAAGGGCTTTCGGAAAAATATCACGCCGTCATGATGGGTCCCGCGGATGAGACGGTGGCGAAGGTGAACGATATTTACCGCATGGTTTTTTACATCCGTCATAAGAATGAAAAAGCGCTGACACTGATCAAAAATTATATGGAGCAGTATATTGAGATGAACAGCGGCTTTTCCAATATAAATATTAATTTTGAAAGGTAGGAATTTTGAGATGGCCTTAAGAAATGTCAGAATTTATGGAGACGAGATCCTGAAAAAGAAATGCCGCCCGGTACAGATGATGGCCCCGCGCACAAAGCTTCTGATCCGCGATATGCTGGATACGATGTATGACGCAAACGGCGTCGGGCTGGCTGCGCCGCAGGTGGGCGTATTGAAGCGTATTGTCGTGATCGATGTCAGCGGAGCGGAAGAAGAAACGGAAAATGAAAGTGCAGGTGTAAATGCAGATGCAAATGCAAATGCAGATGCGAACGGAAGCGGCGCAAATGAAAGTACCGTGACAAATTCCGGCGGTCCGTACGTGTTAATCAATCCGGAGATTCTGGAGACTGCGGGTGAGCAGACGGGACAGGAAGGCTGCTTAAGCCTGCCGGGGCAGGCCGGAAATGTGACGCGCCCGGAATATGTGAAGGTGAAAGCGCTCGATGAGAATATGAAAGAATTTGTGCTGGAAGGCAGAGGGCTGCTGGCTCGCGCCATTTGTCACGAATGCGATCATCTGGAAGGCATCATGTATGTTGAGAAGGTCGAAGGAGACCTGTTTGATGTGACGGATGAATTGGAAGATTAACAATGATCACGTTTGCTGTATAGAAGCTGACGTATAATCAGTACAATACTGCATTTTCGAACACTGTGAAATGAAGACAGGATATGAGGTGAGTATACATGCTGCAGAATGTAGTTTTTATGGGGACGCCCGACTTTGCGGTGGGGACGTTAAACGCTCTGATCGTTTCGGATAAGTACCGGGTGCAGGCAGTGTTTTCCCAGCCGGATAAGCCGAAGGGACGCAAAAAAGAACTGCAGATGACGCCGGTGAAGGCAGCCGCCGCGGCAGCCGGCATTCCGGTGTATCAGCCGGTGAAGATCCGGGAGCCGCAGTGGCTGGATGTGTTAAAAGAGATGCGGCCGGATGCGATCGTGGTCGTGGCCTTCGGACAGATCATTCCGCAGACCATTCTGGATCTGCCGGAATATGGCTGCATCAACGTTCATGCTTCCCTGCTTCCGAAATACCGCGGCGCCGCGCCGATCCAGTGGGCGGTAATCGACGGGGAAAAGGAATCCGGCGTGACCACGATGCGCATGGACGCCGGTCTGGATACCGGGGATATGATCTTAAAGGAAGTTGTGCCGCTGGCAGAGGACGAGACCGGGGGCAGCCTGTTTGATAAGCTAAGCCAGGTGGGGGCGCAGCTTTTGATCCGGACACTGGATGCGCTGGATAAAGGCACGGCGCAGTTTGAAAAACAGCCGGAGATGAGTCCGACCACGTACGCTTCCATGCTTACGAAGGAGGATGGCCGCATCGACTGGCAAAGGAGCGCTCATGAGATTGAATGCCGGATCCGCGGCGTGGATCCCTGGCCGGGCGCCTGGACAGGGTTTCGCGGGAAAACGCTGAAGGTCTGGAAAGCAAAGGTCCCGGGATCGGAGACGGGGGGAGAGGAAACTGCAAGAGCCGGATCCGCCGCTGCGCAGACAGGATTGACGGCGGCAACAGAGACAACGGAACCGGCAGAAGCAAAGACAGCAGAACAGACAGAGATGACTGCACCGGGGACAGTCTGTGCGGTCACGAAGTCTTCTCTGTACGTGCAGACCGGTCATGGTGTGCTTTCGATTCTCGAGCTGCAGCCGGAAGGGAAGAAACGGATGGAGATCGGCGCGTTTTTGCGCGGATATCCCGTGAAGCCTGGCGAGAAGCTTGAGACGGTCGTCTGATCTGCAGATGGATCTGAGAACGGAATATAGGAATTCGGGCGGCTGCGACAGTATGGAACAGTTACGAATTCAGGGCTGTGAAATGAAAGAAAAATGGTTACTATGAAGATACAGAACAGTTATGGCAGATGAAGCGACGGAAGGGGAGACGACGCAGATGGCAAAACCGGTGAATTTAAGGGAAGTCGCGCTCGGCATGATGATGGAGATCACCGAGGAGGAAGCATACAGCCATGTGGTCCTGCGCGAGACGCTGGAGAAATACCAGTATCTGGAAAAACGGGACCGGGCATTTTTGTCGAGACTTGTTGAGGGCACGCTGGAACATATGATACAGATGGATTATATCATTGAACAGTTTTCAAATGTCCCTGTTTACAATATGAAACCGCTGATCCGCAACCTGCTTCGGTTGTCTGTGTATCAGCTGAAATATATGGACAGCGTTCCGGATTCCGCGGTCTGCAACGAGGCGGTGAAGCTGGCGCAGAAGAAAGGCTTTTACAATCTGAAGGGCTTTGTCAACGGAGTGCTGCGCAATACGGCGCGGCGGCTTTCCCAGGTGCGCTATCCGGATCAGGAGAAAGAGCCGCTGCATTATCTTTCTGTAAAATATTCCTTTCCAATCTGGATGCTGGATAAGTGGACGGCGCAGTTCGGCTATGAGACGACTGAGAAAATGTGCCGGGATTCCCATATGACCAGGGGCACGGTCGTGCGCTGCAATCTTGCCAAAGCATCAAAAGAAGAGATCGTCAGTGATCTGATCGCGCAGGGAATTACGGTAAAACAGCACCCCTATCTGGACTATGCGCTGGAAATTTCGGATTACAATTATATCGGGGCAGTGAGTGCTTTCCGTAAGGGCTGGATTCAGGTACAGGATATCAGCTCCATGCTGGTGGCGGAGATCGCGGCCGTGAACTGGGGCGATTGCTGCATTGATGTCTGCGCGGCGCCGGGAGGCAAGAGCCTGCACATCGCGGATAAGCTGATGGGCAGCGGCTATGTCGAGGCGCGCGACATTTCTGAACGCAAAGTGCAGCTGATGCAGGAAAATATCGAGCGGACGGGCGCGATCAACATCCGCGCGATGCGGATGGATGCGACGGTGCCGGACGAGGAATCCAGAGGCAAGGCGGATATCGTGCTGGCGGATGTCCCGTGTTCCGGGCTTGGCGTGATCCGGAAAAAACAGGACATTAAATACAAAATGTCAGAAAAACAGCAGCAGGACATCATTCAGCTGCAGCGCAGGATCCTGTATAATGTGCAGGACTATGTCCGTCCGGGCGGCACCCTGATCTACAGCACCTGTACGATCGGTGCGGATGAAAATCAGTACAATATCAAATGGTTTCTGGAGAATTTTCCGTTCCGTCTGGAGAGCATTGATCCCTATATCTGTGACGAACTGAAATGCCGGACGACGTCTGGGGGCTTTCTGCAGCTGCTTCCGGGCGTACATCAGTCAGACGGGTTTTTCATCGCCAGACTGCGGAAAAATCCGTAAGCACCCGGCCTGAACCATTGGATAAAAACAGGTAAGGATGATGAAGGAAAACAACGATTGTAAAACAGACATCAAATCCATGACATTAGAGGAACTCACCGCGGAGATTGCGGCACTCGGCGAAAAACCGTTTCGCGCCGGACAGCTGTATCAGTGGATGCATCAGAAGCTTGCGCGGGATTATGACGAGATGACGAATCTGCCCAAACTGCTTCGGGAGACGCTGCGTGCGCAGTATGGCTACACGGCTCTTACGCTCGTGGAGCGCCGTGTCTCGAAGCTGGACGGGACAGAGAAATATCTGTTCGGCCTTGCGGACGGCAACGTGATCGAGAGCGTACTGATGCGCTATCAGTTCGGGAATTCTGTCTGCATTTCTTCCCAGGCGGGCTGCCGCATGGGCTGCCGCTTCTGCGCGTCGACGATCGGCGGCCTCACAAGAAATCTGCTGCCGTCTGAGATGCTCGATCAGATTTATGCGATCCAGCGGCTGACGGGGGAGCGGGTTTCCCATGTCGTGGTCATGGGCACAGGAGAGCCGCTTGATAATTATGATTATCTGCTACGTTTTCTGAAGCTTCTGACCCAGGAGAAGGGACTGCACATCAGTCAGAGAAATATCACGGTGTCGACCTGCGGCCTGACGGAACGGATCCGGGCGCTGGCAGATGAAAAACTGCAGATCACGCTTGCCCTTTCTCTGCATGCGCCTTCTCAGGAGAAACGGCAGAAGCTGATGCCGGTCGCGAATAAATATGATCTGGGCGGGGTATTGGACGCCTGCAGGTATTATTTTAAACAGACCGGAAGACGGGTGACATTTGAATACAGTCTTGTGAGCGGTGAAAACGCTTCTGAGGAAGATGCGCGCATGCTGGCCAGACTTCTGGAAGGCATGAACTGCCATATCAACCTGATCCCGGTCAACCCGGTGAAGGAGCGGAGCTATGTGCAGCCGGAACGCCGCGAGATCCTTGCATTTAAAAATGTTCTTGAAAAATGCGGGAAAACTGTTACTATAAGGAGAGAAATGGGGCGTGACATCGCGGGAGCCTGCGGTCAGCTTCGCAAGGGGTATATGGAACAGTCAGGGCAGGCGAAGCTCTGACAAATGTCCGGGGAAAAGCAGAGGCAAACGAATCAGTCCGACTGCCTTACATACCGAGAAAGGACAAGAGAATATGAGGGTTTACAGTGTCACAGACATTGGCAGGAAACGTTCCTCCAATCAGGATTTCATCTATGCGTCGGACCAGCCGGTCGGCAATCTGCCGAATCTGCTGATCGTGGCTGACGGGATGGGCGGTCACAACGGAGGCGATACGGCTTCCCGGTGCACGGTGGAGTCGATGGTGGAATATCTGGAACAGGCGCAGGATAAGCGCCCGATTCCGCTGTTGTCTGAGGCGATTCATTTTGCGAATGAGCGCGTTATCGAAAAAGCGGCTTCTGACCGGTCTCTGGAGGGTATGGGGACGACGGTGGTCGCTGCCGCGATCGTGGACGGGTATCTTTATGTCGCAAATGTCGGGGACAGCAGGCTGTATCTGATCGATCAGGAGATCGCGCAGATCACCAGAGATCATTCTCTGGTGGAAGAGATGGTGCGGATGGGGGAGCTGCAGCGCAAGGATGCGCGCAGTCATCCGGATAAAAATGTGATCACGCGGGCGGTGGGAGTCAAATCGCCGGTGCGGATCGATTTCTTTGACGTGAAGCTGGAGGAGGGTGATGTGATCCTGCTCTGCTCCGACGGTCTTACCAATATGGTAGAGGATGCTGAGATTTTGCAGATCGTCAGGAAATATTCTTTGCCAAAGGAGGCGGCATGCCATCTGGTGAACGAAGCGAATAAGAACGGGGGAAAAGACAACATTTCGGTTGTCCTTGCTGAAGTTTGATATGGGGTATGGGATATGTTAAGTTCAGGAATGTTTATTCAGAACAGATATGAGATCGTCTCAAGGATCGGTTCCGGCGGCATGGCCGATGTATATAAAGCATTAGACCACAAGCTGAACCGTTTTGTGGCTGTCAAGGTGCTGAAGAAGGAATTTCGGGAGGATAAGGTCTTTACCTCCAAGTTCCGGGCGGAAGCACAGGCTGCAGCCGGTCTTGCGCACGGCAATATCGTCAATATATACGATGAGGGAGAAGAAGCGGGCATCAATTACATCGTGATGGAGCTGGTAGAAGGGATCACGCTCAAGGATTACATCGCGGACAAGGGAAGATTATCCGTCCGTGAGGCGACCAGCATTGCGCTGCAGATTTCCGCGGGACTGGAGGCCGCGCACAACAACGGCATTATTCATCGGGATATCAAGCCGCAGAACATCATGATTTCTACTGACGGAAAAGTCAAAGTGGCAGATTTCGGGATCGCGAGGGCGGCTTCTTCCAACACGATGACATCCGGCGTCATGGGTTCGGTGCATTACAGCTCGCCCGAACAGGCCAGAGGCGGTTACAGCGATGAGAAGAGCGATATCTATTCGCTCGGCATTACGATGTATGAGATGCTGACCGGCCATGTTCCGTTTGACGGGGATACGGCGGTCGAGGTGGCACTGCATCATCTGCAGGACGAGGTGCATGGCCCCAGAGAAGAAGTGCCGGAGATTCCGTTTTCCACGAACCAGATCGTGATGAAATGTACGCAGAAAAGCCCTGACCGGCGCTATCCGAATATGACCGAGCTGATCCGGGACTTACGGGAATCACTGGTCAATCCGGAGGGAGACTTTGTGACCTGGCAGGTGGCGGACCGTACTTCACAGACGATCATCCTCTCAAAAGAAGAGATGGAGCAGATCAAGTCTGAGCAGCGCATGCCTTCTTATGATGAGTCGCTGGATGTGGGAGCTGCGAATCTGCAGCCGCAGGAGACCGGCTCCGTGCAGAACCGCGCCTATCAGCCGGGCAGTTATTACCAGAAGAGTCAGTATCAGGACGTTGCGCCTGTCAGAGGGGAAAGCTTTTATGACAATTACGACGGGACGCGCTGGAATACGGGATACGGGGAAGAGGAGTTTGGCGACCCCTCCTGGCTGGGTTCTTATGACGAAGAGGAAGAAAATGACAAGACGGAAGAGGAAAGCTATCATTTAAATGAGAGCTTTGAAGCGGCCCGCAGCGGAAAGAAGAATGAAGAGGATACGGACAGTGAACTCAATCCGAAGCTCGAAAAGGCTGTGACGCTTGGCGGTATTATCATCGCCGTTGTGGTTGGCTTCGTATTCCTTGCGCTGCTGGCGAACGCGGTTGGCCTGGTGAATTTTTCCTCAAAGAAATCGGATTCGGACGACGCCATCGTGATCGAAAAAACGACCGAGACGGAGACAGAGAGCGAAACGGAGTCAGAAAGCGAAAGCGAAACGGAGACGGAAGCATCGTTCGCGCTGGATGATATCAGCAATATGGAGCTTTCACAGGCAGAAGCGCTTCTGATCACACAGGGACTGAAATATACGGTTGACCGGACACAGTACAGTGATACGGTGATGAGCGGCTATGTCATTTCGACAGACCCGGAAGCCGGGGAAACTGTGCAAAAGGGTGATACGATCACAATCTTCGTCAGCCAGGGAGCGGCCGAATCTGAGACAGAGGAAGAGGAGGTTGTGACCGAATATAAGACCCTCTGGGATCTGACTGGATACACGGTAGAGCGTGCAGAGGAAGCATTGTCGATGCTGGGACTGACGGCAGCGTATGCGTATGAATCCAGCGATACGATCAGTGAGGGCATGGTAACGCGCACGAGTGCACAGGACACGGGCGGGCAGGTGCCGGCGGGAAGCACTGTTACGATCTATATCAGTACCGGTTCTTCGACCTCATCTGGCTCGACAGACGATGACGACAACATTACCATTGACAGTTCTACATCGACCTCGTCGGGTTCGGCCTCGACGACTTCGAATACTACAAATACTACGAGCGGGAGCACCTGGCAGTACAATGCCTCGCTGACCGCTCCGTCCGGATATACGGGACAGCCGGTACGGATTACGCTGTATCAGAACGGCACGGAGACGACCGTATTTGAGGGTACGACGACCTTCCCGTATCTGCTGCAGGTGACCGGCGCGACCGGGGTGTCCACGGGGATTGCTTACGTTTATCTGCTTGATGAGGACACCGGAGAGGTGACGAGCAAGATCGAGTATTCCGGGATCACGTTCAGTGAAGTAGAGTAACTGTGAAGGTACTGAACAGTTACGTATAAACAGGAAACGGAGGATGCATGCGCGGGAAGATAATCAGAGGAGTCGGCGGCTTCTACTATGTGCACGCTGAGGACAGCGCAGTCTATGAATGCCGCGCCAAGGGTATTTTCCGGAAAGAAAAGATAAAACCGCTGGTCGGGGATGACGTGGAGATTTCCATTCTTGATGAAAAGGAGCGGACCGGCAATGTCGACCGGCTCCTGCCGCGGCGGAATATGCTGATCCGGCCCGCGGCTTCCAACGTCGATCAGGCGATGGTGGTATTTGCCCTGAATCATCCGCAGCCTAACCTGAACCTTCTGGACCGCTTTCTGATCATGATGAACTGTCAGCAGATCCCGGTCATCATCTGTTTTAACAAGATGGATCTTGCCGATGCGCAGCAGATACAGAAGCTGGAACAGATCTACCGCGGCTGTGGCTGCGAGGTATGTTTTATAAGCGTCGCGCAGCAGGAAGGTCTGGAACATGTGCGCCGTATGCTGGAAGGGAAAACTACGGTTCTGGCCGGGCCATCCGGCGTCGGGAAATCCTCGCTGACCAATTCCTTCCTCCCGGAACAGCATATGGAAGTCGGGGAGATCAGCAGGAAAGCCGACCGCGGGAAGCACACGACCCGGCATACGGAGCTGCTGGTGATGAAGCCGTGCGATGATACATCAAATCTGCAGACGGGATTTTCAGACGATCAGCCGGAAGTTTTAAATGATTCACCGGAACTGCAGCCGGAATTTGCTTTGAACCGGCCGGATGCAGATGCCCGGAGGAACAGCTATATACTCGATACACCGGGATTTACTTCTTTGTATCTGCCGGATATTGAATATGAGGAATTAAAAGAGTATTTTCATGAATTTGCGCCCTGGGAAGAGCGGTGCCGGTTTCAAGGGTGCATGCACTTAAAAGAGCCGGACTGTGCGGTAAAAGCCGCGGTGGAGGCCGGAGAAATACCTGCCGCAAGGTACGAGAGTTATACGCTGCTTGCGGAAGAACTGAAGAACCGAAAGAAGTATTGACCGACAGACATTGATCTGTAGAAAATATGATTTGCGTGCATTGCAGAAAAAACATGGACGTGAATCATGAAACTAAGGAAAAATACAATTATAATACAGGAGAGCAGTTATGAACCGGAAGAACATTCTGGCGCCGTCCATTCTGGCCGCCGACTTTAAGACGCTCGGCGATGAGGTAAGTATCGTGAAAAAAGCGGGGGCCGAATACCTTCACATTGATGTGATGGACGGGGTATTTGTACCGAGCATATCCTTCGGTATGCCGGTCATTTCCTCCATTCGCAGTGCGACGGATACCCTGTTCGACGTGCATCTGATGATCATCGAGCCGGAAAAATACATAGCGGAATTTGCCGCCTGCGGGGCGGACAGCATTACCGTGCACGCGGAGGCGGCCCGCCATCTGCAGCGCGTGATCTGCGATATCAAAGAACGCGGCCTTCGCGCCGGAGTAGCGCTGAATCCGGCTACTCCCTTAAATGCGCTGGATTATGTACTGCCGTATCTCGATATGGTACTGATCATGACGGTGAATCCGGGCTACGGCGGACAGCCCTATATCCCGGAGATGACGGAGAAAATCCGCACACTGCGCCGCAAGGCTCTGGAGCTCGGGATTGATCTTGATATCGAGGTGGACGGCGGTATTAACGACCGCACGCTGCCGCTGGTGCTGGAGGCCGGAGCCAATGTCTGTGTCGCCGGTTCCGCTGTATTTGGAGGAGACCGCGCCGCGAATGTGAGAAAGATGATGGGCGTGATGGCGGGGTACACGGACTATAGTTTATAATTTTTTTAAAAAAACGGGGCCTGCAGGTGCCCGCATTAATATAATGACTCAAGGAGAGAAACAGAACATGAAGCTTGGAATCGTAGGACTTCCGAATGTGGGTAAGAGCACATTATTTAATTCTCTTACGAAAGCAGGTGCAGAATCAGCAAACTATCCGTTCTGCACGATCGATCCGAATGTCGGTGTGGTAGCGGTGCCGGATGAACGGCTTGATCTGCTGGCAGATCTTTATCATTCCGCAAAGGTGACACCGGCGGTGATCGAGTTTGTCGATATCGCAGGTCTGGTAAAAGGCGCGTCGAAGGGTGAGGGGCTGGGGAACCAGTTTCTGGCGAATATCCGTGAAGTGGACGCCATCGTACATGTGGTACGCTGCTTTGATGATCCGAATGTGGTGCATGTGGATGGATCCGTGGATCCGGTACGTGATATTGAGACCATCAATCTGGAACTGATCTTTTCTGATCTGGAGATCCTGGAGCGCCGGATCGCGAAGACCGGCCGTGCGGCGAACAACAATAAGGCGGCAGCGAAGGAGCTGGCGCTGATGAAAGCCCTGAAAGAGCATCTGGAGGATGGAAAGCTGGCCATCACCTATGAGACGGACGACGAAGACGAGCAGGCGTGGCTTGCCGAGTACAATCTGCTCACTGCAAAGCCTGTAATCTTTGCGGCGAATGTGGCGGAGGACGAGCTGGCGGATGACGGCGCTTCCAATGCTTATGTGAAATCAGTACGTGACTATGCGGCACAGTCCGGGAGTGAGGTTTTCGTGATCTGTGCGGAGATTGAGGAAGAGATTTCAGAGCTTGACGATGATGAAAAACAGATGTTTCTGGAGGATCTGGGATTAAAAGAGTCCGGACTGGAGAAACTGATAGAAGCAAGCTACAGTCTGCTGGGACTTCAGAGCTTTCTGACAGCCGGTGAGACGGAGACCCGTGCGTGGACCATCAAAAAGGGCACAAAGGCTCCTCAGGCCGCGGGCAAGATCCACTCTGATTTTGAGCGCGGCTTTATCCGTGCGGAGGTTGTGAACTACCGCGACCTTCTGGACTGCGGTTCTCTTTCCGCTGCAAGAGAAAAAGGACTTGTGGGTCTTGAAGGAAAGGATTATGTCGTGCGGGACGGCGATGTGATATTGTTCCGGTTTAACGTGTGAACGAAGTGAGCCAAGTCAAGTCAGGCTTCTCCTGCCTGCAGGAGAAAGCGTAGATTGGAGGGAGCTTCATGGAAGGCACCATTCGTTTCCCGCATCTGGGCATCACACTGACGAATGTGATTAAGAACTTCCAGATCGGGGGGATTTCCATCGCCATGTACGGTGTAGTCCTGGCGGTGGCTATGATGACGGGGTTACTTCTGGTGATGAAAGTGGCGAAAGCGACCGGCCAGAAAGAAGACGATTATTTTGATTTCGGTATCATTGCGATTATTGTAGCGGTGATTTGCGCACGCATTTATTATGTGGTATTTTCCTGGGATTATTACAGCAGCCATCTTGCGGAAATCTTCAATCTGCGCAAAGGCGGCCTGGCCATATATGGCGGCGTGATCGGCGGTGTGCTGACCGCGCTTGTCTTCTGTCATATCAGAAAAATCGACTGGCGCAGTGCGCTGGATACGGCCTGCATCGGACTGGTGTGGGGTCAGGCCGTCGGAAGATGGGGCAATTTTTTCAACCGCGAAGCGTTCGGAGACTACGCGGATAACCTTCTTGCAATGCAGCTTCCGGTCAGTGATGTGCGCGCCTCGGAGATTACAGACACGATGCGTGCGCATATTCAGACCATCGACGGGATAGAATATATTCAGGTGCATCCCACATTTTTGTATGAATCCTTATGGAATCTTGGAGTGCTGGCAATATTACTTCTGGTGACGTTTCGCTTTACTGCGGATGACAGGGATTTTATTGCTGACGCGCCGAAGACCGCAAAGCCGCATCGTCACAGAAAAAAGCTCACTGTATTTCTGCTGTATCTGCTTCTTTACGGAGCCGGACGATTCTGGATCGAGAGTCTCCGCACAGACCAGCTGATCCTGTTTGGGACGGGACTTCCGGTTTCGCAGGTGCTGTCCGGGATTTTTGTGATTGCCTCGCTGATTCTTCTGATCAAAAGACCCCGGTTTATGCAGTGATTGAGAGGAACAAAGGAGAATGAAGAAAAAGGAACTGTTGTCTGTTCTGATCGAGACAGAGAGGGATAAGCTGAACCGGCTCATCGAGGCGGAATTGCTTTCTCATGAAACACTCGCCGGCGAACGTGCCGGTGGAGGGGAATCCCATTCGTGTTTATGGCTTTTCGGACACAGTGAGGAAATTTACCACCAGAGCCGCTATCTGGATCGGCTGATCGAACTGTATATGGAATGCGCGTAACGATTCAGGACAGCTGTGAAAGATGCGGGCAGAACAGGAAAACAGAATAATTTGCTTATCAAAACCGTCGCTAGATTTAGCGGCGGTTTTTTTTTCTGAAACTAAATATTGTAATTCACCCGAAAATGGATCAATCCTTGAAAAATTCACGGAATTTGGGCTTGTTTTTTGTGAAAAAAACCTGTATTATAATCGCAAGTGGTAGAAAGTGGTGCATCGTGGGACAAAAGTGGAAGATTGTGGCGGCTATGGGCAATGAAAGCAGCCTCGTGGAAAACGCTCCTTTTTTTGAACCGCGATGAAAAAAACGCCACAGGCAAGCCGTCATGTATCTGCTTACGCTGCCTGCTGGGGAGCCTGGCAGCGGGAGGGCATAAGTGAAAAGACCATATGTGAAAAAGTCATATGCGCAAAGCATTGACAGTCTGTTCGGATTGACCGCGGGCATACAGGACGGGGATGGTTTCGAAGAAGGTGCATCATGATGTTTATGGGAGAATACAATCATACGATTGATTCCAAAGGCAGACTGATCATCCCGGCAAAATTCAGAGAGTTACTTGACGATGAATTTATTGTGACGAAGGGATTGGATGGATGTCTGTTTGCGTTTCCCAAAAACGAATGGCAGATCTTCGAGGAGAAGCTGCGCAAACTGCCGCTTACACAGAAAAACGCCAGAAAATTCACACGTTTCTTTATGGGTGGCGCGACCACATGCGAACTGGACAAGCAGGGGAGAATTCTCTTACCACAGAACTTAAGAGAGTTTGCGAAGCTGGATAAGGATGTGGTGCTGTCGGGCAACCTGAATCGTATAGAGATCTGGAATAAGGCAGACTGGACGGAAAACAATGCTTACGATGACATGGACGACATCGCGGAGCAGATGTCTGATTTGGGGCTTGATATCTGATGGAATTTAAACACAAATCGGTACTTCTGACCGAAAGCATTGAGGAACTGCGGATAAGACCGGATGGAATTTATGTGGATGGGACGCTCGGCGGCGGCGGACATTCTCTGGAAATATGCAAAAGGCTGACGGATGGCGGCCGGCTGATCGGGATCGATCAGGACGCGGACGCGATCGAGGCAGCTACAAGGCGTTTGGACGAGTTTCGGGATCGGGTGACGATCGTGCGCAGCAATTACTGCGATATGAGAGCCGTGCTTTCGGGACTCGGTGTGTCATCTGTAGATGGAGTCATTTTGGACCTGGGGGTTTCCTCTTACCAGCTTGACACGGCAGAGCGGGGATTTACCTACCGGGAAGACGCGCCGTTGGACATGCGTATGGATCAGCGACAGTCCCTGACGGCGATGGATGTTGTGAACGAATACAGCGAGATGGAGCTGTATCGCGTGATTCGCGATTATGGGGAGGAAAAGTTCGCAAAAAACATTGCCAGACATATTGTGATCGCACGCAGCGAAAAAAAACTGGAAACAACTGGGGAGTTAATTCATGTTATAAAGGCTGCGATCCCAATGAAAGTGCGGGCAGTGGGAGGACACCCGGCCAAAAGGACATTTCAGGCCATCCGGATCGAGGTGAATCAGGAACTTACCGTTCTTGAGAATTCTCTGGAGGATATGGTGGATCTCTTAAGCGATGGAGGAAGGATCTGTGTGATCACTTTCCATTCGCTGGAAGATCGGATCGTAAAAAACAAATTTCGCGAAATGGAGAACCCGTGTACCTGCCCGAAAGAATTTCCGGTGTGCGTATGCGGAAAAATACCAAAAGGAACCGTTATCACTCGCAAACCAATTCTTCCGTCAGAGGAAGAGTTACTTGAAAATAAGAGGTCAAAGAGCGCAAAGCTCCGCGTGTTTGAAAGCAGGGACAGCTATGGCAGGATCAGGGTACGGCAGGAGAGCTTCCGCGAAAAAAAGGACAGGAAGCCATAACAAAAACACATATACCTATATAGACGGCAACACGGTGCGGAAGCTGGATGTGCAGACACAGCCGGTCAGTCAGCCAAAGAAGCCGCAGGGTGAATCCGGCGAAGTAAGCCCGGGCATCCGCAGGAACCGGGAACGCGCGCTTCAGATGAATTTCAGGTACGTCCTCTTTCTTACGGCGGCGGCGGTGGTCACGGTGTTTGTCTGTGTGAATTTCCTGCAACTGCGGGCGGTGAACACTCTTCTTGCCGAAGATGTGGCGAGCCTTTCCGCGGAGCTGGATTCCGCGATACTGGACAATGACTCAGAATACAATCGCGTGATCAACAGTGTGGATCTGGAGCATGTCAAAGAAGTGGCTACAAATGAGCTTGGCATGCAGCAGGCGACATCGGATCAGATCGTTACCTACGAAGTGGAGGATGGCGATTATGTGAGACAGTATTCCGAGATACCGACAGAGTAGGTGAATCATTTTGGCAAATCGAACAAAAAGAGAACGCAGATTTACGAAACGAATGCAAATAAAGCTTCTGGCTGTATTTGCATTCGTTTTATTGGGACTGATTGTTTTGCTGCTGCGCATCGCGCAGATCAATGTCACGGAAGGGAACAGCTATGCAAAGCAGGTGCTTTCCCAGAACAACTACGACAGCGAGACCCTCTATGCCCGCAGGGGTGAGATTCAGGATGCGAACGGGCGGGTGCTGGCTTACAGTGAAAAGGTCTACAATCTGGTGATCGACTGCTATGCCATCAATCAGGATCAGGAAAACGCGCTGGAACCTACCATTGAAGTGCTTTGTGCCTATTTCGGACTGGATGAGACAGAGCTTCGGTCTCTGATCCTTTCGGATGAGACTAAAGACAGCCAGTATCAGGTGCTGCAGGTCAAAGGAGAGGATGAGGATCAGTATCTGACGCAGGATGAAATGGAAGCGTATGAGGAGTACATTGACGAGTATGCGGATGTTTCTTCCTCCACGTTAAGCGAATCAGAAAAAGAGGAAAAAACCAAACGGGCTGCGGTGACCGGAGTCTGGTTTGAGGAAAAATATATCCGGCATTATCCGCTGGGATCGCTCGCCAGCAATACCATCGGCTTCGCGAACAGCTTAGGCGACGGGATCGTCGGGCTGGAAGCGTATTACGATGAGCAGCTGCAGGGCACGAACGGCCGCATCTTCGGTTATCTGAATGAAGATACGGAGTATCAGACCAAAACGATCGCCCCGGAGAACGGCTATACGCTGGTGACGACACTGGACGTCAACATTCAGGAAATCGTGGAGAACGCGATCGCGGAATTTGACGAGACCTACGGAGACGACAACGACGATGGGACCGCAAAGCATGGCACCGCGAATGTGGCGGTGGTGGTGATGGATCCGGATACCGGCGGCATTCTGGCGATGGCGACCAACCAGAGCTATGATCTGAACGATCCGGACAGCGTGATCTACGACTGGTACACGGAGGCGGAGATTCAGGATCTGCTGGAGGAGGACGAGGACGGCAGCGCATACAATACAGCGCTCTATGATCTGTGGGGCAATTTCTGCGTGTCCGACAGTTATGAGCCGGGATCGACCTACAAGCCGATCACGATTGCTTCCGCCCTGGAGATCGGCGCGATCTCTACAAGCGACAGCTTTTACTGCGACGGCGGCGAGTACATTACCGATACGGAGATTCACTGCGACGTTTATCCGGGCGCGCACGGGGCAGAGACGCTGGAAGATGCTCTGGTAAATTCCTGCAATGACGCTCTGATGCAGATCGCGGCGAAAATGCGGGTATCGAATTTTATCGAATATCAGTCTCTGTTTGGATTCGGCAAGAAGACCGGCATCGACCTGCCGAATGAATCGACCGGCGTCGTGTATACGACAGACACCATGAATGAGGTGGAGCTGGCGACCTGCTCATTCGGTCAGGGCTTTACCTGTACCATGATCCAGGAAATTTCGGCGTTTTGCGCGGTCGTAAACGGCGGCTACTATTACCAGCCGCACGTCGTGGATAAGATCCTCGATGAGGACGGCGCGATCGTAAAAGACAATTCGCAGCTTCTGTTAAAACAGATCATTTCCTCCTCGACCTCCGATACCTTAAAAGAGTATCTGGAGAGCGTAGTGGAGAATGGTACCGGCAAAGCGGCCCGCGTGCCGGGCTACCGTGTCGGCGGAAAGACCGGTACGGCGGAGAAGATCGATTCTACGACCGGCGAGCGCGCGGACGGCCTGTATCTGGTATCCTTTATCGGAGCCGCTCCGATCAACGATCCGGAGGTCGTGATCTATGTCGTAGTCGACGAACCGAACGTAGAGAACCAGGCGAGCAGCAGCTACGCACAGAAGCTGTTCCAGACGATCGCTCTGGATGTGTTTCCGTATCTGGGCATCACCGCCACGGAGGAGATTTCGGATTCGCTGCTGGCAGAACTGGGGCTGACACAGGACGATGTCGTACAGGTCGACAGCGTGACGACGTTCCAGGCGTTTGATTCCTACGGCAATCTTTACAACGACGCGCGCGTCGAGGACGGTCAGGTAGTCGACGGGGACGGCAATGTGATCGCCGGCGCCTATATTGATGATGACGGAACCGTCTATGACGGCTATATGAACGCAGTCTCCACCGTAGAGACGGAGGACGACGGGGAGGAGTCCATCGCAACGAATCCGGATATGGCTGCGCCGCTGGATGAAAGCAGCGTGGACGACTCCGATACGACCCTCGTCGATCCGACCGATATCGCGGATGAAGATGAAGAGGAATAAAAGAAAGTCCTCATCCGGAACATCGTGTGATGAAAGGATACGATGCCCTGTATAAAAATGTGATAGGGGGGCATGGCATGAAGTTTCTTCTTATCGAATAGATTAAAAAAGACAGGATCATAACGCCATGACAACGCGCATGGATGGATCCTGCACTTCATAACATCTTTCGGGGGATGCATGCAGAAAACAAGATCCTTTCACCGCAGGAAAATCCTGCTGATATTCGTCTGCTGTATGGCGGCGCTTCTGTTCCTGATCGGACGGCTTAGCTTTCTGATGATCGCAAAGTCCGAATACTATACGACTCTGGCGGAGAATCTGCATGAACGGGAACGTTCCATCAAGGCAGAACGCGGACAGATCCTGGACCGCAACGGTACGGTTCTGGCGGATAACCGGACGGTCTGTACGGTTTCGGTGATTCACAGCCAGATCACGGATCCGGAGCAGGTCATTGAAGTGCTCTGCGCGGAGCTTGGCATGGATGAGGAGACGGTGCGGACACGGGTGGAGAAAAACAGCTCCATCGAACGGATCAGAAGCAACGTAGACAAAGAGACTGGAGACGCGATCCGAAGCTATGGGCTTGACGGGGTGAAGGTGGATGAGGATTACAAACGATATTATCCGTATGAAAGCATGGCTTCAAAGGTGCTGGGATTTACCGGCGCCGACAATCAGGGCATCATCGGGCTGGAGGTCCGGTACGACGAGGTGCTCTCCGGGACGCCCGGAACGATCCTGACGCTCACGGACGCGAGAGGGATAGAGCTTGAAGACACCGCGGAGACGCGCGTGGAGCCGGTGGCGGGGAACGACCTCGTCATCAGTATGGATGCCAATATCCAGCAGTATGTCGAGCAGGCCGCCTATACCGTGCTTGAGGAAAAGCAGGCGGACAGTGTGTCGATCATCGTGATGAATCCGCAGAACGGGGAAATCTACGCGATGACGAACGTGCCTGAATTTGATCTGAATGATCCGTATACTTTGACGGAATTCTATATCGAGACGCAGCTTTCTGACGAGACCGATGAGGATGCGGAAACTGCTTTATCCGTCAATGCCCTGGATGCGGTATCTTCCATGACAAATGAGGAACTGCAGGATGCCCTCAACAAGATGTGGCGCAACGGCTGCATCAACGACACCTACGAGCCGGGGTCGACCTTCAAGATCATCACCGCTGCGGCAGGGCTGGAGGAGGGCGTGGTGACGCTTTCCGACACCTTTTACTGTCCCGGCTACAAGCTGGTGGACGACCGGCGCATCCGCTGTCACAAGACGGCCGGACACGGGTCGGAGACCTTTCTGGAGGCCGCGCAGAACTCCTGCAATCCGGTCTTTATCGAAGTCGGGCTTCGGCTCGGCGTGGACAATTATTTTAAATATTTCGATCAGTTTGGCTTAAACGACAAGACCGGCATCGATCTGCCGGGGGAAGCGGCGACGATCATGCATAAGAAGGAAAACGTCGGTCAGGTGGAGCTGGCTACGATCTCATTCGGACAGTCATTCCAGATCACGCCGATCCAGCTGATCACGACCGCGGCGTCTATCGTCAACGGCGGCATCCGTATCACACCGCATTTTGCCGTAAGCGTGCTGGATGCGGACGGCGCGCTGCTGGAAGTCTGTCAGTATGAAGAAGGGGAACGGATCCTCTCTGAGGAGACGTCCGAAACCATGCGGTATCTTCTGGAGCAGGTCGTAGACGGCGGTTCCGGCAAAAACGCCTATATTGAGGGATACCGGATCGGCGGCAAGACCGCGACCTCCGAGACGCTTCCGCGCGGACAGGGGAAATACATTTCCTCGTTCGTCGGTTTCGCCCCGGCGGACGACCCACAGGTGATCTGCCTGTGCGTCATCAACAATCCGCAGGGCACCTACTACGGCGGCACAATCGCCGCGCCGGTGGTGAAAGATATTTTTGAAAACATACTGCCGTATCTGGGAATCGAAAAAACACTTGCTGAAACGGAAACGGCAGAGTAAGGAGAAACGTATGAAAATGAATCCGGATATTTTTATTCCACTGTTTGTGGCCTTTGTGATCTGTGTGATCCTGGGGCCGGTAGTCATCCCTTTCCTTAGAAAGCTGAAGGTCGGCCAGACTGAGCGGGAGGAGGGCGTGCAGTCCCATCTGCAGAAGGCCGGTACGCCGACGATGGGCGGTCTGATCATGCTCATCAGCGTCGTGATCACCTCTCTGTTTTATGTGGGAAAATACCCCAGGATCATACCGGTGCTGTTTCTGGTATTGGGTTTTGGCCTGATCGGCTTCCTGGATGATTACCTGAAGGTCGTGCTGCGCCGCTCTGACGGACTGTATCCGAAGCAGAAAATGCTGGGTCAGATCATTGTCACCACGATTTTTATTATTTACATCTGGGTGATGGACAAGTCCTGCCTGGAGCTGATCATCCCGTTTGGCGGCGGAAAAATGCTGACAGCGGATTCCTTCGGAGGGCTGTTCAAATACCTTTCCGTTCCGCTTGCGTACTTTGTGATCATCGGCACGGTCAACGGTGTGAACTTTACCGACGGACTGGACGGGCTTGCCAGCAGCGTGACGCTGATGGTGGCGATTTTCTTTACAGCCGCGTCCATGGCGCTGGGCGGAGAGATCGAGCCGGTCACGGCGGCTGTGGCGGGCGCGCTGCTCGGTTTCCTGCTGTTTAACGTCTATCCGGCGAAGGTCTTCATGGGAGACACCGGTTCGCTCGCGCTGGGCGGCTTTGTGGCCGGATGCGCCTATATGCTGAAGCTGCCGATCTTTATCCTGATCATTGGTCTGGTGTATCTGGTCGAGGTGCTGTCCGTCATTATTCAGGTCACTTATTTCAAGGCGACCGGAGGCAAACGCTTTTTCAAGATGGCGCCGATCCACCATCATTTTGAACTGTGCGGATGGTCGGAGACGCGTATTGTGACGGTGTTCGAGATCGTGACCGCGTTTCTGTGTCTGCTGGCGCTGTACGCGATCGGGTAAAAGGAGGAAAGAGTCATGGAATTAAGTAACAGCCGCGTCCTTGTCTTTGGCGCGGGGATCAGCGGTATCGGAGCGGCCAGACTTCTGCTTGGCGTACCGGCCGCGGAGGTGATCCTGTACGATGGAAATGAGAAGCTGGATGCAAAGGAGCTGGAGGAGAAGGTTTTATCTGTACCGACACGGAAAACGGAATCAGATCAGGCTGAAACTGCAAAGGACGCTGTCAAAACGGGAGCAGACTGCGGCAATGATCGTCTGCAGATCATCCTTGGCGACCTGCCGGAGGATATCCTTGCGCGGATCGATCTGGCAGTCTTAAGTCCCGGCGTACCGACCGACCTGCCGCTGGTGAATGCGATGCGGGAGCGCGGTGTACGTATCTGGGGCGAGGTGGAACTGGCCTGGGAGTGCGGCAGGGGCGATGTGCTCGCGGTGACGGGGACGAATGGCAAGACCACGACGACCAGCCTGCTTGGTGAGATCATGCGGGATTACTCTATGTGGTCTGCGGACATAGAGCAGCCTCAGAAGGATGCGGACGGGAAGAGCGGCGCAGGAGACAGTGCGGCCGGAAGTGTGTCGGCAAAAGAGCGTGTCTGCGTCGTGGGCAATATCGGCAATCCTTACACGGAGGCGGCGGATCAGCTGACGGAGGACTCCATCGTGGTGGCGGAGATTTCCAGCTTCCAGCTTGAGACGATCGAAGGCTTCGCGCCGAAGGTGAGCGCGATCCTGAACATCACACCGGATCATCTGAACCGTCATCATACGATGGAAGAATACATACGCGTCAAGGAACTGATCACGAAAAATCAGGGACCGGACGACACCTGCGTGCTGAATTACGAAGATCCCATCCTGCGCGAGTTTGGAAAGACTTTGAAGACGAAAGTCATTTACTTCAGCAGTCTGCATAAACTGAAAGAGGGGATGTACCTTGATCAGGACAGTATCTGTTTTTCAGACGGAACAGCGGAGACGGTGCTCTGTTCGACGAAAGACCTGAACATCCTCGGCCGCCACAATCATGAGAATGTCATGGCGGCAGCGGCGATGGCGTATGCCTATGGTGTGCCGTTTGAGGTGATTCGGAAAACGGCCTGCGCGTTTCAGGCGGTAGAACACCGCATCGAGTATGTGACCGAGAAGCATGGCGTCGTCTATTACAACGATTCCAAGGGCACCAATCCGGACGCGGCGATCAAGGGAATTCAGGCGATGGACCGTCCGACCCTGCTGATCGGCGGCGGTTATGACAAAAACTCCTCCTATGAAGAGTGGATACAGGCATTTGACGGAAAAGTGAAATATCTGGTACTGATCGGACAGACGAAAGAGAAGATCGCCGAAGCGGCCCGAAACTGCGGTTTTACGAACTGCGTGTTTAAGGATACGCTGGAGGACGCGGTAGCGTTCTGCGCGGAGCATGCCGTAAACGGGGACGCGGTGCTGCTCTCACCGGCCTGTGCCAGCTGGGGGATGTTCCCCAATTATGAGGTGCGCGGCAGGCGATTCAAAGAACTGGTAAATCAACTCGACTGATGGGGTGATTTTCTGGACACAGCGATAAGACGGCGCGGCAGGCGCCCGGATTTCCCTGCGCGAAGAGAAAATGAAACTCATGCAGGTTCGGTCGATCTGCTGCTCCTGCTTGCGGTCCTTTTTCTGTGCGGATTTGGTCTGCTGATCCTGTACAGCGCCAGTTCGTACAACGGAGAGGTGCGTTTCGGAGACTCGGCCTGGTATCTGAAAAAACAGTTTTTTGCGATGGCGCTGGGTCTCGCGGCGATGACTGCGGTCTCCTCCATCGATTACCATGCCCTGAAACGGCTTGCGGGACCGGCGTATCTGCTTTCCCTTGTGCTCTCAGGAGCGGTGCTTCTTTTTGGGGACGCCTACAACGGATCCCGGCGCTGGCTGTCGATCGGTCCGCTGTCCTTTCAGCCCGCAGAGTACGCGAAACCGGCTGTGATCCTGCTGCTGGCCAGCGTGGCAGGCGGAAAAACCAGATCACCGGATGCGGGGGCACATGACGGACGAATCTTTGGGAACACCAGATCGCGCAGCCTGACCGTCTCGGTCTTTCTGGCGGTACTGCCCATTGTCGCTCTGGTAGGAAAGAATAATTTAAGCACAGCGGTGATCATTCTCGGGATTGCGATGATCATGATCTTCGTCTCCAACCCGAAATATCTGCCGTTTCTATGGATGATCCTGGCAGGTGTCGGCTTTCTGGCGGTTTTCTTAAGCCTCGAATCCTACCGCCTGGAGCGTCTGGCCGTCTGGCGGCATCCGGAGCTCTATGAAAAAGGCTATCAGACTTTGCAGGGGCTGTACGCGATCGGCTCGGGCGGTCTGTTCGGGCTCGGCCTTGGCAACGGAATTCAGAAGCTGGGGTTTGTGCCTGAAGCGCAGAACGACATGATCTTTTCTGTCATCTGTGAGGAACTGGGGCTGTTTGGCGCAGCCATCCTGATCCTGTTATTTTTGCTGCTGCTCTGGCGCTTTATGGTGATCGCGACCCATGCGCCGGATCTGTTCGGCTCGCTGATCGCAGCGGGCATTATGGGACATATCGCGATCCAGGTAATCCTGAATATCGCTGTGGTGACCAACACCATTCCAAATACCGGCATCACACTTCCGTTTGTGAGCTACGGCGGCACCTCCATGCTGTTCCTGCTTTCGGAGATGGGACTGGCGCTCTCTGTGAGCCGCGGCAGTACGATTCGCCCATGAAAATCATCGCGACAGTTTTGTATCTTTTCTGCTGCGGGGATTATTTTGCACTCTGCGCGGGATGCCGGGCCGGATTCACAAAACCGGTTCCGTTTGCATATACTGGGATACCATGAGTATCTGCGAACGGAGGACGGCCGTGTGGCTTATCTGGAAATTGCTGGCGGGAGACCGCTTTACGGGGAGATTACGGTACAGGGATCCAAAAACGCGGCGCTGCCGATCCTGGCAGCCTGTATTTTGGGGGAAGGACCCTGTGAGATAGAAAACTGCCCGCAGATTCAGGACGTTGAGGATACCCTTTCTATCCTTCGGATGCTGGGCTGCCGCGCAGAAAGAAGCGGCCACACAGTGTTTGTGGACGCGGCGCGGCTGGAAAGGTATTCCATTTACGGGGCGGAGGCGATCCGAATCCGTTCCTCCATCTTGTTTTTGGGAGCACTTCTTGGTAGAATAGGAAAGGCCGTGCTTCCTTATCCGGGCGGATGCGCTATCGGCAGCCGGCCGATCGATCTGCATCTGAAAGCGCTGGAAACTCTGGGCGCGCAGTTTTCTGCACAGCAGGATACATGCTTTTCGGACAGCAGGGCTGAAACGAATGAGAGGGAAGCACCGTTTACAGGCCAGTGCAGGATCTGCGCCCGGGCGCCGGAGCTTCACGGCGGCAGCATTTTCTTTGCCATGCCGAGTGTGGGTGCAACGGAAAACGCCATTCTCGCCGCGGTCTGCGCGGATGGGACGACCGTGATCGAAAATGCGGCCATGGAGCCTGAAATAGCCGAACTCTGCGACTTCTTAAAACTGCGGGGCGCCACGATCTCGTGGGAAGAGGAGCGGACGATCCGCGTAACCGGTACGAAACGGCTTAGCCCTGTCCGCTATCGTCTGCATGCGGACCGGATCGTAGCGGGGAACTATCTGCTTGCCGCGGCCACCTGCGGCGGCTGTGTGCGTATGCGCAATCTGCCTTTCGGCCTGCTTGATGCTCCGCTTGCCATTCTGCGTGCAATGGGCATGACGATAGAAGAAGACGGCACGGTTCGTGCAGGTTTGCCTCTTACGGCGGTGGAAGAAGTGACGACGGCTCCGTATCCGGGATTTCCGACAGACCTGCAGTCGCCTATGATGGCGGCACTTTGTGTGGCCAGAGGAAACAGCCGGATCCGGGAGACGGTGTTTGAAAACCGTTTTCTGACGGCCAGGCAGCTTCAGAAAATGGGCGCGCGGATCGAGACAGAAAAGAATCTTGCCCGCATTGAAGGACTTTGGGGGAACGGGCAGCTTTGCGGAACCTCTGTGACAGCTCCGGATCTTCGGGGCGGAGCGGCGCTGGTGCAGGCGGCATCGGCAGCCGCTGGCCGAACGAGGATCTACGGGTACGAATATATTGCCCGCGGCTACGAAGACATCTGCCGTGATTATCGAAACATGGGGGCGGAAATCTACCTGCGCGAATAACAATACCGGCAGGGGTGAATACGATGACAGATATGCGCCTGCCTGCGCCCGCATGAGCGATGGCAGATACAGGAACGGATAAAAGGGTTGGTGAAAAATGAGACAAAAGAGAAAAAGGCACCTGACCAATTTTATAATTCTGCTTGTAGTGATACTGGTGATCCTGACCGGATTGTTTGTGTTCCGGGTGCGGAAAGTGACGGTGTCCGGCAACAGCCGCTGCTCGGCGGAGGAGATTGAGGAAGACCTTATTACGGATTTCCTTTCCGGCAGTACGATCTATCTCTGGTGGAGCTGCCGAAACGGGGACATACCGGACACCATGCCGTATCTGGACACATTGAAGGTCACTATGACCTCGCCGTTTGCCGTTCGGGTGACTGTTACGGAAAAAGAACTGGTCGGCTATTTTGATACGGGAAGCAACGCCTATTTTGATGAGGATGGGCTGATCCTGGAAATTACGGATGAGCTTTATGACGACATTCCGATCATTACAGGTGTGTCTCTTGGGGAGATCACGCTGTATCAGAAGGCTCCGACGGAGACCAGTTCGCAGCTGCGCACGATATTAAGCCTTCTGGATCTGCTGGATTATCAGGAACTTACCGCCTCCGAGATCCGGTTCGCGGAAGACTCCGAGATTACGGTTTACATCGGCTATATTGAGGCTGTCCTCGGGCAGGATGAATATCTGGAAGAGAAGATAGCCAACCTGAAAGCAATTTTGAACACCATGAGCGCGTCCTCGGCAGGTACGCTGCATCTGGAAAACGTGACCGGTAAAAACGAGGATATTACTTTTACCCCGTCAGACGAGGTGATCATCGAGACGGAGGCAGAAAGCGAGACCGGAGAGGAATCGGATGCTTCCGGCACGGAAAACGGCGGGACGACGCAGGATTCAACGGACTCTTCCACCTTAAGCGGTGCTACGACAGACGGCGGAGCAGCTTCCGGGACTTCGGAAAGTACCGCCGGCGACAGCGGGACTTCGGATGGTACAGAAGCTTCCGACAGCACGGGCAGTGATTCCGGCACCGGCACAGATTCCGCGGACAGCTCGGATACGGGCACCTCAGACGCGGACAGTACAGACGATGCGGATGCCGACGACGGAGAATCCACGGTGGATCTGATGGTATTCAATTCAAGCGGCCAGCTGGTGTATCATGTGCATGTAAAAGACGGAGTGGTCATAGATTCCTCGGGAAATGAGGTCCCGGGCTGCTACGTCAACGAGGACGGGAATGTGGTGGACGCATATATGAACATCATCGACCCGGATACGGGGGATGTGCTGAACCTGAATTAACAGTTCTGAACAGCATCAAAATGAAAAGACAGACTATGCAGATTGATCTGCATGAGGCTGTGTTTTCATTTTGGGATGGGCGAGACGCCCATCAGCCTCAGACATATGACGCCAAAGCGGCATATAGCCTTCGAAGAAGGCGGTCTGTGGCCTGCTGTTCAGAATAACCGAAAAAATATAGGAAATCAGGCAAAAAAATCACGAAAAACACTTGATTAATCCGGAAAGAAATTATATTATATGAGGTAGTGTGTGCAGATATACATAGAAGCCTGACAGCAATAAGGACAGGCCCGCGCACTTGCGGTGCAGACCGCATGAAACGGTATATGTGACTGCGATAATACGGAACAGTTACCTGTATAGAATATGATGCCGGACTGCAAAAAGGAGGAAACACGGTGTTAGAGATTATGTCAAATGAAATGGAATCCGCTGCGAAGATTATCGTGATCGGAGTTGGCGGCGCCGGGAACAACGCAGTGAACCGAATGGTTGAGGATACAATTGCCGGAGTGGAGTTCATCGGCATCAATACGGATAAGCAGGCTCTTCTGATGAGCAAGGCGCCTTCGACGATCCAGATCGGCGAGAAGGTGACGAAGGGACTCGGTGCAGGTGCGAGACCGGAGATCGGTCAGCAGGCAGCTGAGGAGAGTACGGAAGAGATCCGTCAGGCGATACAGGGAGCGGACATGGTGTTTGTCACCTGCGGTATGGGCGGCGGCACCGGTACAGGTGCGGCTCCGGTCGTAGCCGGTATTGCGAAAGAGATGGGTATCCTGACGGTCGGTGTTGTGACGAAGCCGTTCCGTTTTGAGGCGAAGACCCGTATGAATAACGCCCTGATGGGCATTGAGAAGCTGAAAGAGAATGTGGACACGCTGATCGTCATTCCGAACGACAAGCTGCTGGAGATCGTAGACCGCCGCACGACGATGCCGGAAGCATTGAAGAAGGCAGATGAAGTGCTGCAGCAGGCAGTGCAGGGCATCACCGATCTGATCAACCTGCCGGCTCTGATCAATCTGGACTTTGCCGATGTGCAGACTGTCATGAAGGATAAGGGCATTGCCCATATCGGTATCGGTCAGTCCAAGGGCGACGACAAGGCGCTCGAGGCAGTGAAGCAGGCAGCATCGAGCCCGCTGCTTGAGACGACCATTGAGGGCGCGAGCCACGTGATCATCAATATTTCCGGAGATATCTCCCTGATCGACGCGAACGACGCCGCAAGCTATGTACAGGAGCTGACAGGAGACGACACGAACATCATCTTCGGTGCGATGTATGACGATACCTACGCAGACGAGTGCAGCATCACCGTGATCGCGACCGGACTTGAGGACGCGAGCAACGCAAAGCCGGAACGCACCGTCAGACGCACCTACGGTACCCACAGAGAAGCTTCCCCTTCTCCGGCACCGTCGACGCTTCCGAAGATGCCTTCCGTATCTCCGATCCGCACCGGTTCCCAGAGCACGGCCGGTTCGACACGGACTCCGAGCGGAAGAGTACAGGAGAAAGACATTCAGATTCCGGATTTCTTAAGAAGAAGCTGAGATAAGGGGCTGCTTATGCAGCCCCTTTTTTAACAGAAATATCTTTTTATTTGGAACAGCAGGCCTGTTCATATTCAGAACAGCAGGCCACAGACCGCCTTCTTCGAAGGCTATATGCCGCTTGCG
>JAJQHQ010000030.1:5647-34572 GCA_021199655.1 Lachnospiraceae bacterium | reverse complement strand
GGATTGACTTCATAAAGCGGTAAACGGTATCTTTAGCAAACTGATTTTCCGTCTTTCCCATCAGGTAATCCATATACATTGATTCTCTGAATATTCTGCTGCGGTGAAACCGCTGTTCCGGAAAACCGGAAACCGTGAAACCGGAGATTGGAAACCGATAATCCGGAGCAACGGAAACCGCCAATTACTATTGTTTCTATGCGAGTTTACTCGCTTAATGCCGGATCCATCCCGTATACTTCCCGCATGGACTTATAGTTCGCCGGATCGATAGGGATGATGTTCACTGTGTACCCATCGTACTTGATCCGATCGATGATTGCTTCCGCAAGAGGGCTGTCGTCCCCACCGAGCTGATCATACCAGCCACTGGAATCATACTGTGAACAGAAGATCGTGGATGATTTCTTACGTCTCCTGTGCAACAGTTCAAGAATATCGTGCTGCTCTGATTCATTCGGCTTAAGGAGGAGCCATTCATCGATGATGAGCAGGATCGGGTTTGCATACTTGGCCTGTACTTTCTTGTAGGTGCCGTCGTTACGGGCCATCTCCAGTTCAAGGAGAAGGTCAGGCAGACGGATGTACTTTGTCTTGTAACGCTGTTTGCATGCCTCCATACCGAGCGCACAGGCCAGATAAGTCTTGCCGCTGCCGGTGGCACCAGTAATAAAGACATTCCTGTGGTCCGCGATGTATTCGCAGGTCGCAAGCTTTTCAATCAGGTTACGGTTGAGCTTGCGTCCGGACGTATAGTCGATATCCGAGATATGGGCTTCCGGCTGGTCAAACCCGGCGTTCCGGATCAGCCGCTTTAAACTGTTGCTCTTGCGGTTGTTATACTCAATGTCGACAAGCATCGCGAAACGATCCTCAAAGGAGACATCCTTCATCTTAGGATCATTGACCTGTGTGCAGAAACCATCCGCCATTGAGGTCATGCGCATTTCAATTAATTTATCAGTTGTGCTCTGGATACTCATAGTCTTCTTACCTCCTGTAGTAATCAGCGCCTCTGGTGAGCGCATGACTGTTCCGTGTTGAAGTGGTCTTAGTTGTGGCTTCATTCCCGTTATCATCCGGCTCTGCCCTGTCACTGCCGGTATCAAGGATGTTCTTGATGCTCTTGTAACTGGGCGAGGGTGTAAAGGAAAGCGCCTTCCTGCAGGCGGCTTCCAGCCGGTTGACAGAATACTTGTCCGCCAGCTTCAGAAGTCCCATGCAGCTCCTGTAAGACTGCTGTTCCACGCGTTTGGAGGTGAGGATGGCATCCACCACCTGATAGGTATTTTCACCGATACGTTCCGCCCATTTGCGGAAACGGTCGCCATTCCATTCCAGATACTGTTGATGGGAAGGCGGCATATGCTCGGTAACAGTGCTGTACTGCCCCTTGCGGCCGTATAAACGGCGGTGGGAAGCAATACGGTTGTTGTTATAGAAAATCTCAACCATCTTATCCGTAACCCGCACATCGACCTTACGCTTGATATATTCATACGGGACAGAATAAAGCATCCCGGCGCAGGAGATGTGGTAGTTGAACTGGACGGTAGCCTGTTTCCATTCCGCCAGTTCATACGGATAAGCGGGCAGGGGAGCTAAAAGCGGAAGCTCCTCTTCATGGAAGATATCATACCGGCTGCCCTCCTTCTTCTGGAACGGGCGGTGGCTGAATTCTTCCAGTTTCTGCCGGATTGCCCGGTTCAACTCTTCAAAGGAGAAGAACTGTTCATTGCGCAGTGCAGCCGTGATCCAGGTGGAAATATTACCCACGCTGCCTTCAGCATTCGGCTTATCCTTGGGGGCACGTACGCGGGCAGGGATGACAGCGGTGCCATAGTGCTCTGCCATCTCCTGGTAAACAGCGTTGATCCGCTGGTCTTTCCAGCCCTTGTTATGGTCAACAGCGGTACGGCAGTTGTCCGGTACGAGGATTCTGGCTACTCCGCCAAAGTATTCGTACATGTGGACGTGGGCCGTAATCCATGAGTGCTGCTTCTCATCAACAAAAGCCTCGACATACGGATACATGCTGTATGTCATGACACCGACAAAGAGCCAGGCATTGATAATCTCGCCGGTGTCGGGATCAATGATGTGGGCCGGATCACCCGCCCAGTCAACTTCGACCTGTTCCCCAGGCTTACGGTTGATGTGCATCGTGGCACGGCGTTTCTGCTCATCCTGCTGGATGTAATAGCAGAACTGGGAATACATAAGCGGATCATCGCCAGCCCTTTTACAGTCCTCCAGATACTCTGTCCACAAGAGTTTCTTGTTGACCCCGTTGCGGAGGAGTTCCTTGTGAATGTAGTCGTAGTCCGGCATCCGTTTGTTGGAGTGGATCGAATTTGAACCATCTTTCGGAAACAAAAGATGTTCCAAAATGTCATCGGTCATGTTCGGTTCCAAGGGCCAAAGGATGTTTTTATCTTTAGCAGCTTTCAGAACCTTGTTGACCGTTTTCTTGGAGGAACCGCAACTAAGCGCGATTTTCTCCTGACTGAGACTTAGACTGGACAGTCTAAGGATCTCACGGTATTTGGTCATAGTAGTGACCTCCTTTAAATGTATTTACGTCAAAGACGCATAGATACATTATAAAGGATTAATAATTCCGGTTTCCGGGAACCGGAATCGCAGTTTCCGCTCGGCTGGAACTACGGTTTCCATTATTCCGGAACGCCAGTTTCCATCTTCCGGAATGGCGGTGTAAAATCACCCGGAATACTCATTTCCACTGAAGATCAGCAGGAAAGATACTGGAAGATGCTCACAGGAGAAAAGCCTTTCGCTTTTTTTGCATTAGCCTGTTTTAGTTCTTTTGCGATATGGAACCGGGCAAAAAAATTTGAAATAGAATCAGAAACCAGCTTCGCATCCAGATCATTCTGTGTTATAATTTTAGACATAGCGTGACTCCCCTAGTTTGAATGGTTTTTGGTGGTACTTAAATTATATCAAACTTACGGGTGTTACGCTTGTTTTTTTCCGATATTTATTGAATTTTCATGGTGCAATCGCACATTTTAAAGTGCGAAGTTTGAGTCAATCAATAGAAATATCTGAAAAACAGATAAAAAACGGGCAGGTAAAAGATGCCAAGGAGTCATTAAAGGAACTGAGGGAAAAGATATAGATCAGATATGAAAATCAAAATATTATGCGCAGGAAAGATCAAGGAAAAATATTTCCGCGATGCCATCGCGGAATATTCGAAGCGGCTTACCCGTTACTGTAAGCTGGAGATTCAGGAAGTGCCGGATGAGAAGACACCGGACGGCGCTTCTGAAGCGGAAGAGCTTCGTGTGAAAGATATTGAAGGAAAAAGGCTGCTTGCCGGTATCCGTGACACAGATTACGTGATCGCGCTTGCAATCGATGGGCAGATGCCGGATTCCATCGGATTTGCCCGTAAGATAGAAAAGCTTGGCCTTCAGGGACAGAGCAATATCTGCTTTGTGATCGGCGGCTCATTAGGGCTGTCCGAAGAGGTAATGAATCGCGCGGACGAGAAGATCAGCTTTTCCCGCCTGACTTTTCCTCATCAGCTGATGCGTGTGATCCTGCTGGAACAGATCTACCGGAGCTTCCGTATTATTCATGGGGAGCCGTATCATAAATAATAGAACAGTATGCCACAGACTATATTCTGACAATTCTTAAAAAAATCTAAAAACTATTGACGAAAAAAAATGAATGTGGTATGATAAGGAAGATTTGGTGGCTGTATCCAGAACGGATTGGCAGCTGCAGGATTCGTAACTGTGAGGACAGAAACAGTTACAAAGAGTTTGACAAATCAGGGAACTTCTGACGAAAGACATATCGGACGTTTATACAATGTGAGCATGTGTGAATCGCATTTTTGTTCCAATTACCTATTGTTTTTTACAACTGAACAGGGAGGACTTGCGTATGATTGATATGAGCGATTATACAAGAAAAGGTTCGCAGATCTGCCGGAAAAATGACAGTATTCCGCGCGAACTTTATAAAGAATACGGCGTGAATTCAGGGCTTCGGGATATCAACGGGAATGGTGTATTGACCGGATTGACGAACATTTCGCTGATCGTTTCTTCTAAGAAAGAGAATGGTCAGAAAATTCCATGTGACGGTGAGCTCTGGTATCGTGGTTACAACGTACAGAATCTGATCAGGGATCTTGGACCAAAGGAATATGGGTTTGAAAAGATTGCCTATCTGCTTCTGATGGGGGAGCTCCCAAATGAAGAGGAACTGGAGGAATTCAAGGATATTCTTGGCAACAGCCGGACGCTGCCGACGAATTTCACCCGTGACGTGATCATGAAAGCGCCGAGCTCAGATATCATGAATACGATGACGCGCAGTATTCTGACGCTGGCTTCTTATGATAAAAACCCGAAGAGTACGAGCGTGCACAACAGTCTGCGCCAGTGCATTGAGCTGATCGCTTTGTTCCCGGTGCTGGCGGTATATGGCTATCATGCGTATAACCATTATGAGAACGATGAAAGTATGTATATTCACCGTCCGTCTCCGGAGCTTTCTACCGCGGAGAATCTTCTGATGATGCTCCGTCCGGATAAAAAGTACACGGAGGTTGAGGCCAAGGTGCTGGATACCGCGCTGATCCTGCACATGGAGCACGGCGGCGGTAACAACTCTACGTTTACGACCCGCGTGGTCACATCCTCCGGTTCGGATACCTACTCGACGATCGCTGCAGCGATGTCTTCTCTGAAAGGGCCGAAGCATGGCGGCGCGAATATCAAGGTCATGGAGATGATGGACGATATCCGCACGCATGTAAAGGACTTGCGCGACGATGAAGCGTTGGAAGCTTATCTCGCTAAAATTCTGGATGGCGACGCTTTCGACCACAAGGGTTTGATCTATGGTATGGGGCATGCAATTTACTCTCTTTCCGACCCGAGAGAGCGTATCTTTAAGAAATATGTAGAAATGCTGGCACAGGAAAAACACTGCGATGAGGATATGCACCTGTATGCGACAGTGGAGGAGCTTGCTCCGAAGCTGATCGCGCAGAAGCGCCACATTTACAAAGGCGTCAGCCCGAATGTCGACTTCTACAGTGGCTTCGTATACAGTATGCTGGATATTCCGATGGAGCTTTATACAGCAATCTTTGCCATCGCACGAATCGTCGGCTGGAGCGCGCACCGTATTGAGGAGCTGATCTGCGCAGACAAGATCATCCGTCCGGCGTACCTGAGTGTGATGGAGAGAAAGGAATAAATTTTCAGCCTGTCAAGAAAAAACACTTGACAGGCTTCCTTTTTCCTAGTAAGATAGGCAACGGTGATCAGAAATGGATGAGGTATTGTGGCAGTCCCTTCTGTATGATTTTTATGGAGAACTGCTTACGGAGCATCAGAGAACCGTATATGAGGCAGTGGTACAGGACGATCTTTCGTATTCAGAGGCGGCGGAGACGTTCGACATCAGCCGTCAGGGTGTACACGATCTGGTAAAGCGCTGCGAGAAGCAGATGGAAGAGTACGAATCCAGACTGCATCTGGTAGAACGTTTTCAGAACATCCGTGCGAATGTGCTTAAGCTCCAGGAACTGTCCGCACAGGCTTCCGGGATCGGCAGGGAAGAGTTTGCTCATCAGGTTTCTGAACTGTCTGAGAGAATTCTGGAGGAACTTTAAGAGAGGTATTCGAATGGCTTTTGAAAGCTTATCAGAAAAACTGCAGAATGTTTTTAAAAACCTTCGAAGCAAGGGGCGTCTGACAGAAGCGGATGTAAAAGCCGCGCTCAAAGAAGTGAAGATGGCTCTTCTGGAGGCCGATGTCAGCTTTAAGGTTGTGAAGCAGTTTGTCAAGTCGGTCGAAGAAAAGGCAATCGGTCAGGACGTCATGAACGGCCTGAATCCAGGGCAGATGGTGATCAAGATCGTCAACGACGAGCTGACCTCTCTGATGGGTTCAGAGACGACGGAGATCGCGATGCGCCCGGCCAATGAGGTGACGGTCATCATGATGGCCGGTCTTCAGGGTGCGGGTAAGACGACGACTGCTGCGAAGCTGGCCGGCAAGTTCAAGTCGAAAGGGCGCAGACCTCTGCTTGTGGCCTGTGACGTTTATCGGCCGGCAGCGATCCGGCAGCTTGAGATCAACGGCGAGAAGCAGGGCGTTGAGGTCTTCTCGATGGGCGATAAGGAGAATCCGGTACACATTGCCGAAGAGTCTGTTCGCTACGCAAAAGAACACAATCTGAACCTTGTATTTCTTGATACTGCAGGGCGGCTGCACATTGATGAAGACATGATGCGTGAGCTGCAGCAGATCAAAGAGACGGTTTCTGTGGATCAGACGATTCTCGTAGTTGACGCAATGACCGGACAGGATGCCGTGAATGTTGCTTCCATGTTTGAGGAGAAGATCGGCATCGACGGCGTAATCGTGACGAAGCTTGACGGCGACACAAGGGGCGGTGCGGCGCTTTCCATCAAAGCGACCTGCGGCAAGCCGATCCTGTATGTCGGCATGGGCGAGAAGCTTTCTGATCTGGAGCAGTTTTATCCTGACCGTATGGCTTCCCGTATCCTGGGCATGGGGGATGTACTCTCGCTGATTGAAAAGGCGCAGGAAAACATCGATGAGGAAAAAGCAAAATCGATGGAACAGCGTCTGCGTAAGGCAACATTTGGTTTTGACGATTATCTCGAGAGTATGAACCAGATGAAGAATATGGGCGGTATTTCCAGTGTTTTAAGCATGATGCCCGGTATCGGCGGTTCGCAGATGAAGCAGATCGAAGATGCGGTCGATGAGAAGAAGATGGCGCAGACCGAGGCGATCATTTATTCCATGACGCCGAAGGAACGCGCAAATCCGGATATCCTGAATATGTCGCGCAAGCGCAGGATTGCATCGGGAGCGGGCGTGGATATTGCTGAGGTGAACCGGCTGGTAAAACAGTTCGATCAGAGCCGCAAGATGATGAAGCAGTATTCCGGCATGCTTGGAGGCAAAGGTGCTAAAAGAGGCAGGTTTAAACTTCCCTTTTAACATATAAATTTTTTACAGGAGGTGAAAGAGATGGCAGTAAAGATTCGTTTAAGAAGAATGGGTAAGAAGAAAAATCCTTTTTATAGAATCATCGTTGCAGATTCCAGATCCCCGAGAGACGGAAGATGTATCGAAGAGATTGGTTCTTACAACCCGAACGCGAACCCGAGCGAGTTCAAGATTGATGAGGAGCTTGCGAAAAAGTGGCTTGCAAACGGCGCTCAGCCGACAGAGACTGTCGGAAAGCTTTTCAAACTGGCCGGCATTGAAAAATAATGTATCTGTGAAGATTCTGCGCAGTTACAGGTAAGCAACAATCAAAGGTGAGCGGATATGAAAGAATTATTGGAAGTAATTGCAAAATCTCTGGTGGAGAATCCGGATGAGGTAGAAGTCACAGAGAGGGAAAGCGGCAAGACACTCGTGCTTGAGCTGAAGGTTGCCCCGTCTGATATGGGCAAGGTGATCGGCAAGCAGGGCAGAATCGCGAAAGCAATCCGCTCGGTGGTGAAAGCTGCGGCGACCAGGGAAGACCAGAAAGTCGTTGTAGACATTTTGGAATAATCAGAACAGAGGTAACTGTGAAGGTACTGAACAGTTACGAACAGGGTGAGGAGCTGTCAAAAGTATCATGCAGCTCCTTTTTCTGACAGAAAGTGACGATTCAGGACAGTTACGATAAATGAGGATGAATGATGCAGAATATTTTACGGGTCGGTGCTGTGACGACTACACATGGTCTTGCCGGTGAAGTGAAAGTTTTTCCGACGACGGATGATCCTGCGCGTTTTCGCAGCCTGAAGTCCGTTTTGATTGAGACAAATACTAACGCTGTTTCCGGTCATGCCCAAAGAAGCGACACAGGTGTAAAATACAGCGGATCAAAGGATGCTGCTGCGAGTAATCCGGATACCTTGCGTGAGCTTGAAGTCGAGCGCGTCCGTTTTTTTAAAAATCTTGTGATCGTGAAATTCCGCGGTCTTGACCGGATTGAGGATGTCGAAGGCTTTCGCGGCTGTTCGCTTTATGTGACGCGGGAGAACGCAGTGAAGCTTGAAGAAGGAGAGTATTTCATAGCGGATCTGTTGGGACTTCACGTTTACACAGATGAGGACAGTTCCCTGTTTGGAACATTGACAGATGTCCTGCAGACCGGCGCGAATGATGTATATGAGGTGACACTTCAGGATGGCCGTCAGGTACTGATTCCGGCTATCCGCCAGTGCATTCTGGATGTGGATATAGAGAACGGCTCGATGCGGATCCATTTGCTGGAGGGACTTCTGGAATGAATTTTTATGTAATGACGTTGTTTCCTGAAATGATCGAGCAGGGGATGAATACCAGCATTACCGGCCGGGCGATTGCGAAAGGCCTGCTATCCCTTAAGACTGTCAACATTCGCGATTATTCTGTAACCGGGAACGGCCGGATCGACGATTACCCTTACGGCGGAGGCGCAGGGATGGTCATGCAGGCGGAGCCGATCTATCGTGCGTATGAGGATTTAAAGGCGCGGATTCAGGGTAATTCTGATGCACAGGTATGCCCGCGTGTCATTTATCTGACCCCGCAGGGCCGCGTTTTTCATCAGAATATGGCACAGGAGTTCGCCAAAGAGGAGAATCTGATCTTTCTCTGTGGGCATTATGAGGGTGTGGACGAGCGCGTGATCGAGTCGATCGTGACCGATCAGGTTTCGATCGGAGACTATGTGCTGACCGGCGGTGAACTGCCGGCTATGGTGATGATGGACGCGATCTCCCGCATGGTACCGGGAGTGTTAAGTAATGCAGAATCCGGACAATCGGAAAGCTTTTCTGATCATCTTCTGGAATATCCTCAGTACAGCCGCCCGGAAGTATGGAGAGACCGACCGGTGCCCCCGGTGCTTTTGTCCGGACATCATGGAAAGGTTGACCGCTGGCACAGGGAGCAGTCGCTGCTCCGCACGCTGCAAAACCGGCCGGAACTTCTGAAAGAAGCTGATCTTGATAAAACAGATATCGCGTTTCTGGAAAGCTTATCGAAATAAATGTATTTATCACTGCAGACCGCAGCTGTTCAGAACCGGTAACAAAAAAATCAGGAAATGACACAATATCTTCTTGCATTTTAAATCGAATCATGGTAGACTGAAATCCGTTGTGAGCAAAGATGGTCCGCTGGTACAGACAGATCTATGGAATCCATGGAGATAATATCCATTTGGTTGCGGTGGTAAAATCCACTTCAGACTGATTCAAAATTCTGTGTGCCAAGAACGTCGAATATATAAAGGAGGAGCACAATGAGCGACATTATTAAGCAGATTGAGGATGCACAGCTGAAAGCTGAAGCACCGCAGTTTTCCGTAGGTGATACCGTTCGCGTATACGGAAAGATCAAAGAGGGAAACCGTGAGAGAATTCAGGTTTTCGAGGGGATCGTGCTGAAAAAGCAGGGCGGCGGCGTCCGTGAGACGTTCACTGTTCGTAAGAATTCCAATGGCGTAGGTGTTGAGAAGACATGGCCGCTGCACTCTCCGAGTGTTGAAAAGGTTGAAGTAGTACGCCGCGGTAAGGTAAGACGCGCGAAGCTGAATTATCTGAGAGGGCGTGTCGGCAAGAAGGCCAAGGTAAAGGAACTTGTAAAATAAGCAGACGGGTCAGGGAGATTACGTTAAGTAATTTCCCTGTTTTTGAAACACCAGTTCCGAACAGCAGCAAAATAGAAATGCAGATCATGGCGGGAGACCTTTTATGAAAACAAAAAAATCATCCCTGCTTAAAAGAATTCTTTTATGGGCGTTCGAGATTCTCGTTGTCATTCTGTTTGCCTATGTGGTTGTGTACTTTTTCGGCCAGACGAGGACAAACATCGGACAATCCATGGATACGACGATTTCCGGAGGGGACACGGTTCTTCTGAATACGTTCGCCTATCAGTTCAGTTCCCCTAAGCGCGGTGATGTGATTGCCTTTAAACCGAATGGGAGCAGTACTGCTTATACGAGCATCAAACGCGTGATCGGGCTTCCGGGTGAGACGATCCAGATCAAAAACGGGATTATTTACATTGATGGGGTTGTATATCTGGAGGAAAAGAGTTATCCTGCTATTACGAACGCCGGCATGGCCGAGGATGGAATTACTCTCGGGGATAAAGAATATTTTGTTCTTGGCGATAACCGCAATAATAGTGAAGACAGCCGTTTTGCGGATGTGGGTGTTGTAAAAAGCGATTATATCGAAGGAAAGGTCTGGTTTGTTCTGTCTCCGTCTTCGCATCGCGGTTTTGTAGATTGAAATCGGATAACGATTCCGGACAGTACCTTATTCCAACCGGCAAAAGGCTCAGGACAGGAGGCGAAGGATGGACATTCAGTGGTATCCCGGGCATATGACGAAAGCAAAACGGATGATGCAGGAAGACATTAAGCTTGTCGACCTTGTCATCGAGTTGACAGATGCCCGCGCACCGCTTTCCGGGCGCAATCCGGATATAGATGAAATTGGGAAGAATAAATTTCGTGTCATACTCCTGAACAAAGCGGACATGGCTGATGAAAATATGAATCACAGGTGGATATCTTATTTTCAGAAAGCCGGATTTCATGCGGCAGCGATCAATGCCCGATCTGGCGCCGGCATGAAACAGATTGAGTCGATTATTCTGGAGGCCTGTCGTGAAAAGCAGGAACGTGACAGGAAACGCGGTATCCGGAATCGTCCTTTGCGGGCGATGGTGGCAGGCATTCCCAATGTCGGCAAGTCTACGTTTATCAATTCTTTTGCCGGAAAAGCCTGCACGAAGACCGGCAATAAGCCCGGAGTTACCCGGGGAAAGCAGTGGATCCGGCTGAATAAAAATGTTGAGCTTCTGGATACGCCGGGGATATTGTGGCCAAAGTTCGATGATCCGATGACGGGACAAAAACTGGCGGCTCTGGGGTCTGTTCGGGATGAGGTCTTACAGGCGGAGGAGCTTTCTGTATGGGTGATGGATTACGTCCGTGAAAATTATCCGGGGTTTTTGTCCTCACGATATCCAATCGAAGAAACAGGGCAAACAGAACTGCTTCTTGCAAATATCGCGATATCGCGCGGCTGTTTACAAAAAGGCGGCACTCCGGATTATTCAAAGGCTGCTGCTTTGGTTCTGGATGATTTTCGCTCCGGCCGGATTGGACGGATTACACTGGAATCGCCGCCGGATCACACAGGCTGACCGTCTTGCTTCAGACAGAAAATATCGGATATCATATATATCCGCATGATTCAAGATAGAAAGAAGATGAAGAAATGAGCAGAGAAAAGGGGCAGGTAACTTCTGCAGATGAGGAAAAAAAGGTGGATCCGAAAAAAGAAGTCTTAAGCTGGATCTTTTATATTGCTTTTGTGGTTCTGGCTACATGGCTGATCCTGCATTACGTTGGTCAGAGAACCGTTGTTGATGGTTCCTCCATGAACGATACCCTGATCGACGGCGACAATCTGATCGTTGAAAAACTGTCGTATCGCTTTGGTGATCCGGAAAGATTTGATATCATAGTCTTTCAGCCGTATGAGGATTCCAGTGAGTATTACATCAAACGGATCATCGGACTGCCGGGTGAGACCGTCCGGATAGACGAGGATGGAAATATTTACATCAACGGGGAACTGCTTGAGGAGGACTACGGAAAAGAGACGATTGAGAATCCCGGTCGGGCTTCGGAAGAGATCACTCTTGGTGAAGACGAATACTTTGTCCTCGGAGATAACCGCAATAACAGCACTGACAGCCGTACGGAAAGAGTGGGAAATGTCAGCCGGGATTCGATCGTAGGCAAAGCCTGGGTGAGAATCTGGCCGCTTAGCAGCATAGGACTTTTATCGCATCAATAGGGGAAAAGTCATTGAAGAAGGGGAGCAAAAAGAAAAAGAGCATTATCCGTGAAGCCATAAGCTGGATTCTATATGTTGCGGTTATCTGTGCCGCAGTCTATCTGATCGTGAATTATGTGGGGGAACGTACGGAGGTTCGCGGTGATTCCATGTACCCGGCACTGAACGACGGAGATCAGCTGATCGTTGATATGATTTCCTATCGTTTTACCGATCCGCAGCGTTTTGATGTGATCGTATTTCCATTCCAGTATCAGGAGGATACCTATTATATTAAACGAATCATCGGCATGCCCGGAGAGACGGTTCAGATTATGGACGGTCTGATCTATATTAATGGTGAAGTGCTGGAGGAATCCTACGGTTATGAAGAAATCAAAAATGCCGGTCTCGCCTCGGAACCGATCACGCTTGGAGAGCAGGAGTATTTTGTTTTGGGCGACAATCGCAACAACAGTACCGACAGCCGGGAACCGAGCGTAGGCAATATATCGAGAGATGAAATTATCGGCAAAGCCATACTTCGTATTTGGCCGTTTTCCGGAATCGGTCTGATCCGCTGATTTCGGATTGGGAATTCTCCTTAGGATTTTCGGCCGGAATTGATATAAGTTTGAATCAGGGAATTTGCTCAAACCGGAGGTATTATGCAGAGCATTCACGAAATTAAGAAGCAGTTTGCGTCGGCTGATGAAGCTTCGCTTTTTCAGCTGCTTGAAAGTTATGCTAAAGATGAGCGAAGCGGCGTTCAAAGCCTGATCGCACAGTATCGCAAAAAGCTGGAACGCCTGAGGACGGAACGGGAACGACTTGAACGTATGCGGATCTATGAACATAAATACGAGGATCTGGGGCTTGTCTGCGGAATCGATGAAGCAGGCCGCGGGCCGCTTGCCGGACCAGTAGTAGCCGGTGCGGTGATTTTGCCGCGGGATTGCGAAATCCTCTATCTGAATGATTCCAAAAAGCTCTCCGCCGCACGCCGGGAAGAGTTATTTGATGAGATCCAGGACAAAGCAATCGCTTACGGTATCGGCATGGCTTCCCCTGCACGGATTGATGAGATCAACATTCTGCAGGCTACGTATGAGGCAATGAGAGAGGCCCTGTCCGGACTGGATCCGCAGCCTTCGGTGCTTTTAAACGATGCTGTTACGATTCCGGAGGTTGCGCTTTTGCAGGTACCGATTATCGGAGGCGACGGGAAAAGCCTTTCCATCGCGGCCGCCAGTGTGCTGGCGAAAGTGACAAGAGACCGCATAATGATAGAGTATGACCGTATTTTCCCGGAATATGGGTTTGCTTCCCATAAAGGATACGGCTCCGCGGCCCATATAGAAGCCCTGAAAAAATACGGACCGACACCGATTCACAGAACTTCTTTTATCGGTCACTTTGTTTAGAATGTGTCCTTTGCGGTCTGATACCGAACAGACGGATTTTATATTGGAGATTATCTCACAGGAGGGACTTCTTGAACAAACGCGCGATCGGCACGGAATATGAAGCCAGGGCTGCCGCATTTCTGGAAAAACGAGGGTATCGGATCCTATGTCATAATTATCGCTGCAGGATGGGCGAGATTGACCTGATTGGCAGGCATGAGGGCTATCTGGTATTTATTGAAGTCAAATATCGTGCAAGTGAACGGGACGGAAGCGCTCTGGAGGCTGTAGATGTCAGAAAACAGCAGCGTATCATCCGCGTGGCAAGATGGTTCCTGATGGAGCGTCATATCCCGGAAAGCCAGCCTGTCCGCTTTGATGTGGTGGCTTTTGACAGGGATGAGATCCGAGTCGTGCAGGATGCGTTCTGGATTTAAATGGAGCAAGAGGAATACTATGATGATTTTACTGAGAAAAAAAGAAAATCAGCCAATGCAGGCACACCAGAATAACGGTGTGCTTTATTTCACATTTCCTGTACTGGATGAAATATCGTTTTGTATCCATGGCTTCAGCAGCCGTCTGGGGGGCGTCAGTGAAAATGAGCTGGCAAGCATGAATTTAAGCTTTAGCCGCGGAGATGTTCCGGAACGTGTCACAGAGAATTTTCATCGCATTTCACAGGCAATCGGCTTTTCTTATGATCGCATGGTCTTTTCGGACCAGACTCATACCACGAATGTTCTGAAAGTGACCGGAGCAGACTGCGGGAAAGGCTATCAAAGGCCGCGTGATTATCAGAATGTGGACGGCCTGATCACGAATGAACCGAATGTAGTGCTGACAACGTTCTACGCAGACTGTGTTCCGCTTTATTTTGTGGATCCGGTTCACCGTGCGATCGGCCTTTCTCATTCCGGCTGGCGCGGTACGGTCGGAGATATAGCGGGAGCCACTGTGGCAAGCATGCACCGCGCTTATGGCTCAATGCCTCAGGATATCATCGCTGCGATTGGCCCGTCCATCTGTCAGGATTGCTACGAGGTAAGTGAAGATGTGATCGAACAGTTCCGTGTCCGCTATCCCAAAGAGCAGTGGCCGCTGCTCTTTGAACAGAAGAGTGAGGAAAAGTATCAGCTGAACCTCTGGGAAGCCTGCCGTCAGAATCTTCTGCGGGCCGGGCTTCGCACGGAGCATGTGATCCTCACCGATCTGTGTTCCTGCTGCAATCCGACTGTTTTTTTCTCACACCGTGCGTCGCACGGAAAAAGGGGGAATCTGGCCGCGTTTCTTTCGATTCGGGAAAAATGACAGATTGACTCATTTGAAACATGATGCTATACTCCTAATCGAATGGCCAAGGATTTAGTATTTTCACACCACTTTCAGGAAAGAGAGGAGCCTATGTCTGAATTAGAAACACTGGATTCGATACTGCCGGTCGGTCCATTGAAAATTGCTGCTTTGGAGGGCTGCCGTGAATTTGGTGCGGCGGTGAATGCACACCTGGTGGAATCCAGGCAGAACAGCCGGCTGAATAACGCAAACAGCAGTGTCATCTCACAGCCTGGTTATATTGCGGATTCCTATCTGCTTGACTGCAGCTGCCCGCGCTTTGGTACGGGTGAAGGGAAAGGTCAGATCAATGATTCTGTCCGTGGAACAGATCTCTATATTCTTGTCGATGTCTGCAATTACAGTCTTACATACAGGGTTTGCGGCCATGTCAATCATATGTCGCCGGACAATCATTTTCAGGATCTGAAACGAATTATTTCCGCTGCGAACGGTAAAGCGAAGCGGATCAATGTCGTGATGCCGTTTCTGTATGAGGGACGTCAGCACAAGCGTTCCAAACGAGAATCACTGGACTGCTCGCTTGCTCTGCAGGAGCTTGAACAGATGGGAGTCGCGAATATCATTACCTTTGACGCACATGACCCCCGTGTGCAGAATGCAATTCCCTTAAGCGGATTTGATTCGTTCATGCCTACCTACCAGTTTCTGAAGGCTCTGGTGGATAATGTTTCAGATTTTCGGATTGACAATGATCATCTGATGATCATCAGCCCGGATGAGGGTGCGATGAGCCGGGCAGTTTACTTTTCCGGAATTCTGGGCGTAGACATGGGCATGTTTTATAAACGCCGTGATTATTCTGTCATAGTAAATGAAAAGAATCCGATTGTTGCTCATGAGTTTCTCGGCGATTCTGTCGAAGGCAAGGACTGCATTGTCGTGGATGATATGATTTCCTCTGGTGAGAGTATGCTCGACGTGGCAAAGCAGGTGAAGGAACGCGGCGCAAAGCGCGTTTTTGTCTGCACGACATTCGGCCTGTTTACGGACGGCCTTGCGAAGTTTGATTCCTATTATGAAAAAGGATATATTTCCAGGGTCGTGACGACGAATCTTCACTATCGGAATCCTGAACTTCTGACAAAAGAATGGTATGCGGAAGCGGACATGACGAAATTCTGCGCTACGATTATTGAAACGCTGAATCACGACTCAACACTAAGCAACATTGAAACGCCGACGGCAAAGATTCATGAACTGCTTTCGAAAATTCAGGGTGAATAACAGGATTTGCGCCCTCACTGCCCGCATGACGCGGATTGGCCGGGCGCAATTTCAATTCTCAGGAAACAATGAAAAAGAAAATCACGGAACACATTATAAAAGAAATAGAGCCGGGGAGTATCGCGGCCGAACTGGAGCTTGAGCCGGGGGATGTGGTGCTCTCCGTGAATGATCAAAAGATCGAGGATGTTTTTGACTATCATTACCTGATCAATGATGAATATCTGACCATGCAGGTGCGCAAAGCGGATGGGGAAGAATGGGAACTGGAGATTGAAAAAGAATTCGAAGAGGATCTCGGCATTATATTTGAGAGCTCTTTGATGGATGAGTATCGTTCCTGCCGGAACCACTGTATTTTCTGCTTTATTGATCAGATGCCGAAAGGGATGCGGGAGACTCTTTATTTTAAGGACGACGATTCCCGCCTTTCCTTTTTACAGGGGAATTATGTCACGCTGACAAATATGAGCGATCACGATATTGACCGTATCATCCGTTATCATCTTGAGCCGATTAACATTTCTTTCCACACTATGAACCCAAAGCTGCGGTGTGAGATGCTGCGCAACCGGTTTGCAGGAGATATCTTCCCAAAGGTGCAGAGGCTGGCGGATGCCGGAATTGAAATGAACGGGCAGATCGTTCTCTGCAGAGGAATCAACGACGGAGAGGAGTTGAATGACTCGATACGAAAGCTCACCGCTTATCTGCCGTATCTGCGCAGCGTTTCTGTGGTACCGGTCGGTCTGACGAAGCACCGTGACGGCCTGTATCCGCTCGAAGCCTTTACGAAAGAGGATGCCGCAGAGGTGATCGACCTGATTGAGGAATGGCAAAAAACAATTTATGCAAACTATGGTCTGCATTTTATTCATGCGTCTGATGAGTGGTATATCATGGCGGGACGGCCGCTTCCTGAGGCAGAACGCTATGACGGCTACCTCCAGCTGGAGAATGGGGTCGGCATGATGCGCCTCCTCTATGAGGAAGTGGAAGAAGCGCTGCAGATGGAGGCTCCTGCAGCGGACGGTTTCTCTGCGGCCAATGAAAACGGAACGAATCGTTCCGGCAGTATCGTTCCCCGCACAGTCTCTGTCGCTACAGGAAAGCTTGCCGGTCCTTTTCTTCGGGAACTCTGTGGACGCATAGGAGAGCGGTATCCGTACGTACACGTAAACGTTTATGAGATACGAAATGATTTTTTTGGTGAGATGATCACCGTATCAGGCCTGATCACCGGAGCAGATCTTATCTCTCAGCTAAAGTCCTGCGATTTAGGAGAAAAGCTCCTGCTTCCATGCAGCATGCTGCGCAGCGGGGAACAGGTATTCCTCGACGACGTAAGTGTCGGGGATCTGGAAAATGCTTTACAAATTTCGGTGCGTATTGTAGAATCAGACGGGCATGATCTTGTGAATGCAATTTTAGCTGTTTAGGACAGTACTTCGCACTCGCTGCGAAGTACGTATAAAAACGCATATTCAGCGGGAAAAGCCCTATCGCGCAGCGATTATAAATGGGCTTTTCCCTCATAACTGTGAAGGTACTGAACAGTAATATGCAATTATCGGAGAGTGAGGATGAAAATATATTTTCGCTCTCTGGAGAGAGCGAGGATATATTATGAGTAAACCAATCGTGGCGATCGTGGGCAGGCCGAACGTGGGGAAATCCACCCTTTTTAATGCACTGGCCGGATCCAATATTGCGATTGTCAAGGATACACCGGGTGTCACAAGGGATCGGATTTACACGGATGTGGAATGGCTGAATCTGAATTTCACTCTGATCGATACCGGCGGGATCGAACCGGAAAGCAAGGATATCATGCTTTCCCGGATGCGCGAGCAGGCCCAGATTGCGATTGATACGGCGGATGTCATTATTTTTCTGGTAGACTGCCAGCAGGGACTGGTGGATTCAGACGCGAAGGTGGCGGACATGCTTCGCCGTTCCCGCAAGCCGGTCGTACTGGTAGTGAACAAGGTGGACAGCTTTAAAAAATATCAGTCTGACGTCTATGAATTTTATAATCTGGGGATAGGCGATCCGGTGCCCATTTCCGCCGCGAACCGTCAGGGACTTGGCGATATGCTGGATGCTGTCACCTCTTACTTTAATCCGGAACAGGTGTATACGGAGGAAGACGACAGACCGCGGATCGCGATCGTCGGCAAGCCAAATGTGGGGAAATCCTCCCTGATCAATAAGCTGTTGGGAGAAGACCGCCTGATCGTCACCGATATCGCCGGCACCACTAGGGATGCCGTTGATACGGTAGTGAAGTGGCAGGGGCGGGAATATGTATTTATTGACACGGCAGGCCTGCGCAGAAAGAGTAAGATCAAAGAACAGATTGAACGTTACAGCATCATCCGCACAGTGACTGCGGTAGAACGTGCGGATGTGGTCGTGATCATGATCGACGCGACGGAAGGAGTGACTGAGCAGGATGCCCACATTGCCGGCATCGCGCATGAGCGCGGCAAGGGAATCGTGATCGCGGTCAACAAATGGGATGCCATCGAGAAGGACGACAAAACCATTTATCGGCATACAGAGAAGATCCGTCAGGTGCTTTCCTACATGCCGTATGCAGAGATCATTTTCATATCCGCACAGACCGGGCAGCGCCTACCGAAGCTTTTCGAGACGATCGACATGGTGATCCAGAACCATTCGATGCGCGTCAAGACCGGTGTGCTCAACGAGATCATGGCGGAGGCGGTCGCGCTGAAACAGCCGCCATCCGATAAGGGAAAACGTCTGAAGCTGTATTATATCACTCAGGCGCGGGTCAAACCGCCTACTTTTGTGGTGTTTGTCAACGATAAGGATCTGATGCATTTTTCCTATACGAGATACCTGGAAAACCGCATCCGGGATGCTTTTGGATTCCGGGGTACGCCGCTGAAGTTTATTATACGGGAACGAAAGGATAAAGAGAGTTAATGGAACGTCTTGCATGTCTTGTGATCGGTTATGTATTTGGGCTTTTTCAGACCAGTTATATTATCGGACGTCTGCACGGAATTGACATTCGGGATTATGGCAGCGGGAATGCCGGCACGACGAATATGATGCGAACACTCGGAAAGGGCTGGGGCGTGGTCACTTTTTTGGGCGACGGTCTGAAGCCTGTCTTTGCAGTACTGGTTTCCTGGCTGATCTTTGGCAAAACATATGCGGACATCTGGTCTTTGCTCTGTGTGTATACCGGACTTGGCGCAGTGCTGGGACACAGCTATCCGTTTTATCTTGGATTTCGCGGCGGCAAGGGAATCGCGACGACCGGCGGGACAACGCTGGCTTTGCACCCTGCTCTTTGCCTGCTGGCGATCATCGGCTTTTGCGCCGGCTTCTTTTCGACAGGGTATGTATCTGTCGGCTCTCTGATCGTCGCCGGAGGATTTCTGGTGGAATCCATCGTCTTTGGCCAGCTTGGGCTTCTGGGTATGACGCAGAGATATCTGGTTGAGCTTTATATTGTCGTAGCCGTGATAGCTGCGCTGGATTTTTACAGACATCGTGGAAACATTGACCGGCTGCGAAAGGGAGAAGAGAGAAGATCGAGTTTTATGGATAAATCAAGACATGAGTAACGGTTATAATCGTGTAAACGGCTGAAAAACTGTTTTTCAGATACGTTACGCGATCATCTTGGACGCTGTGCGGATACCGGACAGCTGCATGAAAGGAAATGGAGGCATATTACATGGCGAGAATCGGTGTGATCGGCGCGGGCAGCTGGGGCCTCGCCCTCTCAAAGCTGTTGGTGGAAAATGGAAATGATGTGACACTCTGGTCTTTTCTGGAGTCGGATGCGGAGCTGATCCGCACGACCCACGAACTTTCATCGAAACTGCCCGGTGTAAAGCTGTCGGAACAGATACGGGTAACCTCTGATCTGGCTGAGGCGGTACCGGGGCAGGATTTGCTGGTGCTTGTCAGTCCGTCTGCAGTTGTTCGCGAGACTGCGAAAAAAATGTGTCCGCTGGTTCCGGATGGTATGGTAATTGTGAACGCGGCAAAAGGGATCGAAGAAGGCTCTCTCATGACAATGACAGATATCATCGAAGAGGAGATTCCGCAGGCAAATGCGGCGGTGATTTCCGGTCCGAGCCATGCAGAGGAGGTCGCGCGATCAATGCCGACGACGATCGTCATCGGTGCGAAGGATGAAGCGACGGCACGTATGCTTCAGAAACTCTTTATGAGCCCGGTATTCCGGGTATATATCAGCTCGGATATGATCGGTATCGAGCTGGGCGGTTCTCTGAAAAATGTCATTGCGCTGGCGGCCGGCATTGCTGACGGCATGGGGTACGGCGATAATGCGAAAGCAGCATTGATCACACGCGGGATCGTGGAAATCTCACGTCTTGGAACAAAAATGGGCGGACATTTTGAGACTTTCTGCGGCCTGACCGGCATCGGAGATCTGATCGTCACCTGCGCGAGCATGCACAGCCGCAACCGGCGTGCGGGCATCCTGCTCGGACAGGGATACACCATGGAGGAAGCCATGAAGGAAGTCAACATGGTTGTGGAAGGCGTATATTCCACGAAGTCTGCGGTCGCGCTTGCCCGGAAATACGATGTGGAGCTGCCGATCATCGAGCAGGTGAACAAGGTTCTGTTTGAGGGAAAAGATCCGAAAGAGGCAGTGTCTGCTCTGATGCTTCGTGATATGGGTGTGGAGAATTCACTGGTTCCCTGGAACTGAAAAGCCAGGATACAATTTCTTGTTTTGTTTTATTATTTTCTGTCAGTATCTGGTAAAAACCTTGTAAAAAATTAATTGTTTTTTTTTTCAATACTTTTTGGGAAAATGTCCGGAGAAACATTGTATTTTCCGGGCATTTATGTTAGGATGAAGTATCCTTACCGGGGGGATGCTATTTTTGTGTTCTGATGCGTGAAAAATTTAACAATCATAACATTTATAGCAGCCCGAAAGTCATAAACAACCAAAAGAAAGGGGATCGGTTATGCATCTGATTCAGGACGAAAACGGGAATCCAGTTCCGCACGGGCACACACATGAACATACCCATACTCATACGTATGAGCATTCTCACCCGCACACGCATGAGCATGGACAGGAAGAGGATCACCATCACACTCACGAGCATGGGGATACGTGCCCTGCTGCGGATGGAGATTACACACACTGCGGCTCCTGTGAAGGACATACGCATGAGGCTCCGTCGGGAGACAAGATGACGGCGCTGCTGGATTACATGCTCAAACACAATGAGCATCATGCTGCAGAGCTGGATCAGGTAGCGGAGCAGTTCCGCGCTAATGGAAAGGCGGATGCCGCTGAGCAGATTAAAAAAGCGGTCGATGAGTTCCAGAAGGGCAACCTTTATCTGCGGCTCGCGCTATCCATGGTTTCTGACAGTACGCAATCAGAATCGTAACGGATTGAAGCCACAGGGCTTCAGGACGAATTCTCTGTTTCAGTATTCGGAAAAGAGGTGACTTTACATGTGTCTCGCGACAGTATACACGAAAAATGAGCCTGACAGCATCATTTTGGAATACGTCAGCAAAATTGAAGTGGACGGCAGACTCATTACGCTGACGGATGTGATGGGCGATACGAAGGTTGTGGAAGGCACGATCGCGATGGCGGATCTGACCGGCGGAAAGGTCGAGATCAATTGCGAAGATGTTGCCTGAGATTTTTATTTTGCAGGTAAATCGTAACTGTGAAGCTACTGAACAGTTACAGTAATTCTGAATTTTATACATGGAGGAGGTATGCGGCTATGCAAGACAATCATTCCGGCGATAAAAGATCGCCGAATAACAGGGAAGGACCTGCTGTTCGCCTGCGTGCCGACCGGATCGGCCTGCAGTTTATTTTGCGCAGGGCTTACTCGCTCTGCTCGATTACTTAAGGAGGCTGATGATGTATGGCACATGTAATTGCAATAGCAGGTAAAGGCGGAGTGGGTAAGACCACTTTAGGAGGTCTTCTGATTCAGACAATGTGCCGGAAAGGAGAGCGTCCGATCCTCGCTGTAGACGCCGACGCGAATTCGAATCTGAATGAAGTGCTCGGTGTAGATGTAGAGATGACGCTTGGTGACGTTCGCGAGACGGTTCTGCATGATGCGGACAAGCTGAACCAGAACATTCCGTCAGGCATGACGAAAGCGGATTACACTGAAATGATGCTGCAGCGATGTCTGGCAGAAGACGATGATTTTGACCTTCTGGTGATGGGACGGTCTCAGGGACAGGGATGCTACTGCTATGTGAACGGGCTTTTGCAGGCTCAGCTGGCGAAGCTGATCCCGAATTATAAATATGTGGTCGTGGACAACGAAGCGGGGATGGAACACATCAGCCGTGGAATCCTGCCAAAGGTCGATACGATGATTCTGGTAAGCGACTGTTCCAGAAGAGGCGTACAGGCCACTGAGCGGATTGCGGAGCTGATTGAAGAATGCCATCTGAATCCGAAAACGATCGGCCTGATCGTGAACCGGGCACCCGGAGGAGTTCTGAATGCCGGTACCAATGAGGAGATTGAGAAAAGCGGTTTGAAGCTCCTTGGAATCGTACCGCAGGATGAGCAGGTCTATGAATACGACTGCGACGGCAGACCTACGTCCTCTTTGCCGGAGGATTCTCCCGTGCGGAAAGCACTGGAGGAGATTATGAGTAAGGTTGGTTTATAAAAATGTAATTATTCAGAACAGCAGGCCACAGACCGCCTTCTTCGAAGGCTATATGCCGCTTACGCGTCATATGTCTGAGGCTTGATGGGCGTTCCGCCCATCCCGAAATGAAAATACAGCCCTTAGCAGGTAAACCTGCACAGTCTGTCTTTTCATTTCGATGCTGTTCTGAACTGTTACTTAAATATTATATAACATGGAGGTTACTATGGGAGACTTTAAGCTGACAACAATTGAGGAGTTCGAGGCAGCTACGAACCGGCTCCTCGAAACAGGTGCAAAGGTAGGAGCGGACGCTTACCAGTTCCGCGTGAAGAACCAGACACCTCACTGCAAATTTGGTGAGCAGGGTGTCTGCTGCCGTATCTGTTCGATGGGACCGTGCCGCATTACGCCGAAAGCGCCGCGTGGAATCTGCGGCTGCGATGCACACGGTATCGTGGGACGTAATTTCCTGAGATTTACTGCCGGCGGAGCCGCGACTCATTCGGATCACGGCCGTGAAATCTGTCATACGCTGTACTGCACATCCCCGGACGGCAACTACAAGGTAAAGGATCCGGAAAAGCTGATCCGCATTGCTCACGAGTGGGGTGTGGAGACCGAAGGCAAGGACATTTATGATCTGGCTCATGAGATGGCTGTTCTGGCTCTTGGTGAGTACGGCAAGGTGTTTGGATTCCAGAATTTCCTGAAGCGCGCACCGCAGCACACACAGGAACTCTGGGAGAAGGCGGAGATTCAGCCGCGTGCGATTGACCGTGAGGTATCCTGTGCGATGCATATGACCCATATGGGATGTTCTTCCAAGCCGGAAGCGCTGATCCGTCAGTCACTCAGAGCAGGTCTGGCAGATGGCTGGGGCGGTTCCATGGCAGGTACCGAGTTCTCTGACGTTCTGTTTGGTACACCGAAGCCGATCGACACCGAGGCTAACCTTGGCGTTATGGTGGAAGAAAATGTAAACATTGTTGTACACGGTCATGACCCGTCGCTTTCTGAGATGATCTGCGAGTATGCGGATGATCCGGAGATGATCGCATACGCGAAGGAAATGGGCGCGAAAGGTATCACCGTATCCGGTGTCTGCTGTACATCAAATGAGGTAGCGATGCGCCGCGGTATCCCGATGGCGGGTAACTTCCTTCAGCAGGAGAATGTCATCCTGACCGGTGCCTGTGAGGCGATCGTAGTGGATGTACAGTGTATTTTCCCGGCAATCGGACCGCTGGCAAAATGCTTCCATACCAAGTTCATCACGACTTCCCCGATTGCCCAGATGCCGGAGAGCGATTATATCCGTTTCTCACCGGAGAACGCTGGTGAGAACGCAAAGGCGATCGTAAAGATGGCAATAGAGAACTTTAAGAACCGCAAGCCGGAGCTTGTACATATCCCGCAGCTGAAGCAGAAAGCAACCGTTGGTTATTCTGTAGAAGCTATTAAGAAGACTCTGGATACCGTCACCAACTCTCAGGTTGATGAGACCGGCACACTGAAGCCGCTGGTTGAGTGCATCAATTCCGGCGTTATCCGCGGCGCTGTCGCAATGGTAGGCTGCAACAACCCGAAGGTTCGTCCGGATACAGCACACATCGCTCTGATGAAGAAGCTGATTGAGAATGATATCGTGATCGTAGCTTCCGGCTGCTCAGCGCAGGCAGCGGCAAGAGCAGGCCTGATGGATAAGAGAGCAAAAGATCTCTGCGGTGCGGGACTTAAGAGAGTCTGTGAACTGGCTGACATCCCGCCGGTACTTCACATGGGCTCCTGTGTAGACATCAGCCGTATGATGGTCCTGGTAGCAGACCTGGCTAAGGACTCCGGCTGGAATATTTCCCAGCTTCCGGTAGTCGGCTGCGCACCGGAGTGGATGTCTGAGAAGGCCGTATCGATCGGCAACTATGTAGTTGCTACCGGTCTTGACACCTTCCTTGGCGTAGATCCGTACGCTGCAGGCTCTTCCGAGGTAGAAGATCTGCTGCAGAACGGCATCCGCGACTGGGTAGAGGCTGCTTACACGGTAGAGACTGATATCGACAAGCTCGTTGATAAGATGATCGAGCGGATCGAGGAGAAGAGAACAGCGTTAGGTATCTGATAATACAGAGGACAAAAGGTCAGAACTGGAATGCCTGCATTCCGGTTCCAGATCTTTTGACTGCGGTATTATCAAAAAGTAAAGAATAATGAGGCGGAATTCATGAAAATTGCGATTACCGGAAAGGGCGGGGTAGGCAAGACAACATTTGCGGCGACGCTGGCACGGCTTTACGCGGACGAAGGCCGCTCCGTGCTGGCTGCGGACGCCGATCCGGATGCCAACCTTGGTCTGGCGCTCGGATTTGACGAAGAAGATCTGGATGCGATCGTGCCGATCACCAAGATGCGCAAGCTGGTACAGGAACGCACCGGCGCAGATGAATTCAACAAGATTTTCAAGCTGAATCCGAAGGTGGACGATATCCCGGACAAATACGCGAAGAAATGCAATGGCGTGAAGCTTCTCGTTCTCGGAACGGTGGAGACCGGCGGGAGCGGGTGTGTCTGCCCTGAGCATGTCATGCTGAAACGGATTATCAATCACCTGATGCTCCGCTCAGATGATGTTGTCATCCTTGATATGGAGGCTGGCCTCGAGCACCTCGGGCGCGGAACGACAAGCGGGATGGATGCGTTTATCGTTGTGATCGAGCCGGGCGCAAGGAGCGTACAGACATACCGCAATGTAAAACGCCTGGCTGACGATCTTGGTGTGAAACAAGTTTATGTGGTGGCCAACAAGGTGCGGGATGAAAAGGATGAGGAATTTATCCGTGCAAAAATCCAGGCGGAAGATCTGCTCGGTGTGATCCATTATAATACCGAGGTTATCGATGCGGATCGGAACGGATCTTCGCCTTATGATTACAGTAAGTCCGCTGTGAGCGAGATTCGCGCAATCAAGGAGATTCTGGACGGATCGGGGTCATTTTAATTGAAATAAATGTGCAGAATATATTAATTTCAGTTGCAAAAACTGCAATCTGTTGGTATAAATATAAGTAACGACCTGCAGGGAACCGGACGTGCATCTGACCTGTTCCTGCGAACTGTGATCGTTCCCTGTTAATGTTATTCAACAAGAAAGAAAAGAGGCGAATGAAATGAGTGATTCTGCATTACCGAAGCTTGAAGTAGCGGACATCATCCAGGCGCTGGATGGCGTGTGTAATTCGAAGGTGGATACGACCGGCTCCACAAAGCCGCTGCTGGATTGTGTAGTGTCCGGCGTACTCCGCGGCGCAGCAGTTTTACTTGGCACAGATGGTTCAGACGTACGGGATAAGGATGAGTATACGTCTCTGATCAAAAAGCTGATCGCAAATGATATCGTGGTGCTCGCAATCGGCTATCCGGTCACTGTGGCTGCAGATGCAGGGCTTCTGAATCCGGAAGCAAAGGATCTGTGTGGCGCGGGACTGAAGCGAGTCTGTGAACTGGCGGAGATTCCTCCGGTGCTGCCGCTTGGCGGACTGGAGAATATTGGCAATGTCGTCACGATCGCGCAGGCACTTTCGGCGGATTCGGGATTATCCGTACCGCAGCTTCCGGTTGTAGGCTGTGATGCGGCAGGCGTAACCGCACAGGCGGTCGAGCTTGGCAACACATTTGTTGGCCTTGGGGTAGATACGTTTATCGGTATCATGCCCTATGAGGGCTCACTTGAGGATGTGATCGCAGCCAGCGGCCTGAAGGATGGAGCAGATGCAAAGCATACTGTATCTGCAGATCTGGATGAGCTTGCGGACGCACTGATCGCGGACATCGAGAAAAAGCGTCAGGCGATTGAAATTTAATTGAAACTAAGAAGGAGAACCACCGCATGCAGAATCGCCCTTTTGGCAATGCGGCGGTCTACGTCACAGCTTCGCAGACGAATCTGTGATAAATTACAGGAGGTAGTAAAGTGACTTTATTTGATGTTATTTTTAAAGGAAATGACGCAGTATATGGTCTCACGGAAAATGCGATTGACGATGCAATCGCAAAGTATGGCGCAGATAAGCCGGTAGCATTTCCGGATACCGCTTACAGCATCCCGTGTTATTACGGTGTAACAGGTACAAAGGTCGGCAATCTGGGAGAACTCAAAGAGGCTCTTGGCGTTGTAAAGACCCTGATGACCAGAAATCCGAGAATGAACGATGCGTTCATGTCCGGTATTGCGACTGCACTTTGCGCGGAGTTTATTGAAGTGCTGAAGTATATTGACAATCCGACCCCGTACGAGGAGCCGTGCTATGGTCATCTTGCGGACGCAGTGATCCGTGAGCTGGGTGTACCGCTTGTTACCGGCGATATCCCGGGTGTTGCGGTTATCATCGGTGCCGCTCCGACCGCTGAGGAAGGCGTTGCTCTGGTAAAGAGCTATCAGGCACAGGGTATTCTGGTGACTCTGGTCGGCGATATTATTGATCAGTGTACAGAGCTTGGCTACAAGACTGGCGCGAATGTGCGTGTAATTCCGCTTGGCAAGGACATCACGGCTGTGATCCATGTCGTATCCGTTGCTGTAAGAGCGGCTCTGATCTTTGGCAACATCACCCCTGGCGATGCGGCAGGACTTATGAAGTATACGATGGAGCGTGTTCCGGCATTTGTGAATGCATTCGCTCCGCTGAATGAAGTGATCGTTTCAGCCGGTGCCGGCGCGATTGCTCTTGGTTTCCCGGTTATCACGAATGAAGAGACCTTCCGTGTACCGAAGAGCCTGATCGTACAGAAAGATATCTCCAAATTCAACGCGACTTCTCTGGAAGCCCGTGATATCAAGCTTAAGATTACCAACATCGACATCCCGGTAGCGTTCGCTTCCGCATTCGAGGGCGAGATCATCCGCCGCGGCGATATGCAGGTTGAGTTTGATGGTTCCCGAGTAGACTGCTTCGAGCTGGTTCATACCAAAGAGGCTTCCGAGGTCGAAGATCACAAGATCGAAGTCATCGGACCGGACATCGACGAATTTGAAGTGGGCAGCAAGCATTCCATCGGTTACATAGTAGAGGTTGCCGGCAAGAGCATGCAGTCGGACTTCGAGCCGGTATTTGAGCGTAAGTTCCATTCTTATCTGAACTGCATCGAGGGTGTGATGCATACCGGACAGCGTGATATGATCCGTATCCGTATCAGCAAGGATACCTTTAACGCAGGCTTCCGTGCAAAACACATTGGCGAAGTGCTTTACGCAAAGGTTAAGAGCGAGTTCGCGGCGGTTGTAGACAAGTGCCAGGTGAAGGTGATCACCGATCCGGAGATGTGTACAAAGCTGCGCCATGAGCTGGCGATCCCGATGTTTGACAAGCGTGACGAGCGTCTGACGACTCTGACTGATGAGGGCGTGGATGTTTATTATAGCTGCATTATGTGCCAGGCATTCTCTCCGAGCCATGTCTGTGTAGTTACCCCAGAGCGTCTTGGACTTTGCGGTGCTGTTTCATGGCTGGATGCGAAGGCAACCAACGAGCTGGATCCGCAGGGACCTTGCCAGGTGATCACCAAAGAGAGAGTCATCGATGAGCGTATCGGTGAGTACGAAGATGTCAATGAGGCTGTTCGTAAGTTCTCTCAGGGCGCACTGGAAGATGTATCCCTGTACTCCATCATCGAAAAGCCGATGACAAGCTGCGGCTGCTTCGAGTGCATCTGCGGTATCGAGCCTCTTTCCAACGGCGTCTGCATCGCGAACCGTGAGTACGCGGGTATGACCCCGATTGGCATGACCTTCTCCGAGCTGGCATCCATGACCGGCGGCGGTGTTCAGACACCGGGCTTCATGGGACATGGCAAGCACTTCATCTCCTCGAAGAAGTTCATGAAGGCAGAGGGCGGAATCGCACGTATCGTCTGGATGCCGAAGGATCTCAAAGATCAGGTTGCGGAACGCCTGAATGAGACGGCAAAAGAGCTTTATGGAATCGATAACTTTACGGACATGATTGCGGACGAGACCGTAGTTAGCGATGATCCGGAAGCATTGCTTGAGTTCCTGACCGAGAAGGGCCATCCGGCACTTGGCATGGAGCCAATGATGTAAAGAATCAAAAATGCGGCAAAGCCGCATTTTAGGGAATTTCGCCGCAAGGCGGAATTCCCGTATGATGTCCGAAGTGCACAGGCACATTTATGTGGCTGGGCACAAGGGCAGCATTGATTCTTTAACGAGAAAAAATGCGCAGCATTTTTTCGAGTCTACAATGTAAGCCAATTAGAGGAACTCACTCGCTTGCGAGAATATACCCGCAGAGAATCATGGCTTTTTATCGAAGAAAAATGCGCAGCATTTTTTCGAGTCTACAATGTAAGCCAATTAGAGGAACTCAC
>JAJQHQ010000030.1:0-5547 GCA_021199655.1 Lachnospiraceae bacterium | reverse complement strand
TCGCTCGCGAGAATTTCCACGCAGAGAATCATGGCTTTTTTAACGAAGAAAAATGCGCAGCATTTTTCTGAGTCTATAATGTAGACCAAATAGAGGAATGCACCATTTTTTCAAGTCTTATTTTTCAATTTTAGCACCACCACAAGGAGGAAAAAGGAAATGCCGTTTACTGCAAAATCAGGAAAGTTTAACGCGAAGATCAATACCGTTGAAGTCGGTACCGGCGATAAGGCGATCAAGCTTGGCGGGGAGAATGTTTTCCCGTTCTACACATTTGATGATGCTGTAGAAAACGCGCCGAAGGTAGGTATCGAGATCACGGATGGCGGTATGGAAAGCGAGCCGGAGTGCGTACAGAAGCTTTATGAGGGCTGCGCTACGGTTGTTGACATGGCAAAGAAAGCCGTTACTTTTGAGGGCGTTGACTTCTTAAGCCTCCGTCTCGAAGGCGGAGACCCGAATGGAAAGAATAAATCTACGGAGGAACTGATTCAGATCGTTAAGGATGTCGCTGATGCTGTTGATGTTCCGCTTGTTGTTTGCGGCTGCAAGAACGTAGAGAAAGACGCTGAGCTTCTTGACAAAGCTGCTGCTGCTCTGGATGGCAAAAATGCGATTATCCTTGCAGCGAAGGAAGAGAACTACAAGACCATCGGCGCTTCTGCAGGCCTTGCTTACAAGCAGGTCGTAGGTGCGGAGTCTGCTGTAGATATCAACCTTGCTAAGCAGCTGAACGTACTTCTTACACAGCTTGGCGTTGACAGCAAGACAATCGTAATGAATGCCGGTACCGCTGCAGTCGGATATGGTTTCGACTACGTGATATCGACCCTTGACCGTGTAAAAGCGGCTGCGCTGTCGCAGGGTGATGCGACACTGCAGATGCCGATCATTACTCCTGTCGCATCTGAGACATGGACTGTAAAAGAGTCTACCGCTTCTGAGGAGGATATGCCTGAATGGGGCAACCTCGAGGAGCGTGGCATTGATATGGAAGTGGAGACTGCGGCTGCAGTTCTCGCTGCCGGTTCAGACGCTGTGATTCTGAAGCATCCGGAATCTGTCAGAGCCATCAAAACCATGATTTCAGAACTGATGTAATTTCTGCCAGAAGCGTAAGGAGGAAAATAAAATGGCATTAAAAGGCTTGGATATTTTTAAATTATCACCGAAGAAAAACTGTAAGGAGTGCGGCAGCCCGACCTGTATGGCATTCTCTATGAAGGTCGCTCAGGGTTCCGCATCCATCGACGCTTGTCCGTATTTCTCTGAGGAGGCAAAGGCTTCCCTGAATGAGGCGACTGCTCCGCCAATGAAGACCATCAAGGTTGGTACCGGCGACAATGAGTACACTCTCGGCGGTGAGACGGTTCTGTTCCGTCATGAGAAAACTTTTGTCAGCAGAACACGTTATGCGGTTACTGTATGCAGCTGCATGGACGACGCTGCGATCGACGCAAAGCTTGAGGAGATCAAGTCCGTTGATTATGAGCGTATTGGTGAGCGTATGTTCACGGAGATGGTCTATGTAAACTATGCTCCGAATGCCGGAAAGGACAAGTATCTTGAAGTTGTTAAAAAGGCAGCGGAGCTTGACCGTGTACTGATCCTTGGCTGCGACGATCCGGAAGTGGCTGCAGAAGCAGTAGCCCTTGTTAAGGATAAGAAGCCGGTGCTGAACGGCGCAAACGCTTCCAACTATGAGGCAATGAACAAAGTCGCGACTGACGCCGGCGTTACACTTGGCGTGCAGGGTGCGGACATCAACGAGCTCTATGACACACTGGCAGCTCTTGAGAAGCTTGGCAATAAGAACCTGATCTTTGACTGCGGCGTAAATTCCGTGAAGGAAGCTTATCAGATCGCAGTACAGTTCCGTAAGGCAGCCATCAAGGACAGCAACCGCACCTGCGGTTATCCGTCCATCGTACGTCTGGATCGCTTAAGCGGCGGGGACAAGCATCTGCAGGCAGCTCTGCTTTCTCTGTTCACGATGAAGTACGGTTCCATCATCGTACTGGATCAGATGACCTATGCGGAAGCAAACCCGGTATACGGTTTGAGACAGAACCTGTTTACCGATCCGCAGAAGCCCATGAAGGTAGAGCCGGGTATCTATCCGCTGAACGGCGCGGATGAGAATTCTGTCTGCCTGACGACGGTAGACTTCGCTCTGACCTACTTCCTGGTATCCGGCGAGCTGGAGCGCTCCGGCGTTCCGTGCAACCTCATCATCAACGATGCAGGCGGACTTTCCGTACTGACCAGCTGGGCAGCAGGCAAGTTCTCAGCGGGAACGATCGCGAAGTTCTTTGCTGAGCAGGACATCGAGGGCAAGGTAAAATCCAGAAAGCTGATCATTCCGGGCAAGGTGGCCGTGCTGAAGGGCGAGCTTGAGGCGAAGCTTCCGGGATGGGAAATTATTATTGCGCCGAGAGAGGCTGTACAGCTTGTGAAGTTTATGAAGGAACTGTAAACCATAAAGTGTAACTGTTCATTATGCCGGCAGACCACAGTGCGTATAGATATCCTGTGGTCAGGCGGCATACATAATCAAATAAGGAGAACCATCATGGCAAAATTTGTAACGATTGGTGAGAGACTTTCCACCACTGCTCCGGCAGTTAACAAAGCGTTTACCGAGAGAGACCCGGAGCCGATCCTGAAAAGAGCAAAACAGCAGCTGGATGCCGGTGCCGTTTACCTTGATGTAAACATCGGACCTGCAGAGGCAGACGGAGAGGATCTGATGAAGTGGGCGGTACAGCTCCTTCAGAGTAATTTCGACAATGTACCTCTTGCACTGGATACCTCCAATAAGAAAGCAATCGAGGCAGGCATCTCTGTTTACAATCGCTCCAAGGGAAAGCCGATTGTAAACTCCGCGGATGCGTCCGGAAGAATTGAGAACATCGATCTTGCTGCTGCCAATGACGCTATCGTTATCGCGCTTTGCAACGGCGAAGGTATCGCAAAAGACAATGACGAGCGTATGGGCTACTGCCAGATGCTTCTGGAGAGAGGCATGGAGCAGGGCATGGAGCCGACAGATATGTGGTTTGATCCGCTGTTCCTTGTTGTAAAGGGTATGCAGGATAAGCAGATGGAGATCCTTGAATTTATCAAGATGCTCTCTGATATGGGTCTGAACTCAACAGGCGGTCTTTCCAATAACTCCAATGGTATGCCGAAGCACATCCGTCCGATCATGGATTCTGCTCTGGTAGCGATGGCCATGATGCAGGGCCTTACCTCTGCGATCGTGAATCCGAACGATCTGCGCCTGATGGAGACCATCAAGTCCTGCGACGTGTTCAAGAGCAATACGCTGTATGCGGATTCTTATCTGGAGATCTGATGACCTTCTGGTTTACATCGGTAATTCTCGGTAATTCGCTTTTGCGGATAAGATAATGAATTGATTTCATATACCCGGGGAGTATACGACAGTGATTAATTCTGTTCGTATGCTGCTCCGGGTATATCAATATGCATTTTCAATTACGTTAGTTTTTAATGATACAGAATACATATGGAGAGAAAAACTATGTTTAAGGTGACTTTTCAATTTGAGAACGGCAGCGAGACAGTAGGATACGCCCTGGAAGGAGAGAGCCTTCTGGATGTGGCCAAAAAGATGAATGTCGCGATCGATGCGCCGTGTAATGGAAATGCAGCTTGCGGAAAATGTAAAGTAAAGCTTGTCGGAGGTGATCTGGACACGAAAAAGACCAGTCACATCTCCGATGAGGAGTTTGCGCAGGGGTGGAGGTTAGCCTGCGTGAGCAAGATCAACGCGGATGTTGAAGTGTTGGTACCGGATATCGCTTCCGCATATCGCAGCCGGATGAAAGTAGCGGACTTAAGTTCGGCGGAGGAAATACAGATATTTGAAAAAACCAAGGCGGATATGGTTGAAGCAGGGATCGCTTTTCACAACGATTTCGAGGTTGTTACTGTACAGATGGACGAGCCGTCGCTCGACGACACCATGCCGGATAACGAACGCCTGATCTGGGCTGTCGAGGCTGCGTGCGGGGCTTCAAAGGTGAAACTGACTTTCGTTGTATTGAAAAAGCTGGCGGAGACACTCAGAAACAGTTCTTTTGCGGTAAAATGCGTCATTAGGAAGGCACAGGCTGATAAGGTTGAAGTACTGGATATCTATCCGGCTGCTGACGACGTGAAGGTCTGCGGCCTTGCGGTAGACATCGGTACAACGACTGTATCAGCACTGATTATTGATATGATCACCGGAGAAATTCTTGCAAAAGGTTCTTCCGGAAACGGCCAGATTCGTTACGGTGCAGATGTCATCAACCGGATTATCGAACAGCAGAAGGAAGGCGGCCGCAAAAAGCTGCAGGACGCCATCATCAAAGAGACGCTCAACCCGATGATCCATCAGATGTGCGGCTCGATCGGCATTTCTCCGCGGCAGGTCTATCGCGCGAGCATTGCCGGCAACACGACGATGAACCATCTGCTGCTCGGTGTGGACGCGGATCCGGTCCGTATGGAGCCGTTTATCCCGACCTTTTTTGAGACGGATTCCGTATTTGCGCGGGACCTGGGTCTGCACCTTTATGATCATGCCCGTGTGATCATCTCACCGAATATCGGCAGCTATGTGGGTGGGGATATCACTGCCGGTACGCTTTCCAGCACGATCTGGAACAAAGAGGAGATGTCTCTGTTTATCGATCTGGGTACGAACGGCGAGCTCGTCTTTGGCAACTCGGAATTTATGATGAGCTGTGCCTGCTCCGCGGGACCCGCATTTGAGGGCGGCGACATCAGCTGCGGCATGCGTGCGACGGACGGTGCAATCGAGGCCTGCGTGATTGATAAGGACACGATGGAGCCAACATTTACTATTGTCGGGGACGAGGGACAGAAGCCGGTCGGCCTGTGCGGTTCCGGCATCATCGATGTGATCAGTGAGCTGTTCCGCTGCGGCATCATCAGCCCGAAGGGTAAGTTCATCCGCGAGGGCGAGCGTGTCCGTCATGACCAGTACGGTATGGGCAGCTTTGTGCTGGAATACAAGGAAAATGCGGCTTCTGTAAAAGACATTGAGATTACAGAGGTCGATATCGACAGTTTTATTCGCGCGAAGGGGGCTATTTTCTCTGCTATCCGCGTGATGCTGCAGACGCTTGATTTTGATGTTTCCATGATCGATCATGTCTATGTGGCCGGCGGTATTGGCAGCGGTATTAACATGCGCAATGCAGTGTCCATCGGCATGTTTCCGGATATTGACATGGAGAAATTCACCTATATCGGTAATTCTTCCCTGTCAGGTGCTTACGCGATTCTGCTGTCGAACGAGGCGGAAGCAAAGGTTTCCGAGGTGGCGCACAACATGACCTACCTCGAGCTCAGCAATGAACCGACTTATATGGACGAATTTGTGGCAAGCTGTTTCCTGCCGCACACAGATGCGGGGCTGTTTCCGACTGTGACGATGAAATAAGAAATAGAAAAGAGGTAACTATTCAGGACAGTACTTCGCACTTGCTGCGAAGTACGTATGAAAACGTA
>JAJQHQ010000052.1 GCA_021199655.1 Lachnospiraceae bacterium | reverse complement strand
GGGCGTCCCTGCAAATGCGGAATTCACGCTGAAGCCACTGCGTATACATGGGCTGAGAAGTATCCAGCCGCCGTGTAAAGATCCATCCATGCGGCCGTGAGCCTGCCGGGAAGGAGACCCATCGAGTTACTACCCCCATTTCAAATGGAGGTTGGTAACTTAGAAAGATTATATTAAATTGTACTCAAAGAAAGTTTAATCTATGAAGGAAAGATAAGTAGAAATTGAAAAAATTTAAATATTTCAATCAGGTCTAGAGAAAAGCAAATTTAAGCCAACAATAGACACTGACCTAAGGGGGTAAGTAAAATGCCGATAAATCATCTTCCAGAGAAAGAGAGTGATAATATACCGGGAAAGGAAAAAAAGAATAAAATAATTTCTTTTCGGATATCTCAACCACAATATAGTCTTGATGATGTTATATTATCAGACTCTGTAAGAGAGGAGCTGGATAATGCTTTATCGCTAATAAAGTATAATGACCTTATTTTTAATAAATGGGGATTAAACACAGTGATAAAGCATCATAATCTGTGTATTAACTTATATGGCCCATCTGGGACAGGTAAAACAATGACAGCGCATGGAATTGCAAAAGAACTGAATAAGGATTTGGTAATTGTTAATTATGCGGAATTAGAATCAAAGTATGTGGGAGAGACATCAAAGAATCTCGTTGCTTTATTCGAGTATGCCAGAGCAAACGATGTTGTTGTTTTGTTTGATGAGGCGGATGCAATGCTTTCAAAAAGAGTAACTTCCATGCAAAACGCAACAGATGTCAGCGCTAATCAGACAAGAAATACTCTCCTGAAATTACTGGATGAATACGAAGGGGTTGTTACTTTTACAACAAATTTTATACAGAATTTTGATTCGGCATTTTTCCGAAGAATATTTACCCATATAAAATTTGAATTACCTGATGAAAATGCAAGAAGAAAAATATGGGAGCATTATTTGATTCAACAATTGCCTGTGACAGAAAGGGGGGCTCTTATTGACAGAATAAGTAAAGTTGAAAATCTTACAGGCGCTGATATTTCGACTATTGTATTAAAAGCTGCGATAATGGCGGCAAACAAGGGCAAGAGTATTTCATATTCAGACGTATCTGATTATGCATCTAAAATCGCGCAGTCCAAGTCAGATATGAATGGCGGGTATGAGATTACAACAAGAAAAGTTACTGAAGAATATGCATTAAAACAAATTAGAAAAGGAGAAAAAAATGGGAATACTTAATAACATCAAAGGAATCTTTTATATAGGAGTAGAGAAGATTAAATCAGCTTTTGTAAAAGTTAAAAATGCCCTGTCCAGATTTTTTGAAAAAGCACTTAATTTGATGAGGACGGTTGTAGATAAAATTAAAAGTCGTGTCAGAGGAATACTGTTGGGGGCGGCACATTTTTATAGAAAGGTTGGGAATAAATATCAGGAGGGTTCAAAAAATTATTCTCTGGAAGAAGAACTGGGAGAATGGAACGAAACCACAGTTGTGAAAGAAATTCCTGCAGAAGATGTTCCTCCCAAGTATAGAACCTTGGATGATGAATTTGAAATTGATGATACAGAGGAATTGGATGAGGTACTCGCATGTTAGGGGGAGAAGATGGCTGAAGATACTAGCAAATCATTAATAAATGAGCTATGGAATTCGATAAAATATGCATATGAATCAAAAAAGGGAAAGTTAAGTTTGGATACATACCTTGACATTGTCGGAGAATATGCAGATCAGCTTATTGAAAAAACGGAAGAAAAAGACCATCTTATATATCAGGGCGGATACTGTGAAGTAAGTCAGTTAAGCGATAGTTACAGATTTGATGTAAAATTGTATTTTAGATCGGATACCGGAGAGGATATTTTAAAAGAAGCCAGCAGAGATATTTCAAAAGAGAGATTTGTGACAGAAACAAAAAATATGCTTGAAACCACAAAAAAATACGAAATATTTAAGGCAGATAGGAGATAAAGAATGATTTATATTATAATTGCAATTATTGCTATAGGATTGGTCGTTGCTCTGGTTAAGTGGCTTGTGGGAGTTATAGCTCAAATCTGGCCGTTTTTAATTGCTGCTGCTGTCCTTGTAATTTCATATTTTGCGTTTTCCTGGGCAGGGGTTTTGACAGTAATTGCGGTGGCTGCGGCGGTTGCTTTAATATGGGTTATTGGACGTTCTATAAAAGAAACTATCGAGAAGCATGATCGGATGAAAAATGAGACTGCAAAAATAAAAAAACAGACGCAGAGTGAACAAATTATTCATGACAATGATTCAGCGCTTCTGCAGGAATTGCAGAATAATTGTATATGGTTGGGCTATATGGATGAGAAAGGCTGGAAAGCCAAATTGCCTAATTTTGCGGATAAATCCTATTCGACAAGCTTTGAAGAGATAACCGCCAATTTTGCAAAGCAAATCCAACAGCAATATATTTTGCAAAATGATGATTGGTTCGAACCATATAAAAAATATGTATTGAATAATCCGGGAGGTTCGACAGTTACTAAAATGATGGAGGAAGTGGATTGCCCGCAGCTAAAAATGACCCATTATGTTAAGGATGGAGATTTGATAAATACCAGGCTTATGAAGGGTACAAATAAAAAAAATATGGATGTGCCAGCTTTGTTTAATGTGACCTTTATAAAGGACATGAATGAAAATCTGTTTACACCGACCCCCTATCTGGTAAAATTATATGGATCTGCTGAAGAAACTGAGGAAGTAAAGGTAAACCATACAGAAGAACTGAACTTTGATGACCTATAAAGGAAGCACTTATGAATATAGAAAAGTATATTAAGAAAAAAGCAGCGGAATTATTACACAGCAGAAGAAATGTTGAAATTGCTCCTGATATTAATGAGGCGCATGTGCAGCAGCTTTCAAGGAAATATAGTGATGTCGTTTCACCGGATATATATAAATTTATATTAGTAATGTCATATACAAATACAGGCGTTTTTTTATGACAGGCGACTCGCTATATTTTGATAATTTTATGCAAGGTGGATTGAAGTGTGTAAGATATGAAGATATTGTCAGAGTTACGGTTCATGAAGGAAAACGTTTTTCTCCAGATAAGCTTGTTTTAATAACACCCCTGCAGGAATATATATTGGATGCCTGCATTGATGGGCTTAATTTAAATACGATACAAACGATCTTTGACTATATTATTGAAAAAGCAAAGTCTTCTGAGGAGCCTTTTTCAATAAGTGAACAGGGAGTATTGTCATACCAGCTTCCAGAATCGTTAAAATTATCATATCTTAAAGTTCTATGTAATTATGCATATATTAATGATGATATTATAGATTCAAAGGAATATAATGCTATCACGAAAATCTCGATTCGTATGGAAGTAGAAGGCGAAACCAGATCTGATCTGCGTATTTACATGAATGATAACGCAAAGAGAGTTAAATCGGGTTATTTTTTACGGGAATTAAAAAAAAGTACGGAAAATGAAACGGGATATTGGGATGCAATAAAGTATTGCATGACACAAGACGCTTTGTATATCCATGACGTACAATCGCCTGGCAAGGACTGGCGCGAGGACGGTTTTCTGGGAAGCTTAAAAAATCAATGCGAGCTTACAGAAGAACAGATGGATTCTATGGTGTATGCTGTAAAATTAAACAAGAAAATGCTTTTAAAAGATGCCGACATGGCAAAACTCAAACAAGAATGGAAAAAGTTTACGGCATCTGTTAAAAACACAAAAGGGTATGTTCCGTCCAGATATTTATTTTGTTCAGGTTCCGTATACGGAATAAAATCGTATAATGGATTTTTGAAAAAAGATGAAACCAGTCAAAGCGCTATTAATAAGCAACGTGAATTAATTTTACAGGAATTAATTATCAATAATCAAAAGTCAGTAAATGTATTGATTGGTGATATGAATTATTTAGCTGCCAGATTGGAAAAAGCATTAGAAACAGAAGAAAAAATACAGCAGGATTATGATAACATTAAGATACTTTTAAACAGAATCAAAGCTGCAATGAGTACTGTAAAAGAGGAAGAGGAATATAATAATTCAATGTTAAATAATTAAAAGGTGGGAATATATATGGGAAAGAAAATTCCTCATTTGTCGAAAGAGTCATTGTATGCTTTAGGAGAAGCAGGCAAGGCCCAACAGGCACAGCTTAATGATCTTTTAGGAGAAAAAGATGAGATAGAACAGGGACTTATAAAACTGGAAGATTCGCAATATGACACCTATGCTGATGGGAAGGCAATTCTTGATGACCTGAATGAGCTCCTAAAAATGATTCCTGATGCAAAGGCAGGCGGCCATAATGTTCATGAGATACAGAGTGCTATGGACGATTATTTTAGTACTAAGGAATGTGATTCAAGCCTGTCAAAATATGACATTAAAAAAACAAGGGGAATTTTAACAGAAAACAATTGGGAAACATATTACAATAATATTCAGGAATATTCAACAGAAAAAGGCTTTTTGAATGAGGAAGATCCGTTTTTATCGATGCTTAGCGAGCGGGAATATAAAGAGTTATCCGAATCAATCAATGAAGAGTTTTCAAGGAAGACCAGTGTTAAAAATAAATTGGATATTTCTTTTCTTGCAATAGCTATTGCCCTCGAAGTGGCAAAAGGCTTATTGTATCCTGTTGTTGCTGAACAGGCAGGATATGGGCAATCCTTTGACCCGGCTCAGAGATTGGATCATAATGATAAAACAATAGAGGAAACACACAGGCAGGCGAATGATGCTTTCCGGGATAAATATGCTGAAAAGCATGGAAAAGGTGCCTGGATTGAATTCCTGTATAGAACGGTTCCTTATGATACTACGGTAGGTACCGGTTTAATGGACGACGTTAATTTGCATGGTGGCGCTCACAGGTTATATACTTTAGGACATGATCCTATTCTTGGATGGATATTTGGAACTGCAAATATACTTACGGATGTTATTACAATTTCGTCTGGTGCGGTGGTAGGAAATGTTTCGGAAAGTAAGATTTCCGAATTCGCAAAATTAGCTTCGATAAGATCATATCGGGTGGAACGGATGCCTAAATTAAAGATTACGTCAGAACGAGTCTCGATGCCAGCTATGTTCAAAGAAAGCTATGAGGTAGCGCGTCAGGATCCTATGAATTTGCCGGCGGCAATATTTACTGTTGGGCAGCATTTAAAATCTGATGTTAATACTAAAATGGGTTTGCCGGTACCAATACTTGAAACCTTTGCTCCAAACTATGCAAGTAAATTATATACGGAGCATTATGACGCTCTTTGTTTTGCAAGAGATGTAAAAATAGTTGGCAAGTCTGCAACAATTTCTATTTTAATAGATACTATAATTGGTCTGGTGCATGGTCTCTACTACAATCCGCAAAAGGATGGGTCAAGAGATTTATTCGAAGTAAGAACAAGAAAAATATTGCTTGTCGCTAATACAATTGGTACGGGCAGTAATTTGATTTTTTCTTGTTTTACAGGGAATGCAAAAACGGTGGATATCGGTGGCCTTTTAGTAACTTTAACCCATGTTTTTTCAGATACTAAATTCCTACTTAATGTGAAGAAAGAATTTATTGAAAAGAAGTTATATAAAAAAATAGAAGACGAATTAAAAGAACTCGATCATATAGAACAAGAACTATTGAACTATGGCGAATCACATAGAGGTTTATATAAAATTTAAAGGTAACCCTAAATAGTGCTATAGAATCTCGAAAGAAGCAGGTAAAACCTATGCAACCTACCCTCACCCCTACATTCCTCCCACCCTATCTGGGGCAGGAGATCAAGAGCGCCGCGGAGCGGAAGATGTATGATGTGCTGCAGGGACTGCGGCTGAAAAATGCGTATGTGCTGCATTCTCTCGGGCTGCCGAAGCACCAGACGAAGATTTACGGCGAGATTGATTTCGTCGTGGTCTGTGAGCGCGGCGTCGCGTGTCTGGAGATTAAGGGCGGCCGCGTGGAGAAGGGGATGTTTACTGACCGGTATGGAGTGGAACGGGAGAAGGCGGAAGGACCGTTTGCGCAGGTGATTGGAAATATGTTCAGTCTTAAGACGGTTCTGAAACAGCGTTTTCCGGCGAATCCTCACATCGGGAACGTCCTGTGTGCGTCCGGTGTTGTGTTTCCGGATATTGAGTTCAAAAACTTTTCGCAGGAAATCATACCGGAAATGATTTATGACCGGAAGACCGATGATATTACCGATTATATGGAGAGGGTGTTTGATTATTGGCAGGGGAGAGGGCACAGGGAGCCGTCGAAGCTGTCTCCGTCGGATATCGGAGAGATTGTCAGATACCTGCGCGGTGAATTCTGCTTTATTCCGGCGCTGGGGGAGCGGCTGGAGGATGTGGACCGGAAGCTGATCAGGTTGACGGCGGAGCAGACGCAGATCATGGATGCGCTTTCGGTGAATCCGCATTTGATGATCATGGGCAGCGCGGGCACCGGGAAAACGCCGCTGGCCGCTGATTTTGCGAGGAAACAGGCCGCGCAGGGGAAACGGGTTTTGTTTTTGACCTATAATAAAAATCTGGCCAATTATGTGTCGACGCAGCTGGATGCGGGGGCGAATCTGAAAGTGATCAATGTTCATGCGCTCTTCGGCGAGTATGTTTCTGTAATGCCGGAGGAAGTGACGGCCAATCCGCAAAATTATTTTTTGGAGGTTCTGCCGGAGCGCTTTTGGGATTATGTCAGTGAACTTCCAAAGGAAGAGCTGGCCGGGATGCAGTATGATCTGCTGATCATGGATGAGGGGCAGGATATTCTGCGGCCGTCTCTGCTGTATCCGCTGGATTATTTGCTGAAGGGCGGTTTTGAAAAGGGAAACTGGGCTGTTTTTTATGATAAAAACCAGAATATATACAATCCGGAGTATCTGGACGGAATTATGCAAATCAGTTCCTGGCCCAATATAACGCATTTTCAACTGTTCGTGAATTGCAGGAATACGATTCAGATTGGCCGATATACCCTGCAAAAAAGCTTCATGAGTCTGGACGGGGCTGAAACGTTTATTCACGAGAACGGGGAGGAGGTTGAGACGATCCGGTATTCCGGCACGGAGGATTTTGCCCGTCAGGTCTCGAAGCTTCTGAAACGCCTCAGACGGGAAGGCGTGCGTGACCGGAATATTGCGTTTTTGTCCGGCAGGCGTTATAAAAATTCTCTGCTGGCAAAAGCGGGGATTCGGGTAAATGAACTGGGCACTGATTTTGATGAAAATCGGGAGGAACCGCTTTATTCGACGATTCAGGGATTTAAAGGGCTGGATTCCGCTGTCGTTATTTTGTTTGGGATGGAAGAGATCCGCGGGCTGGATTTTCAGAAGTATATGTACATCGCCGGAACGAGAGCGAGGACGCTTTTGTTTGTGCTGGAGGATGCTTCGTTTACAGAAGTAACGGATTTATAGAATGGATATCAGGGGGCAGGATTGCCCCCTTGTTTTGTAATCGCAGCACAGAGAATCTCATAGATGTTCATCCGGAACCTTACGCACAGCATCTTCTGAAAGATTAAGCAGTTCTGCTATCTCAGGAACGCTGCGTCCCTGTTTTGTCCAAGTTATAATAAGTTCCCTGTTCCTTTTTGCAATCCCACGCTCCTCGCCGACCTGTTCCCCCTCTTTTCTCGCGCAATTCATGCCGAAATTGTAATCCCGGAGAGCTTTTTCGCGAGCCTCGTATTCCAGACGTTTCTTCTCGTCGGCGCTTAATTCCAGAAGCGTATTGTATGCTTCATCAAGATACTCATTCTTACCTGCCATGGCCTGAAAATCCTCCTTCTTTTTTCCGCTGCTGGAAACGCCCCCTCGCTATTGCTCGGCGGCAGATTGTGCCGCCTATGCAAAAAACGCTTCGCGTTTAGGCGGCACTTCGCATCCAGCTGAGGACATCATTATCGTCCGGCAATTCTTACAAGAAATAATTAAAAATAAAGAGTTGCAATAAAAGACGAAATAGAATGCCTGAATGATTACGATTCATGATAATAAGAATCGCAGCAGATCTGCATAGGACACCAGAAAGACATTCCCTGCTTTGCCTGCGGTATTCATACAGCCTTCGGTAAATCCGTTTTTGGCGAACAGATACAAATATTTATGGCTGTAGTGGAAGAGGCTGCTGCGGTATATCAGTTTTTCCAGGACGCCCTGATTCACTTTTTCATTCGTCCATTTACACTCGCCAAACAGGGCAGTATCCGGCTCCTGCACACCCATGATGTCAATTTCTGTCTGGCTGTGAGTGGATGCGTCTGTGCCCCACCACCTGCCGAGGTCGCAAAACTCCACCGGAGACATCCCTTTTAGCAGCAGCTTCCAGAGATACTGCCTGCAGATTTCTTCAAATACTTTCCCCATATAGTCGGAAAGATTCGGCTCGATCCGCTTCCAGGCAAGATCAGCGGCGCCTCGTGCAATGATGGAACTGTTAGCCGGAATAAAACGGTACCAGAAACGGAACATATTGTCATCAATGTGGTAAATCGATTTCCGGGATGCTTTTTCTCTATACGGGGTCTCCTTTTGCACCAGGCCCAGCGAGATCAGATTGTTCAGATAAGCTGCACATACGCTGGTAGGCTCACCGACTTTTGAAGAAATCTCTGCCATACGGGAGGCGCCGGTTGCGATGGCCGTAATAATGGCATTATAAAGTGCAGGCTCCCGGACTTCCTGCTTCAGAAGATTCTCCGGCTCTTCAAAAAGGAAAGAGGTCGGATTCAGGAAAGTATTTTTAATATTATCTTCGACGCTCATCCGGTCGTTCATTTGCAGAAGATACTGCGGTGTGCCGCCGACAATTCCGTAGATCAGAGCTTTCTCTTCATCAGAGAAATTCTTAAAGCAACGGCAGGCCTCTTCAAAATCAAAAGGAAGAATCTTCATCTGCGCTGTCCGTCGGCCATAAAGCGGCGCCTTATATGCCAATACGTGATCTTCCATATAGGACATGGAGGAACCACAAAGAATCAGCATCAGTCTGGAGGAATCTTTGTACTGATCGATTAAAAGCTGAAGCGTGGAGGCCAGGCTTTTTGAAGAACGGGCAACATATGGGTATTCATCAATGACCAGGATCAGACGTTCCTTTTGCGACAGCTGGAATACATACTCAAGTGCAGCCTGAAAAGAGGAGAAAATGGTCTCAGCCTGTGCATTTACACTGTACTCCATGATATTCCGGCTGAAATTCTCCAGATTCTGCCGGGAATTACTTTCTACGCCCATAAAATAAATGGCTTTTTTATCCTGAATGAACCGGCTGATGAGCGCGGTTTTCCCTACCCTGCGGCGGCCATAAATCACCGTGAACTCAAATTGGTCCGACTGATATAACCGGTTTAAAGATTCTAATTCCCGCTCTCTGCCAATAAACATAAATCTGCCCCGCCTGGATTTAAACGATAGTTTGTGTGATGCAATATTGTAACGATTCCTGTCGGTGATGGATAAAGGTACTATATCATCCTGATTTCCAATAGTCAATTATGATTTACTAATTTTCGCTTGACTGAACGTAAATCTGCACTTGTCCGAATGCAAATCTCTCACTTGACTGAATGGAAATCCACACTTGTCCATCCCGTCGCTTTGTGTTACTCTATTAGCAAAAGACAAAAAGGCGGTGAATCGCATGGGACTTTATCTGAACCCGGGAAATAAAGGATTCGAGACAATTTTAAATGGCATTTATGTAGATAAAACGGGTCTGATTGATTACGTAAACAGTACACTTGATACGCCGCTGAAGCTAACAAGCTTTAGCCGTCCCAGACGGTTTGGCAAGTCATTTGCTGCCAAAATGCTGTGCGCGTATTATGATAAAAGCTGCGATTCCCGTGCACTTTTTGAAAACATGGAAATTTCAGAAAAAAAATCTTTTGAAAAGCACCTGAATCAATATAACGTAATTTATCTGGATATCACGAGATTTATTTCAACGTGTACAGAGATCAATAACGTGGTTTGCATGATTCAGGCCAAAGTGATTGAGGAACTGCGAACTGCTTATCCGAACTGTGTGGCCGCAGAAGAGAGCGTGCTGGCGGATGCACTATTTGATGTCAGTCATAAGACCGGAAACCGGTTTTTTGTGATCATAGATGAATGGGATGCTTTGTTTCGAGAAGCAAAGGACAATATAGAATTGCAGAAAGAATATGTCCGGCTCCTTCGCGGACTTTTCAAGGGTGGGGTAGCTACTGATGAGACGATTGTCGGCGCATACATGACAGGCATTCTTCCTATAAAAAAATACGGGACGGAATCTGCGCTGACTGATTTCAGAGAATTCACAATGCTGGAACCGCTGATATTGGCAGAATATATTGGCTTTACGGAGCAGGAAGTTCGGAAACTGTGTGCAGAGCATGATGTCAGTTTTGAAGAGATGAAACTGTGGTATGACGGGTATTCCTTTTCCGATATTAAATCTGTGTACAGCCCTCATTCTGTAATGAATGCGGTTATATTCAAAAAACTGAGAAATTACTGGAAATCGTCTGAGACATTTGAATCTCTGAAGGATTATATCACCAGCGGATTTGACGGGCTGAAAGATTCCATTATACAGATGTTGGGCGGTCAGCGTGTACATGTTGACACAGGCTCTTTCCAGAATGATCTTACCTCTATGAATTGCAGAGATGATGTACTGACTTTGCTGATCCATCTGGGGTATCTGGCATTTGATGAGGTGAGAGAAGAAGTATATATTCCTAACCTTGAGGTTGCGGATGCTTTCAAAACTGCTGTGAAGAGCACAAGGTGGAACGAGGTGATCCAGGCACTGACGCAGTCGGAGACATTATTGCAGGCAACGATTAATGGAGATGAAAAGGCAGTCGCTGAAGCATTGGAATTAGCTCATGAGACCTGCGCGTCCAGTATCGAGTACAATGATGAGAATTCGTTAAGCTGTGCGATTATGCTGGCTTATTATACTGCGAGAAATGATTATGAAATATTTCGAGAATTACCTTCGGGAAAGGGATTTGCGGATTACGCGTTTGTTCCGAGGCGGAATACGGATAAGCCGGCCATGATTATTGAACTGAAATATAATAGAAGCGCTGATACCGCAATCAGGCAGATTCATGACAATCGTTATGATGGGAAATTGAAGGGCTTCGGTGGGAAAGTTATACTGGTTGGAATCAATTATGACAAGGATGCGAAAGGAAAAAATCAAAAACATCATACCTGTGTCATTGAAAGAATGTGATTGCAGTCCTATTAAAATCAGATGATGATTCGGGGCGCGAAAGGAAGTATGTCGCAAAAGCGACCGCGCCCCGCGCGGGTGAGCAGGGGACAAGTCTCCCTGCTCGATTATTCTGCCATGATCTGGTTTTTGCGCAGGAATTCATCGGAAAGAGTAATGCGTCCGATGCAGTCGGCGCTGCCGGTCATGTGTGCGGTCATGTCCTCGTCGATGCGGACGGCAAGACGGCCGCCGGGCATGTGCACATAGACGCAGGGGTCAGTGAGGCCGAGCTGGTATGCGACGCCTGCCGCTGCGCAGCAGCTGCTGCCGGATGCCAGTGTGTAGCCGGCTCCGCGTTCGTAGACTTCGGTGTAAATGTTATTTTTGTCCGCGATGCGGATGATCTGCGTGTTGATGCCGTCCGGGAACCGTTCGGATTTCTCCAGCGTGCGGCCGATCTCGCAGACTGCTTCTCTGGAAATTTCTTCCATCGGGATGATGCAGTGCAGATTGCCCATCCACACACAGGTGCCCTGATATGTTTTTCCGTTATAGAAGACCGGAACCATCTCGGTGCGATCGCCGCTCTCCGGCTTTGTCTGGCCGCAGTAAAGCTTTCCCATGGAAATGGTCAGCTCGCGGGCTTCTTCGTTGTGATAGCGGACGGTCACCGGACGGCTCTGCGTCTGGATGGAGAATTCTTTTTTCATCACATATCCGGCGTCCTTCAGATATTTTGCAAAAATACAGAGGCCGGTACCGGCGATGGCGGCTTCACTGCCGTCCGGGTTGTAGATTCGAACGCCCATTTTGCCGAAAATCTGTACCGGGCCGACCAGTATGCCGTCGGCGCCCGCGCCGAACTGGCGGTTGCAGATGCACCGGATATCTTCCGGTTTCAGTTCATAGCTGTTTTTTTCAGTGTCGTAGATCAGATAGTCATTGCCGAAGCTTTCATACATGCCTAATGTCATTTCCATATCAAAATCCCCCTTATTCTTTTGATATTCGTCTGTCATTGATAAATCATACTATAACACAGATCAGAGGCAAACGAAAGGTTATTTTGCCGGGGCGCTTACGTTTATTTTTTCTGCCACTATCACAAAGCAGTGATTTATGTTATGATATGACGAACAATATCAGATGGGGGTTTTTATTATGTCCATAGTACAGAGCATTCATTTTGAGGAACTGACTGCGATTGTAAAGGAGACCGCCCGGCTGTTCTGCGACGATGAAGCGGTCGGACATATTTCGATAAAAGGACGCGCTGACTTTGTGACAGAGGTCGATATGACGGTGCAGCGTACGCTCTGCGAAAAGCTGGCAGCGCGGTATCCGGACATTCAGTTTATGGGAGAAGAAAAGGACAATCGGGAGATTGATTTTGAGCGTCCGGTCTGGATCCTGGATCCGGTCGACGGTACAACCAATCTGATTCACCGGTTTCCTGCCAGCTGCATTTCGCTGGCTCTTGCTGAAAAGCATGAGGTAGTGGCGGGAATGATTTACAATCCGTGGCATGACGAGCTGTTTTTTGCAAAAAAAGGCTGCGGAGCCGCTTTGAATGGACAGCCGATCCATGTGCGGGCGTCCGCTTCGCTTGCAGACAGCCTGGTTTCGGTCGGAACGACGCCGTATTCGCGGGAATATTCGGATGCGGTGTTCCATCAGATCAAAGCGGTTTTCCTGCGCGCGCAGGATATCCGACGCACCGGAAGCGCGGCGATTGATCTGGCGTATGTTGCATGCGGGCGTGTGGACGCTTATTTTGAGCAGTTTTTAAAACCGTGGGATTTCGCGGCGGGGATGCTGATCGTGGCAGAAGCGGGCGGCAGGGTGACAGATTATGAAGGACGCCCGCTGACGCCGGAACGGCCGCAGACGGTGCTCGCGACGAATGGGCACATACATGCGGAGATGATGGAGGCACTCACGGAATAGTCACACGCAATAGTCACACGCCGCCGATGGAGACGCGGGGAGAACAGTCAATCGTGTTACACGGGTATAGAAATGACGGCGCAATAGACTTTTGTGCGCGTATTGCAGGAGGAATGCATGGAAAATCAGGAGATTTATCGTTTGCTGCAGCAGGTGTACGAGGGCAGCCGCACGCCGGAACAGGCGATGGAGGATATGGACAGCTGTCTTAGCCCGGAGATGCGGGTCGGCAATTACGCGGATATTGATCTGCATCGCGCGGCCCGGCAGGGGATGCCGGAAGTGATCTACGGGGAAGGGAAGACGGCGGAGCAGATTGCCGGAATTATTCAGGCAATGACTGGACGGGGCGTGAAAAACATTATGACGACGCGTCTATCCGCTGAAAAAGCGGAAGAAGTGGCCCGGATGCTGGGGGGAACAGTGAGCCCTTTTTCTGCGAAGATGGACTCTGAAACTTTGCTGTATGATCCGACCTCCCGCATCGGCATCGCCAATGCGGCCGACGTAGAGAAGATCGGTAAAGTCGTTGTGGTGGCAGCCGGAACCAGCGATCTGCCTGTCGCGGAGGAAGCCGCGGTCACGGCGGAATTAAACGGCAGTCATGTGGAGCGTGTATATGACGTCGGCGTAGCGGGCCTGCACCGTCTTCTACATCGTCTGCCCGTACTGGAGGACGCAAATGTGATTATTGCAGTTGCAGGTATGGAAGGCGCTCTGGTGAGTGTGGTCGGCGGCCTGGTCGCCTGCCCGGTGATCGGCGTGCCGACGAGTGTGGGCTACGGCGCGAATTTTGGCGGAGCCGCGGCGCTTTTGTCCATGCTGAATTCCTGCGCAAGCGGCGTCAGCGTCGTCAACATTGACAATGGCTTTGGTGCGGGTGTGCTCGCGGCCAGGATCAACCGGCAGTCGTGCAGAAAATAATAAAAGAGGAGAGAAGAGATTTATGAGACATTACGATACTATTTTATTTGATCTGGACGGGACACTGACGGAATCGGCGCCGGGGATTGTCAATGCGGTTTTGTATGCGTTGAAAAAAAACGGGATCGAGGAGACAGACCGGGAGAAGCTGATGACATTTGTCGGCCCGCCGCTTTACGATAGTTTTCAGAAGCATTATGGGATGTCGAAACAGCAGGCAGACCATATGGTGGATGATTTTCGGGAGTATTATCACGAGCGGGGATGGAAAGAAAATTCTCCTTATGAAGGGGTATCCGAGATGCTGCAGACTCTGCGCGCGCAGGGACGAAAGCTTGCCGTGGCGACTTCCAAGCCGGAAGTGACCGCAAAGCAGATCCTTAACTTTTTTGGCTTGACAGAATATTTTGATCTGATCGCCGGGGCGACGATGGACGACAGCCGGAGCCGGAAAGCCGATGTAATCGCCTATGCGATCGCGCAGCTGAAGGCAGGGGCTGAGGGTGAGCCGGAGAAAGCTGCGGCTGAGGGCGAGCCAAAGAAGGCAGGGGCTGCGGACGAGCCGGAAAATTCGGAAAATGGGAGCACTGGCGGGACCGGTGATCATATTCTCATGGTAGGCGATCGCTCTCATGACGTAGCCGGTGCAAAGGAAAATGGCCTCCCCTGCGTGGGTGTGCTTTATGGTTATGGCTCCCGCGAGGAGCTGGAGGAGGCAGAGGCGGCGGCAATCTGCACCACAGTGGAGGATCTGCCGGATGTGATCGCGGGGCTGGAAAGGAAGTAACATATGAAATTCTTTCACCTGTCAGACTTACATATCGGCCTGAAGCTTCTGAACCGGGATCTTCGGGAGGATCAGGAGTACATTTTGCATCAGATTACGGAAATCGCGCGGCGGGAACTCCCGGACGCAGTGGTGATTGCCGGGGATATTTATGATAAGGCAGTGCCGTCCGCGGAGGCAGTCGAGGTGTTTGACCGCTTCATCGGAGAACTGCGGGAAGCAATTCCGGAGGCGGTCATCATGATGATCAGCGGCAACCATGACAGTGCCTCGCGGGTGAACTGTTTCCGGAGCGTGCTTTCCAGACAGAAGCTGTATATGGTCGGACAGCCGCCGCGTACGGAAGAGGAATACATCGAACAGGTGACGTGTACGGATGAGTATGGGGAAGTGCATTTTTACCTGCTGCCGTTTGTAAAGCCGTCGATGGTGAAAGGGATCGTCGGCGTTGATGAAAACGGAAACAATCTTTCTTATGAGGAATCCTTACGAAGACTGATCGCGCGGGAGAATATTGATAAAAGTGCGAGGAACGTTCTGGTCAGCCACCAATTCTACCTTCCGGCTTCCGCAGAGAAGTGCATCGATACGGAGGAGAGCCACGCATTAGAAGATTTTGATTCGCAAAATTTTGATTCGCAAAATAGCGCAGCCAGCGTCTTCGGTCAAGGCTTGTGGACAGGAATCGAGCGCATGGATTCAGAAATTCAGACAGTCGGGAATGTTGATGCAGTGTCAGCAGATGTGATCGATTGTTTTGATTATGTGGCGCTCGGGCACCTTCATAAGCCGATGAAGGTGGGAAAAGAGAGGATTCGTTACTGCGGGACGCCGCTGGCGTGCTCCGTCAGTGAGGCCGGGCAGGAAAAAGGAATTGTCGTGGTCGAGCTGGGCAGGAAAGAAATGCCGGTCCGAATTTCAACGATTCCCCTAAAGCCGCTTCGTGAGGTGCGCGTGATCCGCGGGACGCTGGAGGAGGTGCTGCAGCAGTCCTGTCAGGACTATGTGACGGTCGTTCTGACGGACAAGACAGACCTGGAAGTGATCGATATGCAGGAGCGGCTGCGCCTTGCGTTTCCGAACTTGCTGGAAATCCGCCGGGAGACGGTGCGCACGGCGGATTATGACTATGATTACGGCGACGGCTGGTCGGCGGATTCCACGCCGGATCCTTATGAGCTTTGCTGCGCGTTTCTGAAGGATATGGATGACGCGGAAAAAGACATTCTGCGCGATGTGATCCGTACGGTGACGGAAGCGTCTGCAGGAGAAACGCTGACAGAATCCGTGACAGAACCTGCGACAAAATCTGTGACAGAACCGTCTTCGTTACGATCGCGGAAGCTGCCGGAAGGGGGCGCCTTATGAGACCGATCACACTGACAATGCGGGCCTTTGGCTCCTATGGCGAACAGACCACGATCCGCTTTGACGGCTTGAATCAGAATCTGTTTCTGATCACAGGGGACACCGGAGCCGGGAAAACGACGATTTTTGACGCAATTGTATTTGCGCTGTACGGGGAGACAGGCTCGTCTGCAAATAAAAAAGACGGAGTTGTGTTGCAGAGCCAGTTCGCCGCATATGACCGGGAGCCGTTTGTGGAGCTGACCTTTTCGGAGCAAAATGATCGCGGCGCCGGAATGCCTGACCTTGCAGCAGCGCAGAGCGGCAAAGTAACAGCATATGACTGCGTTGAAGAGCCGGATAACGGAAGTATAACAGCTGAATTTTCAGAAGGATCACACCGGGGCTCCTTATACAAAGTGCGCCGTGTGCCCCGTCATCTGCGCTTGCTGACGCGCGGCGCGGGGAAGGGTTTAGCTGCCCGCGAGGTGACCGGCAGTGTTTCCCTGACCATGCCGGACGGCACGGAATATCCGTCGAAGGAGACGGACAAAAAGCTGGAGGAGATCGTTGGGCTGACGAAAGCGCAGTTTATGCAGGTCGCCATGATCGCGCAGGGCGAGTTTATGGAACTCCTCCGGGCAAAGTCGGACGATAAAAAAGTAATTTTCCGCAAGCTGTTCCATACGGATCTTTATCAGAAGATCGAGGACGAGCTGGGAAAACGGAAAAAAGAGAAGGAAAAGGAAATTGATTCGATCCGCACAGTTTGCCGGACGGAGGCGGCGCATTTAAGAGTTCCGGACGGATATGAAAAGGAGCCGGAGATTTTGCGGCTGCAAAAGCAGGTGACGGACGGAAATATGACATCGCTTGACTTGTTTCTGGAGGCTCTGGACGAGCTGTGCGCGTATCTCGAAAGGAAGCACAGAGAAGCGAAGAAGCGGCAGGAGGAAACGGCGGCCAATGAAAAGGAAAAACGGGAATCATACACAAATGCGCAGAACCTTGCACAGGCCTTCGGCCGGCTGGAAGCAGCCCAAAAAGAACTGGCCGGATACGAAAAGCAGGCAGCAGAAATGGAAGAGAAGAAAGCGCTCATTGCGAATCTGCGGGCGGCTTTTGAAATCCGCGGTGATCATCGGCTCTTTCGTGATGCAGCTGATGCAGCAGACGCGTCTGAAAAAAGCCTGGAAAAATTAAGAGATACCCTTCCCGGCCGGGAGATGCTTGTAAATGAGACCGCGGCAGCGCAGGAGAAGCAGCAGGCGCTTTTAAAGGAGGCGCAGGAGAGTGCCGCCCGCACGGAAGAGCGCGTCAGCAAGACTCTGGAAATCCTGCAGAAACAGGCGGACGCGGATGCTCAGATTCTGAGAGATGAGAGGGCACTGAAAAAGGCAGAGCAGGACGAGGCAAAAGCTTTGCTTGCCCTTGAACAGTTTAATCAGAAGGAACAGCTTTGGAGAGAGCAGGAAGCTGCGCTTGCTGATACGCCGGAAAAGCTGGCGCTTTATCAGGGACGCCGGGAAACGCTTTCCCGTTTTGCCGACCATCTGAGCGCAGTGAAAAAGCTCCGGAAAGAAGAGATGTCGCAGGAACAGACCTGCAAACAGGCGCAGCGTGAATATTCGAAAGCAGACGAGGCCTATCGGAGTGCGAGGGCGGAGTATGAACAGGTTCGCGCGGCGTATCTGGATGCGCAGGCCGGAATCCTTGCGCGCAGTCTGGCAGAAGGCGAGCCCTGCCCTGTGTGCGGTTCGCGGGAGCATCCGCATCCGGCGGAGATTGGCCATTCTGCAGTTTCTCAGGAAACGTTGGAGTCTCTGGAGAAAACGGCAGATGAGCTTTCTGAAAAGCAGAAAGATCTCGCGGCAGGAGCGCATGCAGCCGCAGAACTTCTTTCAGCAAAGAGGCAAACGCTGGAAACGGAGACGGCGAAGCTGCAGGATGAGCTGAAAGCGGAAACGGCAGACCCTTCGGAGGAGATAGCTGCAGAAACGGCGTATGAATATATCGACGAAATCATCCTTCTGTCGGCTGCCCGAATTAAGGAACAGACCGCGGCGCTGAACGCGCAAAAAGAAGAACTGGATCGAAAGTTTTTGCAGCTGCAGGAACTTCGGGATAATCTGCGCGACGCGGATGAGAAAAAGCAGGAACTTGGCCGGATCGCGGAAGAGGCAAAGCAGAAAAAGGCGGCGGCGTATGCAGGGTTGGAGGGCAGCCGGCAGCGGCGCAGCGTGCTGAACGAGACGGGAAGCTTTGCGACAGCAGCGGAAGCGAAGGCAGCGCTTAAGGCCGCTCAAAACGACAGACGGGAAAGAGAAGAGGCAGCATACAAAGCCGCAGAGGATGCTGCGTCCGCCCGGGAGCAAAGAGACCGCACGAGGGCGCTGATCCAAAAATACGAGCAGGAAATTCCCGCGCAGAGGGCGCTCTGCGAAGAAAGAAAACAGAATTACGAGACCGGCATGATACAGAAAAATCTGACCGAGGCCGCATGGCAGGAGCTTGCCGCGGAGCATGCGCCGGAGGAGGAAACCCGTCTGCGCGAGGAACTGGAGCAGTATACAAAGGGCATCGTTTCTGCCAGAAGCCGGATGGAATCCGCCCGCGAGGCGATTGACGGCAGGCCAATGCCTGATCTTGAAAAGCTTTGCGCGGAAGTGAAGGAAGCGGAGGAGCAGCGGACCGCGGCAGATCAGCGGTACGCTGGGATCGGAGAAGAGCTGCGGACGGATCAGCGGATGAGGGAAGCACTGCGCCAGGGACTGAATGAGCGCCGCCAGGTGATTGAGGATCACACGCGTCTGGATATGCTTTACCGGCTGGTATCCGGGAACGTTAAGGACAGCCGTATGGATCTGGAAACCTTTGTACAGCGCTATTATATGGAACAGATCCTCCATGCGGCAAACCGGCGGTTTCTGGAAATGTCCGGCGGACAGTTTGAGCTTCGCATGGTCGATGCGGAAAAGGCCGGAAAAGGAAAGAACCGCGGCCTGGATCTGATGGTTTACTCCACCGTGACCGGAAAAGAGCGTGAGATACGTACGCTCTCCGGCGGCGAATCTTTTATGGCAGCTCTCTCGCTGACACTCGGTATGGCTGATCAGATCCAGCAGCGCACGGCGGCTATTCATCTGGATATGATGTTCATCGACGAGGGCTTTGGCTCTCTCGACGACCGCTCGCGCAGTCAGGCCGTCCGCGTACTCAAGGAGATGGTGGGCAGCGACCGGCTGATCGGCATCATTTCCCATGTGACCGAGCTGAAACAGGAGATCGACGATCAGCTGCTGGTCACGAAGGACGAGACGGGCAGCCATGTAAAATGGCAGATCAGTTAGCGGCAGATCAGAGAATCTTTGCGGATAGAGGAAAAAAGTGGTAAAAGAAGATTGGTAACAGATACATAAACAGAATCATCCCCGCATATATTTGTTAACGTGAGCTGAAGGGATTTTCGCTGCTTGCAGCAGAAAATCACAAGGCTTGGCGAGCAGCTGTGCTGCGAGAAATGACAGGGAATCTATGCGGGGGTATTTTTATGTCCGAATACAGGAGATTTGTAGCCTATTTTTATGAATATGCAGGTGGGAAAAAGCAGCAGAACGCAGGCTTTGCCAAGGTAGAGCTGCGGGACGGAATGTGGCGGATCCTGTTTCGGCTGACCATACCGGATGCGCCGGAACCGCCTCTGCAGGTCTATGGTTTTGTCCGTGAAAATGAATATCTGCACGGCTTTTTGCTGGGAACAATGACTTCTGGCGGGACCGTGCCGGAAGAATGGGCCTGGCGTGCCGATACGCCGGTCGGTCTGGGAAAATATTATTTTGGAGAGATGAATGGCATACGGATAGAAAGCGGTGAGGGCAGAAGCTTTTTTACCGTCTGGGATGACGAAGTCATGGATCCGGAACGCTTTGTCCTTGAGATGCCGCAGTATGAAACGGTAACTCGGGAAGAAGAGGAACCGCAGCCGGAGCTGGTGCCTCGAGAAGAAAAACTGCAGCCTGGGTCAGTGCCGCGAGAAGAACATGTGCCGCAGCTGTCAGAAAAACCGGAGCAGCCGTCACGTCCGGCGGAGCCGTCGCAACCGGAGATACCGGAGCAGCCGCCACGTCCGGCGGAGCCGTCGCAACCGGAGATACCGATACAGCCATCACAGCCGGAGCTAGCGACGCCGGGGGCAGCTGAAATGCCTGCGCCGCAGATTACGGAACTGCCGCAGCAGGAAAGTCCCATGGTGTCAGAACCGAATGTGCCGGAACTGCCGCCGCAGATGCCGGCCGAAATGTTTTTGTCCCGCTCAAAGAAAAATGAACATCAACAGAATCCTGCCGAAAATCTCCTTCAAAGCCGTCAGAGATTCCGCCCGTTTCAGGATGGGGAATTTACCGACTGTGTGCAGATCAAGCTGTGCGATATCCTGCCGCTCCAGCAGGAAAACTGGAAGGTGGGCAGGAGTAATTTCCTGCAGCACGGCTATTATCTGTACCGCCATCTTCTGCTTGGCAGGACGAAGGACGGCGGTTACATACTCGGTGTGCCGGGGATGCGCAATCAGCAGGAGGAATACATGGCGCAGACCTTTGGCTATGATCACTTCAAGCAGTCGGCCGCGAGCGGTTCCGGCCGGAGGTTTGGCTACTGGTATCGGATCTTAAGAGAGCCGGAGCAGGAGTTTGTATCCGCTGCGAGAATTATATGAAAACAGGCATATGGGGGAAATCAAAATGGAGACGATGCGCGGGCGTGGGAAAACTATCGGGAGGGTTGTTGGAGCGCTGACGGTTTCTTTTCTGGCAACCGTGATTCTGTTGCTGGGATTTGCGTTTTTACTTCTGAAACTGCAGCTGACTGCGGGACAGACAGAGATCGGTATCCTGGTGATCTATGTGCTTTCCTGCTTTGCGGGAGGCTTATATGGTGGGAAAAAGGCGGACAGACACAAATTCCTGTGGGGGCTGCTGACAGGCGTGCTGTATTTCCTGCTTCTTCTGGCGATATCCGGAATGGGAGAGGAAGCGCTGCAGCCGCAGCTGACAAGAACGTTTCTTTCACTGGTGCTGTGTGCGCTCGGCGGAACGCTGGGCGGGATGCTGGCGGGATGATCGGAAAAGCCTCTGGTATATGAAGCTGCAGGTGCAGAACCGGTATATTTCGGGAACCGCTATTGACAATTTATTCAGGGGGGCTATACTTTGGATAAGCGAAACTATGAGATACTACACCTTTGGGGAAGGAGAAAATGTATGGGACTGAGTATGGGCTCCCAGTCAGGCGGCGGGGACAATATTATGAACAACATGGCAATGGAAGCGAATGCCATGGAACATGAGCGGAAACGGTCACAGGATGAGAAACTCACTAAGAAACAACTGCTTTTTGGACGGGTTGCCTTTGGGGTGATACTACTTATGGTGGTGATTATCATCGGCGCATTTGTGATCTGCCATTTATAAAAATTGATACAACAAGAAAAGACTGTACAGATACTGTTTGACATTACCTGCTGTATGCGATATAGTAAACACAGTTCATCGGTTTTACTGCCGATGCAACAATAACATCCGCTAGGGGAGCACATCGCTGAGACTGAGTCCGTACGGACTCTGACCCTTAACACTTGACCCGGGTAATACCGGCGTAAGGAAGCACATATACCTGTTACGGACGAGAAAAATACGGCATTCGAAGGGACGAAAGAGTTTGATTCGCAAAGTTGTACGGAATCGTTCAGACAGGGACGCTCGATGTGATTCCTCCTTGCGCAGAAAAAGGAGGATTTTTTATGTCTATTGTAACTGCAGACGGTGGCCTGACCACCCTCGGATACGCCCTTTGCGCCATTGCCGCGATCGTGCTGGTGCTGGTAGCGTCATTCTTTCACAGCAAAGCCGGTTCCGGCAAAAAAATGTCCACAAAGCAGTTGGTGTATTGCGCGATGGCGATGGCGCTCGCGTTCGTCACCTCGTACATTAAGCTGTTTCATCTGCCCTACGGCGGCTCCGTGACCCTGTTCAGTATGCTGTTCATCTGCCTGATCGGCAACTGGTACGGCGTAAAAGTCGGCATCCTGACTGGTCTGGCTTACGGAATTCTTCAGTTCCTGCAGGAACCGTACGTGCTGAGCTTTTTCCAGGTGTGCTGCGACTACGTGCTTGCCTTTGCGGGACTCGGTCTGGCCGGCGTATTCTGGAAATCCAAAAACGGACTGGTCAAAGGCTACATACTCGGCATTCTCGTGCGCGGCGCGTTCCATTCACTTGGCGGCTATCTGTACTGGATGGACTACATGCCGGAAAACTTCCCGCAGGCGCTTTCGGCACTGTACCCGATCATCTATAATTACTCCTACATCCTGCTGGAGGGTGTGATCACAGTCATCATTATCTCACTTCCGCCGGTTGCGAAAGCACTGCAGACGGTGAAGGAGAGCGCAGTGAAATAAAAGCGTCAGGCGCCGATAAAGGCCGTCGGTAAAAGCCGCCAAAGCCATCAGTAAAAGCCGCAAGGCGGCGTTATTGCTGATGCAGATGAATAATCCTCTGGTTCCGGCTGCCGCGGAACTGCAGCGAGATGTCCTTTTCCGCTTCGATGAACTCGCCGTCGACGAGCACATCAATATAAGAAAGCATTTCCTGCGTCACATCCGTGAACACGCGGCCGCCGGGGATCAGGTCGACGTCAAACAAATATCCGGTGTAGCACCAGATATCCTTATCAGGATAGTGCTCCCGGATTTTTTTCATGAGAGCCGTGACCGTCGGCTGATTTTCCGGCTCAAACGGCTCGCCGCCCAGCGCGGTAAAGCCCTGAATGTAATCGGGTTTCAGGGCTTTCAGAATTTCATCGACAGTTTCGTCGGTAAACGGCTGTCCAAATCCAAAATCCCAGGTCTCAGCATTGAAGCAGCCTTTGCAATGGTGACGGCATCCCGACACGAAAAGGGAGACCCGGACGCCCGGACCGTCAGCGATGTCATTTTTTTTGATATTTCCATAGTTCATGGTGATGCCCCCAACAATCGTATACGGTCAAAACCGCTGTGCATATACGGCTATCATAATAATTCCATCTGGTACTGTCAAGAATCTTTTTGTTGTTGACAAGACTGCGTTTTTTGTTATTATATAAATTATAAGAAGAAAAACGTGATAATGCAGTCATTGAGAAAGGAGAAAATGTATGGGATTGGGTATGGGTTCCGGCGCGGGCCGCAGAGATAATATGATGCAAAATATGGCCATGGAAGTGAATGCCATGGAACATGAGCGGAAACGGTCACAAAATGAAAAAACCACGAAAAAACAGCAGACCATCGGGCGGATTGCCTTTGGAGTGATACTGCTTCTCGTGGTGATCATCATCGGCGCATTTGTGGTTTGCCATTTATAAAAAAGCATTGGTGCTGCACCTTGTGCTGCGGGCAGGGGAGAGAAAACTCCCCTGCCCGTTTTTCGGCTTGTTTTGTCTGAGAGTAACTGTTCAGTACCTTCAGGAATTGATAAATTACATTGCAACAATCAGTAAATTGGCCTTTAAATCATCATAAAATTACATTGCAATAGTCGGTATTAATTTTCATAATAGCTTAAATTCTTAATTAAAAAATACATCGCAACAGTCGGTATATTTAATAAGTCGACTCTAATTTAGCCACTATCTGATAATGTACCGGAGCATTTCAAAACAAAAGTCGGCGTTTCTGGTAAGTATAGCAAATAATATAAAAAATGACAAATCATTTTTACTTTTAACGAAAAAACGTTTTTATAAATATTTAAAAGCTATCTCCTGTGAGTTTATTCATGTTCATTTTTATCAGGTAAGCTTCGTCCTGGGGAATAGCACTTAGTTGCCTGGCAATCTTCTCCGGGGAAGAAAGATATTCTTCCGTAAGGGCAGGATAATCCAGCGATGCTGACTCCATATCTACTTTAATATATTTGTGTGCCAGCAGCCACAGCAAAAAACTTTGTGGTGTGTTCACTGTCTTAATATCATAAAATGAAGTGACTGTAGCAATATTGGAAACAAACGTTTTATTTAGCTCATCGCCAAAGATTATCTTAAATGGTATTTTATTTAGTTTCCAGTAGCTCATTTCTATTCGTTGTATTTCAACAGCCCGGGCAACTTGTGGGTTGTCCAGGCTGCCAAAGATCACTGACCTGTTGCTTTTCACAGAATATGCTTTTTGCCTGACTATTCCTTTGTCGTCGATGTAATCCACTAAAAAATCCGTGGTCATTGGCTCATATCCATTGCCCGGATGTTTAACTCCGAGTTTCGAGGCGATTAGCTTTGTCTTTTCGATATTAAGCGGAAACTGCTCACGTATGTCAGTTACGGCATCGTCCCATCTAAGGATATAATAAAAATAGACTTCGTTCTGGGAAAGAAGGTGGCGTTGGCGGCCATCTTTCCAGTCTTTAATGATACCCTTTGTTCCAATGCTGGAAATATCCCTGGCTTTAATCCAGGGCTTGTAATTAGAGCCGCTTCCTGTCCCGCGGCCTGTCTGGAATTTCCGCTTTGTGGATGTCCTTCTTGGCAAAACACATCACCTCATTTCGGTTTTTATAGGTATATTTCTTTTATCCAACCCTGTATCGTTGGTTTTTGCGTGGAAATATATGGTAAAAACTGATTGTATGTAAGAGCATGATCAATGATATACTGTTTTGCCTTGCCTTTTGCAACCTCTTTGCTGCAGACTTTCATTAGGGAACATGACAGAATATTCAGCGCTTCTGCTATTTCCTTAGTTGTTTCGTTTATTTCAAATCCGCAGCCGGTCAGCCTGACTTTTTTCCCGAAAGCGTTTACCTGCCTGCCTTTTAGGCCAGACTCTTTATTTGTCTGAATGCTTATTATATCCGGTTCCTGATTTATAAGGTCATACTGATAGGCGATGCTTTCCCTGTAATATACCCCGATTGGCTTTCCGTTCCGACACAGGTATTTTTCCTGTATGAGCCGGTCGGGCGAAACCTCCTGCCTGGAAAGCGAATATATACCGCCTGCTATATGGAAAAGCCGGCTGTCCTCTGCCAGTTCCTGGAGCCTTACCTTAAGGATTTTATATTCGATTCCTTTTATATGGAGGTCCTCAAGAAAAATCAGGTCATCCTCTCTGTATTTTTTCCTTAAAGTATCCATAATCACATCGGAAACAGTCTGCCTTGGCAGGATTTTCTTTCTCCGGCCGTCAATGGGGATGATTTTGGACGCAGTTGGCCTGTTGATCTCCTGAATTATCCGCGGCTTCGACAGGCTCATGGATTTCATCGTTACGGTATCTATGATGTCAAACAGATTAGGACCATTTTTTCCAAGAATCCGGTATCTCCCGTTTGTACTTTGCTCAACTTTTTTACAGAATTCTTCATATGGAAGCTCACGGCCGCATATCCTGCAGCGCTGGCCATTCAGGAAATGCTTTCCATAATACTCCTGTTCGTTCCCGCATACATTATGGCGGATCCGTACCCGATCATTTTCCCCATGATATTCTCCAATAACGGAATACTCGTCCCCGACAAGATTTATTACCTGTTCACGGAAGGTAATATCATCATATTTTTTTATGGACTCGCAGTATCTGCAGGTTGGGAAACAGATGAATTTGCGGTAATTACATTGAAAATCATGCCTGCATTTGTCATGATGGATGGTAACGGGCTTTTCTGTGCCGCTGAATTCGATCAGATGGAATCCCTTGTGTTCATCTATTTTCCTTGCAGCCTGTTCAAAGGTGACCGTATTTTCGCAGGCACACCTTACGCCTTCTTCAATGAAGGCTCTGGCACTCGTTTTTGTCTGTCTGCCGCATAAATGCTGTACCAGGATGGCATTGTCCATGCCATCAAATCTGGAGAGCAGTGTGTATTCATCCCTGCTTACAGCTTCGAATATTTCTTCAAATTTTGTCTCATCTGTTTTTAAAGCATCTCTGGACGGCTCCTTCCAGGAAGCAAGGAATCCTGCCGGGGTTGTGTAAAACACTTCCTCGTTTGCGGTTTTCTGCATGCACGTCAGCGTGCCCCGCATCGGCTCATAGACGTCGTATCCATCCAATGAAGAGAGAAATCTCATCATTAAATCAGTATCGTCACGTAAATATGGAAGGATATTTTCCGGCTTTTTAAACAGGTAAAGCATCAACGCGAGAAGGGTTCGCTGGTTAACATACAGCCTGCTGATAAGGGTTACCTTTAAAAAATGCACCATGTCTGTATTAAAAAGACCGGATAATTGACTCCTGCTTAGTTTATCTGCGAATTTCTGGTATTTATCAACAGTAATCCCGTCTGCTTTTAGTTTCCTGAAAATGGCATCGGCAAGTGCGCTGATATCCGTGTCAATTCCTGCATCAAGCCATCTGGCGGCAAATACCGCGTACCGCGATTCACTGTCAATGTCCGGTACCTGCATTTTAACATACTTTCCACTGCTGGAAATAATGTCGGTTTCCTCACTTTTTTTGTCGTCACAAAAAATGTCAAATATAGATCCCTGAAAAACGTATAAAGGACAGTGATGCCTATAACATACGCAGACTCCGGGCATGTGGTGTTTCCTATGGTAAAAGAATTCCCCATGTTCCAATGTATCTTCCTTCACGCATTCCGGGCATATTTTCAGCGAGCTGATTGTGCTGTTTGTTTTTGAGAGGATGCGGGGGAAAGTCTGCTTTCCCCGGAAAGCAATATTTACCATATGGGTCTGCTGCATTCTGGTCAAAAAAGGTGCAATCCCGGGATACAATGTATGCTCCATATAAAATGTATCCCATGGATATGTGGAATTGCAGCTTTGCATAAAATCATAAAACACAGTATTGGCATCCGGTAAAATATTATAGTATCTATTTTTTTGGTCTGATTCAGTATGAAAAAATGCATACATGAATGTTGGAAAGCTGCTGAATTCATTATATTTTGAAAGCCTCGTCAGAAAGGAAATGAATAATTCATCCTTTAGAGGAGGTATCATTAATGGTATTTTATTCATACGGCCTCCCAAATAATATGGTTTCAGGGTTTATGCGAATTCTTCATTGTTTTGCAGCAGCTCCTTTTGCATCTGCTCAAGGTCTACTTTTTTTCTTTCCGGCTCCGTTCCTTTTGGAACTTTTTTCTTCTGTAAGATAGCCACTGTTTTTACAAGAGCTTCGTCATCTGTAATATCGCCAATACATCCTTTGACGGCAGACTGGAACGCTTTTTCGACTCTTCTTCTGTTATTGACCCCGCTGATGTCAATAGCTTTTGGAATGGTTGTGGATTCAAGTTCCATATACCGTTTGTAATTACTGCTGTTCATTACCTCGTTATATGCATGTTCGGCCTCCGCGATCGCGATATTCCCGGAAGCACTGTTCAGGCGTCTCATTTCTTCGCAAGCTTTGGAAAAGTCGGAATTACTGGAAAAGCCTTCTTCCATATCCCGTGAATGTTGGACCATCTCGTAATACCGTTTCCCGGTTTCAATGATATGCTCCGGTGTGATCGGTCTGTTTTCTGCCGCGGCTTTCCTTTTCTTTGTTTCTTCTGAATCATAAGGGGAAGGGATGCTCCTCGCCCGCTCTTTCTGGAGTATTTTATAAATCTGGATGATATCACAAATCACACCATGGCTGGCTTCGTACATGGCCTGAATCATTTTGCCGGAACAGAAATCCGTCCTGACCTTTCCCCATTGGAAAATGGACAGGTTTTTCATAATGTTTTTGAACAGCTCAATATCATAACAATAAGCATTTGCCATAAGGTTGACACCGACACGGCGGGATGTCCTAGAATCGGAAAAGAAACGCTTGTATGCATCCATGGTCCCGATCACGCAGATAGCAACGCCGGTGATGTTCGTTAATGCAAGGAACGTCTGGAATGAGTTCTCTTTCGTGCTTTTAAGATCCATAAGTTCGATCTCGTCAAGCATGATGCAGCCGATGTTAAATTTCTGGATGAGCGATATCAGAAGTTCAAACCGCTTTGCCGTGTCTCCTTTTGAAAAAAGATCCTGATAAACCGGCTCGAAATTTCCAAGCGCCTCATCAATGGCGGCTCCAATCTGCATATAAAGCAGGGTGAAATTACTGTTCTGCGGGCAGTGGACAATCAGATATACGATCTGTACGGTTTCTTTCCATGTCCCCTTGTCGTGTATAATCGTCTGCGGATAATGCGATATCAGCATGTTAATTCCGGTTGATTTCCCGCAGCCTCCTGAACCAAGCAATGCAAATCCGGGGGTCGGGTCACTGATATTCAGGGGTTTCATTTTGCTGTGCGTGATGATATCCTCGCCCCGGACGGTGAGGTGTATATCAAAATTTTCATCACGTACAACACGCCGTTTATGGTAGTTTCCAACTAAAAGAGTGTGGAACTGGTTTTCGAGGAACACATGGAACGGGAGGACTGTCCGGAAATCTTCCAACGTATTGACTGTGTCTTCTTTCATATAATCGTCAAGCTCGCATAATTCGTCATATGGCGGGACATAGACACTTTGCGTATAATTGTGTGAGACATCTTCCGGTCCCCATGGTCTGGGCAGTGCTTCAATATATTTATTACCTTTGTATACCGGGGACTTTACATATAACGCATTTACGATTTTTTCTGTTTCCAGATCATAAAATGCGTCATACTGGTTCTCATGGGGCTTCAAGCCTGTAATGTATGACAATTGATCTGTTTCTGCATTTTTTTTCACGCTTACCTCTTCCTACCGGCGCATAGAAACTGTATCTATGCTGCAAATCGGGCTTTTTAATTAAAAGTAGCCATCAAACATTATTTCAGCATTTTCTGCCATCATCTGTTCGATTTCTTCTTTCGTTGCTGTGCTCATATCTATCATGCCCTCAGAGGGTTCGGTATCCCCTACAGCCGGGGATTCAGGCGTTTCTTTGTTTTCAGTGACTGTTTCATTATGAGATGCATCCTCTAAAGAAAGAAGCTTCTTACTCTCATCATCAGTGATTTCTTTTTCTGGCTGGTCTCCCAGATTAAACCTTTCGGATATGCTCCTTGAGGAAGATATCGCGGCTTTTTCGGCCTGACGGTTCTGCCTCATATTAGCTGTATCGTTGTCATGCACTCCTGCTTTTGACCTTTCTGCTATGATGCCTTTCAAAGCCTTGCGCTCTGCGATACGCACTTCCATGTTCAAACGATCTTCCACTGCCCGTGTAGCCTTGTCCTCTTCAGAAAGGGCATCAAACTGTTTGCGGCTCATCCCGAAATATTCTGCATAGCGCCAGTCGTCGGAAGGAAGGGACAGCTTCATAAGCATCCCGTTTTTAAGATAATACAAATGCCCCATATCCCTGGGATCGGAACGCGCCACGAAATTTTTCCTTTTTGAGCCCAGCTTATACATCTGCTGCATCAGGTCATCGTCATCTGCGTTGAAATAAGTCAGTCCGTTCCACTTTACGCCGTCTTTGGAAAATGTGACTTTCTTCTCCAGCGTCATCATAGCATAGAGGGCCTCATCCCGGTTAGCAAAATAACTCGGTGCAAGCAGCTTTTCCGTCCCATATTTCCACAGGACAGCGGGAATAGCAGATATCTTATCCCGCTTCATGGAAGCGCTTTTCGGGTAGGATTTGATAACATGCATGTTGTGCGCAATGACATGGGTCAGTACCAGAGCAAAGGCATCATCATAATTCAGGCAGGCCTGCTCATGGTGCTTTGAACCATATGTTTTACGGATCAGACCCTTTTGTTCAAGAAGATCGTCAAGCCGCAGTTTGATCTGATTGAAAAAATTTTCAACAATCGGCTTAAGGGAACCGCTTGCCGGGGGAACAATTTCAAGGTTGATGTTCAACTCACTGGCAATTCGGGCCGCCTCATCTGAGATAAAGTCTGAGCCATTGTCGCTTTTGATCGTAAGGGGACGGACACCTGTCGGCCAGACATCATCCATTGTAAATCCATTATCAAACTGAAAATCAGTGTGGCAGTATTTTTTGCAGAGCTTTTCCTTGTCTTCAAGGAGATTGATATAACAGTTTGTCATTCCGACAATGCTGTTGTTATCCATGGCGAGGGAAACGCCAAGAATCATCTCGCTCATTACATCAATCATCACATATATGATCGGACGGCCTACCGGAATATCCGGATACTCGCGGGATACAAGGGCGATGTCCATTTCCTGGGCGTCAATTTCAACTACATGTCCGGGACCTTTTACGCCCTGCATGACTGTCCCGATTTTCACACGCTTGTTATTACGGACTACTCTTTCTGTTTCCTTTGCTTCATTTCTTTGCTTTTGTGTAGTGTGCCGTGATACATAATAGTAAAATTGCCTGTATGTAGGGTACTGTCCATCAGGAAGAGGTTTTCGGATATATTCATAGGTACCATCCTCGCGCTCCTGGCATATTTCAATAGAATACTTTTCATCAATCATATCATAATAAGCATTCTGTATTGTTTTGACTTCGCTCTTCAGATATCGTTTCATATAGGTTTCAAGGTTCTTAAAATCTTTATCTGCTAAAATCGGAGCGGGTGCTTTATATGTGGATTTTGCTCCGGACTGTACGGCCTTTGCCTTCCTCGGGAGCAGATTACTAAATACTCGCTGGTCGATTAAGGCATAATTTTGCATTCCGCTTTGTAAATATCGGATTAATAATTTCCATAAATAATCTCTTGATACTTTTCCTTCGGACGCGATTTCATCTATGACCGGCTTTTTGAATTTGCCTGCAAGCCCGTCAAATGTGGGGGCATAATAGCTGACAATCCTGTCCATATATCCTTTATATAACTGAAACTTTTCCGCTTTTTCTTCACTTAATGCGGAGACATCCACAATAGGCGGATTTTCTTTAATAACGGTAAGCCTTTCGGTGTTTATCTGATTCCGAAGAATTCTCAATGAAAGCTTTTCAAGCTTCAGCTGTTTAATATTCATCACGCATAAGACGGCTATACTATCAAAAACAGAAATAAGCCTGTATTCTGTACCTGTCTCCGGATTTTTAAGATGGATCCCCTGGAATACTTCCGTATTAGCCATATAATATATTCTCCATGAATGATTAGTTGCTGAAATAAAACGATAAAAAGATACGTTGTTATGATAAGCCTTTGAGTTTCCCTTAAATTATTATAAACTTCGAACGTACGTTTTGTCAACATATATTTTGCAAACTCCGAACAAAAAATTTAGCCTATTTATCCAACCATACCTGAAACCTCTATATCGATTGATAAAAAATTTCAAAATTTATGTCCTTTTTTTCACTATCTTCTCAAAAATCCTACATATTAATAATTATAAGCGTTCTGAAGCAGTTTCTTTATTTCCGGAAAGGATCATACAATGGGCAAAAAGAAAATAAAAAAAGTAATGAAAAATATAACACGGAATGATATAATAAACAAAAACGAAGAACTGTCAGCTGCCTGGCGGATGCTTCTCCAAGCGTGTCCGTCAGCGCATCCTGAAATTACGTAAAAAAATTATCCGCCTATTTCACGAATGGTAGGTTTTGTTTCACGAATGGTTGTGTTGCCAATGTGAAATAGCAGTATAATGGAAGTAAGATGCAGTATCTGTATACTTTGGAACAGCGGGCCAAGTTACAGGGTCTGCGGGTTCTATTACATACAAAATCAGCAGAAAGAGGTTGACAAATGCCGGATTTCAGCCATAATTTGACAGACAGACAGACAGACAGACAGACAGACAGACAGACAGACAGACAGACAGACAGGATAAATCTGTCTGCTTCTGCAGCCATAAATCAAATAAGCGTATATACCGAGGCGTATTCCGCCCATGGGTTCTCCATGGATGGGGTGCGCCTTTTTGCCGTGTAAAACAGGCAGGAAAGGAGTAAACATATGGAAAAAAAGTCAGGCGGGGTGACCATATCGAAACGGACGCTGGTCATTCTACTTATTATTATCGTCCTGCTGGTCGCAGGCGGCGTGATTCTCGGCATGAATTGGGACCGGTGGTTCGGGGAAGAGCCTGCCGCTGCAACGGAGTTCACGCCGGATCTGGACCCGGATGCCAGCGACTGGGACGGCAGCGATCTTACGAACGTGTCCGGCGATGAGACAGAAAGCGTGGGCATCCAGATCCCGGGATACCCGTCCATTACCATCCCGGCGGACGAGGAGACTGTCAGCGTAGCGCTTTTGAACCCGGAAGGGAACCCGTGTTATTTCACATTCACTCTGGTCTTAAAGGACACGGATGAAGTGCTGTATACCTCCGGAATGGTCGCGCCGGGGCAGGCCATCACCAGCATCACGATGTCGAGGGCGTTGGAAGCCGGGGAATACGACGCGGTGATCCAGATCACGACGGCGTCCCTGGAAGACGGCAGTGCCATGAATGGTGCGAATGTGGAAACGGTATTGATTGTACAGTAGGAAATGCAGCGGGATTTGCTGCATGAGGGAACGCTTTTACGGGAAGGAGAGATGCGTTCATGTTGAAAAGAAAACGAGTATTGGCTGTCCTGCTCAGCCTGAGCCTTGCGGCGGGGAATCTGTCCGGCACGGCTGTCGCGTCTGACCTGACAGGGGCGGAAAGCGTGACCACTATTAATATAGAAGAAACAGAGGCAGAAACGGCGGCTGCGGTAATCATGGAGACGGAAGCCGTTGAGGAACTGATTGTCCAGACGGAAACGTCAGCAGTGGCAGAATCCGAGACAACGTCTCAGACGGAAACGTCGGCGGCGTCAGAACCGGAAACGACAGCACAGTCAGAAACAACAGTGCCGACAGAGTCAGAAACAACGGTCCAGACTGTCGAGGAAACAGAATCCGACGCGGAGACCGAAACAAAGACTGAAACAGATGCAGAAACAGAAGCGATTCAGGAAGAATCCGTGGAAACAGAGACGGAAACCAGTACAGAAGAATCAGAAGAAGACACGGAATCCTCTGAAAAGAATTCCGAAGAGACCGAAACAGAGTCTGAGAGCGAAGCGGGTACCGGCGACTTTACTGTAGCCGGGGGTACCTGCGGGACGGACTATGCGTATGCGGACGGTGTCCTGACGATCCTGACAGGCACCAGGCTGACAATTTCCACGGATGCAGCGACATCGGACCGCATCGTTGTAAACGAAAACGTAAAAGCGGACCTTGTCCTTGCCGGGGTACATATCGTGACTTCCGGGGAAGGGAACACCGAGGTGTCAGCAAGCCCGCTGGATCTGCGCCTTGCCGGGGAAAGCACGATCACGCTGCAGGACAATACGGAAAATATCCTCGATGCGAGCGCGACGACGGACTGCGGCCCCGGTGTCTGGGTTCCGGAGGATCAGGAACTGACCATCACCGGTTCCGGAGAGCTGACCGCAAAGGGCGGTAAGTATTCCGCAGGTATCGGCGGCTATGGCAATGGTACAATCCGGATTGAAGACGGTACGATCACGGCTGTTGGCGGACAGTATGCCGCGGGTATCGGCGGCAGTTATGACGGTACGGATAACAGCAATGGCGGAAATATACAGATCATCGGCGGCTATGTGAAGGCCACAGCCGGGGATGGCGCAGAGGCCATCGGTTCCGGCAGTGGACAGGATCTGGCAAGTGTCACTATCATTGGCGGCTGCTTCAGTGAGGGCGACAGCGTTGAAGGGACGGTTTATGGGTTAAGCGTTGCGGACGGGTACTGTGTGACGGAAAATACGGAAGAAGACACGAAGGGGGCATCATCCCTTGTGTGGGGCCAGGGCCTGACAGGCAGCACCGACAGCTACCCCATCCTTACGTCCACGTCCTCGCTTCGGGTGATGAAGGTGGAATTCTATCTTGTGACGGACGGGACGGTGGCAACCGAGGCGTCAGCGACGGTTTATGTCAATAACGGCTCTGTCCTTGCTTCGGACTCATACCCGGCAACAGGCGAGACGGGTTATGAATACTTATTCTATACGGACAGCAGCTGCGAGGATGGATACCAGATCATTGCATCAAGCCATACGTATAATTATAATTATGATTCCGGAGAAGCAACGGAAACCGTTTATATGAAGAAAGTGAGTGCCGCGGCTTATACGGTAACCATCCCGGCCACCGCAACGCTTGGCGGGACGGCTACAATAAATGCCACGGGTGTGACAGTATCCAGCGGCAAAAGCCTGGTGGTGAAGCTGACTGGCACCAGCGAAACGGACAACGCCTTTAAGGTGCGGAACCTGCTGGATAACGGCGGCAGCGGTACAGGTGCACTCACCTATACCCTGACCAAAGGTGAGACCGGCAGTGAGGAGGACGTTTCAGTCGGCGATACGATCCTTACTGTCGCGGGAGGCACGACAGATGCTTCCGGCAGCGTGCAGCTGAATTTTGGCACCCCGACGGATACCCCGCAATTCGCGGGTGATTATACCGGCACGGTGACCTTTACGGTCAGCGTGGAGGATAACGGTTGATAAGCGCATTGCGCTTTTAACAATATATGATCCATAAAAACCATGCAGTAAAAATAATAAAGAAAGAAGGTACAATTTTATGAAGAATCCCATCAATAAGAAGACGATCGGCCTTTTGGCAGCCCTGACGCTTTCCCTGTCCGCGACAGCGTTTGCGGATACTGATGTCACGCAGAGCAGCGCATCCCAGACCGGCGAGACCGCCATCAGCTACAGCGTTGACCCTGCCTATACCGTTACCATCCCGGCATCGGTCACGATTGGCGGTAGCGCTACCGTATCCGCATCGGATGTCGTGGTAGCGGAAGGCTATCAGGTGAATGTGAAGATCACCGCTACCAGCGGCACGGATAATGCTTTTACCGTGGCATCCAATGGCGGCAGCGGTTCCGATACTTTGGAATACACGGTAAAGAACGGCGATAAGGAATACGCCCTGAATGACACTGTCCTTAGCGTAGATCCAGCGGACGGTACTTCCGGTTCCGTTTCCCTGGCCTTTGCCCTGGCGGACGGCCAGACTGCACTGTATTCCGGTACTTACAGCGGCACCATGACGTTTACTGTATCTGTGGACGCTGCATCATAAATAAAAAGGAGGAATTTCCCATGAAGAAGAAGCTTGTGAATAAGATGATCAGCACGATGGCGGCAGCTGCCCTCGTCCTTTCCCTTTCGGTGACGGCGTTCGCGGATACGTCTGTTACCGCGGATGACAGCGGCTCTCCGACTCCCAGCTCGGGCACGACGGCAGTATCCCTTGACGTCTCCCCGGCTTACACTATTACAATCCCGGCTACTGTGGAGCTTGACAAGACAGGGAGCGGCGATGAGACTTACACGAAGGACATGACAATCACCGCGTCTGCGGGCGTGCGCCTGGATGAGGGCGATACGATCGTCGTTACCATGTCAAGCGACAGCTATGAATCCGGCAGTTTTAACCTGACTGCGGATGGCGCGGATACGTATAAGCTGGCGTACACCGTGAAGGTGGGCGACAGCACAACGGCGATCAGCGACGGCGGCACTGTTGCCACGTTCACGACCAGCGTAGATGAACAGACCAGTGAGCTGCACTTTGCAGCAGGCGATCCGGATTATGCCGGCAGCTACAGCGATACGGTGACATTTACCATCGCGGTACAGTAACAGTAAACGGAAAACATAAAAGCCTGAAAGGAGTACTTAAGTTATGAAGAAGACAATGCTTTCCCTTATTCTTTCCCTTGCCCTGGTGCTTTCCATGTCTACGATTGCGTTCGCGGATGTGACACAGGACAGCGATCCGAAGACCGGGACGACCACGATCTCGACTTCTATTACACCGACCTACACGGTCACCATCCCGGCGGATACGACGATTGCGTTTAACGCCACAAGCACCAGCATCGGGAACATCACCCTCTCATCCGCCCAGCTGGATCCCGGCTATGCCGTAAAGGTTTCCGCTTCGGCAGGCGCACTTGAGAATGCGGCGGATGCATCAAAGACGATCCCTTATGCGCTGAACAGCGACGGCTCGGCATTTACTTCCGCCCAGTTTACGGCCAAAGGGGAATATGCCGCGCTTACCGTTGATATTACGGAAGACGACTGGAATAACGCGTATGCCGGTTCCTACAGCGATACGATTACCTTCACGGTGGAATATATCAGCGTGTCGGATTAAGGAGGCACTATGAGGAAGATAACAAGTTTCCTGCTGGCACTGTGCCTGCTGTTATCTTGCCCGATGACCGTTTTTGCCGCCGGGGATTCGGCGGGCAGTACCGTGATCACGACGGTGGTCCCTTCCACCCATACGCTTACCGTGTCGGCAGAGAATGCGGCGGTTTCCTATAACGGCGAAGCCGGGACTTCCTTCGAGGTCCCGCGCCTGGAAGAGTTCACGCTTACAGTCAAAGCGGCAGACGGATACCTGATATCGAAAATCCTCCTTGACGGGAAAGACGTGACGGAATCTTTTTCAGAGGACACCCTGACGCTCAGTGGGATTTATGAGGCGGCGGAGCTTACGGTTGTGACGCTGAAGGTCAGCGGTATATTGTACGACATCCCGGAGCAGGAGCTGCCTTATGAGGACGCGATCTATAAAGCTGCGATAGAGGTCGGTGGCCTGACCGATGTGCCGGAAGCGTTAAAGGATGATTCCGAACTGGACACGGTGGAAAAGATTGAGGCGGCATTGAAGACGATCCTGGCGGCATACAGCGGCTATCCGGAAAAGAACATGGCGATTTACGATGTGACGCTGGTCGTCAGCTTTGACGGCGGGAAGACGTGGGAGAAAGCTTCGGAAGACAGCTTCCCCAAAAACGGTCTGACGGTCGTCCTGCCCTATCCGGAGGATACGGGCATGGATACCCACAACTTTGCCGTGACCCATATGTTTACTTCCACCGCGCTCGGCAAGACACCGGGGGATACGGAGAACCTGGAAGCCACGAAGACGGCTGACGGAATCCAGATCACGGTGACCGGCCTTTCGCCCGTAGCGGTTGCCTGGGAGGCAATCGGGCAGTCTTCCGGCGGGACGGAAAACGAGAGCGAAACGGCAGCCCAGAGCGATACGACTGCGCAGAGCGAAACAACTGCGGAAAGTGAGACCACGGCGCAAAACGATACAGAAACTGAGAGCGAAACATCCGCACAGAGCGAAACAGAAACCGAGAGCGAGACCACGGCGCAGAGTGATACGGAAACTGAAAGTAAAACGGCTGCGCAGAGCGAAACAGCTTCTCAGAATGAAACTGCGGCAGAGATAGCATCGACGGAAACAGAGACAGAAACGGAGGCAGGCAGTGTACAAACAGGCGACGATACCCCTCTGGGGCAATGGATGATCCTGCTGCTGCTCAGTGGTTTTGTTATCTTGTCTGCTGGAGCGTCACGCAGAAGAAAATACAGGTGATTTTATAACTACGAAGAATTACAGGCAGCTGCTGCGGCTGCCTGTTTTATTGTTAGGGCATGGCCCTGTTCTCCATTGTGGAGTTTTTCGTCGTTCCGAAAAACGGAGCTTTGGAGAACAAATAAACCACCTGCTATGCGGGTGGTTGGAATAGCTTCAGCGATGTGTAAGAAACCTCCAATGATATAATAAAAACAGGTTCGCCAACCGTTTTATTAATCAAAGGAGGTAGTCCAAATGGACAATAATACTTTATCACATACTACATGGAATTGTAAGTACCATATCGTCTTTGCACCGAAATTTAGAAGGAAAATAATATATGGTGAATTGAGGCAGGATATTGCCAATATTATAAGTATGCTATGTAAGCGCAAAGAGGTAAACATTATCGAAGCGGAGATATGTCCAGATCATGTTCATATGTTAGTAGAGATTCCGCCTAAGATGAGTGTATCAGAATTTGTAGGGTACTTAAAAGGTAAAAGCACGCTTATGATATTTGAACGGCATGCAAATCTCAAATATAAGTATGGAAATAGGCATTTCTGGTGCAGAGGTTATTATGTAGACACTGTAGGGAAAGATGCAAAAAAGATTGAAGAGTATATTCGAAATCAGCTGAAAGAAGATTTGGAATATGATCAGATGTCTTTAAAAGAGTACATTGACCCGTTTACGGGTGAGCCGGTAATCAAAAGCAATAAAAAATAAGCCCAGGGGGCTTAGCAAGTAACTGATGTTGCGGCTGGCGAACTATTCGATGGGTCTTTAGACCCTTGTGCCGGGAACGAGCCCTTATAGGGCGGAAATCAAACCACCGGCTTAGCCGGTGGTACTGATTGAGTTTTATGTTTTTTCGACGGTAACAATGTAATTTTTCATATTTTACCAGCTGTTGAAATGTAATTTCTCAGTTGAAATGTAATTTCTCAATGGAATATATACCGACTGTTGCGATGTAATTCCTGATTGTACAAAATAAGCGTTCTCCAGTAAAGGAAAACGCCCATTTTATCAGTTTTTTTGAAATATACCGATTGTTGCGATGTATTTTTTGGTAAAAGAAAAAACAATTATACCGATTGTTGCGATGTCATACCGACTGTTGCGATGTAATTTTTCAGAATAGTTACATCAAAGTTACAGATGCAACACGCGGTCCTTGATCTCCTGTGTGCGTCCCTGATTCCAGAACTGGGTGCCGATGTAGCCGCAGGTACGGCGGGCAACGCTCATCTTGTCCTGGTCGCGGTTGCCGCAGTTCGGGCATTCCCAGACGAGCTTGCCGGCTTCATCCTCGACGATCTGGATCTCGCCGTTGTAGCCGCAGCAGTTGCAGTAGTCGCTCTTGGTGTTTAGCTCTGCGTACATGATGTTGTCGTAGATAAACTTCATCACGGAGAGCACTGCCGGGATGTTGTTCTGCATGTTCGGTACTTCCACGTAGCTGATCGCGCCGCCCGGGGAGAGCTCCTGGAATGGAGCCTCGAAGCTCAGCTTGCTGAAGGCGTCGATCTCCTCCGTCACGTGGACGTGGTAGCTGTTTGTAATGTAGTTTTTATCGGTCACACCCGGAATGATGCCGAAACGCTTTTTCAGAAGCTTCGCAAAACGGTAGGTCGTGGACTCCATCGGTGTGCCGTAGACGGAGTAGCTGATGTTCTCCGCGGCTTTCCATTCGGCACATTTGTCGTTCAGGCGCTGCATGACCGCCATCGCGAACGGGCGTGCCTCCGGGTCGGTGTGGGATTTGCCGAGCATGCGCACACACATCTCATAGAGTCCCGCGTAGCCCAGGGAAATCGTTGAATACCCATTATAAAGAAGCTTGTCAATCGTCTCACCCTTTTTCAGGCGTGCAAGCGCGCCGTGCTGCCAGAGGATCGGCGCCACGTCGGACACGGTGCCGAGAAGGCGCTCGTGGCGGCAGCGCAGAGCGCGGTGGCAGAGCTCCAGACGTTCATCGAGGATTTTCCAGAACTTATCCATATCGCCTTCGGAGGAGCAGGCTACGTCTACCAGATTGATGGTGACGACGCCCTGATTGAAGCGGCCGTAGAACTTGTGGCTCCCGTCCGGATTCCGCTGGCTGTCCTCCACAGTGAGGAAGGAGCGGCATCCCATGCAGGTGTAGACATTGCCGCGTTTCAGCTTTTTCATCATCTTCGCGGAGATGTAGTCCGGCACCATGCGCTTCGCCGTGCATTCGGCGGCGAGCTCGGTCAGGTACCAGTATTTGGAATCCTCGGTGATATTGTCCTCGTCAAGCACGTAGATCAGCTTCGGGAACGCCGGTGTGATCCACGCGCCACTCTCATTTTTGACGCCCTGCATCCGCTGACGCATCACTTCCTCGATGATCAGAGCAAGGTCGTCGCGCGTCCGCCCTTCCGGTACTTCATCGAGATACATGAACATCGTCACAAACGGAGCCTGTCCGTTGCAGGTCATCAGGGTGATGAGCTGGTACTGAATGGTCTGGATGCCGCTCGTGATCTCATCCTTTAAGCGGCGTTCCGTCACCATGGAAATAATATCTTCATCCAGAGATTCGCTGCAGGCTTCCCGCTCTTCGATGACCTTGCCGCGCAGCTTCTGACGGCTGATGTCCACGAACGGAGCCAGATGCGCCAGAGAAAAAGACTGGCCGCCGTACTGATTGCTCGCTACCTGTGCGACAATCTGTGTCGTCACATTGCAAGCGGTAAAAAAGCTGTGCGGCTTCTCGATCATTGTCTCGCTGATCACCGTGCCGTTCTGCAGCATGTCCTCCAGATTGATCAGGTCGCAGTTGTGCTCCCGCTGCGCGTAATAGTCCGCGTCGTGAAAATGGATGATGCCTTCTTCGTGCGCCTGCACGATCTCCTCCGGCAGCAGCACACGCATCGTCAGATCCTTGCTGACCTCGCCCGCCATGTAGTCGCGCTGCGTCGAATTGATGGTCGGGTTCTTATTGGAGTTTTCCTGCTTCGCGTTCTCATTGATCTGATCCAGCAGCGACAGGATGCTGTTGTCCGTGGTATTGGTCTTGCGGGAAAGCTCGCGTTTATAGCGGTAGCGCACATATCTTTGCGCCACCTCGTAGCCGCGCATCTCCATGATGCCCGTCTCGACCAGATCCTGGATGTCCTCGACATTCAGCGCATGGGAAGACTCCACTGCCTGTCTCTCGATCGTATCCGCTACTGCCGTGATCTGAAAGTCGCTTAAGCGGTGAATCTTTTCTACGCTGTTATTCGCCTTACGTACTGCGTTTTCGATCTTTGACTTGTCAAAGGCCACTTCTTCGCCGCTGCGCTTGATAACGTTTGCTCTTGTAGCTTCACTCATTTTTATTCTCTCCATTTCGTCGGAACCAATCCGTGCAGCCCGCAGTTATGACTGTTTTGGCCTGTGAAAAGCGCAAAAACCAGCCAGACGGGGCAAAAACTTTTACCCGGGGGGCAGCTGCACGATCGATTGTAAACTTATACTATGGAACATATGACACATCATATGGTGTGATATATGGTTGAACCGCACCAGATATTGCGCACGTTCCATGATACAGGGTTTTCAGAAAAAGTCAAGACGCAATCGGAGAAATCGGATGTAGAAAAAGAGAATGAAATTTTGTGAAAAATGATAGATATCCTGTCAGGAAAAGATAACGGCAAACTAAAAATAATAAGAGAAAAAGCTTGCATTTATGAGAATGCCATGATAGAATGTAGTAAATTGCTGATTGTAAATGTACAGCAACATTTCTACGTAAGAAAAACGACAGAACGTCGGAAAATACTCTTTTGATTCCCCTTATGGACAAATAATGACGATCCTGATTCGGCCTGTGCGCCCACTGTAAAGGAAGGTGATCCCAATGTAAATATGACAGCCGCTGTTTCCGGCCGGAGGATGCCGGAAATGATGCGCAGCGATACAATTCTAATATTCTAAATAAATGAAAGGAAAGAAAAATGCATAAACTGATAAGAAAGAAGATTTTTAAACGCGTAATGGCGGGGACGCTTGCTTTTACACTTTTTGCGTGCAGCATTGGTTCCACGGGAACTGTCAGTGCTTCGGATGGTGTAAGCGCTGTCAGCTCTGAAAGCATCGTATCGTATGATACTGATCTGGTTTATCCGGAGGGTGACTGTGCCGGTGCCGGGGAAGATGATGCAGCCGAAGAGGGCGGCTCAGATACGGTTGTTTCGGCCGATTCTCAGACCGGAGAGGCAACGGAAGTGACAGAGGCTGAGGCAGTACATTCGGAAGCCGGGACCGCTGCAGCGGACGGAACGGAATCGTCGGAGGCAACGAATGGAGCAGCCACAGAATCATCGGGAACGATGAACGGAATGAATGCAGGAACATCGGGGACGACAGATGCAGCGGGAACAGAGCAGACAGGTCAGGAAGTGACACTTGCAGGTCTTTCAGAAACGGGGACCGCTGCGGAAACAGAATTGGGAATTTCCCTGACCTCGGAAGCAGGCGGAGATGTAAGCGAAGCGGAGGCGGAAAACACTCTGCTGACCGCAGGCGAAAGTGAGACAGAGACTGAAACGGAAGACGCTGATCCGGATGGCGGAGACTGCTATGTGGGCGGCCTTTCCGTGACCAGTATCGTGGACGGCACGGCGCCATTCGACAGTGATGATGAAGCCGGTGACGACAGCAATGATGACAACCGGATCGTGAGGTCGTTTGATTATGTTTCTTATACGCTTTCCTATACAACGGCACTCGCGGATGAGAAGGTGTCAGTGGATTCCGGCACGTTATATGTTGAGTTTGTTCTGCCCTGCTCTCCGAACATTGCGATCTTCAACATGGACGCCATGAACTGGATGGTAGATCCCAGACTGACCTATTATTTTGCGGATGGGACGACCGGCACAAGCTATGATGACGCGGAGGATGTGGTGAAACAGGTCCTTACCGGATACCGGGAGCTGACGAATGCCGCTTCCATGGCGATCCCGGGGGCAGGGACGCTCTCTGTCGGGCTGTATGTCGGCGCGGCGCCGAACGGAACTGTGATTCAGCCTTCGTTTACCTTATGGATGAAGGGCAATAAAGAGACTCAGAAAGTATCCGTAACGCCGGATGCCGTGACTGTTTCCGCAGCCGCAAAGTACAAGGTTCAGATCAGGCAGGCTGTGGATATGAATGTTTATGGGGAATATGATCTTTCCACCGGGAATGAAAATGCGGCACAGGATATGGTGAGCAATGTCTCAAAGGTCCGCGGCAGGATGGAGGGATACGGGATCACGGTCCTGATGGAAAATGATTCGGTGGAGAAAGGCCTCAAAGGGCTGGAATTCCAGTCCGGTGAAATTACATTTGATATTACCCTGAATGAATATTCCATGAACGCTTCCGGTGCCCTTTTAAGTGATCAGACCGGGTATACGCCGGTGCTGTGGGATTATGATGAAAACGTCCGCAGTTCTTCGTATGGAGAATGGGGCAGACAGTTTGTACGCTTTATGGGATTTGCTTATAATGCTGCTCCGTTTAACGTACTTGGATGCTCTTATTCCTCTATTTATGATGCCTGCTATGACGGCGGGGACTGGTCGATCACACAGGATGCGGATGATCCGCTCACTTACCACGTGACGATCAGGGATTACAGTGTGGATACGGAAAATTATATTTTCCCGACGCTTGACTGTTCCTGGACCACACAGACTTCAGGCGGTTCGACCTACAAAGCAAATCAGGCCTGCCTTTCTGCCGGCTCGATACAGGCGGTCATGCAGTTCCCTTACGGAGAGATCGGGGAGATCACGAATGTTTATTTTAAAGTGACCGCCGACAATTTTGCAGTGAACGGTACGGCATATGATACCACAAGTTCATTTTCCAATACCTATACGCTGCTTCCTGCGGGTTCTCTCAACACCTGTACGAATTTTACGGACACTCAGGCTGCGCTTTTTTCGGATGTAGACAATCAGCTGGGGACTACCAGATCATCCGGTGATGCCGCAAGCTACCGCACAGCTTCTGTCCGCCTCTGGCAGGTGATCGCGACCACTACGGATGAAGCCGTGGAGACAAAGATCGGCCTGCTAAAATGGGACGCGGATGCTTTTGAGGTGGATCGGACCAGCCAGTATTATTCCGCACATGGGCGTATTGCCCGGGGAACATTCACCGCTTATTTTGTCGGGAGGACGCTCAACTGGTCGAGCGTGCAGGAAATGAGCGACACCTTAATGAATGACAGCAGCCTGCATTTCTTCTCTGATCTGGATGCTCTGGAAGCGGCAGGGTATGTCTGTGTGGGGATGCTCTGGATCAATGATATTTCCGTTTCCGGCCCTGGGCAGCAGGAATATTATGGGATCGACCTGCTTGTGAAAGATACCGCTGCGATCGGGGAGACCTATGCTGCCGTGTCGGAGGGCTGGGGCGCTTATTCGGATGTAGACCCGATGACCGCAGGTTCCGGTTCGGAATATCTCCTGGATATAGATATGATCCAAAAGTACGACCTGTATTCCGCGTATTGCAGCATCGACGCGTACGCAGCAATGGGAAAGACCGGGACGACTGATGCTTATTACGTAAAAACAGAGTATGACGAGGACGGGAATATTATTTCCGGGACGCACCGCAGCGGCCCGTATGCCGGTACGAGCCTGCTGATCTGCGGCGAGAAAGCGACCGTGGATATCAGCATCGCGGATACCGGCTCAAATGGGGAAGAAAAAGCCGTGTACGATATGGATGCCGGGGAACGGACGGTAACGTATTCCGTGCAGCCTTATCTGGAAGTACAGGGCAATTCTTCTACAGGGAGTGGGGCGACTTCCGGAAAGTCAACGGCTGTGGTGAAAGTGACCCTGCCGGAAGACCTGACTTATGATGAAGGCAGCTCGTACTGGGGCGGAGAGGCGGTCGCACCGGAGATTGAAACGAATGACGACGGTACGGTAACACTCATCTACACGCTCGCGGATGTGACGGTCGGGGAGACGCTGGATACGATCATGTTTTCCTGCACGATCGGACATGCGGGCACGATGGATGATGTGGTAAATAACCAGTCACTCTCGGTTTCGGCTACGATTGCAAGTACCAGAGATAACCGGCGAAAGACTGCAGGGTTTGGAAACTATAGCTCCGTTGGCCTTGTGATCGTAAAGCTGATGGCGATCAGCATCTCCAAACAGGCAGACCCGCGCCTGATTGAACAGGACGGCAGCTTTTCCTGGACGTTCCTGTTTGCCAATGAATCCGATGAAGCCCAGAAATCTACACGGCTTGCAGATGTCCTGCCATCTGACGGGGATTCGATGGGGTCTGATTTTTCAGGGACGTATCAGGTGGATTCGATCTCGATCGATTTTTCCTCTGCGAAAACATCTTTTGAAAGTGATGTGGACAGCATGGCGTTTTATGTGACGACAGGGACTGTGGGGGAATCGGCTTCCAGCCTTGTTTCGCAGGGGAGCAGTGCCGTCAGCTCCTGGAAAGACCTGATGGGGCAGGCGAGTGTTGACCGGGAAAACTACACGGTAACGATCAACACTTCCGGCTATGAGGACATGACTGCATTTTATTTTGACCTTGGCACTCTGGCTTCAAAGGAAAGCCTTTCCTTTACGCTTTCGGTAACAACGGATGGCAACGAGCCGGGGGACATCTACTGTAACAAGTTTTATGAATATGGCGCCAATCAGTCTGCATCCGTTACCAGTGTGCTGGTATCGACGCAGGTGGTGGAGCGCAATGTGAGCGGCGTCGCGTGGCTGGATGCGGACAACGATGGCATCCGTTCCGATTCGGAAACTCTGCTTTCCGGCGTGACAGCAAAGCTTTACCGGACAAACGCATCCGGGAACGATCCTTCGAAAAAATCTGTGCTGACCGTCAACGGAGTAAAACTCTACACGGCGTATGATGTGTTGGGGGATGAGGTCTCGGGTGTTACTACCGGAAAGGACGGAAGCTACTGCTTTACCAGCCTGGAAGCCGGGACGTATTATGTCGTATTTTCCGGGATGGACGGTTACGGCCTGACCGTGCAGGATGCCGGGGAGGACGATACTGTGGATTCTGACGCGACAGCTTCCGTAAATTCAGACAGTTCCGGAATCGAGTACGCATATATCAGCGATCTGGTGCTGCCGGTTCTGGAGGAAATGTTCAACTACCTTTATGAAAGTGCCCACAACGATGCAGGATTCATTTCTTTAACATCGGGACTGACCATCCGGAAAGTGGCGGAAGGTACGTCTGTGGGACTTGTGGGGGCAATCTTTGTTCTGAAAAACCCGGATGGGAATTATCTGACATTTGCAGATAGCTCTTATTCCGGGACACGGGAGAAAGTGAATGCTGACTGTTATCTTACAACCGGAACAGATGGGGCGGTAACAATAGACGGCCTGACTTATGGAACCTACACGTTATCGGAGTATCAGGCTCCGGATGGCTACCAGTTATCAAAGGAGACCTGGAAGATCAAAGTGCAGGGCAGGACGGCAGAATCCGGATGGGAAAGCTATGTGACGGTGGACGGAGAAATTCTGGACGGGAATAGTCTGGACGGAAATAGCCTGAATGGAGAGCTTGTCGTTGAAGATGTGAGTGAGACGACCACTGTAACTGTGACCAAGGCATGGAAAGATAACAGCAACCAGGACGGCCTGCGCACAGATGTGACTCTGACGCTGACTGGTACGGTGACAACGGATACCGGCGGGATGGAGACGGTGGTAACAAAGACAGGCTCGATCCGGGCAAACGCTTCAAAGCAGGAATATACGTTTACGAAGCTCCCGGTTTATTCTTCCGGTCTGGAAGTGACTTATACCGTAACAGAGGAAGCAGTTGCCGGGTATGAGACAAGCTATTCGGCGTTGGACGGCGACTGGGAGAGCGGCTACAGCATGGTGGTGACCAACACCCACACGACAGAGACGACGGAGTATTCGGTGGTCAAGGTCTGGGACGATGACGGGAACCGTGATGGTGTACGTCCGGAGACGATTGAAGTAAAACTGATCGGATCAGACGGCTCGGAACGTGTGGCTAAGCTTGCGGAGGATGCCGGGTGGACTCATACTTTTTCTGATCTCCCTGTTTACTGGCAAGAAGGAACGGCGATCAAATATACTCTGGAAGAAAGCCCGGTAAGCGACTATGTGCGCGAAGTATCGGACGCCGACAGCAGCAATCAGTTCACCGTGACCAATACACATGAGATCGCGACCGTCGATATCCCGGTTGAAAAAATCTGGGATGACAGCGACGACCAGGACGGCGTTCGTGCGGATTCCATCACTGTCATCCTGACCGGGTCAGATGGCTCCATCCGGGAGGCAGTGCTCACGGAAGAGAGTGACTGGAAGTATACTTATAATGATCTCCCTGTATATTTCTGCGAGGGCGTGGCGATCAGCTATTCCCTGCAGGAGAAAGCAGTCGACGGCTATTCAGATGAAGTGCAGGTCGGGGAAGATGGCTGCAGTTACATTGTAACGAATAACCACATCCCTGCTGTGACGGATCTGGTCATTGTGAAGAATTGGGATGATGCGGATAACCAGGACGGTATCCGTCCGGGGAGCATCCATGTGGTGCTGAACGGAACGGACGGGAATACGTATGAAGCTGATCTGACAAAGGAAAATGGATATTCGTATCTGTTCTCCGGCCTGCCTGTTTATTATGATCATGGCACAATCGTCGAGTATTCTGTTTCTGAGGATGCGGTAGATGGATATCAGACGAAGATCACGGTGGATAATTCCGGCTATATCTTTACCGTCACCAATACGCATGAACCTGAGACGATTTCGGTTCCGGTAATAAAGACATGGGATGACAATGACGACCAGGATGGACTCCGTCCGGCGAGCGTCTCCGTTACGTTGACGGGCAGCAATGGTCTGTCCTATGAGGCAGAGCTGACATCTGAGAACGGCTGGAAATATACTTTTGAGGGTGTATTCGTCTACTACAGTGAGGGTGAAACGGTGGAATATACGCTGACCGAAGCAACCGTGGATGGATATCTGACCGAGATCGTGCGGGGAGAGGATGGTTATAGCTTTGCTGTTACCAATACGCATGAGCCGGCCGTGACCGAAGTGAATGTGAAAAAAATCTGGGAAGATGACGAGAACCGGGATGGTATCCGTGCGGATTTCCTGCACGTCACCCTGACCGGTTCGGATGGCAGTACTTATGAGACCAACCTGACAGAGGATTCCGGATGGGCGGCAGTCTTTACGAATCTGCCTGTGTATTTCAATCATGGTGAACAGATTACGTACACAGCAGCAGAGGACAGCACTTTGGGATATGACGCGGAACTGACAACCAATGAGGATGGATACAGGTTTACGTTCACCAATACACATGAAACCGCTAAGACGAATGTCACAGTCACAAAGACGTGGGATGATGCGGAAGACCAGGATGGTGTACGTCCGGATGAAGTGGAAGTCATTCTGACTGGCTCCGATGGAAGCCGATACAGTGCCGTGCTTACGGAAGAAAGTGGCTGGAGTTATACTTTCGAAAATCTTCCGGTATACTGGAACTGTGGGGACACGATTGCATATTCACTGCAGGAAACAGCAGTGGACGGCTACGAATCCGTTGTATTGACAGGCGAAGACCCGTATGCGTTTATCCTGACGAACACTCATATTCCGGAAACAGAATCGGAAAGCGAAACAGAGGCAGAAACTGAAACAGAGACTGAAACCGAAACGGAGAGTGAAACACCTGCGGGGACTTCCGGCAGCACCGACACGCCGCAGACCGGTGATAACAGTCCGCTGCTTTTCTGGATGGGGATTGCATGGACCGGCCTTCTTGGAATGGGCGGAAGCCTGCTGTTGATGAGGCGCCGCAGGAGAAGGGCAGAGTAAAAAGAGTATTTTTTCAGAACAGTACCCCGCACTTGCTGCGAGGTATGCATGAAAGCCGCATAATAACCATATAAAAATCACATAAAACCGAAGAAACCGTTTTGCAGGAGGTATCTGCAGAAAATACAGGACAGATACCTCCTGCTCGATTTATTCTCTCCCGCTGAAGCAGTACGTACACAGCTTGCACGGCTCGATGCCGATGGATTCCTCCATGTCGTCCAGACGATGGTAGCGAAGGGAGGTAAAGTTCTGCTGTTTGCGGATCGCTTCGAGCATTTCTGCGTAGTTTTTACTGCACGGATCCGCGTAATCAGAAAGCACCTCTTTGGACACATCGTCCCCCTCGCGCTCGCGAACGATACGGCGGGCGATCAGATCCATATCGGATTTGGAACGGGAGAAATTCAGGTATTTGCAGCCGAAGAGCAGCGGCGGACAGGCCGGACGCACATGTACTTCTTTTGCACCGCTCTGGTACAGGAATTCGGTGGTTTCACGAAGCTGGGTGCCGCGCACAATGGAGTCGTCGATGAGCAACAGCTTTTTCTCTTTGATCAGCGCTTTGACTGGGATCAGCTTCATGCGGGCGATGAGATTCCTCTGCGCCTGCTTTGTCGGCATGAAAGAGCGCGGCCAGGTCGGTGTGTATTTGATGAACGGGCGGGCAAACGGGATTCCGGACTCATTCGCGTAGCCAATAGCGTGCGCGGTGCCGGAATCCGGCACTCCGGCTACGATGTCCGGCGAAATATTCGCCGCCTCGCGGTCACGTTTTGCCAGCATTCCGCCGCAGCGGTAGCGCATTTCTTCAACATTTACGCCCTCGTAGGAGGAGGTCGGGTAGCCGTAATATACCCACAGGAAGGAGCAGATGCGCATCTGATCTCCAGGCTCGCCTACCATCTTTACCTCATCCGGCGTGATAAAATCGATCTCCGCCGGACCAAGCTCCCGGTAATCGCTGTATCCCAGATTCAGATAGGCAAAGCTCTCAAAGGAGACACAGTATGCGTCCTCTTTTTTGCCGACGACCAGAGGTGTTCTGCCAAGACGGTCGCGCGCGGCGTAGATGCCGTCCTTTGTCATCAGAAGCAATGTCATGGAGCCATCGATGATCTGCTGTACGTAGCGGATGCCTTCGACGATCGTTTCTTTTTTACAGATGAGCGCCGCCACCAGCTCGGTCGCGTTGATCTGGCCGCTGCTCATTTCCTGAAAATGTGTATTTCCGTTGGCATAGACGGACTGCAGAAGCTCGTCCATGTTGTTGATCTTTCCGACTGTAGTGATCGCAAAGCTGCCCAGATGCGACTGCACAAGCAGCGGCTGCGGCTCGTAATCCGAGATGCATCCGATCCCCAGATGTCCTTCCATTTCGTCCGCGTCCTGCTCAAATTTGGTTCGGAACGGAGAATTTTCAATATTGTGGATCGCACGCTGGAAACCCTGCTCACCATATACGGCCATGCCGCCGCGGCGCGTTCCCAGATGAGAATGATAGTCTACTCCGTAAAAAAGCTCCATCGTGCAGCTTCTCCTGGCTGCTACTCCAAAAATACCACCCATGTTCAGCCTCCTTATGTTTGTCCAGTATTATTTGTATAACCGTCTGCAGTTTTCCGACAGATCGAATGATTGCGGAAAACCCGCGATCTGCCACTGCCGCATTTTTGTGACTGTGCAGTATCTTCACAGTTACGCGATTTTTACTTTCATTTTACAATGTACCATGAAGAAGCCGGTTATGGCAATAGGAAAAGAAAGAATCATCTGCAATTATTTCTATAGAAAAAGTGGATGTTTACTCAAAAAAACGGCTGTGCTATAATGGCTCCGTTTAAAGAAACAGCCTGAAAGAAATCAGGTTTAAGATGGGGATGATACTATGAATCTGAAAGAACTGGAGATCGGAAAAAGCGCCGTCATCCAGAGTGTCGGCGGTGAAGGAGCACTCAGGCAGCATATCCTTGACATGGGACTGATCCCGGGTGCGGAAGTGACGATGATCAAGCTTGCGCCGATGGGCGATCCGATGGAACTGCGGGTGTCGAGCTACGAGCTGACGCTCCGGCTGGCTGACGCGGAGAAGATTGAGATAGTTGAAACGGGGACGGCGCCGGAAAAAACGGGATACATGAAACGGACAGGCGAATCGACGATCCTGGAGAATGGCCGGCTTGACTGGAAAAGTGAACATGTGCATCCGGGTCTCGGCGAAGGCGGTAAGTACCACAACAGAGCGGATGAGCATCCGCTGCCGGACGGAACGGTGCTGACCTTTGCCCTGGCGGGCAACCAGAACTGCGGAAAGACGACGCTGTTCAATCAGCTGACCGGCTCAAACCAGCATGTCGGGAACTTCCCCGGCGTTACGGTGGACCGGAAGGACGGCGCGATCCGCGGACATGCGGATACGCTGGTGACAGACCTTCCGGGTATTTATTCAATGTCGCCTTATTCGAGTGAGGAACTGGTGACGCGGAATTTTGTGATGAACGAGCATCCGCATGGGATCATCAATATCGTGGACGCCACGAATATTGAGCGGAATCTTTACCTGACGATGCAGCTGATGGAGCTGGACACGCCGATGGTGCTGGCGCTGAACATGATGGACGAGGTGCGCGACAACGGCGGCAGCATCCGCATCAATGAGATGGAGGAAATTCTGGGGATTCCGGTGGTGCCAATCTCGGCGGCGAAAAACGAAGGAATTGACGAACTGATCTCGCATCTGCTTCATGTTGCGAAATATCAGGAACGCCCGAAACGGCAGGATTTCTGTGATAAGAACGATCACGGCGGGGCGGTGCACCGGGCGCTGCACGGCATTATGCATCTGATCGAGGACCACGCGCAGAAGGCGGGGATCCCGCTCCGTTTTGCGGCGACGAAGGTGGCAGAGGGAGACCAGCTGATCCTGGAACAGCTTGCGCTGACCGAAAATGAAAGAGAGATGGTGGAACATATCCTCATCCAGATGGAAGAAGAACGCGGGCTGGATCGGACAGCGGCGATCGCGGATATGCGGTTTTCCTTTATTCAGAAGCTGTGCGCGCAGACCGTGCAGAAGCCGAAGGAGAGCAAAGAACGGCTGCGCAGTGAAAAAATCGACCGGGTGCTGACCGGGAAATATACAGCGATTCCCTGTTTCATCGGTATTATGCTGATGGTGTTTTTCCTGACCTTCAACGTGATCGGCGCATTTTTCCAGAATTTGATGGAAATGGGAATTGACGCCCTGGCGGGGGTGGTGGACACGGCTCTGGTCGCCGGTGATGTCCATCCGATCCTGCGGGCATTGATCAGCGACGGTATTTTCGCGGGCGTCGGCAGCGTTTTGAGCTTCCTGCCGATCATTGTCTGTCTGTTTTTCTTCCTGTCATTGCTGGAGGACAGCGGCTACATCGCCCGCGTGGCATTTTTCATGGACAGCCTGCTGCGGAAGATCGGCCTTTCCGGGCGGAGCATTGTCCCGATGCTGATCGGGTTTGGCTGTACGGTGCCTGCGGTAATGGCGACGCGGACGCTGCCGAGTGAGCGCGACCGCCGGATGACGATCCTGCTGACGCCGTTCATGAGCTGCACGGCAAAGCTGCCGATCTATATGTTTTTTGTGAATACCTTTTTCCCGAAATACAGCGGCCTGATCGTGACCTGCCTGTATCTTCTGGGAATCGTGGTGGGGATCCTCGTGTCCTTCATTTTTAAGAAGACGATGTTCCGCGGGGAGGCGGTACCGTTTGTGCTGGAACTGCCGAATTACCGGCTGCCTTCGCCGAAAAATGTGCTGCAGCTGCTCTGGGAGAAGGCGAAGGATTTCCTGCACCGCGCGTTTACCATCATCCTGCTGGCTACGATCGTAATCTGGTTTTTACAGACCTTCGATCTGCGGCTGAACGTCGTCACAGATTCACAGGACAGCATCCTTGCCGCCGTGGCCGGTCTGATCGCGCCGCTGTTTGCGCCGCTTGGCATGGGAGACTGGAGGATCTGTACCTCTCTGATCAGCGGCTTTATGGCGAAGGAGAGTGTGGTCTCCACGATGGAGCTTCTGTTTGCGGGACAGGTCACCACGCTGCTAACGCCTCTGACCGCGGCGACAATGCTGGTCTTCAGTCTGCTCTATACGCCATGCGTGGCCGCGATCGCTTCCGTAAAGCGTGAGATGGGCGGCAAATGGGCGGTCTATGTCGTCCTCGGGCAGTGCGTTATCGCCTGGCTGGTCGCCGGACTTGTGCGGGTGATCGGGCTGCTGCTCGGGATGGGGTGAAGCAGCCGGCGGAATTCATGCTGTCCAGGCACCAGACGTCTGGTCCCGGCATTCACAGCAGGTGCAAAAATCAACGTGTCTGCGGGCGGATGCTGAGATGTTAATGCAGGTTGATGCTTAGTCCGACACCAGCCGGATCCGCGAGATGTCCGTATCGATCGTCATCGAATAGTTCGTGTAGTAGACGACAAATCCCGGCTTCGCGCCGTTGGGCTTTTTGACCTGCTTTTTTTCCACATAGTCGATCTCGACCTTTCCGGCTTCGCGGTTTCGGGAATAAAAGGCTGCGAGCCGGGCAGCGTCCTCGAACGTCGAATCCGGCGGCATGGTGCCGCCTGCTTTGACGATGACGTGGGAGCCGGGCGCGCCCTTGGCGTGAAACCACCAGTCACCGCCGGAGGCAAAGCGGAAGGTCAGCTCATCGTTCTGATAATTGTTTTTGCCGACATATATATCGTAGCCGTCCGCCGAGACGTAGTGGTAGGGCCGCGAGGTGATCTTCACCTTTTTGCCGGTATAGCGCCGCCGGATGTAGCCCGCGTCGGTCAGCTCTTCTTTTACCTGTATCAGGTCTTCCTCGGAGAGGGCCATATCCATGAAAGCGCAGATGGATTCCAGATGTTCGATCTCCGCTTTTGTCTCCTGCACCAGTTCGCTTAAGTGTTCATAGGTGCGCTTCAGTTTGTTGTATTTGTCAAAATATTTCTGTGCGTTCTCCTGCGCGGTCAAAGTCGGATCGAGGGGAACGGTCATCATTTCATTTGTATAATAATTCAAAGCTTCAAAGCTTTTTGCCCCCGGCTCCACACCGTAGCCGTAGGCGTGGATCAGCTCACCGTAGATGCGGTATTTGTCGCGTTTGTCAGTGTCCGCGAGCTGTTTTACCTGCAGGGCGTATTTTTTGCGGCAGCGATCCAGCGCAGTGGTGGTGATGCGCCGCAGATCGGAAGATTTCTGCCGGATGCGGGTCACCGTGTTCTTCATCGCGTAATACTGCTCAAGCATCTCAGAGGGAGAATCGAAGCGGCGGATGCTGTAGCGGGGAGAAGTCGGTGTCCCGGAACTGTCTACGTACATGGTGAGGGGCAGGGAGGCGAATTCCACTGGGATTGTTTCCGTGCTGTCCCCAATACTTTCATAAATGATCGCGGGCGAAAACCGCTTTTCCTTCACATCCTCCATCAGCAGCTCAAATGTACGATAAAGATGAAGCTGCGAGAGTTCGTCGAAGGAGTTGGCGCTCTGTGCGGATTCCAGACCGGCGCGGAAGCAAAGCTCTTCCGCGATCAGCGGGCTGATGCCGGTGTAGGACGTATAGATGGCTTTTGCGAGCGGCATCGGTTTTGCAAACACAGAAGTGCGAAATTCTTCCTCCGAGGTGGCGAGCGGGTCGCATTTTTCCTGCGTCACGGCGATAAAATACTGCCGTCCGGGCAATACCTCACGGATCGAGCTGGTCATCGCGCCGACGTGCTTGATGCTGTCGATGATCATGCCGGTCTCATCGCAGAAGATCAGGTTGCTGTGCTTGCCCATCAGCTCCAGGATCAGATCCTTGCGGCAGAGGTCGCCCATCTCGTTGTAGTGCTCGATTTCAAAATGAAGGATGCGTTCCAGTCCCGGCTGCCAGATGCGCAGGATTTTGCCGTTCGCGATATGCTTGCGAAGCAGCATGCAGAAATTCGGCGCAACCATGGGGGATGGTTTGTTGGTGTTGGTAAGATAGATCAGCGGCAGGCTCGCGCCCGCAGAGAGCAGCAGCCGGTACTGCCCGGTCTGTGCTTTTATGGTGAGCAGCAGCTCGTCCGCTTCCGGCTGCGCGATCTTGCTGATGCGCGCGCCGGTCAGTTTGTCGGAAAGCTCTGCTGCGATATTTGCAATGACAATGCCGTCAAGGGCCATGGGTAAGACCTCCTTATGTTCATTGTAACATTTACGTTTTATAAGTACCTCGCAGCGAATGCGAAGTACTGCCGTGAATCGTTACAATCATATCAAATCCTTTGAAAAAAAACAATGATCCGCACGGAAGCTATTGAGATTTGCATGAAAAAACGATATACTTTTGAGCAGTTGAAACAGCTCGATCTGATAAAAAACGGCAGGGAACTGTCAGCTTCGCACCGGAGCCTGATGTTCTGCTTCGCCCCGTGGTGGAACGTCGCGGCGCAGAACCGGCGGTAAGATCAGTCAGGGCATGATTTGCAGCAAGGCGTAACAGAAGTCGGGAATTATGGGAATAACACATTGACTGGAAAAATCGAATCGGGTATAATCTGGCTTATCGGAACTGGTTTATCGGAAGAAAACAAACAGTAAATATAAGGGAGCGCGGCAATGGTTAAGAGCATGACAGGTTTCGGCAGATATGAATATCTCCGGGGCAGTAAGAAATTTACGGTAGAGGTACGGGCGGTGAACCACCGCTATTTTGACGTCAATATCAAGATGCCGAAGAAGTTCGGCTTTCTGGAATCGGAGATCCGCGCGGAGATGAAAGAATTCCTGCAGCGCGGCAAAATTGATCTGTTTGTGACGTATGAGGATTATGGGGAGAAAACGGCTGCGCTGAAATACAATGAAGCGCTCGCGGCGGAATACATGGACTATTTCCGGAAAATGTCGGAGCAGTTCGGGATTGCGAATGACCTGACCGCATCACGGCTGGGGCGCTGCCCTGAGGTGTTTTCAATGGAAGATCCGGACATTGATGAGGAAGAGATGGAATCCATGCTGCGCGAAGCGGTACGCGGAGCCTGTGAGCAGCTGTCTAAGGCGCGCGAAAAAGAAGGCGAAGCTTTAAAGACAGATATTCTTGACAAATTGGCCGTTATGGATGAAAATGTAAGTCTCGTGGAGCAGCGTTATCCGCAGATTGTCGCGGAATACCGCGCAAAGCTGGAGGACAAGGTGAAAGAGCTTCTGGCGGACACACAGATTGAGGAGCAGCGGATAGCTTCCGAGGTTGTACTGTTCGCGGATAAGATTTGCACAGACGAGGAGACGGTCCGTCTGCGCAGCCATATTCAGACGATGCGTCAGGCGCTGATTGACGGCGGAGCAATCGGCCGTAAGCTGGACTTTATTGCACAGGAGATGAACCGCGAGGCAAATACGATCCTCTCCAAGGCGAACGATCTGGAGACATCGAATATCGCGATCGACCTGAAGACAGATATTGAGAAGGTAAGAGAACAGGTACAAAACATAGAATAAAAAATCCGAGCGTCAAAAAGCTGAAAAAACAGGCCGTGCAGACATGTCTGCAAAGGCCGGTGTTTTTCAGCTTTAAGATGGGCGGATGCCCATCTAGCCGCAGACAGAAGCTGCGCAGCAGCGAATAATTTGCGAAGCAAATGGGTCTGTGGCGTAGACGCGAGATCAAAGCTTGGCAGAGGTAAACAATGGCAGATTTCATCAACATCGGTTTCGGAAATCTTGTAAATACGGAAAAGGTGATCGCGGTGGTGAATCCGGACGCGGCGCCGATCAAGCGCATGGTGCAGAACGCGAAGGAGCAGCAGCGCGTGGTGGACGCGACGCAGGGACGCCGGACGAAGGCTGTGATTGTCATGGAGACCGAGCAGATCATGCTTTCTGCCGTGCAGCCGGATACGATTGCGCGGCGATTGAGTCAGACAGCTGTCTCCGGACGCGGGAAACGCATGGAGACGGATGCTGTGAACGGCATTTGTGATGCGGCGGAATGATTCTGCCTTCGACTTTGCCGCCACGGAGGTTTTGTTCCAGGAAAGGCAGAGAAGGCCGCGCAGATGTTTTGTTTTAGGAAAGAAAGATACAGGGCATTGCAGAGGTAATTCGATTTTTTACAGGAAAACACGGGACACCGAAGGGAGATTTTATATGGAAAGAAAAGGAATCCTGATCGTAGTATCCGGATATTCCGGAGTAGGGAAAGGGACTCTGATGAAAGCACTGACCGCGCGGTATGATACGTATGCGCTTTCCATCTCGGCGACGACGAGGGAGCCGCGGGAAGGCGAACAGGACGGCCGGGAATATTTTTTCAGGACAAAGGACGAATTTGAGGAACTGATCGCGAAGGACCGTCTGATTGAATATGCAAGCTACTGTGGCAATTATTATGGCACGCCGAAGGATTATGTGGAGGAACAGCTAAAGCAGGGGCGCGATGTGATTCTGGAAATCGAACAGCAGGGCGCACTGAAAGTAAAGGCGAAGATGCCGGATGTGCTGATGCTTTTTGTGATGCCGCCGGACGCGGAGACGCTTGTGCAGAGGCTGCGGGGGAGAGAGACCGAATCGGAAGATGTGATCCGGGAACGTCTGACGCAGGCGGTGGAAGAGTCGAAATATGTCGATCGCTATGACTACATGATCGTGAATGAGGATCTGGATCGGGCGGTGGAGGAACTTCACCATCTGATCGAGAGTCAGCACAACAGAATCAGCAGGAATCTGGACTTTGCAAAGCAGATTCAGCAGGAACTGATGGATCTGACATGATCCGGGATAATTTAAAACCATAAATAATATAGAAATAAAGACCATAACCATAAAGACTAAGACCATAAAAATTAGAACCAGAAAGGTTATTCACCTGTTACCATACAAGTCATTTTAATAATGAGTTTTAATAATGAAAGGGGAACAAAATTATGATGCTGCATCCGTCTTATTCTGATTTAATGAAGGTAGTCAACAGTGAGGTAGAAGAGGGCGAGACCCCGGTGGTCAACAGCCGTTATTCCATCGTGATGGCGACATCCAAGCGTGCGCGCCAGATCATCGCCCGTCAGACCGGAGCGGGAGAAGATATGAGAGAATTTGCCGTTTCCAAGCCGCTCTCAAAAGCAGTGGAGGAGCTTTACAACGGAGAACTCAAGATCAAACCGGCTGAAGAAGCGGAAGCGGAACCGGAGCCGGAACAGATCGAGGACTGACCAGCATAGGAGAGGAGGGACCTATATTTGAAAAAGATCAGGGAATTCAGCAGAAGCTATATCTTCCTTTCCTTCCTCTATGTAGCGGTTGGAGTAGTGCTGCTGGTCTGGCCGACTCTCTCCATTCAGATGATTGGGAAGGGCGTGGGCGTGATCATGCTTGTGGTGGGAGCCACATATGGTGTGATCTATTTTACGAGCGATAAGCGGCAGGAAGGTTATTTGCAGCTGGAGCTTGTGATTGCCATCATCTGCGCGGCTTTTGGCATCTTCGTTTTGCTGACGCCGGACTTTATGCGCATGGTGCTGCCGTTTGCGATGGCGACAGTGCTTCTTGTCGGCGCCATTGTTAAGATCCAGAGCGCTGTCAGTATGAAACGCCTGCTGATCCGACGCTGGTATCTGGCGCTGATTCTGGCGCTGATCATTATTGCACTCGGTATCTTCCTGCTGGTATATCCGTTCGCGGAAGATTATCAGATGCTGATCTATATCGGCATCTGCCTGATCGCGGACGGCCTGACGAACCTGATCGGTCTTCTGACTATCCGGCTGCGCACCAGAAAGCTTGAAAAGATACAGAAGAAGAATCCGGGCGTGGATGTGAAGACGCTGATCGAGGATGAATGGGCAAAATCAGACGCTGCCAAAGCAGAAAAAAAAGCGCGGAAACAGGAAATGAAAGAGCAGAAGCGAAAAGAACAGGAGATCGTGGTAGAAGCAAGGGAAGCTGAGTCAGATCCTTACGAGACCACTGTGTCCGGGAACAGGGAACCTGACAACGAATCCAGGGAATCCGTTGATGAATCAGACAATGAAGCGGATCGAGGATCCGTCAATCCGGGAGTTCAGCTCGATATGCCGGAGACCGGGCTCGTTGCCTCGGCTAAGACAATGCTAGTGAATGCGTTTTCAAAATCAGAGGATACCGGCGCAGGCACGGAAGAATCGACAGATCCGCAGGAAGAACCGGTCTCTGCGGAAAGGAAAGCCCCCGAAGAAAAGGAAAACAGTTTGTCATGAAAATATTCTTTGTATCACTCGGCTGTGATAAGAATCTCGTCGACTCAGAAGAAATGCTGGGTCTGCTCTCTGAACAGGGATATACTTTTACAGACGATGAGACAGAGGCAGATGTGATCATTATTAATACCTGCTGCTTTATCAATGACGCAAAGGAAGAGAGCATTCAGACCATTCTGGAAATGGCGGAATATAAAAATGCCGGGAGCTGCAAGGCACTTCTGGTGACGGGCTGCATGGCGCAGCGCTATCGTCAGGAAATCCTCGACGAGCTTCCGGAGGTGGACGCGGTACTCGGCACGACAGCGTGGGGCGCTATCGTTCCTGTGCTGGAAAAAGCATTGCGCGGAGAGCGGAGTGTGAAGGTGGGTTCTTTTGAAACGAAGCGAGAATCTGCAATGAAGAATTCTACCGATGTACCGTTTACTAATGCGAATGCAGAAACGGAACGCGTACTGACGACAGGCGGCTACTATGCCTATCTGAAAATCGCGGAGGGCTGCGACAAGCACTGCACCTACTGTATTATCCCGAAGCTTCGCGGACCATACCGCAGTGTACCGATGGAGAACCTGATCGCGCAGGCGGAGAGCCTGGCTGCGCAGGGAGTGAAGGAGCTGATTCTGGTCGCGCAGGAGACGACAGTCTATGGCGTGGATCTTTACGGACACAAGTGTCTCCATCTTTTGCTTGAAGCACTCTGCCGGATTGAAGGACTGCGGTGGATTCGTATATTATACTGTTATCCGGAGGAGATTTACGAAGAACTGATCGACGTGATGGCCCGCGAGCCGAAGATCTGTCATTATCTGGATTTGCCGATTCAACACGCGTCCGACGCAATCCTGAAACGGATGGGCCGCAGGACGACGCGCGAGGATCTGACCGCGATGATCGGGACTCTGCGGGAGCGGATCCCGGATATTGTGCTGCGCACAACGCTGATTGCCGGATTTCCGGGAGAGACGCCCAGGCAACACGAAGAAATGATGGATTTCATCGACGAGATGGAGTTCGATCGCCTTGGCGTATTTACCTACTCGCAGGAAGAGGATACACCGGCGGCTTCCATGCCGGATCAGATTGAGGAAGAGACAAAACAGCGCTGGAGGGATGAGCTGATGGCGCTGCAGCAGGAGATTGCTTTTGAACACGCGGAACAGATGGTGGGACAAACTGTGACCGCGATGGTGGAAGGCGAACTCATGGAAGACGCGGACGATCAGCACCTTCTTTACGCTCATACTTACGTTGCGCGCACATATGGCGACGCGCCGAATGTGGACGGACTGCTGTTTATCAATACGGATGAGGTTCTGCTGTCCGGCGATTTTGCGAAAGTGACCATCACCGGCGCGAAGGAATATGATCTGATAGGAGTGATTGCAGATGAATTTACCGAATAAGCTGACAATGCTGCGTGTATGCATGGTGCCGGTCTTTGTGGTACTGATGCTGGCCGATGGGATTCCCTATGGAAATATTCTGGCGGGGGTCATCTTTATTCTGGCTAGCCTGACTGACACGCTGGACGGGTATATCGCCCGCAGAGACAATCTGATCACGGATTTTGGAAAGTTCATGGATCCGATCGCGGACAAGCTTCTTGTCTGCTCGGCAATGATCTGTCTGGTCGAGCAGGAAAAGCTGGCGGCCTGGATGGTGATCATCATCATCGGACGTGAGCTGGCGATCGGCGGTTTCCGCCTCGTGGCGGTAGAAAAAGGCACCGTGATCGCGGCCAGCTACTGGGGCAAGTTTAAGACGGTCTCCCAGATGATCATGGTTATCATGCTGATCTTCGATTTCGGCAGTGTGTGGAATATGATTGCACAGGTTGTGACCTGGATCGCGGTGATCCTGACAGTGATCTCCCTTGTCGATTATCTGAAAACGAACTGGAGCGTCATGGACGGGCAAATGTGAGAGGTCAGGTCACACTGAATTCGTAACTGTTCCGTGCTTTCACAGCTACATTATCTCAAAACGTCAGAAGCGGCTGTCATTTCAATTGACAGCCGCTTCTTTTTATGCGCTGATCTTAGCTTTTTGCGACATCAGATAGCCATTGATATCGGAGACTCCCCGCAACGCCTGGAACTGATCTCCATGTACCAGCACCAGAGTCGGAGCCTGGCGGATGCCGAAGCGTTTTACCAGGTCGATGTTCTCGTCCGCGGTCACTTTCTGATAAGCAATGGCGTTCTGGTCAAGCAGTGCCATCGCCGCCTTACAGTTCGGGCAGGAGGAGCTGACGAAGAGCAGAGCATCTGACGCCTGAACTGTCGTTGGAGCTGTGGCATTCGCGGATGCAGCGGCGCTTGTCTGTGCAGGATCTGCAGCTGCTGTCATGTCCGCGGCTGTATTTTTCCTTAACCGCGACGCTCCGATGTCGTAGGTCTTGCGGTCCTTAAATTCCTGGGACTTGCCGTCATTCCAGTTCTGCACCGGACGATAATAGCCGGTGATGCGGCTGTAGACCTCGGTCTTTTCGCCGCAGTGCGGGCAGGTGTAGACCTCGCCGGAAAGATAACCGTGATTCTTGCAGACGGAGTAGGTGGGGCTGATCGTGTAATAGGGCAGCTTGTAATTCTCCGCGATCTTCCGCACAAGAGCCGCAGCAGATTTCCAGTCGGGCAGCTTTTCGCCGAGGAAGGCGTGGAAGACGGTACCGGAGGTATAGAGTGTCTGCAAATCGTCCTGCACGTCGAGCGCCGAGAAAATATCTTCGGTATAACCCACCGGCAGGTGGCTGGAGTTCGTATAGTATGGCGCATCGGAAGATGCGGACGCTTGCGTACGGAGAACCGATGCGCCAACGACAGAATCGTTAGATTCTGGAGTGTTCTGCGAAGCGGTATTCTTCGCAGAACGGGGAGTCCCGTTCTCATTTGCTGTGATGATATCCGGGAACTCTTCCTTGTCGTGCTTTGCGAAACGGTAGGTCGTGGATTCTGCCGGAGTCGCCTCCAGGTTGTACAGGTCGCCGTACTGCTCCTGGTAATCGGACAGGCGTTCACGCATATGGTTCAGCACATCCTTCGCAAATTGCTGCGTCTCCGGGTGTGTCAGATCCGCCCGCAGCCATTTTGCGTTCAGCCCGGCTTCATTCATGCCGATGAGACCGATTGTGGAAAAATGGTTGTCAAAGGTACCGAGATACCGTTTGGTATACGGATAAAGTCCCGCATCCAGAAGCTTCGTGATGACGGTACGCTTTGTCTTCAGGCTTCGTGCAGCGATGTCCATCAGCTTATCCAGACGCGCGTAGAAATCTGCCTCATCCTTTGCCAGATACGCGATGCGCGGCAGGTTGATCGTAACGACGCCGACCGAGCCGGTCGACTCGCCGGAGCCGAAGAATCCGCCGGACTTTTTGCGCAGCTCGCGCAGATCCAGACGCAGACGGCAGCACATGGAGCGCACGTCGCTCGGTTCCATGTCGGAGTTGATATAATTGGAAAAGTACGGAGTGCCGTATTTCGCGGTCATCTCAAAGAGGAGCCGGTTGTTTTCCGTATCGCTCCAGTCAAAATCCTTCGTGATCGAATAGGTCGGAATCGGGTACTGGAACCCGCGGCCGTTCGCGTCGCCCTCAATCATGATTTCGATGAAGGCCTTGTTGATCATGTCCATTTCCTTCTGGCAGTCGCCATAGGTGAAATCCTGCTCCTTGCCGCCGACGATCGCCGGGAGATTCTTCAGGTCGTTCGGCACCACCCAGTCCAGCGTGATGTTCGAGAACGGCGCCTGGGTACCCCAGCGGGAAGGCGTATTTACACCATAAATAAAGGACTGCACGCACTGCTTGACTTCCTTCTGATCCAGATGATCTGTGCGTACAAACGGCGCCAGATAGGTATCAAAAGAGGAAAAAGCCTGTGCTCCGGCCCACTCGTTCTGCATGATGCCGAGGAAATTCACCATCTGATTGCAGAGGGTGCTCAGATGGGATGCCGGTGAGGAGGTGATCTTTCCGGGAACGCCGCCCAAGCCTTCCTGAATGAGCTGTTTTAAGCTCCAACCCGCACAGTAGCCGGTCAGCATCGACAGATCGTGCAGATGAATCGCTGCCGAGCGATGTGCTTCCGCAATCTCCGGATCATAGACCTCGGAGAGCCAGTAGTTGGCCGTGATCGCGCCGGAGTTGGACAGGATCAGTCCGCCCACAGAATAGGTGACCGTGGAATTCTCCTTGACACGCCAGTCGTTGATCTGCAGGTAATCATCGACCAGATCCTTATAATTTAACATCGTAGAATTGATATTGCGGAGCTTTTCTCGCTGCTTGCGGTACAGAATGTAGGACTTCGCCACATCTGCGTAGCCTGCCTCAGAAAGGACCTTCTCCACACTGTCCTGAATGTCCTCCACGGAAATAAAGCCGCCGCGGATCTTGTCTTCAAAATCCGCTGTCGTGCGCAGCGCCAGCATATCGATGACGCTCGGATGGTACTGTTTGCCCTCGGCGTCAAAGGCTTTCGTGATCGCCACGCTGATCTTGTTGATATGGAATTCGGCGATTGTGCCGTCTCGTTTTTTGACCTGGTACATAAAGAGCCTCCCCTGTATAAAGAAATCATGAGTGCTGCCAGTATTGTCCGCTGTTTTGCAGTGCCGTGGGATCTCAAACCATTGCTTGGTATGCGCCAATCGTATTTGTGTGCGGAATCAAGCTGCGATTCGCATGGGGATTGGCAGAGACAGCTGCATTACCCTGTCTGGGCGCGAGCAAAAATATTGTATCACGGAGAAAAAGGAAAATCAATATCTTGTTGAAATGTTTTCAAATGTATACAAGATGTGGTCAAACGCCGCGCAGCGCCGCTTCTTTCACATAAGGACTGACAAGCTCCAGATAGTGCTGCAGCTCCGTTTCGGACGGCGCGTGCAGTCCTTCCTGCAGCACAGTATCCCTGTCAACGAAACACTGCAGATAATAGCGCTTTGCTCCCTCAAGCCACTGTCCAATCGCAGGGAAGACACTGTCATCATGAAATTCCTTCACGACCGTGGTGCGGAATTCGTAGTCTGTCGGTCCGTTCATCAATAGTGCGATGCTGGCACTGATATTGGCAACGTCAAATCCCGGAATCCCAATCGTCTCGCCATAGCGTTCTGGAGAATTCTTGATATCCATTGCCACATAATCGACCAGTCCGGCGTCAAGAAGCTGCGCCAGCATCTGCGGATGGTTGCCGTTGGTATCCAGCTTGACAGCAAAGCCCATATCACGGATCCGCGCAAGAAATTCCGGCAGATCACGATAGAGCGTGGGTTCTCCGCCCGTCACTGCCACACCATCCAACAGGCCGTGGCGCCTGCCGAGGAAAGTGAAAAACTCCTCTTCAGAGATCGTCTCTGTGCCGGGAACTGCATCCCTGTTTTCGGCAGAGGAAATACCCTCTCGCCGGGCTGCGGGAGGGTATACTCCAGACGTACTGCTGATCAGTTCGCTGTTGTGGCAGAACGGGCAGCGAAAATCACAGCCGCCTAAAAATACAGTGCAGGCGACCCTGCCGGGGTAATCCAGCAGGGTCAGTTTTTGTAATCCTTCAATATTCATTGTAAGTCATTCCGATTTTACTTCTTGTTTTCCAGCTCCGCTTTCTTCATCGCGCGCACCTTCAGCGGCAGGCCGAACAGCGTGATGAAGCCGTCCGCATCGTGATGGTCGTACAGGTCGCCGGTCGTGAAGGATGCCAGAGACTCGTTGTACAGAGAGTACGGGGAGGTCGTTCCGGCTTTGATGATGTTGCCCTTGTAGAGCTTGAACTTCACTTCGCCGGTCACATTTTCCTGCGTCACATCGACGAATGCCTGGATTGCCTCGCGCAGCGGGGTGAACCATTTGCCCTCGTAAACGGTCTGCGCGAACTGGCTGCCGAGCTTTTTCTTCCATTCCAGCGTCTCGCGGTCAAGAATCAGTTCCTCGAGCTGCTCATGAGCCGCCATCAGGATCGTGCCGCCCGGGGTCTCATAGACGCCGCGGGACTTCATGCCGACTACGCGGTTCTCGACGATATCTACGATACCGATGCCGTGCTTGCCGCCAAGAGCGTTCAGCTCGGTGATGATCTCGGATACCTTCATCTCACGGCCGTTCAGTGTTTTCGGGATACCCGCTTCAAACGTCATGGTTACATATTCGCCCTGATCCGGCGCTTTTTCCGGCGTCACGCCGAGCACCAGCATATGGTCGTAATTCGGCTCGTTGGCCGGATCCTCAAGCTCCAGTCCCTCATGGCTGATGTGCCAGAGGTTGCGGTCGCGGCTGTAGCTGGAATCTGCCGCAAATGGAAGATGGATGCCGTGCTTTTCGCAGTATTCAATCTCATCCTCACGGGACTGCATGGTCCATACATCCGTCATTCTCCACGGAGCGATGATCTTGATGTCCGGAGCGAGTGCCTTGATGCCCAGCTCAAAACGAATCTGGTCATTTCCCTTGCCGGTCGCGCCGTGGCAGATGGCCACCGCGTTTTCCTTGCGCGCGATCTCGACCAGCTTTTTCGCGATAGCCGGACGGGCCATTGATGTGCCGAGCAGATATTTGTGCTCATACACCGCGCCGGCCTTGACGCACGGCATGACAAAATCGTCACAGAACTCATCGACAATATTCTCAATATACAGCTTGGATGCGCCGGAGAGCTTTGCGCGCTCGTCCAGACCGTCCAGCTCATTGCCCTGTCCGACGTCGATGCAGCAGCAGACGACATCGTAATCAAAATTCTCCTTCAGCCACGGGATGATCGCGGTCGTATCCAGCCCGCCTGAGTATGCCAGAACTACTTTTTCTTTCATAATATCCTTCCTCCTGTCGTGAATAGCTATGCTTCGTTCAATATACCGCAACCGCTTCGATTATGCAAGCGGGAATTAACCAGTCAGCATACGTTCCAGTTCACTCGCGGCAATGCTTAAGGGGGCGTCCGCACGTCTGATCAGGCAGATTGCCCTTTGAGGAATCGGTTTTTCCAGGGCAAGCCGGTATATGGAACCGCCGGATGCCGCAGCCGTCTCCTGCTCCACAAACGTCTCCGGCACAATCCCGATTCCAAGGTTGCTCTTTACCAGAGGCAGGATCTGATCCGCTGTCGTGACTTCAATATCCGGCTCCAGCGGTACGCCCTGTTTTTCAAAGAAACGGGTCAGAAACCGAAAAGTATAGGTCTGAGCATTCAGACAGATCAACGGCAGCTGCGTCAGCTCAGAGAACGTGATTGTTTTCTGCTGTAAATAACGAAACGTCTCCCCGCACACAAATATCTCCTGAAAATGTGCGATCACCTGCATATGCAGCATTTTCGGAACCGAATCCGGGGCTGTCACCACGGCAAAATCCGCCAGATTATTTTTCACCGCCTCCATGGCCTGATAAATCGTATGATTTGCCAGCCGGATCCGCACATTCGGATACTGAAGCCGATACTGTTCCAGAATCGGAAGCATATGACAGCGCAGAGCGATCTCGCTGCATGCGATGGAAATTGTTCCGCTCTGCAGACTTCGATCCGCTGCGATTTCCCGCTCTCCATTCTGAAGGTGTTCTACCGCGATTTTTACGTGCGCATACAGTTTTTCTCCCTCCGGTGTCAGCTTTGTCCCTCTCGGTGAACGTACAAGCAGCCTGCAGCCAAGCTGCTCTTCCAGCCGGTTGATCGTCTTCGTCACGTTCGGCTGCCCTTTTCCGAGGATCTGAGCCGCCCCGGAAACGCTGCCGTATCCGGCTACATAGTAAAAGGTCCGGTAATAGTCATATGGAATGTCCATCTTTTCGCCTGTTCCTTTTCATACTCTCAATTTTGCTTTCTGTACCAATACGCCAATACTCCAGCTGCCGGTTCAATATTCCAAACAGGAATATTCATTATCGCTTTTATATATTTGAAATATGATACCGTGCTGATTATAATGGGGAACGGTGCGATTTTCAAGAAAAAAAGAAATCACTGTAAAGAACCTGAGCACTTACAAACCAAAATTACGGACTATGTAAATTCAGCAGAAAAGGGAGTAAACGTTCATGAACAAAGATCTGACTTACGGAGACCCGGAAAAGGTTCTCTGGCAATTCTGCCTGCCGCTCTTTGGCAGCATTATTTTTCAGCAGCTCTACAACATCGCCGACAGCCTCGTCGCGGGCAAATTTATTGGAGAAACCGCACTGGCCGCAGTCGGCAACAGTTACGAGGTGACGCTGATCTTTCTGGCGTTCGCGTTCGGCTGCAACATCGGCTGTTCCGTCGTCGTCTCACAGCTGTTTGGCGCGCATGATTACGGAAATTTAAAGACCGCGGTCTCCACCGCATGGATTGCCAGCGCCGTCCTCTGCGTCCTGCTGATGCTGATTGGCCTCATAAGCTGCGGGCAGCTGCTGCGCCTGATCAACACCCCCGATGAAGTCTTCGCAGACTCAAAGCTGTACCTGAATATCTACATCTGGGGACTTCCGTTTGTCTTTTTCTATAATATCTCGACCGGCATTTTTTCTGCACTGGGCGATTCGAAAACACCCTTTTGGTTCCTGGCAGCGTCGTCGACCTCCAACATCGCGGTCGATATTCTTTTTGTGACGGCGTTTCATATGGGTGTTGCGGGCGTCGCGTGGGCGACCTTTCTCTGTCAGGGCGTCAGCTGCATCCTGTCCGTCCTCGTGGTTCTTCGCCGCTTAAACGCGATTCCCCATACGCAAAAAGCGCCTCTGTTTTCGTTCCGCCTTCTGAAACGCTTTGCCGTGATCGCGATTCCGAGCATTCTGCAGCAGAGCTTTATTTCTGTGGGCAACATGATCATCCAGGGTGTCATCAACAGCTTCGGCACCGGCGTCATGGCGGGATATTCCGCTTCCGTAAAGTTGAACAATCTGGTCATTACCTCATTCACCACACTTGGCAACGGCATCTCCAACTTCACCGCCCAGAACATCGGCGCGGGCAAACGATCACGCGTAAAGGACGGCTTCCGCGCCGGTGTCAAAATGGTCTGGATGCTGAGCGTGCCTATTGTTCTTCTGTACCTTGTATTTGGCAAATACCTGCTGTATCTCTTCCTGGATGAGCCGACGGCTGTCGCTCTGCAGACTGGCATCACCTACCTGCGGATTCTGTCGCCGTTCTACTTTATTGTCTCCGTCAAACTCGTCGCGGACGGGATCCTCAAAGGAGCCAGCCTGATGAAGCTGTTTATGATCTCCACGTTCACCGACCTGATCCTCCGCGTCTCGCTCGCCGTCCTTTTGTCCGGAACCGCCCTCGGCTCGACCGGAATCTGGTGCGCATGGCCGATCGGATGGGTCATCGGAACTGCATTATCCGTAGTTTTTTACCGCAAAAGCACGAGCGGAGAAGTCACTGCATGAATTCTCTGCTGCAGGGTTTTGCCCCGGAATCACATGATTCAGGCTGTAAAAGGGTGTGTTGCGATGTCACAGCGCATTCACGCCCCTGCAGTTCCTGTAGCGCGACCTCCGGCGGTGCATCTCCTGAAGCAGCATCACCCGGATAAGATCCTCCGGCGTGCTGTCACCGCCTGCTTCCTCATTTTCAGCCGCCATGCCTGCACCTGCGTCATCGCGTATTACGCCTGCTTTTTTACGCGCCGCGTCGGCAATTCTTTTTTGCAGCGTGTAGATGGTCGTATAGTCCGGATATTCATCAAACATGGGGCTTCCTTCATATTCCAGCCGGTCGCATTCCTCCTCAACCAGCTCCAGCAATTCTTTTGCCTCATTCGGGTACATCCCCTGCAGCATACGGAAATCCCGTTCTTCCGAGAACTCGCCTGCTGGCAGCATACCCATGCATGCTATACCATAGATTTCTTCACTGGAGCCGAAACCGCCCGCTGGTTTTCTGAGACCTGTATCACCAGAAAAACTTCCACTGACACAGGCAGCGCAGGCAGATTTCATCCCGGTTCTGTCTTCTTGCGGAAAACCGGTTTTCTCAGCAGTATTTACCAGCACACGCGCCGCATCTTCTGTGAATGATTCCCTTTTTCTTTTATCATTAAAATAACCCATAACCGCACCTGCAGATATTCCATTGCATTATTATATGCGGGGGAAAAGAAATCGTTCAAAAAAACCAGTGGCTTTTTTTCCGGCAAGATAGTATACTGAAAAAATGTATTAGCACGTTATTTTCAGGCTTTTTGGAATTGTCCGGAGTATATTATATTTTCAGGAGAAATTTTATATGCAGAAGATATTGAAAACGATAAGAAATACACTCATCCGCATACTGGTCCTGCTGGCCGTGTTTGTTCTGGCGGTGTATGTGTTTGCGAGGCTGCTGAACCAGACGACGCCGAATACCTCCTCTGCGATGGCGTCTTCGACGTTTCCGCTTGTCTATATGCTAAATGACGATGTCAGCTACAACTGTCTGCACGGATACGCTTATGAGATGGACGTCAATTATATCCGCGATACAGTGACGATCCTTGACGCGAGCCATGAGCTGGATATCCGGATTCAGACGTTTGACTCCAATGTGGAGAGCGTTTCCTACGAGGTGCTTTCCCTTGACGGCAGCGAGTCGCTGGAAAATACGAGCGTGATCAGCCTCACCGAGGATGAGGATGGATATCTTGCCGCGACCCTGACGATCCAGAATCAGATGCTTCTGAATCAGGAATATATTCTGAAGATTCAGGTATCGGCCGGAGGACGGGATATTTATTTTTATACCAGACTGCTGCTGGAGGACGGTCTCCATCTGGATTCCTATCTGGATTTTGTGACCGGATTTTATGCGAAGTGTGTCAACAAGACGGATCAGGACTCTCTTGGAGTGGTGGTGGAACCGGATGATACGACGGGCACGAGCCAGACGCTCGCGACAATGGATATCCATGATACGGTCGCGCAGCTGATGTGGGGAGATCTGAATCCGCAGATTGCCTACAAGCCGACCCCGAGTCTGGTCGACATCAACGGGACGACGGCTTCCTTTGTTTTGTATTACCGGATTTCAGCCGTGGATGATGACGGGGTGACCTGCACATATAATGTCAAGGAATTTTATCGCCTTCGCTACACAGATACGCGTGTCTACCTGCTGGATTTTACGAGGACGACGGACGAAGTGTTTAATACCGATCGGGAACTGCTGGAATCCGGCGGCATCAATCTTGGCATCACGGACAGCGATGTGGAATACGCATTTGACGAGAGTAAGAGCGTGGTAGCCTTTGTGCAGGAAAACGCGCTCTGGACCTATGAGATCAACGGCGGAAAGATGACCTGCGTGTTTGATTTTGCGCAGGAAGAGGACATTGATTACCGTGATATTTATGATCAGAATAATATTAAAATCCTCCGGGTGGATGAGTCGGGGGATGTGTGGTACGTGGTCTCCGGCTACATGAACCGGGGCGATCACGAGGGGGAAAACGGCGTTGCGCTGTATCATTATGAGGACTCTTCGGCAACCTCCGATGAGCTTCTGTTCGTGCGCGTAGCGGAGGCCTATGACAGCCTGAAGCTGGATGTTGATGCACTGGCTTACCTGACGGACGACGGTCAGGATTTCTATCTGCTGCTGGAAAATGTGGTGTATCAGATTGATCTTGCGACCGGTGAGTATGAGAGCGTGATCACAGGCGTCAACAATGACTGTCATACGAGCTCGGCTTCCAACCGGTATTTCAGCTGGCTTGCGGAGGGAGAACGCTACAATTCCCAGACACTCTGCACGATTGATCTGGAGACGGGGGAGACCCGGGAGATCACCTGCGGCGAGAAGGAACGCATCCGGCAGGTATGTTATATGGAAGAAAATCTGGTCTATGGTGTGGCGCTTCTTTCCGATATTGACAGTTCCAGCGAGGGTACGGAGGTGTTCCCGATGTACACGCTTGCTATATTGGATGAAGAAGGTGAGACGATTAAAAATTATACGCCGGCCGGAGCCTATGTGACGGGGGTAACGCAGTCGAACAGTATGCTGACGCTCACCCGCGTGGCAAAGTCTGACGGAGAGTTTGTCGAGACGACGTCCGACACGATCGTCAGCACAAATACGGAGGATAATGTCGAATACGGCATCGCTACAGAGACGGACGATACAAAGCAGGCGGAGATCATTCTTCGTGTCGGCACCACGATCACGGACGAGAATCCGCAGGTCGTGACCGGAAAATTCACCTCGGAGAGCAGCAGTGTATCCGTGGAGATTCCGGCAAATACAGAGAAAGAAAAGCTGTATTACGTATATGCGGGCGGGAGCCTGGACAGCTGCTGGCCGACAGCTGTAGAGGCAATCCTCCGCGCGGATGAGACGGTAGGCGTAGTCATCAATGACGCGAAGGAATACGTCTGGGAGCGCGGCAATCAGGCAGACGAGGCAAGCATCAGCCTCGACAAGATCCCGGATATCATAAAGACCGGCACGATGGACGTGGATGTGCTGGAGAAAGCGCTTGGGCAGGATGTTGTGGAACTGACAGGCTGCTCGCTGGATCAGGTGCTTTACTTCGTCAGTGAAGGCAAGGCTGTGATCGCCGCCACAGAGACCGGCAGCGTGATCATCACAGGCTATGATGATTACGGGAACCTGATCCTCCTGAATCCGGGTGAGACAGAGACCTATTATTACGGACCGAATGACAGTCTGGCACTGTTCGAGGCGGCCGGAAACCGCTTTGTGTCGTATCTGAATACGGAGATTGAGTGAATGGACTTTTTCCTACACTATTCGGAACAGCAGGTTCTATACTGTTCTGAACTGTTGGACAAAAGTGTCAGAAAATTCACATAAAATTCTGACGGCTGGCAAGCGGAAAATTGCGGACAAATGCAAAATACGAAAATTCGGAAAGTAATCCTGCACAAAACAAAGGAACGGGAACAAAAGGATGCAGCGGGGGGACTGAAAAGTTTTCCCCGCTTTATTCACAGGATTGTGGATAAAAAAGCCTGATAAAATGGACTTATACACGAAGTTATCCACATTATCCACATTTTTGACGGAAATTTCACATGGTTTACATAGTTTCTTTACAAGAACGTCCGTTTTGTGGATTGTGATAAAAAGACGAAAAAAGAAGATTTTTGTCGAAAAAGGGTTGACAGAAGAAAAATCGGTGAATTGGTGCTGTATTCAGAAAATTCTGAATTGTGTGTGATATTCTTATCCTTAATTTTTTCCTAAGGTTTAAAAATCTGTTGCAAATCTGTAATTTTTTCGTTAAAATAAAATCGCTTATGGGGAAACGGCAGCGATGGCTGCGGACAATTCATGCTTATGAATAAGAGAGGGCTGGTTACAGCCCTGTTGTGCGTTGCACTGATATTGCTCTTCGGATGCGCGAAGGATGAGCCGCTTTATACGGCGGGGCTTGTGGCGCTGACGGAATCGGAGAGTGCAGGGACGAAAGAAATGTCTGCTGACGCAGCGGATGCTGTGGATACTGTGTCAGACGATATGTCAGAGACTGCGGGTGACAGCACCGGGATATCTGACATGCCGGTTGACAGTACCGGAACTCTGGCGGGTCTGGATACAGGTACGGAGCCTGTGCAGGCCGGGGCGGAGGCGCAAACGGAAGCAGTTGTGGGTTATGTCTATGTCTGCGGCGCGGTGAAGGAACCGGGAGTCTATCCGATCACGGCGGATATGCGTGTCTGTGATGCGGTTGAACTGGCCGGAGGCTTTTCTTCTGAGGCTGATGAGGAATGGCTGAATCAGGCCGCGGCGGTCAGTGACGGACAAAAGCTTTATATTTATACGAAAGAAGAGACGGAACTGATGCGGGCGTCGGGGATGACCGCGGAAGGGATGAATACATTGGACGGCTCGGTTTCCGGGAGTACGAATGGCGCCGGAACCGGAGAGACGAACGGCACGGACAGCTCTGACGGCAGGGTGAATCTGAATACGGCCACCCGCGATGAACTGATGACTCTGCCGGGGATTGGCGAATCGAAGGCGGACGCGATCATCGCGTACCGGGAGGAGCACGGCACATTTGCATCGATCGAGGAGATTCAGAACATTTCCGGGATTAAGAGCGGAGTGTTCTCACAGATAAAAGATCTGATAACGGTATAGTCGCAGATTTTCAGCGGTAAGGAGAAGAGCATGGCGAAGAGAGTTCTGGTAGTAGACGATGAGAAACTGATTGTAAAAGGCATCCGCTTCAGTCTGGAGCAGGACGACATGGAAGTAGACAGCGCGTATGACGGTGAGGAAGCGGTCCGGCTGGCGAAGGAGAATCATTATGATATCATTCTTCTGGATCTGATGCTGCCGAAGCTGGACGGCCTGCAGGTATGCCAGCAGGTGCGCGAATTTTCGGATGTGCCGATCGTCATGCTGACCGCCAAAGGCGACGACATGGATAAGATCATGGGGCTGGAATACGGAGCGGACGATTATATTACGAAGCCTTTTAACATTCTGGAGGTCAAAGCAAGGCTGAAAGCGATCATCCGCCGTACTTCACAGAAAAATCAGCCGGAGCCCAGAGGTAAGATTGTGGAAGTGGGTGATCTGGTACTTGACTGCGACGGCAGAAGGGTCAGCATAGCCGGCAAGGAAGTGAACCTGACGACGAAAGAGTTCGATCTTCTTGAGCTGCTGGTGTTTAATCCGAATAAGGTGTACAGCAGGGAGAGCCTTCTGAATACGGTGTGGGGCTATGAGTATCCGGGGGATGTGCGGACTGTGGATGTGCATATCCGTCATCTACGCGAGAAAATTGAGGTGAACCCGAGCGAACCGAAATACGTTCATACCAAGTGGGGAGTGGGTTATTATTTCCAGCATTAAGCCAATCGTAAAAAAATACTTTAAAAGTCTGCAGGCAAGGATTTTCCTGCTCTTTATCCTGGTTGGCGTGACGCCTGTTCTTTTGATGCGTTATGTGGTGGTGACAAGCTATGTCTCTCAGGCTGTGGAGCAGAAAGCACAGCTTCTGGAGCGGCAGTGCCAGCAGATCCTGGATCAGATCGAGGAGTCCGGGTATATGCACGGGAGCACCTCGGATCAGGTGGACAAGCTGATCGAACAGATGGCTTCGCTGTATTCCGGACGCGTGATCCTGGTGAACAGCAGCTTTTGCATTATCAAAGACACCTACGAGATTGATGTGGACAAGGTCATCATCTCGGAAGAGGTGCTTCTTACTTTTCTTGGAACAAATTCTACGAACTACGACGAGGACAATCAGTTTCTGGAGATGACGATTCCGATCACAGACGGTGAGACCGGTGAGACGGAAGGAATCATGATCATCAGCGTTCCCACGCTGGATATCGCGAACGGTAAGTCCGGCCTGAGCACGATTGTTGTTCAGATGCAGGCGGTATTCTGTATTCTGATCCTCGGCGTGGCATTTTATGTTTCCCGGATTCTGACAAAGCCTTTCGGGAAGATCACACAGTCTCTGGAAGACGTCGTGGGCGTGAACGACGAAGAGATATCCATCCCGGATTATACCGAGACGCAGCTTTTGGCGGAAGCTTACAACCGCATGCTTAATCGTATGAAGGTGCAGGAAGAGTCGCGGCAGGAGTTTGTCTCCAACGTCTCACATGAGCTGAAGACGCCGATCACTTCCATGAAGGTGCTGGCGGATTCGCTTCTGGCTCAGGAAGACGTGCCGGTCGAGCTGTACAGGGAATTCATGGGAGACATCGCGGAAGAAGTTGACCGTGAGAACAAGATCATTTCGGATCTGCTCTCTCTGGTAAAGATGGACAAGCGTTCTTCCGATGTTCATATTGAGGAAACAAATATCAATCAGCTGATCGAGCTGGTGCTGAAAAGGCTGCGCCCGATCGCGGACACGCGGGACATTGATCTTGTACTGGAGAGCTTTAAGCCCATCCTGGCCGAGGTGGATGAGACGAGGATGACGCTCGCCATCTCAAATCTGATCGAGAACGGTATTAAATACAATAAGGACGGCGGGTGGGTTCATATCTCGCTGAATGTAGACAGCAAATATTTTTATGTTAAAGTAGAAGACTCCGGGATTGGGATTCCGGAAGAGGCGCAGGAACATATCTTTGAACGTTTTTATCGTGCGGACAAGTCACATTCCCGTGAGATCGGCGGCACCGGCCTCGGACTGGCGATCACGCGGAGTGCTGTGTTGATGCACCACGGGGCGATCAAGGTATACAGCCAGGAGGGAGAGGGAACGACCTTTACCGTGCGTATTCCGCTGAAATTTGTGCCCTGAGAAAGCAATGATTCCGATAAATGATTGGAGGTTGCAGGTGAGCAGAAACAAACGCTTTTTTGCGATGCCCTTGCTGATGGCCATGCTGGCAACCGTGCTGCTGCTGACAGGCGGCTGCGGAAGGAATGATAAGGAGCAGAGCAGCAGCTATATCATCTATTATAAAAATTCAACAGGGACAAGCCTGTATGAGGTGGCTTATATTCCGGCAGCGGAGACCTTTGACGAGATGGTGACAGAGCTGATGGAGCAGCTTGCGACGACGCCGGCCGACGCTACTTATGTCAGCGCGCTGCCTTCAACTGTGACCTATCAGGGCTATGAGCGGGGCATTGACGCCCTTCGGATTGATTTTTCGGGCGAATACTATGACATGAGCAATACGACTGAGGTGCTGCTGCGTGCCGCTGTGGTCAAGACGATCATCCAGATTCCCGGTGTGACGAAAGTTATAATCACGGTAGACTCAGAACAGCTGACGGACGTAAACGGAGAGCTGATTGCGGCGATGGACGCGGAGAGCTTTATTGACACCAAGGATGGGGGAATCAATTCCTACCAGACGGCTTCGCTGGTCCTGTATTTTCCGAATCAGGACGGAAGCATGCTGCAAAAGGAAGTCCGGAGTGTGGATTATTCCAGCAACATGGTGCTGGAACGGGTGGTCGTAGAACAGCTGATGGCAGGGTCGGAATACTCTGATCGGAAGGCGGTGTTCAGTTCGGGTACCGAGATTCTGGATATTTCGACGAAAAACGGAATCTGTACGCTGAATTTCAGCGCGGAATTTAACACACGTCCTGCGGAAAACGCACCGTCGGCGGAAGCGGCTCTGTACGCGATCATCAATTCTATCTGTGAGACGGCGGATGATGTGAATGGCGTAAAGTTCACCATAGAGGGGTCGGGTAATGTCCTGTTCTGGGATGAGATTGACCTCAACAGTGTATTCATCATGAATCAGAATATCATCGAGACAGAGGCACTGCAGACAGAGACGGAAGACGGCGAAGCCGCGGAGGCGACTGACAGTGCAAAGGACGCGGAAACTTCAGACGAAGATACCGGGGACACGGCTGACGCCGTCAGTTCAGATCTGGCAGGCGTGGACAGTTCGGATCAGGCGGTTGATGACGATGCGGCTTCTGCGGAAACGGACGATTCCGAAGCGGCTGCGGCGGAGGATTCTTCCGGCAATCAGGTGCTCGCCGGAGCAAACTGATATCCTTATTATTTTGAAAACTGGTAATTATTCAGGACAGTACCTCGCACCTGTGAAGGTACTGAACAGTTACGAAAATTGTGAGGTGGTGCGATGAGAAAACGACCGCTGGCTTTTCTGTGCCTGGCGGCCGCGATGCTCCTGTCCCTGATCGGAACTGCGCGCGGCGCGGAACGAGACCGTGCGCTGGAAGCGGTGCAGGAGACACTGGCCGAGACGGCCGGCACAGACGGTACGCTGACCTTTGAAGGTACCGTGACGGAAATCAATGCAGTATCTGAAGGCATACGCCTTTCTGTCAATTCTATTATTCTTTATACAAATGAGAAACCAATCGGTTCATTATCATCCGACTTAAAGCTTATTATGACAATCAATATAGAAGAATATCTTCCGGGCGACCGCATTCGTGTGACAGGTACTTACCGTTCGTTTGAAGAGGCAGGGAATCCGGGACAGTTTGATTCTATGGGTTATTACTTTGCGCAAAATACGGTGGGGCGGATCACAAGTCCTGACGTGATGAGCATCCGGCAGGGAACACGGAGTCTCAAAAGGATGCTGGCCCGCTTCCGGCGTGCGCTGCGGTATTCCTATCTGCAGATCCTGAAGGAGAAGGCGGCGCGCACGGTGTCCGCCATCAGCCTCGGAGAAAAAAGCTTCATGGAGCAGGAATGGAAGCAGCTGTATCAGGAAGGCGGCATCGCTCATATCATTTCCATCAGCGGCCTGCACATCAGCATGATCGGCATGTGTATTTACAGTCTTCTGCGCCGTATGCGGCTACCTTTTTTTGCCGCGGCGCCTCCGGCTGCCGCTGTAGTGATCCTGTATGCCATGATGTCCGGATTTGGAATATCCTCTGTGCGCGCGTGTCTTATGTTTGTGATCTGGCTTGGCTCACAGATCGCAGGGCGTAAATACGATATGCTGACGGCAGCGGCTGTTGCAGCGGCGGTGATTCTTGCCGGTAACGGCCGGGCTGCGGCACAATCTTCCTTTTTACTGTCCTTTGGCGCGATCCTGTCTATTGCCCTGCTGGTGCCGCGCCTGACGGCAGCGAATCCGTTCCGCCGGAAAATGGCGCTTCGGAAGCAGAGCATTCAGGAGGAGACACCCCCTGAGACCTGCCGGACAAAGGCAAAGCAGAGCGGAGAACGGAGCCGCCATTTAAAAAAAGCTTTGCTTCTGGCGGATGCTGCGGCGCGCGGCTGGGACGCTCTCTGCGGCGGTGCGGGCGTCTGGATCGGAACACTGCCGATCACACTCTGGTTTTTTTATCAGACTGCGCCGTGGAGCATTCTCGTGAATCTTGCCGTGATCCCGCTGATGTCCGCTCTGATGGCGTCCGGTCTGGTATCCTGTCTGGCGGGGCTGTTTAGCGTATCGTTCGGGACATTTCTTGCCGCGCCGGTCTACTATCTACTCGGACTGTTTGAAGGGCTGTGTACGTTGGAGAGGCAGCTGCCATGCGCCGTCTGGATCGCGGGCTGCCCGGCCATTTGGAAGATTGCGGCGTATTACGTGCTGCTTGTTTTGGCTGCGATGATGACAGGAAAGAGGAGAACAGTAGAAAAACTGCCCCGAAAGAAGACAGATGGTTCTATGTACGGGAGGCAGAGAGACCGGGAAAAGCCGGGCAGGGGCATGTGCGGCCGGCAGACCGGAAAGCCGGGTAAAAATGCACACTGGATCTGGCTGTCCGCAATTGCGTTTGGCATCTGCCTTATGGCCTTCCGCCCGCGCGGCGGACTTATTGCGGTCAGCATGGATGTCGGACAGGGAGACGGTGCGCTGGTCATGCTGCCGGATGGCACCAACTGCCTGATTGACGGTGGAAGCAGCTCGGTGAGCGGACTCTGGGAATACCGCATCAGCCAGACTGTCAAATATTACGGAATCAGCAGACTGGATTATGTGTTCCTTTCTCATGCGGACAGCGACCACATCAGCGGGATACAGGAGTATCTTGAAGATTATCTGCCGGGTTATGCCGGTACGAATGCGCATGGGATCGCCGTCAGGAACATTATCCTGCCGCCGACAGCCGATGAGACGGATTTTGCGGAACTGATCACGGCTGCCGGGAAAGTCGGAATCAGGGTGCTGCGTATGGAGGCGGGAAGCTCGATCGGGACTATGGCTGCCGAAGCGGATATGGCTGCCGAAGCGGATACGGCTGACGGAACAGATATGATCGCCGGAACGGATACAATCGCCGGGACAGTTACAACGGCTGCTGTGAGCTCCCACGGCATCGGATGGTCACTTACCTGTCTGGCGCCATCTTCGTATGCACTTTCCGGGGATAAAAATGAGGATTCCATGGTGCTCCTGCTTCAATACGGCTCTTTTCGTATGCTTTATACCGGCGATCTGGAGGGGGACTCTGAAACGGCGCTGGCGGCATCCGGAGCTGATCTTAGCTGCGACGTGCTGAAGGTGGGTCATCACGGCTCCAAGGGTGCGTCCTCTGAGGAATTTCTCGCGGCTGCGGCCCCGTCTTTTGGAATTATTTCCTGCGGGAAGGATAATTCTTACGGACATCCGGCGGCTGCTGCCGTGGAGAGGCTGCGCGCGGCAGATATTACACTGTATACGACGATGGACTGCGGAGCGCTGATCGTGCGGAGCAACGGCAGCGGGTATCGGATTGCAGGGTACAAAGAGATGGTTGAGTATTGATGCTTCGATGCTGTTCTGAACTTTTAGAAAAAAATGTGAAAATATATGGAAATATTCACGTACTTTGGCATATAATGATACAAGGGACTAAAGGTCAGGAATGGAACGCTGGCGTTCCTATTCATGACCTTGAGGACCGCAACAATATGAGGAAGTAGCCATTTTGGACAATATGATGGTAGAATCTTCCCGAACCTTAGTAGTTCGGGAAGCATCGCAGCAAAAAGCGCTGCTCAAATGAGCGAATTCCGAATATTGGTAGGGTGCTGCGTGCCAGTGGCACGCGTTTAGCACCGACCGGAGCGATAGCGGAGATGCGGGAGTGCGAAGCACGTAGCAATCCGTAGTATCATATTTTTGGATTGCTTGAACCATATAATGATACAAAGGGGTGAGACAAATGACGATACGTGAAAAAACAGAAGAACTGGAATATCAGATATTCAGTCCGTATGCGTCTTACAGCCGGGAGAGCAGAGGGCGGGACGTGGACGAGCCGCAGTGCGACATCCGCACGGTTTACCAGAGGGACCGGGACCGGATCATCCACAGCAAGGCATTCCGGCGGCTGAAACAGAAGACACAGGTGTTTCTGATCCCGGAGGGCGATCATTACCGCACGCGCATGACGCATACGCTGGAGGTCTCACAGCTGTCGCGCACGATTGCGCGGGCGCTGCGGCTGAATGAAGACCTGGTGGACGCGATCGCGCTTGGCCATGATCTGGGGCATACGCCGTTCGGACATTCCGGGGAGAGGGCCCTGGACGAGGTATGTCCGTATGGCTTTGCGCATTATGAGCAGAGCGTCCGTGTAGTGGAACTGCTGGAAAAGACGGGGGAAGGGCTGAACCTGACCTGGGAAGTGCGGGACGGCATTCGCAATCACCGCACAGCCGGACATCCTTCCACACTGGAAGGGCAGGTGGTCCGGTACTGCGATAAGATCGCGTACATAAATCATGACATAGATGATGCGGAGAGGGCGGGAATCCTCAAAGAGACGGATATTCCGGAAGAGAGCCGCCGGATCATCGGCGATACGACGCGGAAACGTCTGAACGCACTGATCCACGATGTGGTGGAGAACAGCGAGGGGCAGGATCATATCGCGATGTCTGAGACGATGGAGACGGCCATGCAGGACCTTCGCGCATTCATGTTCCGGAGAGTTTACCTGAATCCGGAGGCAAAAAGCGAAGAAGGCAAGGCAATCCGTATGATTCAGGAACTTTACCGTTATTACAATGAATTTCCGGAGCAGATGCCGGAGGAATACCAGAATCTGATGACAAAGCGCGGCGAACCGCGGGAAAAGGTGGTCTGCGATTATATTGCCGGGATGACGGATCTGTACTCGATCCGGAAATATACGGAGCTTTTTGTGCCGCAGTCCTGGCAGGCATAAGCCGGGGAATTGCAGCTGTGAAAGTATTGTAATACGGGATATTTACAAAAAGGAGAGCAAAATGTACTACTCGGATGATGTGATTGAGGAAGTCCGACAGCGGAATGATATTGTGAGCGTGGTTTCCGGCTATGTGAAGCTGCAGCGCAGGGGGAGCAATTATTTCGGGCTCTGTCCTTTTCATAATGAAAAATCTCCGTCTTTTTCCGTCAGTCCGTCCAAGCAGATGTATTACTGCTTTGGCTGCGGAGCAGGCGGCGGTGTTTTCAATTTTATCATGGAGTACGAGAATTATACCTTTCCGGAAGCGGTGCGGTATCTGGCGGAACGGGTGGGGATGACCCTGCCTGAGGAAGAGTATAATGAGGAAGCCAGAAAAGCACGGGACTTACGAAGCAGTGTGCTGGAAATCAATAAGATTGCCGCGAAGTTTTACTATTATCAGCTTCGAAGCGCACAGGGACAGCGCGGCATGGAATACCTGAAGAACCGTGCGTTATCTGATGAGACGATGAAGCATTTTGGTCTGGGGTACGCGGGGCAGGACGGGACGGCACTGTACCGTTATCTGAAAAAGCAGAATGTTTCCGATCAGCTGCTGAAGGACTCCGGACTGATGCAGGTGAACGAGCGGCAGGGCATGTATGATAAATTCTGGAACCGCGTCATGTTTCCGATCATGGATGTGAACCACAGAGTGATCGGATTTGGCGGACGTGTGATGGGGGACGGCAAGCCTAAATATCTGAATTCACCGGAAACGGTGATCTTTGATAAGAGCCGCAACCTTTACGGACTGAATTTCGCACGCTCTTCAAAGGAAAAAGCGATGCTTGTCTGTGAAGGCTATATGGATGTGATCTCCATGCATCAGGCCGGCTTTACAAACGCGGTGGCCTCACTCGGAACGGCGCTGACGAGCCGTCACGCCACGATCCTGAAACGGTACACGGATGAGGTGATCCTGACCTACGACAGCGACGAAGCAGGTATCCGGGCCGCGCTGCGGGCGATTCCGCTTTTAAAAGAGGCGGGCGTTTCCACACGTGTGCTTCATATGGAGCCATATAAGGATCCTGATGAATTTATCAAAGCGCTGGGGACGGACGCGTTCCGGGAACGGATCGAGCAGGCGGAAAACAGTTTTCTGTTTGAACTTTCCGTGATGGAAAAATCCTATGATATGAAGGATCCGGACGGCAAGACCCGCTTTTTTCAGGCTGTGGCCGGGAAGATTGCCGGGCTGGAGCTGGAGATTGAGCGGGAGAATTATATTGAAGCGGTCGTTTCACGCTATCAGACCTCATATGAAGGCATGCGGAAAATGGTGCTGAATGTTCTGATGCAGGGCGCGCCGGTGCGTATGGCTCCGCGCCGGCTCGAAAACGAAAACCATGCGGAGAAGGACGACGGCATTCTGCGTTCTCAGAGGCTGATCCTGACCTGGCTGACCGAATATCCGGAGCTCTATCCTACTGTATCCGCATACATCCGCCCGGAGGATTTTACGGACGGGCTGTACAGTGAGGTGGCTTCAATGCTTTATGATCAGCTGTCAAAAAATGAACGGAACCCGGCGCGTATCGTGAATCATTTTACGGAGCCGGATCAGCAGAGGACGGTCGCGCAGATATTTAATACGGAAGTCCCGGTAGCTACGGAAAAAGAACAGGAAAAGGCAATCGCTGATACCATCCGCAAGGTGATGACCTATGCCGTTGAGCAGCAGAGCGCGAGACTGGATCCGACGGATCTGAAGGGACTGCAGGATCTGATCCAGGCGAAAAAGCGTCTGGAGAGGCTTTCCGGGCTGCATATTTCTCTGTCGGCGGGGAAAGATAAATAATAACAAAGCAGGAGACGCAGCATCGCCCCTCGCCGGGGAGGCAGTTATAATAGCGGTGCTGCCTGCCGCAGGCCGCATCTGAAGAGGCTGAGACAGCATAAATGTGATCAGGGTGTGACTTGCAATTACCAGACAGAACAGGCAGGAAAACAGATGGGTGCGCTAAGCAGGGACAGTCAGGACAGCACAAAAATGCTGCAGATGCAGGAACAGGCGGAGAATTTTGAAATAGACGGCATCTTTCCGGAAATTCCGGATGCGGAAGGTATTTCTTCGGAGGATCTGGATACAGAGGGCTTTTCTCTGGACGATCCGGTGCGCATGTATTTGAAAGAGATTGGGCGGTTTAGCCTTTTGAGCGCCGAAGAAGAGCTGGTCCTTGCAAAGAAAATGAGTGAGGGCGACGAGACGGCCAAGTTACGGCTCGCCGAGTCCAATCTGAGGCTGGTAGTCAGCATTGCCAAACGTTACAGCGGACGCGGGATGCAGCTTCTGGATCTGGTGCAGGAGGGCAATCTCGGTCTGATGAAAGCAGTGGACAAGTTTGACTATCGGAAAGGCTATAAATTCAGCACCTACGCGACCTGGTGGATCCGTCAGGCAATCACGCGGGCAATCGCGGATCAGTCCCGCACGATCCGGATTCCGGTGCATATGGTGGAGACGATGAACCGCGTCCTTCGCACTTCGCGCAGGATGCTGCAGGAGCTTGGCCGGGAACCGACAGAAGAAGAGATTGCCGACGAACTTAAGATGGAACCGGAACGGGTCGCGGAGATTCTGAAGATTTCGCAGGATCCGGTATCGCTGGAAACTCCGATAGGGGAAGAAGACGACTCGCATCTTGGAGATTTTATCAGTGACGACCGTGCTCTGATACCGGCTGACGCAGCGACATTTACCGTGCTAAGAGAGCAGCTGGTGGAAGTGCTTTCTACACTTACCGAACGGGAACAGAAAGTGCTGCGTCTGCGGTTTGGACTGGATGATGGCCGGGCGCGGACTCTGGAGGAGGTCGGGCAGGAATTTTGTGTGACGAGAGAGCGTATCCGGCAGATTGAGGCGAAAGCCCTGCGCAAACTGCGCCACCCGAGCAGAAGCCGGAAACTGAGGGATTATCTGGATTGAATGTAATTATTCAGGACAGTACCTCGCACTGGCTGCGAGGTACGTATGAAAATGATGCAAAGCACAAATCCATTCGCTGAAAGCGAATTTTGCATGGATTTGTGCTCGTAACTGTGAAGGTACTGAACAGTTACGACTGAATACTATACAGGACGAAAGATTATGAAATTATCAAAAAGACTGCTTGCGGTCTCTGACATGGTGACGCCCGGTTCCATTCTCGCGGACATCGGGACAGACCATGCGTACATACCGATTTATCTTGTGGAAAACCGAATCATTCCCCGCGCGATCGCGATGGATGTAAATCAGGGTCCGCTTGCGCGCGCAAAAGAACATATTCGGGAACACGCGCTTGAAAGGGATATTGAGACCAGACTTTCCGACGGGCTTGCCGGGCTGCATCCGGGCGAGGTGCAGAGTCTGGTGATTGCCGGAATGGGAGGGGCGCTGACCGTCCGTATCCTCCGTGAAGGTGCGCAGATACTGTTTTCGCACGATATGGAAACACCGGAGCTGATATTACAGCCACAATCGGAAGTTCCTTCGGTGCGCATGTATCTGGAACAGAACAGATTTCGTATTGTGCGGGAGGATATGGTATTCGAAGATGGGAAATATTATCCGATGATGAAAGCGGTACGCGTCTGCGATTTGGAAACATCTTCCCGCTGCGCAGATACGATAGAGCTTAACTTTGGACCGGAGCTGCTAAAAATGCGGCACCCGGTTCTCAAACAGTTCCTTTTACATGAGAGGGCTGCGCAGGATCGGATTCTAAAATCACTGGAACAAAATGGCAGAGGTGCATCAGACAATAAGGGGCGTTTGTCGGATGCTGCAGGACAATACTGCGAACGGATGTCAGAAGTCCTTTCGTATATCCGCCTGATTGATGAGGCGCTGATGCTATATTCCGGGTGAAGGTACTGAACAGCTATGATAAAATCATCAGCGGCAGAAAGAGAGGCGTATATGGACAGTGTAAATGAGAAAAAAGTAACCGTTTATGTCGAAGGACTGCCGGAAATATATCCGGACGGAACCACCTACAGGGAGATTGCGGATGCGCATCAGAAAGATTTTTCCTGCCCGATCGCGCTGGTCAAGGCCGACGGGCGCCTGCGTGAACTGCATAAGAAGGCGTCTCCGGGCTGCCGGCTCCGGTTTGTGACGCTGAAAGATAAAGCAGGCTGTGATACATACCGGCGTTCCCTGGTGCTTTTGATGTTAAAAGGTATTTACCATGTGGCGGGGGAGAACAGCAATATAGAAAAAGTCAGTGTTCATTTTTCGGTGGGGGAAAGCTATTACTGTACGATGGAAGGACAGATTCCCCTGACAGAAGCTTTTCTGGAGGAAGTGAAGCAATATATGCTTACGCTGGTCCGCCAGGCGGCGCCGATCCGCAAAAAAACGATTGCCACCTGGGAAGCCTGTGCCAGATTCCGCGAATATCGGATGTATGATAAGGAAGAGTTGTTCCGCTACCGCCGCTCCTCGAAGGTGAATATTTACGAACTGGAGTCATTCGAGGATTATTTTTACGGATATATGCTGCCGGATGCTTCTTACCTGACCTGCTTTGATCTGCGGCTTTATGAGGACGGATTCCTTCTTTGCTTCCCCTCGCAGGCGGAGCCGGGAAAGCTGACAGATTTTACGCCGACAGCTTTACCAGGCTGCGTCTCGGCGGATGCAGCGGAAATGCAGAATAAGATCTGGCGTACACAGAAGGATGCGCTTGAATGGGGGAAAAAGCTGGAAATCCCGACGGTGGGCGCTCTCAATACCTATATTGTGAAGCACCGGACGAAAGACCTGATCATGATCCAGGAAGCATATCACGAGAAAAAGATTGCGGAAATGGCAGCCTCAATTGCCGCGTCGCCGGAAAAACGGGTCATACTGATCGCAGGGCCGTCTTCCTCCGGTAAGACAACATTTTCGCACCGTCTTTCGACGCAGCTGTCCGTGTATGGCCTGAAGCCGCATCCGATCGAAGCGGACAATTATTTTGTGGAACGGGAACATACCCCGCTTGATGAGGATGGAAAGCCGAATTTTGAATGCCTGGAAGCGATTGATACGGAAAAACTGAACAATGATATGCTGGCGCTTCTTGCCGGGGAGAAGGTCGAGCTTCCAACCTTCAATTTTAAGACCGGAAAGAGGGAGTATAAGGGTGATGTGCGGACACTCGGTCCGCAGGATATCCTTATTATTGAAGGGATTCACTGTCTGAACGACCGGCTGACGTATCGTCTGGATTCGGATCACAAGGTCAAAATTTATATCAGTGCGCTCACGCAGCTGAATATAGATGAACACAACCGGATCCCGACGACCGATGGCCGCCTGATCCGCCGCATGGTGCGCGACGCGCGTATGCGCGGCACGGATGCGCACGGGACAATCGCCATGTGGCCTTCCGTGCGGCGCGGGGAGGAACAGTATATCTTTCCTTATCAGGAATCGGCGGATTACATTTTTAACTCCACGCTGATCTATGAGCTGGCTGTTCTTAAGCAGTATGCGGAGCCGCTGCTGTTTTCCGTACGTCCGGACGAGCCGGAATATGAGGAAGCCAAACGTCTCCTGAAATTTCTGGATTACTTTCTTCCAATCCCGGGCGACGATATTCCGAACAATTCTCTGATCCGGGAGTTCATCGGGGGCAGCTGTTTTGAAAAATAGGTCGTAACTGTTCAGTACCTTCACAGTTACGAGGGGAAAGCCCATTTAAAATCGCTGCGCGATGGGCTTTCCCCGTAAAATATACGTTTTCATACGTACTTCGCAGCAAATGCGAAGTACTGTCCTGAATAATTACAATAGTTCTTAAAAAAAACAGGCTTCCGGTTTTGATTTACAAATGAAAACGGATATGCTAGAATACCCGCGTATGTGAAAAAACAAGTGGGATAAGTGGTCGCGGCTCCTGCCGGCGTCATAACGATGCCGGACAGAAGGCGAGGAAAGTCCGGGCTTCACAGGGCAGGGATGCCGGATAACGTCCGGCGGAGGCGACTCCAGGGAAAGTGCAACAGAAATGAACCGCCGCCATATGTCCTCATTCGCAGAATGAGGACATATGGCGGTAAGGGTGGAAGGGCAGTGTAAGAGACTACCGCGCCACATGTCCGCACTCTTTTTGAGCGCGGACACAGGCCATGCCATCGCGCACGGCGCGATTTTGCTGCATGGCTTTCCAATATTCTGGCAACAGAGGCGGCATATGTAAACCCCATCCGAAGCAAGACCGCATAGAGACGAAAAGAGCAACACCAGACGGCCCGTCAGTCTCAGGTAGGTCGCTTGAGTCTGTCGGCGACGACAGGCCTGGATAGATGACCACTCACGACAGAACCCGGCTTATCGTCCCGCTTGCTAAGTGCTCCCGCAGGAATCATTCTGCAGGGGCACATTTTTATGATATAGGAAACTTCGTTCCCTATATCATAAACCCTCCGGGGGGATGCGCACGATGCACATAGGAAAGCTGCTTCGCAGCTGTGCATCGGCGCGAACAGGAGTCAACAAGTTGCCTCCTGCATGTGCAGGGCCGGGCAAGGAATTTTAGAAAGTCTTAAGAAAAGCAAAGGGAAACCATCATTTGTTTCAAAAAGCACTGTGCTATAATCACAGTAAATCAAATGCCGTGACTGCTGCATGATTTTACATTGAATGCGAAGCAGTGTTTTGAACAGTTTCAGGATACCAGCGGTTATTTGGATTAAGGAGAAGAAAGGGGTAAGGATTATGAAGAGAAAGCAGAGAAGAGTACTGGCACTGCTGCTTGCCTGCATGATGATGTGCGTACCGGCAGCGCAGGTAATGGCTGCTTCCGCCTATGAAGTGACGTCAGAAGACCTGGGGAACACAGTCCTGTTTCCAGGCGACAGCCTGACGGGCATTGCGGAGGGCACTGTGATCACCAAGACCAATGGAGATCAGGTGACAGCCGACGGCAGCGGCATCTGGACAAATGAATCAGAAGGAAAGGCTGTGACGGCATCCTATACGGCCGGGACAGACGCAGTGGTATCTGTGCTTGATGACGGCACAGAGGTCGTTGAGGCAGAGGCGGTACCCGCTTCCATTCAGCTGACGCTGGCCGGATATGTGCTGACCGTTGTGGACGGTACATCTGAGACTGCGCTGACGGACGGCAGCGGTACGACAGAGAACCATTATGAATTCACCGATGAGGAAAAGACATCTCTGGAAGCAGAGAATATCAGTAAGGATATCGCATATTTCCCGGAAAGTGAATCAGTGAAGATCACGGCGGCTGAGCCGGATGAAGGATATGTGTTTGCAGGCTGGACCGTAGAAACAGAAGATGAAGAAGTGACAGTGACACTTGCGGATGCCTCCAGCGCGGAGACGACGCTTGTGATGCCGAAGGGCAAAGTTACGGTCACAGCGACTTACACACAGGAGACGGAGACAGAGACGCCGGAAGCGACCGAGGCAACGGAGGCAACTGAGGCTACAGAAGCAACTGAAGCAGCAGAAGCCGCTGCAGAAGCTGCGAATACAGAAGAAATCGTGGTCGCAGAGACCACCGCTGAAACAGCAGCGGATGCCAATATTGCCGTGACAGCGGATGTTGTATACGCAACTCTGACGGTAAACTATGACACGGGTGCTGAGTCTTATGTGAAGACAGATTCCGTGACCTATGCGGCTGGCGATGCCATTACGATTACCGCGGAGGATTTGGATGGATACACCTTCAGCGGGTGGTATGTATCTTCTCTGAATGTATCGCTGGAGGATCTGTCTGCACAGACGGTGTCCTTTACCATGCCGGAGACGGATGTGACGATTCTGGCTACCTATACAGTGGCTGCGGCGGAGACGACAGCAGTGACCACCGCTGAAACAGCAACGGAGACGACAGCAGCGGACAATGATGGGATCATGATCGTATCGGATGACAGTACGTCAGCAACGGAGGAAAGTGAAACAGCTGCAACGGAGGAAAGCGAAACCACGACGACTTATACAGTCACCGTGGATGGTACTGCATTGAGCGGAACTTATGCGGAAGGCGATACCGTTACCATCACACCGCCGGCTGCGACAGCTGTGGGGACCGCATTCTCCAGCTGGACGCTCACGACGGCAAGTGACAACAAGACAATTGTTTATACGGACAATGGGGACGGCACCTATTCCTTTACGATGCCGGCAGACAATGTCATTGCATCGTCCGTTTTTGATGAAGTGCCTTACACGGTCACTGTAGTAAACGGCACGACAGGCACTTCGGGTGCGTCCTCCGCTACCTGTTATTACGGTGATTCCGTAAGCATCGCCGCGGCGGCAGCTCCGGATGGACAGATGTTTGATCACTGGACCAGCACCGGATCGACAGAGGTTACGTTTACGAACAGTGCATCTGCTACGACGACCTTTACGATGCCGGCCGGTAATGTGGAAGTGACAGCGGTATATGTAAATGAACCGAACACCTATACCGTAAAAGTGTCAAATGGTCTGATTGACGGGACTTATACGGAAAACACGTATGAGGAAGGAACGCAGATCACGGTGACGGCGAATGCGAGCGCGACCGGAGAAGAGTTCTCCGGCTGGACGGTCAATGAAGGGGCATATGATCTGGGCGACAGCGCATCCTCCTCTACAGTTACCGTGACGGTGGATCAGAATCTCACCTTTGTGGCAAATTACACCGGCGTAAAGTACAGCGTGATGGTGACAAACGGTTCCGCGGACTATACGGAGACCACGGCGGGTACGACTGTAACGATCACGGCAGACACTCCGGCAACGGGTTATGCGTTTGATTCCTGGACGGTAGGCACACAGAATGTGACGCTGGCTAATGCTTCCAAGTCTACGACGACCTTTACGATGCCGTCTGCGGATGTTTCGGTGACGGCGAATTATAAGAAAGTGCAGTACACGGTCACAGTGGAGAACGGCAATGCGAACGCGACGTATTTCTACTATGGTGATACGGTAACGATTTCTTCCAACTATCCGGCGAGCGGCAAGGTGTTCTCTGCATGGACCGCGACGAGCGGCAATGTGACGTTCACGGATGCATCGAAAGCATCCACGACCTTTACGATGCCGGCGAGTGATGTGACAATTTCCGCTGCCTATGAAGACGCACCGACCGGAGCGGACAACTACATCAGCGGAATTGAAGAGGGCGGTTCCTATGTGGCAAATGACAAACTGACTTTCACACCGGTCGGAGCCGGAATGTCGAATACCGATCCGAATCCGGGGGATGTCCGCTATGTGCCGACCGGATATACCATCGGCAATGTATCGAATACGTGGAGCTCCTCGCCGTATGAGACTTCAATGTCGATCAAGAAGACCGGAGAATATACACTGACCGTGACCTTTGAACGGCAGGTCTATGACGGAAGCTCCTGGGTGGCGGACGGTACTACGACCACTACTTCAGTGACGTTCAATATCGTGGAGTCACTGGAATCTGTTCAGACCGGAGATGATACGCCGATCATGCAGGTTGTGGCAATCGCGGTAGTGGCATGCCTGATCTTCATTGTTCTGCTGGTGGTATTCATCCGCAGAAGAAGAAAAGATGAGGAATAGTTACGAGGAATAAATAATAAAAGGGGTTTTGTAACTGCTAAGGATAGATATAAGGTAATGTGATGTGGCAGCCTCCGGGGAATTCGTGTAAGAAGCCCCGGGGGCTTTCCTTGTTATGCACAGGACCGGACAAGGCGTTTTGCAGCTAAAGCCGCGCATCATAATTTTTCAATCGGATTGATTTACAAGATATTCGTTTTGTGATACTATGAAAATTACGCATGGAAGCAGTAACTGCACAGTTCTTTCACAGTTACGTCAATTTGCTGATAGAAATGAGGAATGCGGTTTATGAAGAAACGAACATTGACGAACCTGCTGCTGTCCCTGATCGGTTTCCTTTTTTTGGCCTGTCTGTCGGTCGTTCTGGTTCTGAATCTTCGGTGTATTTATTATTTTGACATCGGATATCTGAATCTGGAGAACGAGACCGGATATACGGAAGAGGTGATACGGGAGAACTATGACGCCCTGATTGATTATAATCTGCTGACAAAAGGCGTGAAAGAACTGGAATTTCCCGATTTCCCAATGTCGGACAATGCGGCGACACATTTTAAAGAAGTGAAACAGATTTTTGTGGCGATACAGATTTTGTGCATCGTTACCGGAGTGTTGTTTCTGGTTTTACTGGTTCGAAAGCTGATGCACAGAGATTATGGAAGCCTGAAGCTGCTGTCAATCCTGACATTTCTGATTCCGATTGTCCTGGGGATTTGCATGTTTCTGAACTGGGACACATTTTTTGTCAGGTTTCACGAGCTTTTCTTTAACAATGATTACTGGCTGTTCAACCCTGTCACGGATCCGGTGATCCTGATTTTGCCGGATGAGTTTTTTTACCATTGCGCAGCGGCAATCCTGCTGTTTTTGTTTTTGGGCGGCATCATAAGCGGGGGCGTTTACCGGCTGCTGACGCGAAAGTACCGTAAAGAAAAGAGTCTGCACAGATAAGAAATTTTTTTAGAAGGGATGGAAAAAACATGAATCTGGAAACACTTCCACAGTATGAACTGGTGCAGCACGAATGGATTGAGGATATCCGCTCGGACGGATACCTGCTTCGCCATAAAAAGAGCGGGGCGCGGATCCTGGTGCTGCAAAATGACGATGAGAACAAGGTGTTTAATATCGCCTTTAAGACGCTGCCGAAAGACAGCACCGGCGTGCCGCACATTATGGAGCACAGTGTGCTCTGCGGCAGCCGTAAATTTCCGGCGAAGGATCCGTTTGTTGAGCTGGTGAAGGGTTCGCTGAATACATTTCTGAACGCGATGACCTATCCGGATAAGACGATGTTTCCGATCGCGAGCTGCAACGACAAGGATTTCTGCAACCTGATGGACGTCTATCTTGACGCGGTATTTTATCCGAATATTTACCGGAATGAGCAGATCTTCCGACAGGAAGGCTGGAGCTGTCAGCTGGAAAAACCGGAGGATGAGATTGCAATTAACGGCGTTGTTTATAATGAAATGAAAGGTGTTTATTCATCTCCGGAGGATGTGCTGGAGCGCGAGATTATGAACAGCCTGTTTCCGGATACAGTCTACGGAGTGGAATCCGGCGGAGACCCGCAGTGCATCCCGGATCTGAGCTATGAGGATTTTCTGGCGTTTCACAAAAAATATTATCATCCGTCGAACAGCTATATTTATTTTTACGGAAACATGGACATTGAGGAACGGCTGAACTGGCTGGATACGGAGTATCTGAGCGCTTTCACGAAGCTGCCGGAGGAGGAGCTGCCGGTGGTAGAGAAACAGCCGCCTTTTGAATCCATGCACCGTGTAAGCCGTAAGTATCCTGTTTCGGAGACGGATCCGCTGAAAGACAGCACGTATCTGGCGTGGAGTGCCGTGATCGGGACAGGCGGTGAGGTGGAGCTTTCCAACGCGTTCGCGGTGCTGGAGTACGCGCTTTTGTCCGCACCGGGAGCAAAATTGAAGCAGGCGCTTCTGGACGCCGGGATCGGCAACGATATCATGGGCGACTACGAGGGCGGAACGTATCAGCCGTATCTGGCGATTATCGCGAAAAACGCGAACGGAGAGGATGCGGAGCGCTTCCTTACCGTGATCAGGGATACACTGGAGAAAACAGTCAGAGAAGGAGTGGATAAAAAAGCACTCTATGCAGGAATCAATTCCATGGAATTCAGGTTCCGGGAAGCAGATTACGGTACAGCACCAAAGGGACTGATCTACGGCCTCGATGTATTTGACAGCTGGCTGTATGATGACGGCGCGGCGTTCGATTATCTGAAGCAGCTGGATGTTTACGCGGCGCTGCGGGACCGCGTGGAGACCTCTTATTTTGAGGATCTGATTCAAAAATATCTGCTGGACAATACGCATGTGTCACTGGTGACACTGGCTCCGGAACAGGGACTGACCGCAAAGACGGATGCGGCGCTGCGGGACAGGCTGTGCGCCTGGAAAGAATCCCTTTCAGAAGAGGAGATTCAGGTGATGATTGCCGCGACCGGGCGGCTGCGCGCTTTTCAGGAGACACCCTCCACGCAGGAGGAACTCAGTGCGATTAAGATGCTGACACGTGAGGATATCGGGAAGAAAGCGGCGCCGATTGAAAATACGGAGTATGTGTGGGACGGCGTGACAGTGCTTCATCACGATGTGTTTACAAACGGGATTTCCTATCTGGATCTGCTGTTTGACGCGCAGGAAGTACCGGCAGAGGATCTGGGATATCTGGGAATCCTGAAAGCCGTGCTTGGCATGGTCGACACCGAACAGTATTCTTACAGTGATCTGAATAATGATATTAACGCAAACACGGGCGGCATTTCCGTGGGGATCAGCGTCTTCCAGACGCAGAGCGGGATCCGGGCATTCATGGGAATTCGCTCGCGCGTGCTCGATGAGAAGCTGCCGTATGCGCTGACCATGTCAAAAGAAATATTGACATCGAAGTTTGACGATGATAAGAGACTGTATGAAATTCTAGCGAAGCTGGAATCCCGTCTTTCCATGCAGTTAAGCACAGCCGGACATCAGGCCGCATCAGGGCGGGCACTGTCGTATCTGTCCGAATTTAACGCGTTCAATGACGCGGTGAGCGGCATTGCTTTTTATGAGCTGGCGGCGGATCTGGAAGAACATTTTGAGGAGAAAAAGGAAGAACTTAAAGCAAAACTGAGAGAACTTGTCGGTCTGCTGTTTCACCGGGAGAACCTGTTTGTCAGTGTGACAAATGACGCGGAGGGACTTGCCGCGCTGCGTGCACCGCTTAAGAAATTTATGAATGAACTGACTGATGACAGCCGGATGGAACATACTTTGCGCGGACCGCTGCCTTTGGAGAAGAAAAATGAGGGCTTTACGACTCCGGGACAGGTGCAGTATGTGGCACGCGCGGGCAATTTCCGGGACGCAGGCTTTGCCTACACGGGAGCGCTTCAGATTCTGAAGGTGCTGATGAGCTATGAGTACATGTGGGTGAACATTCGCGTAAAGGGCGGCGCGTACGGGTGTATGTGCTCCTTCTACCGGAGAGGAGATGCGTACTTTGTCTCTTACCGTGACCCGCATCTTCGCGGAACGAATCAGGTATTTGAGGGCATTCCGGCTTATCTGCGTGCGTTTGACGCCGATGAGCGGGAGATGACAAAATATATCATCGGAGCGATCAGTGACCTGGATACGCCGCTGACCCCGTCGATGAAAGGGTCACGCGCTCTCAATGCATATTTCAGCGGGATTACAGAAGAAGATGTTCAGAAAGAACGGGACGAAGTGCTTTCTGCGACGCCGGAGGATATCCGCGCACTTGCGCCGCTGGTACAGGCTGTGCTGGATGCGGACGCGATCTGCGTGGTCGGCAATGAAGAAAAGATCAAAGAGGCTCAGGAACTGTTTGATTCCATCAGGCCGTTAAGCGGGGCAGAGGAGTAACGATCAATATATATGTGGAGTGCGAGGATATCATAAGATATGGAAACAGAAAACACGAGATTTAAATCCGGCTTTGTGACCCTGATCGGACGGCCGAATGTGGGGAAATCCACGCTGATGAACCATCTGATCGGGCAGAAGATCGCGATCACGTCGAGCAAACCGCAGACGACGCGGAACCGCATCCAGACGGTTTACACATCGGATCAGGGACAGATTATCTTCCTCGATACGCCGGGTATACACAAGGCGAAAAATAAGCTGGGCGAATATATGGTGGAAGCCGCAGAACAGACGCTCCGGGAAGTGGACGTGGTGCTCTGGCTTGTGGAACCGACGGAGTATATCGGCAAAGGTGAGCAGCACATCGCGCGCCTGCTGCAGAAGGCGGGAGTGCCGGTGATCCTGATTATGAACAAAATGGATACCGTGGATAAACGGGAAATCCCGCGTTGTATGGACGCGTACAGGGAGCTTTTTGCGGGCAATGACGGAGGCACTGCGGGCGTGGAAAGTACTGTTGGCGCAAAGAATGCTGCGGATGCGGAAGGTACTGCGGATACGGAGAATTCTGCGCGTCCGGCCGGTTCATACCGGTTTGCGGACATGATTCCGGTCTGCGCGCTGCGGGGACTGCACATGGACGAGGTGATTCAGGCTATTTTCCGTTATCTTCCATACGGACCGAAGTTTTATGATGATGATACCGTGACCGACCAGCCGCAGCGGCAGATCGTGGCGGAGCTGATCCGTGAGAAAGTGCTGCGCTGTATGGATGAGGAGATACCGCACGGCATCGCGGTCGCGATTGAAGTGATGAAAGAACGGCCGGCGGGCAGTCAGAAAAAAAAGGACAGCCGTGCCGAGGCCGTACGGCGCAGAAACCGTCACAGGCATGATCATGGAGATCCCGCGAATACGGCAGCCGACAGTGTTCAAAAAGATTCCGGAGATGCAGAGGCTGTTTCGGGAGAGAAAAAGAACGGCTGGGATCCCGCGGGACGCCGCGAGCAGGCGGAGACCGATGTCCGCAGGAATTCTGACTGGATCATGGATATTGAGGCGACGATCATCTGTGAGAAAGATTCTCACAAGGGCATGATCATCGGCAAACAGGGCGCGATGCTGCGTAAAATCGGTTCACAGGCGCGTTATGAGATTGAGCAGATGCTGGAGGAACCGGTCAACCTGCAGCTTTGGGTGAAGGTGAAAAAGGACTGGCGCGACAGTGACTTTATGATAAAAAATTTCGGTTACGATAAAAAGGAGTTGGAATCATAGCCCTCAGGCAACTGGTCAGGACAACATCCCGCACTCGCCGCGTGGCTGGTGTGAAGTAAAACGACTTACGTCGTTTACTATTTACGATCCCCAAATGACCGGATCACAGGCGGAAACGTTAAGGCAAAATGATGGAAAGGGCGGTGAGCGCAATGAGTGATCCCCTTAAACTGACGGGTATGGTGCTGCAGGCCGTACCGACGGGGGAATATGACAGGCGAACTGTTCTTTTGACAAAGGAGCGCGGGAAAATCACGGCGTTTGCCCGGGGCGCGCGCAGGACAAACAGCGCATTGCTCGCGGCGGCGACGCCATTCGCGTTCGGCAGCTTTACCCTCTACGAGGGAAAAAACGCGTATACGCTTGTGCAGGCGGAGATTTCGGATTACTTTCCGGAGGTGCGTCAGGATGTCACGGCGGCCTGCTATGCCTGTTATTTTATGGAACTTGCGGAATACTATACAAGGGAGAATCTGGAAGCATCCCAGATGCTGAATCTTCTGTATGTTACGCTTCGCGCGCTTCCCAGACCGGAGCCGGATGATGAACTGATCCGCTGTATTTTTGAGATGAAGGCCATGGTGATCAATGGGGAATATCCCTATGAGGCCGCGAATGATACGAGTCTTATGGAAGCAACGAGATATGCACTTTCCTATGTCATCCGGGCGCCGATGCAAAAGCTTTACCGTTTTACGCTTCAGCCGGAAGTTTTCCGGGAATTCCGGCGCGTACAGGATTATTATAACAGTATAACGGTGGATCGGAAATTGAAATCTTTTGAAATCCTCCGGCAGATGACAGAAACGTAGATTCTGTTACATTCACAGCGCAGCTGTGAATAGTAACTAGATTCTTTCGATGTAAGGAGAAACTCGGGAAAGAAACAGTTGAAACATGGGCGGAATGCCTGTATAATATGGATTGTTATGCGATTAAACAGATCAAGGAGGATTGCGGTGACAGCGAAAAGAAGAGCCGCGGCTGCGGGGCTTTTGGCTGCGGTGACGCTGCTTGGCGGCTGCAGCGAAGTGGAACAGCTGCTCGGAGGACAGACGGCATGGACGCCGCAGGAGTCTGACGCGATATCAATTGCAGCGGACGGAAGTGTGACAGAGATCATCCGGGACACGCTCGATGAGTCGTACTATGATGTGAGTGAACTGGAGAGCATGATCAATTCAGAGATCACGGAATACAATTCAGAGCATGGTGAAGATACCATTTTGATCGAGACTTTTGAGAACGAAGGTACGGATGTTACATTAAAGCTCTGGTATTCCTCTGCGGAAGATTATGCAGAATTTAACAATGTCGAGTTTTTCAGCGGATCGATCATCGGCGCGCAGATGGCGGGATACCTGTTTGATACCTCTTTTTATCAGGTTGAAAATGGCGTGGCGGATGAGACTGCGGTGAGCAGCAGCAGGGTATTTCAGAATATGTCGGCGCAGGTGGTGATCGTGCAGGCTCCGATGGAGGTGCATGTGGAGGAAGGCACTGTGATCTATATCAGCACCAATGCGGAAATGCTCTCATCAGACACTGTAGATGCGAACGGGGAACAGGAGAACGAGGGAGAAGTGCTTGTACTTCCCTCAAGTAAGCTGTATGAAGGCGAAGAAGTTTCCTATGAGGAAGAAAAGCTCGCGAACCGTGTGTATATTCTGTATGATACGGAATGAGTGCTGAGAATGCGGAGCATTTATACTGAAGGGATAGTAACTGTTCAGAACAGGTCTTCGCACTTGCTGCGAAGACCGTATGAAAACATATAGCATGTGGGGGGAAAGCCCCATCGCGCAGCGATTTTAAATGGGCTTTCCCTTCGTAACTGTGAAGGTACTGAACAGTTACAAGGGATAAATAAAATATAGAAGCAGGATGGAGAGGAGAACACTATGGAAAAAACAATGGACAAGATCGTGGCTCTGGCGAAAGGCAGAGGGTTTGTTTATCCGGGCAGCGAGATTTACGGCGGCCTGGCGAATACCTGGGACTACGGCAACCTCGGTGTAGAGCTGAAGAACAATGTCAAGCAGGCCTGGTGGCAGAAATTTGTCCGCGAGAATCCTTACAACGTCGGCGTGGACTGCGCGATCCTGATGAATCCGCAGACCTGGGTGGCATCGGGACATCTTGGAGGCTTCGCAGATCCGCTGATGGACTGCAAGGAATGCCATGAGCGTTTCCGCGCAGATAAGGTTATTGAGGACTATTGCGCGGAACAGGGACTGACACTTGACAAGCCGATCGATGCCTTTTCACAGGAAGAAATGCGGGATTATATTGAAGAACACCAGATTCCCTGCCCGTCCTGCGGCAAGCATAATTTCACTGATATCCGTCAGTTCAACCTGATGTTCAAGACTTTCCAGGGTGTGACGGAGGACGCGAAGAACACCGTTTATCTTCGCCCGGAGACCGCACAGGGTATTTTTGTCAATTTTAAAAATGTACAGCGGACCTCTCGGAAAAAACTGCCGTTCGGTATCGCCCAGATCGGTAAATCGTTCCGCAATGAGATCACGCCGGGCAATTTCACGTTCCGTACTCGCGAGTTTGAGCAGATGGAGCTGGAGTTCTTCTGCGTGCCGGGCACTGATCTGGACTGGTTCCAGTATTGGAGAAGCTTCTGCTTCGAATGGCTGAAAAAGCTGGGGATGAAAGAGGATGAGCTGCGTCTGCGCGACCATGATCCGGAGGAACTCTGCTTCTACAGCAAAGGCACGACCGATATTGAGTTCCTGTTCCCGTTCGGCTGGGGCGAGCTCTGGGGCATCGCGGACCGCACCGACTACGATCTGACGCAGCATCAGAACACGTCCGGTCAGGACATGAGCTATTTTGATGAGGAAAAGAAAGAAAAGTACATTCCGTACGTGATCGAGCCGTCACTCGGCGCGGATCGTGTTGTGCTGGCATTCCTCTGCAGCGCATACGACGAAGAAACGCTGGAAGGCGGGGATGTGCGCACCGTGCTGCATTTCCATCCGGCAATCGCGCCGGTAAAGATCGGGGTCCTGCCGCTTTCCAAGAAACTGAATGAAGGTGCGGAAAAGATTTACACCGAGCTTTCCAAATATTACAACTGCGAATTTGACGACCGCGGCAACATCGGCAAACGCTACCGCAGACAGGATGAGATCGGCACACCATTCTGCGTGACCTATGACTTTGAATCAGCAGAGGACGGCGCTGTGACTGTCCGTGACCGTGACTCAATGGAACAGGAGCGTGTAAAGATTGAGGATCTGAAAGCGTATTTCGAGGAGAAGTTTGCGTGGTAGGATCAACCACAGCAACAGATTTTGATTTATCAGAGGGCTGGCCCGCCGCGTTTTAGTGGGCAAAAGCCCTCTTTTGGGAAAATTGTCTCAGACCACAGAACTGCAGGCCGTTTCCTGCGTCGGAGGAACCCTGGCATGATTGCTAATACAGATATATGTGTTAATATAAAAGCAGATTCTGCTGCCTGTATCAATACAGACGCATTGGCTGACACGGCAGAAAAAGCGACTGCACCAGCGGTGGGAATCACTCCCTGGATTCATAAGGTGCAGTATTACGAGACAGACCAGATGCAGGTCGTGCATCACTCGAATTTTATTCGATGGTTTGAGGAGTGCAGAGTGCATATTCTGGATGAGATCGGGTATGGATATGATACGCTGGAAGCGGAAGGGATCGCCAGTCCGGTGCTTACAATCAATGCGAAGATCGTGAAAAGTGTCCGTTTTGGCGAAACAGTAAAAATACGGGCGGCCATTGAAAAATTTGACGGCATCCGTCTGACGATAAAATACGAGGTGCTGCGGGACGGCGATGATATGCTCTGCTGCACGGGAGAGACCGGGCACTGTTTTCTGGGAAAAGACGGGCAGCTCATTTCCCTGAAACGTAAATTCCCGAAAGTGTATGAGGCCTTTCTTGCACTGCCGACGGAATTCATCTGAAGAAAACGGGGCGAGAATGAGTCAGGATGCACTCTTGCATTTCCGCTATCGCTCCCGGTTGCACCTAAACGCGTGCCACTGGCACGCAGCATCCTTGTATCATAAAATGTATGATGGGTAACTGAGAAGATACTGAACAGTTACTATGATGGAAAAGGAAACTGGATCATGACAAAGCAGGACACACTCAGAGAGGTGCGCGAGGCAATTACGGCGGCGAACCGTGCGCTGGACAGTCTGGAAAATGCCGGACGTGAACTGAAAGGCGCGAGAAACTGGGGACTTCTGGATCTCTTTGGAGGCGGAACAGTTACCACTCTGCTCAAGCACGGGCGCATGGATAAGGCCCGCCGCCAGATCGAGGACGCGAAATATTATCTGCAGGTGCTGAAAAAGGAGCTGCGTGATATTGATGTGCCGATGAATTTTAATATAGAGGTCGGCGGTTTCTTAAGCTTTGCGGATTTGTTCTTTGACGGCGCTGTCGCGGACTGGATGGTGCAGTCGCGGATCAATGATGCGCAGCGGCAGGTGGAAATGGCACATGGAAAAGTGCTGGAGATCCTTGGTAATCTGCAGCGCTGGGAGGATGATCTGCTGGCCTCGCCCTGACAGGGACTTGACGGGAATCTGCTTCTGCCGGGACAGCCGACTGGTTATATCCCGCCTGTTTTTGACAGCCGGAATCATGTGTATAGTGGTAACTATTCAAGACAGTACCTCGCACTCGCTGCAAGGTATGTATGAAAATGTAACTGTGAAAGTACTGAACAGTTATGTATGGGGCATGATCTCCTGCTTCTTTTCCATAATACTTTGTCCCCATTCAACCACATCGGTAATATCGCGTGTCGCCATGACGATGGAACGGTGGTTTTTTACACCGGAAAAGCTGTAGCTGAATTTCTCATATCTGGCTCCGACTACAGACTGCATTTCAGGCTTTATGCGGCAAAGGACGCGGTAGCTTTTTTTGTACTGCAGCTCCCTGCGGATAAGGATCAGGCTTGTCTTTTCAATAAAAGAGGGGACGTCCTCCTCATTTAAAAACTCTTCTGCAAATTTATGAATCATAGCTTCATATGGGACATCGTTCATCATCTTACTGATGCAGTCGGGCAGGGTATTATTCTGCTGCAGACAGAGATGCTCATTATCCAGATTGATCAGGCTGAAGGAACGATAGGCTTCATTCAGCCCCGCCAGCAGTTCCAGATTTTTTTCTGCCGTGCGGCGGCGGCTTAAACGCTCTGTCATCGAATGGTCAATGGACTGTGAGTAATAAATGATCTTAGTGGGCTTTCCGTCTATGTCGGAGCCGGTCTTCCAGAAAGCAGATTCTCTCCATTGCCCGTTTTTGAGACGATAATCACAGATGATGTGATTCTCTGTGCGCAGCTGCTTCCGGAGATTGGAGATGCTGCCGATATTCCTGCGCAGTTCCCGAAAATCATCGGAAATATAGCCGTTGCAGAAATTGTCATTTCGCCGCGAGTAAATCCCGTTTAGCGGCTCACCGGCATTGATGCTGGTTGAGTTCTGCTTAATGATATGGTAGGTGTCTTCGTTCAGATCCGCAAGCAGAAGTACCTCGTAGGAGTCGGTCAGGACACTGATCAGAGAGGCCATCTCATCATGATAGGACTGTTCGACGACACTGTGTTTATACTCCGGATGCGCTTCATAAAAACTCTGTTTATCACTGTACATAAGAGTTTCCGCTTCTGCTGTAACAGCTTCGATGCGGTTGCCGCTCATCCATGCAAATCCAACTGCCGCGCGGGGCAGCCCGTCCGCTTCAAGCAGGTGTTTGAACGCTTCGGCCTGCTTTACAAACTCGTCTTTCCCGTCGTCAATGCTGACCACCAGAAATTCATCGCCGCTGATACGAAAAGAGTCATATCTGGTAAAGTGGCTGCAGAGCATAGCGGCGTAGCTGCAGATAAACTCATTCCCCTTTTCATGCCCCATCGTGTCATTGACAATTTTCAGTCCGTTCAAATCCGAAAACATGACTCCGATCGGCCGCGGGGAAGGCTCCGATGCAACCATATCACACATGGAACGGTAAGAATACAGATTCTTCAGACCTGTCAGAGTGTCGAAACGGCTCAGGTATTCCAGTTCTTTTTGTGCCTCGAATTCACGGATATATGCATCATGAATATCCTGTATGTACAGCATCAGCGTCTGATTATCCGGCGTATAATCGCTCGCCTTCAGAAGCTCCATCATGACCCAGCGGAAGGTGCCGTTCGTGCGGCGGCGATAGCGAAGCCGTATGCATTCGTCACTGTGTTCAAAGTGCGCTTTAATCGTACTGGTGTCTGTAAAACGAAGATATTGTTCGACATCCTTTTCATAAACCTGGCCGGAGACGGCAAAATTGCGCAGCCAGTCGGATATCTTCGATGCGTAGCCATGCGAATCATCCTGTTCTGACTGATAGACTTTGATATTAATATGGGTATCAGTCGTGAGGTTGATCTTCAGAATTTTATGGTAGGTCTCCGCCAGTATCCGCATGGCGTCTTCCATATAATAATCTTTATTTTCCATTGCAGTTTTCCGTCTCCTTATATAACGCCTCAGCGCAGTTTTCTCAGAGAAGCATGCCGGGTGTCCGGACACAGCTTCGGCGGCATCTCTTCACGCTGATAAACAGCAGCCGGGCGTTCAGACACAGCTTCGGTTCATAAACCGCAAACCGCGGCTGCGCCAGCGTACTGCCTCAGCGCAGCTTCTTCATAAGCCGGTCTACCGTCTCGCGGTGTGCGAGTACCATCAGGTGGTCGCCTTCGTGGATGATCGTCTGCGGGTCCGGCATAAAATTCGTTCGCCCGTCCGGACTGATGATGCCGATGATATACAGATCGTGCCGGGCGCGGATATCAGATTTCAGGATCGTCCTGTCTTCCCACTCCTTCAGCGGCGTAATCTCATAAATCGAATATCCGTCTTTCAGGTCAATGTAGTCAAAAATATGGTCATTGTTGTATTTCACAGCAGCCCGCATCGCCGCGCCGCGATTCGGGTGAATGACCTCGTCCGCTCCGTTGCGGAGAAGAAACTTGGCGTGAACCTCACTGCGCACCATGCTGACCACGTATTTCGCACCCAGATCCTTAAGCAGGCTCGTAATCTCCAGACTGCTCTGGAAATTGCCGCTGATGCACACAAAGCAGATGTCAAAATTATCAACGCCGATCTTTTTCAGGACACTCTCACGCGTACAGTCCGCGATCAGACTGTCGGACACCAGGTCCAGCAGATCTTCCAGCGCAGTCTCGTCCTGGTCCACGACCATGATCTCATTTTTCAGCCCTGCCAGATCGCGACAGAGATAATGACCAAAATCGCCAAGCCCGATGATCAAGATAGATTTCATACTCAGGTCTCCTTAAATTATATATTTATCCGTAACTGTTCAGTACCTTCACAGTTACGGGAAAAAGTCCATTTAAAATCGCTGCGCGATGGGACTTTTTCCTGTAGAATGAACGTTTTCATACGTACCTCGCAGCGAGTGCGAGGTACTGTCCTGAATAGTTACATTTATCCTACAATAATATCCGCCTCCGGATAGCGGATCTTTCCGGGGCGCCTTTTCTCCGTAAACGACATGGCAAAGGACAGACTGCCGACCCTTCCCAGGAACATCAGGATCATGATCACTGCGCGGGAAAGCGCGTTCAGGTCGCGCGTCACGCCGGTTGACATACCCACCGTCCCAATCGCGGAAAACGCCTCAAACAGGACATCCGCAAGCGGCAGATCCTGTCCGATGAGGAGAATCAGGATTGCCGTAAGAGCCAGAAAATAATTGATAAACACCACTACACTTGCACGCTTCATCACATCCGGACTTAACCGGCGTCTGAACGCTGTGAGATCCTGATTATGCAGCAGGTAAGCGCGGATATAAAGCAGAATCACGACAATCGTGGTCGTCTTAATACCGCCCGCGGTCGAACCTGGGCTGCCGCCGATAAACATCAGGCACATGGTCAGAATCTTACTGCCGTTCGTCAGCGAAGCCGTGTCAATAGTATTAAATCCGGCCGTTCGCGGTGTGACACAGGAAAACAGGGCACGCCAGAACCGGTCCGGAGCACTCATCCCGGCCAGCAGATTGTTGCGCTCAGAGATAAGGAACAGAATCGTGCCGCCCACCGTCAGAGCAGCCGTAGCCGTGAGGACAATCTTCGTCTGAAACGAATAGCGCTTCCAGTGCCAGCGGTTCTCCCACAGATCCTCCCACACGATAAAGCCGATGCCTCCGATGAGAATCAGCGCACACAGCACAAGATTCACCAGCGGATCACCCGCATACGCGCAGAAAGAAGAGTAGGCTTCCTGATAGCCCATCAGGTCGAAGCCCGCATTGCAGAATGCCGAAACGGCATGGAAAACACCATAATAAATGCCCTTCAGAATGCCCATCTGCGGAACAAAACGGATGGAGAGCAGAACAGCCCCCGTCCCCTCAAAAAACAGTGTTCCGACAACAATCCGCCGCACCAGATGCACGCTCCCGCGCAGCTGCAGCGTATTCAGACTTTCGTGGATCAGCTCCCGTCCGGCAAGACCGATCTTCTTCCCCAACAGAACCATCGCGAAAGTGCCGATCGTGATAAATCCCAGTCCCCCGATCTGGATCATCGTCAGGATGACCAGCTGCCCGAAAACCGTCCAGTGCGTCCAGGTATCATACACGATCAGCCCGGTCACACAGGTCGAAGAAACCGCCGTAAACAGTGCGCCGAAGAAGGTCGTATGCTGCCCGCTCTTCGTGGCAAAGGGAAGCATCAAAAGACATGCTCCTGCCAAAATAATGATCAGAAATCCGCCCATGATCAGCCGGGTCCTCGAAACCCGCAGCTCACGAAGCGCCTGGAATTTATTGCGTATGGAAATCATCGGGCCTCCCTCTGACAGCAGCATTTACACTTTTATACACGTTTAAAATAACATTTTCGCGCCTATTATAATCCGAATAAGAATCAACTTCAACCCATTAATTTTGTAAAAAATAAAAAAAGTACTTGCATTTTAACAGGCTCGATGATATAATGAGCAAGCTGAAAAGCGGTGGGGATGAAAATAAAATTGAAAATCTCATCGCAGCAGTTCAACAGAATACGATGCGTGGCTCAGCTTGGTAGAGCGCTGCGTTCGGGACGCAGAGGTCGCAGGTTCAAATCCTGTCGCATCGACTCCTTGGCAGGGGCGCCGGAAATCCTTTAAAATAAAGGGTTTCCGGTATTTTTTTGCTCTTTGCGAAGGCTTGAAATCTGGATGCCAAAAAGGCTCGTCTGCAGAAATTCAGCAAAAAATTCAGCAAAAAATCCGAAAAAAAAATAAGGGAATGCAATAAACAGCCAAAATCACTCAAAAAGGTCTGCCACGGACGCTGACATTGCCGTCAGATCGTTTTCTGCGGCATTGGTCTTATGCTTCATATACTGGGCGTAGATATTCATCACTGTGGCTGCATCATTGTCCCCGAGCCAGTACTGCACCTTTTTTACATCCCAGCCTTTGTCAATCAGAAGCGAAGCACAGGTGTATCTCAGCTTGTGCAGGGTGATCTCCGGACGGCCGAATTCCCTCATGGCGCGTGAAAACGTACTGGTAATATAATCCGGGCGATAGGGACGCCCATCCTCATGCGTGAAGACATAATTTTGTGTATCATGATAAGTATTGCCAAAGAAAGCGCGGTTTTCTTCCTGCTGCTGTTTCAGCTTATTGAAACACAGCTCCGCTGTAGGGAAAAGGTTCAACATACGGCGTCCGGCTATGGTCTTTGTCCGGTCCGATTCGTAGATGGTACTGTTGCCGGTTACCGTATGGCATATCGTCAGAACCTTATTCTTGTAATTGACTGCCGGCCATTTCAGACCGAGAATTTCCTCCCGGCGCAGACCATAGTAAACACCGACGAAAGCAATCGGCTTGAGGAATGGATAATGCTCATCGAGAAAACAGAGCATCTCCCGGATTTCATCTTCCGTCAGAAACAGCATTTCCTCAGCATAATCCTTACTCTTCTTGTTTGTGAATTTTACTTTGATTACCGGGTTATTCGGAAACCCGAGCTTGATAACAGCATAATCATATACAGCATAAAGTATGCTCCGTATACTTTGCACACTGCGTACAGAAAGCGGGCTGAGGCTCTGATCTTTCTGGCTGACCTTGCCTGAAGTCAGGCAATACTGGTAAAACTCATCCAGCACAGAAGGCGTAACATCCCGGAGCTTTATATGCATAGGTGTGAAGTAACGTCTGATGGCTGAAGTGCGACTGCAATATGTATCATGGGTATTTCCGCATATTTCAGACTCCTTTTTCTTCAGCCAGATGTCAAGAAAGTCGCAGAGCTCAATATCCGGGTCAATACCGGACTGGGACAAAGCCGGCTGCTCCAGATAAGAATACTTTTCAATCATTTCTTTGACCTGGTTTTCCGCTTTTCGTTTGTTGCCCTTTACTTCCAGACCGGTCTTTATCTGTTTCTTTTTCCAGGACTGCGTAAGAGGATCCTTGTAAGAAAGCTGTACGTAAAAAAATCCTTCCCGGAAGTTGTTGTTTTTATTATTAAACTACCCGTCATCCTTATTATCCTCCTGTCTATGTGTGACGGGCCGTACAATGCAATAATATTCTAGCACGGCCCGTGTATGTAATGCAATAAATTTTACGGATTGACCGAATCTGTAGTATTGTACAGATAATCCAAAATTGCTTTTTTGCTGATTCTATATATCCTTCCGATTTTACGGTATTCGAGTTTACCCTCGTCCATCAACCGCATCACAGATCGACGGCTGATACGCAGAACAGTTGCTGTATCATTAATCGTCAGCACATCCAGATAATCATCCAACATGGCTTTTGCCTCCTTTCTCAGATTAGGGAAGTATCCCTTTATCAATATGTCCGATAAAGTAAAAAATATCGAAAATTCAAATACTCAGAAGCTGTTATGAACACATCAAGTGGCGAGAATAATTCCAAAGGAGCTTCTGGAAATGCAAATAGATAGAAAATGTGAACAGGGGGGCAGTGTGTATTTCTCCTGCTTTAGAGAATAACGGTTGTGAATTGTCAGCACTGTAACAACTACCTCTGTTTTTAAATCTGTGATTGCGGGCTAAACAGCCCACAATCACGGTTCTTCCTGCGCCGACCATATGTAGCTGACAGGGTTACTGTTCAGCATTAACCCTGTCTGTACGGAGCGTGTTACTATGTGATCAATTACACATTCATCTTAGACATGGCCCAGTTCCAGAGGTTTTCGTCATAACCCAGGAAATTTACAATTTCTAGATTACCCGAAATTGCACGTAAATCGTCCGCAATCGCTGACAATGCCGGATGTTTTTTACATGTGTCATCCAGCCCGATGGTCCAGAAACGGTCAAATGTCAGAACGATTTCTGCATTCTCCTTACGGTTATTGGTTTCCAGATTGAAACCATCTTCGTGATCGCCGCAGCGGTATGACCACGCAATTTCCTTGCCTTCAATCGTAGAAGCAAAGAAAGTCGTGTTGCGGTACAGACCGGTGTAACCATCGAGTAATAAGGTCTCAGTGATCCTGGTCCCAGATGCCAGAAGATCCCCGAATAACTTGCGCAGATCGGTATCGATCACAGCCAGGGTCGGATGATTTTCACATGCGTCGTCCAGTTCAATCGTTTCTTCTACGTTGTAGTTTCCGTCATATCCCTTCAGCAAAATTGCATCTGCTTCAGCGCGGTTACAAACCTCCGGATATTCTTCTTTTTTACAGTCCTTCCGATGATATACCCAAAGGGCTTCCTTGCCATCGATGATGGAACTGAAAGTCATTCCATCTTCATATGTTTTGAAATAATTGTTGAGTAACGATTCTTCTGATATATTCATTATTTCCATAATGATTGTTCCTTTCTTTTTTGTATGTAATGACCATACGGATAAAATATTTTTGTCTGTATCCGATTACTTAGCCTGCGAGTTACTGTTTTTATGCACTTCCGACTACGGGGAAGAGCGGCAGCGAATGATCAGCACTTCGACCACCTCCGTTCTAGATCTGTGATTGCGGGCTAAACAGCCCACAATCACGGAACTTCCTGCACCGACCATATGTAGCAGACAGGATTACTGTTCAGCATTAACCCTGTCTGTACAGAGCGCGTTGTTGTGTGATCAATTACACATTCATCTTGGACATGGCCCAGTTCCAGAGGTTTTCGTCATAACCCAGGAAATCTACAATTTCTGGATTGCCCGAAATTGCGCGTAAATCATCCGCAATCGCTGTCAATGCCGGATGGCTTTCGCATGTATCATCCAGCTCGATGGTCCAGAAACGGTCAAATGACAGAACGATTTTTGCATTGTCCTTACGGTTATTGGTTTCCATATCGAAACCATCTTCATGATCGCCGCAGCGGTATGACCACACAAATACCTTGCCTTCAATCGTAGAGGCAAAGAAGGTCGTGTTGCGGTACAGGCCAGTGTAACCGTCGAGTAATAAAGTCTCAGTGATTCTGGTCCCGGATGACAGGAGATCCCCGAATAACTTGCGCAGATCAGTATCGATTGCAGCCAGGGCCGGATGATTTTCACATGCGTCGTCCAGTTCAATTGTTTCTTCTACGTTGTGGTTTCCGTCATACCCCTTCAGCAAAATTGCATCTGCTTCAGTGCGGTCGCAAACCTCCGGATATTCTTCTTTTTTACAGTCCTTCCGATGATATACCCAAAGGGCTTCCTTGCCATCGATGATGGAACTGAAAGTCATTCCATCTTCATATGTTTTGAAATAATTGTTGAGTAACAGTTTTTCGGTGATTTCCTTCTTGGAGATGGGAGTCATCGCATCCTCAGATGTTTTGGTATTGTTGTCGATTGATAAGTTTTCTGAAATTTTCTTCATGATCTTAAGTCCTTTCTTTAATTATTTTTTTTGTGCAATGATCATACATACGGATAAGCTGCCTTCTGGCCATATCCGACTGATTTGTCTGTGAGTTTCCTTTTTAATACTCTTCCGGCTGCGGGGAAGAGCGGCAGTGGATCATCAGCACTGCAACCACCTCCATTCTAAGATCTGTAATATCTGTGAAACCTTTGATTAATAAATTACGTAATTAATATGTAGGATTTTTCACATTGTGGAATAAAATCATTTATAAAATTTTTATATAACATTATGCTTATCTATAAGAAAATCTTATAAATATATGGCCTCTATCTTGCGTAAGACGTTTTGCTATGTGATAGACTACAGATTCATTCTGGACACTCACAGCTTTTGTTTTTTTAATGTTATCCTTTCTTTTCTGTCTCCGTACGGATTAAATCCATAAAGCGTTCTGTATTGTTGTTGTTTGAATGAATTAATTTCACACCATATTTTTTGCAGGCATTTTTATAGGCATGATAGTCACTATGCCCAAGGTAATCGGTCTGGACAACCGCCATATCGTAGTTCCTGCAGGATTTAATATCCGGCTTGTTTGACATTCTTGCGAGATGTAAATCTGGATTCTCTTTTAAATCCCCGCGAATGCTGTTCCGGCCACCAATGAACAGCATACTTATACCCGTTGTATTGTCTGCGGTTTTTTCGACTGCGCCATCAAGGACCTGAATCGGGGCCTTTCCGGCATTGTCTGTAGTAGCCATTTCTTTCGTTAAAGTTGGTTCTTTCTTTGTATTGCCGATATACTTCTTCAGTACCCTATATTCGTCCTGCATCTTTGAAACATCGTAAGATAAATGGGAATTTGTTTTTTTAAGTTTCTTCAGTATGCGTTCCATTTCTTCTTTATGAGCATCTTCCTCTTGAAGCCTTGCCTCTGTAAATTCACCAGAAGAAGCCCATTGCCCCGAATTGCTGTTTGCAGACAGAGCAGGATTGTTACGCAGTATTTCGGAAATATCTTTGTAGAGCTTTGTGGTATCCGCATTGACTGTCAGATCTTTTTTGCTGTTTTTCACAATGTTTGAAATGGTTTTAGCTTCAGTGCCATTCAATTTATTGATTTTTTCCATAAGTTCCTTGTGCTCACACTGCAAACCTTGGTTTTCTTTCCATGCCTGCTCTATCTGGGCCCAAATTTCCTGTTGTTCGGAGATTTGCATCTGTATTTTTGACGTAATCTCTTTTGTATGTATTCTGGCAGCCTCCATATCTTTTGGATATGTGACTGTAATGCCTGACTTGTTTTCTTTCGATAAAGATGCGTCATTTAAATCGTTTGTATTATCAAAGTCGGAGGTTTCGGCATGATTCAAGGAAAACGTATATTCACTTATTGATACAAAAAGATTCAAAACCGCCTGCCCAATTGCCAGTCTGAAGATTTCATCATTAGCAAGAATCGCCTGAAATGCACCCATAGCAATTACAATGATGTTGTCAATTTCCTCAGGAAGGATTTGATTCATTCTTTCGGAAGTTTCTTCCGATAAATAGTTTGTAATATCAGAAACTTCTTTCTGCAGAGAATTCATCTCAGCCTCGAAATTATCCATTTCATTAGAGAGTTCTTTCATTTTTATACAATCACTCATATCAAAATCGTTGTCAGGTAGCCTATGCTGTTCTTTTTTTTCAAAACGTTTTTTGATTTTCTCGAATCTGGTGGTGCGTGTATTCATTTCCTGCGCAATTTTAATCGAAATGGATTCTTCCTGCCTTTTAATGCTTATTGATCTTAAGTATGCCCACGAATGGATTATTACAAATTCTTTGTATTTTTCGGAAGCATCTTCATCAAGAAACAACAGGCCGTTCTGTTCCATATATATTGTCAGCTCACGCAGACGGCGTAAAGAAGATGATGAGGATGGTGTGAGTGTTTTGCTCTCCCAGCCATTTTTGTATTTTGCCCACTCGGATTTATCATCCAATACATCTGATATAACACGTGACAGCAAAAAAATTGTTGGCAAAAATGATTTTTGCGTCGCGAGGAATTCGTCCACTTTGAGATCAGTATCATCGGTAACATACATTTGCATTTCTTCCATAATAGAGTCATCAGCGACGTACTTTTCCATTTCTTCGGCCGTGTAGCCACTTTTCTCCAGCATGTCAAGCATTTGCCCAACTGTTGGTTCAGTCATGTAACCCTTTGCCAGAGCAAGAGCGATGGTAAGCGATACACAATCGATGTACTGTTTAAAGCCTTTTGAAGCAGGCGAAAGATATTTAAAGCAAGCCTTAATATAAGGATCTTTTCCCGCGTTGTAATTCTCTGCAGGCTGTGGCAGGCAATCTGCCAATAACTCGTACCTGTTGGAAGGCATGATTATGCATTCCTTTAAATCGTCCATTTTTTCGATAAGTTCTTTTCTGAACATTTTTATCTCCTTTCGATGCTTGATTAACAGTTACGTAATTAATATGTTCGATTTTTTTGCAGTTAGAAAAAACCATACAGAAAATTTTAAATTTAATAATTTGTTTAGAATTACATTTATAAATAATGAATATTTACAAAAAAAAGGTAGACTGCAGATTCGTTTTGGACATGGTCCGTTTCAAGCTGTTTTCATCCCATTCTCAAATGTTTCGAAGTAATTGTTGAGCAACGAATCTTTTAATACACTTATAATTTCTATAACAGTTGTTCTTTCTTTATTAAATTGTCATTGTGCGTAATAACCTTACGGATAAAGTGCCTTTTCCTGTATCCGATTACTTAGCCTGCGAGTTACTGTTTTTATACTCTTCCGGCTGCGGGGAAGAGCGGCAGTGAACGATCAGCACTGTAACCACCTCCGTTTTAAATTCTGTGATATCCATGAAACCATTGATTAATACATTACGTAATTAATATGTTCGATTTTTTTACAGTTTGATTAAGTTCATACAGAAAATCTGTAATTTTATAATTTATTTAGAATTACATTTATAAATAATGGATGTTATCAAAGAAGCAATAGCGTAGGATTAAAAACCTTCAGTGAAAAGTCCGTTACCTTGATTGCTTAACAATGTACTTGCCATATGGATCATCCCTTACCGATTTTCTTCTTTGCTTGTTTTTATTTTCATTTGAAGCAAAAAATACTGCTATTCCTAATATGGTTCACATTTTTTGAAAAAAAATTTTCTGTATGAAACATTCAACCCTGATAACGTTGCAAAAGTATATAAATAAAATTCAATATAAAAAAACGTAAGCAGATCAGACGCAAATAAATATATTTGTAAAACAATAACTTATAATGCTATTGCATTCTGGAGTTTAAAATAAATTATTTCTTGAAAAGAATTTTGATTGTTGTGAAAACTTAGAAAGGCAGAGCTTTTTGTAGAACAGGCAGGAAACGATCAAGCTGGCAGGATTTTGTAAGATATTGAGAAAAAGGGCACGATAAAGGGTAGATACTATATAAAAGCAAAAAGCAGATTCAGGGACAAAATAATACGGGGCGCTTCCGTTTTCGGAGGCACCCCGTATCAATGAAACCATGGAATTAAGGAAAAAAAGAAATTCAGTCGACGCCAAGCAATCCGTTTAGAAGTTTTTTGTAGTTTAATGCGCTGTTATCATAACCATCGAGAGAATTATGCTATATATTGTCCTCCGTTTTATGTGTTCTTTGCCATCTGCAATGAATTGCGTCAGACCTTAGTTTGTACTGATAGTCCAACTGAATTCAGTGTTGCGCAGATTGATCACCTGTTTTGTGGATCCCTCATCAAAAGTCAGTGCGCATGTTACGGTGCCGAATGGAGAAATCACTGTCTCATCAAGGTCGAAAGTGCCTATAGCAACCGGCGCGCCATTCTTGTCATTGATGGTTACAGTTATCTGGTTAAAATAATAATTGTAACCAAGAGTTTTGTTTAATACTACAATTTGTGCGACCAGCTGCTTTTTGGAATTGTAGGATATCTTCAGCGGCTGCGCATGTACAAAATTGAGGGATTGCGACTGATTGCATATGGCCAAATATATCCAGGAACTGTCCGCCCAGGAATAAATATTGTTTCCGTTCGAATTATTCCAGACATTTGACTTCACGGTAACTTTACACTTCAGCTTTTTTGAGCCAACCTTGGCGGTAATCGTTGCAGTACCAGCTTTTTTGGCAGTTACCTTTCCGCTTTTGCTTACAGTCGCTACGCTTTTTTTGGAAGAGGTCCAGGTTACCTTTTTGCTGGTGTTTTTCACATTCAGCTGTACGGTTTTTCCGACTACGACGGTTGCGGAAGTCTTGTTCAGCTTCACTTTAGAAGCAGCCGATACCGGCATGGACATCATCATTGCAAAGATAAACACCAGAATGCATCCAACGAATCCTCTGTTCATGTTTGCTTTTGTTTTCATACTCATTTTCTCCTTTTTTACTTATTTTTGTGGGCGGTTTTGAAACCGTTTCTGTTTGGTATGATGCAACTATAGCATATCGATATTTCACAGCCGTAAACCAAAAGTTCCTCTAACATAACAGGGATATGTGTATCAAAATGCCGAAAAAATTCAAAATGATAAGACATTGTTGTTGAATTTGTCACCATGAAGAATTATAATTCAGTAAAGAATTTGGGAGAGTAAGCTTAGAGCATACGGGTTAGAAGCAACCAGTTTTACAATAAGACCAGTTAAAACAAATAGATAATGTAGCAGAATAAAAGCGGAAACAGGAGAGAAGAATTTATAGAAAGAGGCTTGCAGACAAGGGAGGAACATGGCATGGCTAAGATACCGGAATGGATGAGGGAATTAGATCTTGAGGCTACTGTGACGGCAGACCTGAATGAGTATGAGTATACGCGGCGAGCCGCCCGTAGCATGAGACACATGATTAATTCCGAGGAATTTGAGGAACTGGATCGGGAGACAATTTATAATTTCCTGAAATCCCGCAAAGGTCGGGTGCCATTCAACGAATATTTGAGGCGGTATGTCTATACGCATGCGGGGATGGAAGAGCTGGGAACATATTCCGAGATTGATGAGAAGGAATACTGTGAAACAATCAAATATGCTTTTCGGGATAACAATGCGCCTTATGCTCTGAACACAACAAAAAAATTATCCGCTACAGTAAAAGGATGGCTGGAGCAGGAATCAGCTCAGCGAAAAACAGTATTTTTCCTGGGCTTTGGGCTGAACATGAAGCCGGAGGAAGTGTCGGAGTTTCTCACAAAGGCTTTGCTGGAGACGGATTTCAATTTCAGGGATCCGTTGGAAACGATCTACTGGTATTGCTATCAGAATCAGTATTCCTATGCAAAAGCAGAGATATTGTATAAGCAATATCTGGGAATGAAAGCGAAATCTCTGAAAGAAGGAATGAAAGAGGAGAATGTGGAGGACTTGCTGAATGATCCGGCCTGCGCTTTGGAAAATGATGAAGGACTCCTGAATTATCTTTCTTATCTGAAAGGTCTGTCAGTTAATCAGCGTGGCAAGAAAAATGCCTGTGCGGTTTTTGCGGATTTATGGCAGGAATTAAGAGAGCAACTGGCGCAGGCTGCTGCTGAGTCGGAACATGGAGATGAAATCTGGACTGCTGATAAGATATCAGGAGCATATGTGGAAAACGCGCTATTGTATGGAATACCAAAAGAAGCGAATGGGAATATGGTCAACATGAATCGTTCCACCCTGTATACGCAGTTTGGGAAAAAACGGTTTAATCGTCAGCGTGTTTCCAGGATTCTTAAAGATGGAGAAATCGACCGGATGGATTTGACCACGGTTACTTTTTTGCTTGCGGCTATAGATGATGAGAGTTTCAATAATAATATGGAGCGTTATGAGACTTATTTAAAACAGACAAATGCCATGCTTCAGGATTGTGAGATGGGACCACTGTATCCGGCCAATCCCTACGAAGCATTTATAATGGCCTGTCTTATGACAGAGGAACCATTGGATGTTTATAATGATGTGCTTGCGATGTCGTACGCCGGAGAATGATGGATTGGCTGAATATTGATCTGGGTATCTAAAAGCTTACCATAAAAAAATTTGAAAAACTTTTAAAAATTTAAATCCATCATAACATTTCTTTCGTCTGGAAGGTATAAAGACGTACTTTCTGGAAGGAGAAATGGTTATGAAGGGATGGAGCATCGTAGAAAAAATCGGAAAAGGTTCATTCGGGACAGTTTACAAGGCAAGACAGAATCAGGAAGAACAGAATGCTCAGAATGAAACTGTGACCAGAGAAAGATTCAGCGCAATCAAAGTTGTGGAGATCCCGCAGGATGAGGATATGCTGAAAAGCCTCTGGCAGGAATATGACAATGAGGAGTCTGTTCGTACCTACATATCAGATTTGAAAGAAGACTATCTGCGGGAAATCAAAATGATGATCTCGCTAAAAGGGAAGCCGAGTATTGTTCGTATTGAGGAATACGAGGTAGAGCCGATCGGAGAATACGGTTGGCGGATTTCCATTCGCATGGAATATCTGGAGGATTTCTGGCAGTACACGCAGCAGCATCCGGTGGACGAGCAGGAGGCCATTCGGGTGGGAATGGATATTTGTGAGGCTCTGTCCTGCTGCGAAGAAAAGAATATCATTCACAGGGACGTCAAGCCCGGCAATTTATTCCATTCGTCTGAAGGCGGATATAAGCTCGGAGATTTTGGTGTGGCGAGGATGGAAGATGCTCTCACCGGGGGTTATTCTGTCAAGGGAACTTTTCCCTATATGGCTCCGGAGGTGTTTTCAGCGGAGCATTATGACAGCACAGTGGATATTTATTCCCTTGGGATCGTGCTTTATCGTCTGATGAACCGTAATCGCCTGCCCTTTGAAAATATATACAAGCCCACGTTTACCTACCGTGAGAAAGAAGAGGCTTTGCGCAGAAGAATGAGGGGTGAAACATTTCAGAAACCGGTGGATGCCGGAGCTGAGTTTGCGGCTGTCATTATGCGTGCATGCGCATTTGCTCCCGAGAATCGGTATCAGAACGCGCGGGAGGAGTGAGGGACACAAAAACGAAAGGGAACTTTATGTTTACAGGTCCTTTTGTGAACCGTGTAAAATGAACATTAATAAATATCATGGAGTGATTTATCAGATGTACAACAAGAATAATATGAGCAAAATAAAAAAATCTGCTCAAAGGAAAAGCCGGACTCGAATTATTAGCGCGATGCTTTTGACGGCCCTTGCTGCAGACATCGTTTCATATACGAGCAGTTTCGGAACGGCGCTGGAAGTATCAGCAAGTGCGGAATTCGAATCAGAGGGTACGACAGAAGAGGATTCTGCAAATACGGAATCAGAGGATACTGCTTTGTCATATGATTTGGTGAAAAGCAGTTCCCCGGCAGAATTTGTGGAGAATTATTACAACTATTATATATTTACAGGGGAATGTAAAAAATTCTGGGATGATTGTGTCTCGCAGACAACAAAAGACACGGAATATACGAATAGAAAAGATTTTGATTTTGACGGGATATTGAGTATGCCTTACTATCTCGAAGATTATAATACGATTGAGATTACATCTGTTGAAGAACTGGATGAGGAGATTACTGCCGTCGGTTATATGCTTTTTAATATAGCGGACGATGAAATTGAACCATGGGAAAGCACGGATTATCTGATAGAAGAAAATGGGGAATATAAGTATTTATTGGAAGGATTGAAATCCTTACAGAAGTATACCGTGCAAACCGAATCGTTACTTACCATGGATTCTCTGGAGGTTTATACATACATTGACAGGTTTGACCTGGATTTTGATTTGCAGAATTGCACCGATGGCAATGTGTACGTAGGACTGGTAAATGGAGCGGCAGTTACAATTACAATGAAAGATGGATCTGTTTATACAGAACAGCTCACGGAAGGCTTTCTGATTGACAGCGGATATATTGAACATAAATCGTGCGCATTTTATGATGTGGCGGGTGAGATATCATCTGTCATGATAGAACCTGTTTACATGGAAGATGACGAGGGGCTTCCGGATGCGGCATCGGAATGTTATGTGACATATACGGTTGTATCATAAGGGCAAGGATCACTATTTAAGACAGATTTTCGCATTCGCAGCGAAGATCATATGAAGATGATGTAAAGCACAAATTCAGGGAGAAACTGGAATCAGCGAAAGAAAGACAGAAGGAAAGAAAAATGTATGAAGAACTCTCACTGCCAGCCGGATGGCAGGACTGGAAAATTACAGAGCAGATCGGACGGGGATCATTTGGAACCGTATACAAGGCAGAGCGGAAATTATCAGATGGAACTGCTGTTGATTCTGACGCGGTAGAAAATTCAGCATCTGAAGACGGGATGCAGATCAATTCGGAAATGGAATTTTGCGCGGTTAAAGTGATTGATGTTCCGCAGGATGAAGAAGATCTGAAACTGATTCGGATGGAGTGTGACGGTGAAGATTCGGTGAAATCCTATCTTTATGATATCGCCCAAAACTACATGAAAGAAATTCAGATGATGAATGCGCTGCAGGAGGTCGAGAATGTTGTTCGTATTGAAGACTTTTTTGTAGAGGAAAAAGAGGAGATCGGCTGGCGCATTTTTATTCGCATGGAATATCTGCAGGATTTTCGGTATTATTGTCCTTCACATACCATGTCGGTAAATGAGGTTTGCGCACTTGCTATTGATATCTGTAATGCTCTTGCTTATTGTGAACAGCAGAAAATTCTTCATCGGGATATCAAACCAGGCAACATTCTCCGTTCACCGGAAGGAGTTTACAAGCTGGGTGATTTTGGAATGGCTCGGGTTGATGGCGCTGGGTCGGTCAGCTATTCTGCAAAAGGAACGTTCTCCTACATGGCACCGGAGGTATACTTTGGGCGTCATTACAACAATACTGCGGACATTTACTCACTTGGAATCGTGATGTACCGCCTGACGAACCGGAATCGGCTTCCTTTTGAAAATATCTACAAGCAGATGCTGACTTACCACGACAAGGAAGATGCTCTGAACCGGAGAGTTCAGGGAGAGATGCTCCCTGCTCCGATTGACGCGGGCAGTGTTTTGTCCGGAATTATTCTGAAAGCCTGCGCTTATGAGCCGGAGCAGCGTTATCAGACTGCGGAAGAGATGAAAGACGATCTGCTGCGAATGCAGAGAAGGTTCATCACTTCGACCGAAGCAATGGAGCTGCAAAGCCAGAAGGAAAAGACAAATCATTTGCCGGAACAAAATGAAAAGAAGCGGAAGGCTGCCTCCCGTTGGCCGAAAGTGATGGGAGTAATAGCCATAGCGGTGGTTGTTTTAACTGCCGCAATTGCCGGGATTTGGTATAGAACAGATCATCAATCAGAAGAAGATTACCAGGAGTACCCTTTGGAAAGCGATTATGATATTGATATTTATGAAGCATCAGGTTTTTATGGCGATGTAACTATGGAAAGAGTGATGGGTGTTGGTGTTTGGGAAGTGTTAGATCTTGAATTTTCCGGGGAAACGCGTATGGAAGGGGAAGAACTGTGGGTGCAGGTTTATATAGGTCAGGAAAGAAATGGATGGGTTATGTTTTCGGAAATGGTAGAAAAATGGGGTCTGCTTCTGCCTTATACAGATATACAATTCTATATTGATTGCCAGAATCTAATTAATTCTCTTATAAATAGTTTTGTCTCAGAAACATTTGGCACGGAAGCTTCGTCCCTTGCAGTATTTGCTACCCCGGTATTGCTGGCAGGAGAAACAGAGACTCCAGGTGCAGCTGTATGGTCTGATATTGAGTGTTATTCATCAGATGAGTCTGTTGTAACTGTGAATAATGAAGGAGAGATTACAGCTGTAGGGGAAGGCAGCGCGTGTGTTGTGATAATTGACAGTACAGGTTTGTGTGCCTTGTATGTATATACTGTGTGTCCTGAGTAATTTTCAAGAATTATTTTATATCCGGAGGATTGAGTCATGAATTGTTATAATTGCAGTGCAGTAATTGATATAAAAACATTGTTTTGCGATAAATGCGGCGTTCCGCAGCAGAAACTGATTGAGCAGATTTCGGAAGGCAGCCAGTCTGCATTCGAGTCGCTGTATCGTTACAGCTATCAGAATGTATACTGGGCTGTCCGTTCCATGGCTGCACTGGACGAAGATACGATATGTGATCTGATACAGAATACATATCTCAAAGTATATTCTTCTATCTCTCAGCTGAAAGATGTCGCGGCGCTGAACGGCTGGATCAAACGGATTGCAAAGAATGTGACGATTGATTATCTCCGGAAAAAAGAGAAGAGCAAAGTGATTTTTTTCTCGGATCTGGTTTCTGGCGATGCGGATGTGGACGAGCCCGATTTCGAGGATGAGAGCGTAGAGACGAATCCGGAGATTTCCATGGAATATCAGGATCGGAAGCGTCTGATCAATGAGATTCTGGATGAACTGCCTCCAGAGCAGCGTGTTGTTCTTTCCATGATTTTCATGCAGGAGATGAGCACAAAGGAGATTGCCGAAGAGCTTGGCATCAGCGAGAGTACAGTAAAGAGCCGGAAAGCTTATGGTAAGAAAAAGGTGGAAACCAGTGTAAAAGCGCTGGAGAAGAAAGGAGTCAACCTCTGGGGGCTTACAGCTGTCGGATTCTTTACATGGCTGCTTAAAGGGATTGATGCGGATGCGGCAGAGATTCCAGATGATTCTATTCTGGAGAGAGTTTCGAAACAGATAGAATGGAATGACGATTTCTCAAAGAACATTTTACAAGAGGAACCTTTTAGGGAAGATAATTCAGTAAAGGGTAATTCGATGGACAGGTCACCCCATTCAATGAGAAAACCTGAAACAAAAAATATGGCGTCTTCCGTGAAAACAGCGGGAAAAGCTGTAATGAAGAAAAAAATCATAACTGGGATAGTGATTGCTGTAATTGTCAGCCTTGGAGCAGGAACAGCTTTCTGGAGCCTGAAAAATTCCCGGTCGGTTGATGTGGTGGAAAATTTGGCACAAATGGAATTGAATTCGGAAGTCGTCGCAGAAAGTGAGAGTGAAACCGATTTTGCTCAGACGGAAATGTTTTTTGAAACAGCAGAAAACGTTTCGGAAACTGAGCAAGATGAAATGCTGGAGAGTAGCATAGAAGAAAGTGGGGAAACAGAAACGGAGATTCAAGGTCAGTCTGAACTACAATCGGAACAAGTTCAGGAATATGAACGCGAATCCGGAACAGAACAAATAGAGGAAGAGAAAACCAAAGCCGAGACTGAAGCGGCAACAGAGGGCATAACCGAATTCATGATGGAACTGATATCAGAGAGTGCTATCCAATCTGATACAGAATACATAGTGGAAAGTGAAACCGAATTTGAGACCGAAAACGTCATAGAGCAAGTGACAGAAATGGAATCTGATTCTGAAACGGAACTGATAATAATAATTGGAGAGGATTTATTAAACGAAGGCGAAACTAATGTCTACGAATCCGAGGAGGAAAGTGAAGATAATACTGGGAGTAATGAAACTCTGGCCTCGGAGGAGATTATTCTAAATACGATACAGAAGTTAGGATATGAGTACATCGGCGGACAGCAGTATGAGGTTATGTATTATGGTGCAGATCCTTACAGTGGAAAAGTTGGAATGGCCCAGGAACCTCCGGTTGGTGTGGCTGCATATGTGGTTGATGATCTGGATGGGGACGGCAATGACGAGCTTCTTTTACTGCTTCTTGAAAAAGCAGATCGCACTTGTTATTATGACACAAGTGGCTTAAAAGACTCGCAAGTGGTTTTCATAGTTTGCGAAGAAAAGGATGGTGAGTGGGTCGAATCACAGCGAATTCCAGAGACGGAAAGCGTTGACAATGAAAGTAATTTGAAAGAGATTATGACTATTGCAGATATGCTTCCTTGTATTTCAACTTATCTGGTCCCGGCGGATACGGGAAAACACATTATTATAGATAATCCGTATAATGGCAGTTTTGGTGCGGACAATTTACATGAGATGATAGAAATTATTTATTCGGAAGATTCTTTGAGCGGAAATAAGTATGGATTTGATGAGACAGACTATATAATTGCCGGGGAACTATCTGATCAGATAGAATCCACTGACGCAGAATTAATTAGTCGAATTTATGTAGATGATTTTTATGACGATCAAAATGAATTGAATTATGATAATTATATTCGGCTTATTTCAAACAGAGAAGACATTTTTACCACACTGATTCTGGATGTATTCCATTAGTACAAAGATATTATTACGATGATTATGGAGTCATAGCAAGAACGAATACAGATATGGTTTGATTTTAGATAATATGAAGTAAACACAAAGGGAAAGAAGAATGTATGAGGAGCAACCCCTGCCTCTGATATGGCAGGACTGGACAATTACAGAACGAATCGGCAAAGGTTCTTTCGGGACGGTTTATAGGGCAGAAAAACCGGTGTCGGTTGCCCAAATTTCCTCTGCCAGTATGTCGTTCTGTAGGAATGAAGAGCCGGGCAATGCAGCCATGGAGTATTGTGCGATCAAGATCATTGATATCCCGCAGGACGAAGAGGATTTAAAACTGATTCGGATGGAATGTGATAACGATGATTCTGTACAGGCTTATCTCTATGATGTCACACAGAATTACACAAAAGAAATCCAGCTGATGAAAGCCTTACAAAACATGGAGAACATCGTTCGGATAGAGGATTTTTATATAGAAAAGAAAAACGAAATTGGCTGGCGTATTTATATTCGTATGGAATATTTGCAGGATTTTCGCTATTACTGTCCGTCACACACCATGTCTGAGCAGGAAACCTGTGTCCTTGCGCTGGATATTTGTTCCGCACTTTCATACTGTGAACAACAGAAAATCCTCCATAGGGATATCAAACCGAGCAATATCTTGCGATCGCCAGACGGTGTTTATAAGCTCGGTGATTTTGGCATGGCCAGGATTGATAATGCTGCGTCTGTCAGCTATTCCACAAAAGGAACATTTTCTTATATGGCTCCAGAAGTATATTATGGTCGCCATTACAGCAACACAGCGGACATTTACTCTCTTGGCATCGTGATGTATCGTTTGACGAACAGGAATCGGCTTCCTTTTGAAAACATATACAAGCAGATGCTGACTTGGCATGATAAAGAAGAGGCGCTCACCCGCAGGTTGCAGGGAGAAACGCTTCCAGAACCGGTGGATGCCGGTAAGTCATTGGCTGCTATCATTCGAAAAGCCTGTGCATATGATTCAAAACAACGCTATCAGAGCGCAGAAGAGATGAAAAAGGATTTGCTGATGTTGCAGCAAAAGCTGGAAAAGAATTTGGAAAGAAATGAAGCACAGGGACAGGAGGGTACTGAGGAGAGGACAACAGTGCTTGCCAAGGGAGAAAGGGAACATTTTTCTAGAAGCCAGGAGATGGACTTCAGAAAAATAGACTACTTCGAAGCTCATACAAAGAATGTATCCAGACGAAGACGAAACTTTTGGAATTTGGCGCTCCACTATCGAAAACAACTTGCAACAGTGCTTGTGGTGATGATAGTTGGCGTGGTTATGGGAAATTTGACTGAATATTATCATTTGAAACAACAATCGTCAATGGAAATGGTTTATTATGTTAATATTTATGAAGAACCGGATATCGAAAGTAATGTAATGGGTACCGTTTCGGAGGCATATGCGGATCTTACAGGGGAATATACTGAAGACAAGCTTTGGTTGGAAGTCTATATAAACAGTGAAGGAACTGGTTGGATCCAGCTTTCTGATATCATGAGCGCAACTTTGTCCTTGAAAGCAATGGAGAATCTTTCTGATCCAGATATGGACATAGAGAAGACTGAGATTTTGGAACTATATAATTGGTATCAATGTATTATCGAAGAGAGTATTGATGATTTTAAAGAATCTCCTGGGTTTACAATTGAATTATCACTGGGAAACATACATGAATTAATTAGGAATATTAGAATGGCGAACAGCATAGTAGTAGGTTATTCTACAGATGAACAAGTTGTGACGGTAAGCAGTACGGGAAAAGTGACAGCGGTTGGGACTGGGACGGCATATGTTATGATTATAGTAAGTAACGGCCAGAGCGCTGTAGCAAAATTATATAAATATGTTGTCACTGAATAATAACTGTTGCTTCAATGTGGATTTTCTTTTTGCATTCTCATTTCTATACTGTGCAATAACTAAGATGACACTACAGAAAACGGATAAAGGAAGAGAAATATCAAATGCCTATTATGATACTATTATGGGATGATGTTAGGGTCGAAAGTGTAATTATCTCAAACTTCGCAGTATAAAATTGCCAGTGTACCTTGAAAACTCAATAAATATCG